>HF995353.1:14384-15608 GCA_000432335.1 Firmicutes bacterium CAG:646
AAGGGACAAAAGCGGTGGTAAAGATACCAAAGGAGCGGGAACATGGATAAGAAAAAAAGGTGGACGCTTGGCATCCTGTTGGTGATTTTAGGGCTTTTGGGAGCAGGCGCAGGGATTTTTGGGGGAAGGAGCAGGGAAGAAGAAAAGCTTTCCCTGATTTATATCCCCAAGATCATCGATGAGACAAATGATTTTTGGACGGCTCTTTTGGAGGGGGCCCGGACGGCGGCAGAGGAATACGGAGTGCATCTGGAAGTAAAAGCTCCTGATTCGGAGGAGGACTATGAGGGGCAAAATGCGCTGATCCGGGAGATTTTGGAACGAGAAGAAAAGCCCGATGCGCTGATTATTTCTCCGGTGAGCTATACCCAGAGCACTCATTTCCTAGAAAGAATCAAAGAACAGGGAATTGCACTGGTGCTTATTGACTCAGAGGTGGATAAAGATATCGGAGATCTGATGGTTTCCACAGATAATCTGGAAGCTGGAAAAAAGCTGGGAGAATATGTGAAGAAAATTCTTCCAGAAGGAAAGAAAGTGGCGGTGGTAGGTCACGTGGAGGGGGCGTCCACTGCCATGGAGAGGGAAAAAGGCTTCCGGGAAGGAATGGGAGAAAGACAGGAGGACTATGTGGAGGTCGTCTATTGTGGCTCCCAGTATCAAAGAGCCTATGAACTATCGGAGAAATTGATGGAGAAGTACCCGGATCTGGGTGTGATCGCAGGTTTGAATGAGTATTCTGCCGTAGGGGCGGCGCGGGCAGTCCGCGATCTGAAAGCGGCAGATCAGATATCCATGGTGGGGATAGACAGCTCTCAGGAGGGAATCACGATGATGGAGCAAGGAGTTTTTCAAGGATTTGTGCTTCAAAAGCCTTTTAAAATGGGATATCTGGGAGTGAAATACACGATAGAAATGCTGCGGGGAGAGAAGGTGCCTTCCCGGATCAATGCGGGGAGTGAATTGGTCACTCCGGTAAATATGTATACAGAGGAACATGAGAAGTTGTTATTTCCATTTAAGGAAAGACAAAATTGAGTTTGTACAGAGTGTTTATAAAAAAGGTTAAAAATTTACGGTTATCGTAAATTTTTAACCTTTTTTTAGAGATTATTCTATTCCGAAAGCCACAGGTTAGACATATAATAGTCACAGAATTTACAGATAGGAAACAGATACGCCAAAAGCAGAGAAACAAAATGGAGGGTGAGAAAATGGGTGAAG
>HF995354.1:0-10659 GCA_000432335.1 Firmicutes bacterium CAG:646
GCGGCAACGCTTAGAGATTAGGAGGAGAAGAGATGACAAGGGAAAATAAAAAAGGAAATGTTTTTACGAACAATCCTTTGGTGAAAGCGATAGGATCTCAGAAAATGGTTGTTTTGATGGCGGTTATCGTACTGTTTGTGGTATTCAGTATTGCAAGCGGCAGTTTCCGCCAGTATACCACCATGCTGAGTCTGTTGGATATGATTTATTACATTGCTTTTATGGCAATGGGCGTTACATTTTGTCTGATCACCGGCGGTGTGGACTTATCCATTGGAACGGGAATGTTCTGTTACTCTCTGATCGGCGCGTTTTTGGTAGTGCATAAAGGACTGCCCGTATGGCTGGGACTTCTGGTATGTGTGGGCTGCGGACTTCTGATGGGAATTTTCAATGGATTTTTAGTAGCAGTTATGAACCTGCCTCCATTTATTGCCACTCTTTGTTCTATGATGATCACAAGAGGTCTTGGTTCTCTGGTGACTGGAGGATTATCCGTGGCCTGGCCGGCATCCAGCACGCCGGAAGGAGCTTTTCGTAACCTCTTTAAGCTGAATGTAGGGGGAACGATCATCCCCGTGGGTCTGATCTTTGTCCTTGCAGCGGCAGTGCTCATGTCCATCTTTTTGAATAAGACAAGACCGGGACGTTATATCATTGCGGTAGGAAGCAACAAAGAAGCGCTGCGTCTTTCCGGAGTCAACGTAGTAAAATGGCAGTGGCTGGCATATGTGATCTCAGGCATCTTTACCGGACTGGCGGCAGTTGCCTATGCGGGAGTACTTTCCTCTTCTGTAGCTCCGGGCGGCGGAGCCGGTTTGGAGATGGATGCCATCTGCGGAGCGATCATCGGAGGAACTTCCATGAATGGAGGAGCTGGTACAATCTCAGGAACACTTCTCGGTGTATTTGTTATGGGACTGTTAAAGATCGGACTTCCGTTCGTAGGGTTCCAGGCGAGTGGTCAGCAGATCATCACAGGACTTGTACTGATCTTGGCAGTATATATCGACGTATTGAAAAATAAAAAGAAATAGAAATTGTTATGAAAAGAGAAATATATAGTGCGGGACGCTATGTATATAGAAAAAGGAGGACTTCAAAATGAAGAAAAAAGTATTAAGCGTACTGTTATGTACAGCAATGGTGGCAACAATGGCAGCAGGTTGTGGATCTGATTCCGCAGAGACAACAAAGACAGATGACACTGCAAAAACAGACAACGCAGCAAAAGATGATGCAGCAACAGACGATGCGGCAAAAGATGATGCGAAAAAAGAAGGCGGTATGCACTTCGAGATCGTATCCAAGGGCTTCCAGCATGCATACTGGCAGGCAGTACTGAAAGGTGCAGAACAGAAAGCAGAAGAACTGGGTGTTACTATCAATTTCGTTGGACCAAACACAGAGTCTGATGTAGCTGATCAGTTACAGATGCTGACAAGTGCGATCAATGCAAAACCAGATGCGATCGGGCTGGCAGCATTGTCAACAGATGCTCTGTTGGATGCGATCACAACGGCACAGTCCGCAGGGATCCCGATCATCGGATTTGACTCCGGCGTACCGGGCGCTCCGGAAGGTTCTATTGCAGCGAATGCAGCAACAGACAACTATGCAGCAGGCGCTCTGGCAGCAGAGAAAACCTACGAAGCCATCAAAGACAGAATTGCTAAAGCAGACGGTCCTGTAAGAATTGGTGTTCTGGGACAGGATGCTACTTCGGAATCCATCGTAAACCGTGGACTGGGATTCATCGACAAGATCGCAGAGCTGATCCAGGCAGATGGAAAGACAGTAACTGTAGAAGGAAATGACAAATACGTGGGAGACAGTAAAGTAAAGAAAACAGACGGCGCAGATGTTGTGATTGAAGTTGCAGTTCCGGCACAGGTAGACGCTTCCCTGTCTAAGACAGACTGTGAGACAATCCTGAACAAAGAAGACACTATCGCTGTATATGGTTCCAACCAGCACTCTGGTGAGGCAATGGTGAGCGCAAACGAGACACTGCAGAAATTCGGTACTGGTGAAGACCAGGTAATCGGTGTAGCATTTGACTCCGGTAAAGTTATCATGGGCGCAGTAGAAAACGGAACTTTCCTTGGCGCGATCACACAGGCTCCGGTAGCTATGGGTGAGAAAATTGTAGAACTTCTGTATGCAGCAGCAAATGGAGAAACTGTAGAAGATGTAGATACAGGATGCCAGTGGTATACTGCTGAAAATATGAAAGACGAAGAAATCGCACAGAACCTGTACGAATAATCAAAGAATAAAGAGTAGGAAAGGGCTGTCGCAGGGAATGCGACAGCCTCTTTTTGTCGAAGAAACAGACAGGAGAAATTTATTATATAATTTTCCAGATAATTACAAGAAAAAAACAAAAAAGAATTGTAAAATAACTGTTATATAGGAAAGGAGTTTTTACCATGAGCAAAAGAGTATTAGCATTTGATTTTGGAGCGTCCAGCGGCAGAGCTATGATTGGAACTTATAATGGGGAGATCTTAGAACTGGAGGAAATCCACAGATTTTCCAACGATCCGGTGATTGTAAACGGAACGATGTATTGGGATACGCTACGCCTGTTTTATGAGATCAAACAGGGAATTATTAAGGCAAAATTATCCGGGGGCTTTGACAGTATTGGAATCGATACCTGGGGGGTGGATTTTGGACTGTTAGATAGAGAAGGAAAACTTTTGGAGAATCCCATCCATTACAGGGACAGCAGAACCCAGGGAATGATTGAAAAAAGTTTTGAGTATTTGCCGAAAGAGAGATTTTATGAAACGACAGGTCTGCAGTTTATGGAATTGAATACGGTGTTCCAGCTGCTGGCATTGAAAGAAAATCGTCCGGAGGTTCTGGAGAGGGCAGATAAATTGCTGCTGACGCCAGATCTTTTTGCCTATTTCCTTACAGGGGTAAAAAGTACAGAGTACTCTATCGCATCTACCACACAGCTTTTAGATGCAAAAAAACGTATCTGGTCTCAGGAAGTTATGGAGGCGCTGGGAATCCCGGAACATATTTTTACAGATATTGTACCTTGCGGCACAGTGATCGGGCAGCTTTCCGATGAAATCTGCGAGGAGTTGGGAGTACCGAAAGTGGACGTCGTGGCAGTGGCTTCCCATGACACCCAGAGCGCTCTGATTGCCGTTCCGGCAAAAGAGAAAGACTTTATTTTCCTGAGCAGCGGAACCTGGTCTTTGTTGGGAACAGAGCTGGATACCCCGGTTATTGATGAAAATTCTGAAAAGTATAACATTACCAACGAGGGCGGATGTGAATATAAAACCAGTTTTCTGAAAAATATTATTGGAACCTGGCTGATCCAGGAGAGCCGCCGCCAGTGGATCAGGGAAGGACAGGAGTACGGTTTTGGGGAACTGGAAACTATGGCAAAAGAAGTGTCAGCGCTGCAAAGCTTTATTGATCCCGATGCGCAGGAATTTGGTCCGGCAGGAAATATTCCAAGACGAATCCGGGAGTACTGTGAAAAGAGCGGGCAGGCAATTCCAGAGACCATTGGGGAAATCGTGTGCTGTATCGATCAGAGTCTGGCGCTGAAATATCGCATGGCGCTGGAAGAGATTGAGTCTTGTACGGGAAAACATTACAATACGATCTATATCGTAGGGGGCGGAACACAGAGTAAACTTCTCTGTCAGTTTACGGCAAATGCCTGCGGCAGAAAAGTGATCACCGGTCCGGTGGAAGCTACGGTTCTGGGAAATCTGGTGATGCAGCTTTATGCAGCCGGGGATGTGCCGGAGATTCATGATCTGCAGACGGCAAGGGATCTGATTGCCCGCTCCTCTGAAATTACAGAGTATGAGCCGCAGAATGTGGAAACATGGGCAGAGGCGTATGAGAGATTTAAAAAGGTAATCGAAGCGTAAGAGTGCAAATAAGGACATACCCTAATGCAAATCAGGTTCTTTTTTGGAAGGGAAAAATCCGGTACAATCAATACAAAGCTCAGGAATTTAGAAGAGAGCAAGGAGGATAACCGTGAATAAATACTATTTAGCAGTGGATATTGGGGCGTCCAGCGGACGTCACATGCTGGGATGGATGGAAAATGGAAAAATGCGGCTGGAAGAAATCTATCGTTTTTCCAACGGAATGGTAAAAAAGGACGGTGAACGGTGCTGGGAAGTCGACCGGCTGTATCGGGAAATCCTGAATGGAATGAAAAAGTGCAAAGAACTGGGGAAAATTCCGGTCAGTATGGGAATTGATACCTGGGGAGTAGATTTTGTTCTGTTGGATGAAAAGGATCAGATGTTGGGAAATGCGGTGGGATACCGAGACAAACGGAACAACGGCATGGATGAAAAAGTGTATGAGAAGATCAGTCTGGATAAACTGTACGAGAGAACAGGTATTCAGAAAGCGATTTTTAATACGATTTATCAGTTGATGGCAGTGAAAGAACAGCACCCTGAGTATATGGAACGGGCGAAAACACTGTTGTTTGTGCCGGATTATTTCCACTACCGCCTTACTGGAAAGAAGGTCAATGAATATACGGAAGCCACCACCGGTCAGTTGGTGAGTCCTCAGACGAAAGACTGGGATTACGAACTGATCGATCTTCTGGGATATAACAGAGAGATGTTCCAGAAAATCGTGATGCCGGGAACGGATCTGGGGAATCTCACAGAAGAAGTGCAGAAAGAAGTGGGATATAACCTGCATGTGGTGGTTCCTGCCACCCATGATACCGGTTCGGCAGTGCTGGCGGTTCCGGCAAATGACGATGACTTTATCTATATCAGTTCGGGAACCTGGTCTCTTATGGGAATTGAGCGAAAAGAAGCGGACTGTTCTGAAAGGAGCTGTCAGCTGAATTTCACCAACGAAGGGGGCTATGATTATCGGTTCCGTTATCTGAAAAATATCATGGGTCTGTGGATGATTCAGTCAGTGCGTCATGAGTACGATGATGCGTACGGCTTTGAAGAGATATGCGCCATGGCGGAGGAAGCGAGAGAATTTCCTTCCCGGGTGGATGTAAACGACGATCGGTTCTTAGCGCCGGACAACATGACAGAGGAGATTCGGACAGCCTGCAGAGAAAGCGGGCAGCCGGTGCCGGAGACGTTGGGAGAGATTGCCACGGTGATCTATGCCAGTCTGGCAGAGTGTTATGGAAAAACGGTGAAAGAACTGGAAGAGATGGCGGGGAGAACTTTCGGGAGAGTGCATATCATAGGAGGCGGCGCCAATGCCGCTTATCTGAATGAACTGACTGCCCGTACAACGAAAAAAGAAGTTCATGCAGGTCCCACCGAGGCTACTGCTATTGGAAATCTGACGGCGCAGATGCTTCATGCAGGCGTATTTGACTCGGTGGAAGCGGCAAGAGATGTGATCCATCAGTCTTTTGATATAAAGATTACAAGATATTGATTTGGGAGGAGTAAGGGTATGACCAATAAAGAGAGGTATGAAGAAGCGAAACAGATGTATGCAGGGCTCGGTGTAGATACAGACAAAGCCCTGGAAACCTTGAAAAATATTCCGATTTCTATGCATTGCTGGCAGGGAGATGATGTGACGGGATTTGACCACGAAGGACCGCTTACCGGAGGGATTCAGGCGACGGGGGATTATCCGGGAAAAGCCCGCACACCGGAAGAGTTGATGGCGGATATTGATAAAGTACTGAGTCTGGTGCCAGGAAAACACAAATTAAATCTTCATGCAAATTACGCTATTTTTGAAAATGGGGAATTTGTGGACCGGGATAAACTGGAACCGAAACATTTCAGAAAATGGGTAGAATTCGCAAAAGAGAGGGGATTGGGACTGGATTTTAATCCGACTTATTTTTCTCATGACAAGGTAAAAGACGGCTTGACACTGTCAAGCCCCGATGAAGAGATCCGCCGTTTCTGGATTGACCATGGAAAAGCATGTATTCGGATTTCCCAGTATTTTGCCGAAGAGCTGGGGCAGCCTTGCACCATGAATATCTGGATTCCTGATGGATATAAGGATATTCCGGCAGATCGTCTGGGACCGCGAGCGAGATTTAAAGATTCTCTGGATCAGATTTTATCCATTAATTATGACAGAGAGAAAGTTCTGGTTTGTCTGGAATCCAAAGTATTTGGTATCGGAATGGAATCTTATACAGTAGGCTCCAGTGAATTTACTATGAATTATGCGGCGAAAAACGGGATTCTCAGCCTGATGGACAATGGGCACTATCACCCGACAGAAGTGGTGTCCGATAAAATCGCATCGCTCTTGCTGTTTAGCGATAAGATCGCCCTTCATGTCACCCGTCCGGTACGCTGGGACAGCGATCATGTGGTGCTCTTTGATGATGAGACAAGGGAGATCGCCAAGGAAATTGTGAGAAATGACGCTCTTGACCGGGTACTTCTGGCGCTGGATTTCTTTGACGCCAGCATTAACCGGATCTCCGCATGGACCGTGGGAATGCGGAATATGCAGAAAGCACTTCTGTACGCGCTTTTGTCACCGAATAAACAGATGAAAGAAATGCAGGATCAGAATCGATTTACAGAACTGATGCTGCTGCAGGAGGAAGTAAAAACGTATCCTTTTGGCGCCGTGTGGGACTATTTCTGTGAAAGCCAGGGGGTTCCGGTGAGAGAAACCTGGTTTGAAGAAGTGAAAAAATATGAGGAAGAAGTGTTATCCTTCAGAAAATAGAAGAGCAAAGGAAAAGGGCTGCTTAGGGCAGCTCTTTTCATGTTCATGATTTTTTAAGATTTTGAATATTGTAAGGAGTACCATAAAAATGTATAATAAATAGTATCTTACGAATTTTAAAAGGAAAAACGCCGGGTACAGAAGGTTCTTTTGAGGGCAGAGACGGTTGGCAGGGAAAAGAAGGAGGAATATGGTATGGCAGATTTTAAATTGGAAGTAACACCGGAGATGGAAGCACTGACAGATATCTGTATTGAAAACAGTAAGATGGATGTGGCTCTTTATGGAAAGTACGATGTGAAACGTGGACTGCGAGATATTAATGGTAAGGGTGTTCTTGCCGGGCTGACTCAGATTTCTGCGATTCATTCCACCGAAATCGTGAATGGCGAGACCGTTCCCTGTGAAGGACGGCTGTACTACAGAGGATATGAGATCCATGATCTGGTAGGAGGTTTTCTGAAAGGAAAACGTTTTGGTTTTGAGGAAGTGGCATATCTGCTGCTTTTCGGAAAATTGCCGAAGGAAGAGGAACTGAAAGATTTTGGACAGCTTTTGGCAGATCAGCGCTGTCTTCCCACCAATTTTGTGAGGGATGTCATCATGAAGGCGCCCACGCCGGATATGATGAATACTCTGGCGCGAAGCGTTCTTACCCTGTATGCGTACGATGATAATGCAGACGATACTTCTCTGCCTAATGTTCTGCGCCAGTGTCTGAATCTGATCAGCGTATTTCCCATGCTGTCGGTATATGGATATCACGCATACAATCATTTTATCAAAGGAAAAAGCCTGTATATTCACCGCCCGGACCCCAAGTTATCGGTAGCGGAGAATATTCTGCGGATGCTGAGACCGGATAAGAAGTATACTCAGCTGGAGGCGGAGATTCTGGATATTGCTCTGGTTCTGCATATGGAGCATGGAGGCGGTAACAACTCTACCTTTACGACTCACGTGGTAACATCTTCCGGAACAGATACATATTCTGCAGTTGCAGCAGCGTTAGGTTCCTTAAAAGGACCGAAACACGGCGGTGCTAATATTAAAGTAGTAAAAATGTTTGAAGATATGAGAAAAGAAGTGAAAGACTGGACAGATGAAGAGGAAGTGGGAAATTATCTGCGCCGTCTGCTTCATCGGGAGGCCTTTGATAAGAAGGGGCTTATCTATGGAATGGGTCATGCAGTATATTCTATCTCCGACCCTCGTGCAGAAATCTTCAAGGGCTTTGTACAGCAGCTTGCCCATGAGAAGGGAAGAGATAAGGATTTTGCCCTGTACAGTATGGTAGAGCGTCTGGCTCCGAAGATTATCGGAGAGGAGCGTCATATTTACAAAGGCGTAAGCGCCAACGTGGATTTTTACAGCGGCTTTGTTTACAGTATGCTGGATCTGCCCACAGAATTATTTACTCCAATGTTTGCGATCGCCCGTATCGTAGGATGGAGCGCTCATCGAATGGAAGAGCTGATCAATATGGATAAGATCATCCGTCCGGCGTATAAAAATGTAAAACCGGAGGAAGAATATATTGCGCTGGAACAGCGATAAAAATAAGAAGTATCAGGCGTCCGGTGAAGGGGCGCCTTGGAAATAAAGAGGGGAGCTTATATGAAAAAAGCAGGACTGGTACTGGAGGGAGGAGCAAACCGTGGGATTTTTACTGCGGGAGTGCTTGATTTCCTTATGGAGAAAGAATTCTATTTTCCGTATGTGGTGGGAACTTCGGCAGGAGCCTGTAACGCCACCGGGTATGTTTCCCATCAGAAGGGACGTATGAGAAAGTGTACCATTGTCACCGAGAAAGAAAATAGTTATGTGAGTCTTAAGAACACGCTGAAAACCCATACACTGTTGGATATGGATATGGTTTTCCGAAAATATCCGGAGGAAATCTTTCCCTTTGATTTTGATGCGTATTTTCAGTCAGATATTCAGTGCGAGATGGTAGTGACCAACTGTATTACCGGGAGGGCGGAATATCTCAGCGAACACTCAGATCCCCGGAGACTGATGGAAATTTGCCGGGCTTCCAGCAGTATGCCACTGGTTACAAAGATCGTTATGGTAAATGGAACGCCTTATCTTGACGGGGGGCTGGCAGACTCGATTCCTTTGATTCATTCTCTGAAGACGGGGCATAGTCGGAATGTGGTGGTTCTCACGAGAAATGAGGGGTATCGAAAAAAAGAAGGCAGAAAGAGGAATCGTTTTTATCATGCAGCTTATGGGAAACAGTACCCTAATTTGGTAAAATGTATGGAAAACAGGGCAAAATCTTATAATCGGATCATGGATTACATTGAAAAATGGGAAAAAGAAGGCAAAATATTTGTAATCCGGCCGGAGATGGAGCCGGTAGCCAGACTGGAACGTGACACCCAAAAGCTGGAAGCATTTTATCAGCATGGATACGACATCATGGAAGAAGAATTTGAAAGAATGAAGTGGTTTTTGATGCAGGACAAAAGAGGGGGAAGAAAAGATGTTATTTGAAAAGTTTTATCCGGATAGCTGGATGGATTCCACTTATGTCATTGACTTTGATCAGTTATATAAGGAAGGCTATCGGGGATTGATCTTTGATATTGATAATACTTTAGTACCTCATGGAGCGCCGGCGGACGAGCGGGCGAAAAAGCTGTTTGTTCATCTGAAGGAACTGGGATTTTCCTGCTGTCTGTTGTCGAATAACCAGATTGAACGGGTAACTATGTTCAATAAAGACGTACAGGTGCATTTTATTGAAAATGCTCACAAACCTTCCCGAAAGAATTATCTGCGGGCGATGGAACTGATGCATACCGATCTGTCCAACACGATCTTTATCGGAGATCAGTTATTTACAGATGTGTATGGGGCGAAACGATGCGGTATGCGCAATATTTTGGTGAAACCGATCCATCCCAAGGAGGAGATTCAGATCGTTTTGAAGCGATATCTGGAGAAAATAGTACTTTATTTTTATAAGAAGCAAAGAAATAGTTGAAAAATCCCGGTGATTATTATAGAATATAGCATAGGCAAGTTTTTTGTAAAAATAAGGAGGAATATCTATATGATTTCAGCAGGAGATTTCAGAAATGGCATCACATTGGAAATCGATGGCAACGTAGTTCAGATTATCGAATTTCAGCATGTAAAACCTGGTAAAGGAGCAGCTTTCGTCAGAACAAAATTAAAAAATGTGATCAACGGAGGCGTAGTTGAGAAAACTTTCAGACCTACTGAGAAGTTCCCGGCAGCTCGTATCGACAGAGTGGACATGCAGTATTTGTATGCAGATGGAGATCTGTTCAACTTTATGAATATGGAGACATATGACCAGATCGCAGTTGATAAAAACACAGTTGGCGATTCTCTGAAGTTCGTAAAAGAAAACGAAGTTGTGAAAATTTGTTCTTACAACGGAAGCGTATTCGCAATCGAGCCGCCTCTGTTCGTAGAACTGGAGATCACAGATACAGAACCGGGATTCAAAGGCGATACTGCACAGGGCGCTACAAAACCGGCAACTGTTGAGACAGGAGCACAGGTAAACGTACCTCTGTTTGTTGATCAGGGAGATAAGATCAAGATCGATACAAGAACAGGAGAATACCTGTCCAGAGTATAATTTTTTTGTAACAGCTCAGCCATACAGATGTCTGAGCTGTTATTTTTTTAGAAAGTTTCCGAATTTTTTATTTGTATCTTTGTCGTTTTTATCGTATGATGAAGAGGAAGCAAAAGCTTTCCTACATTTTTTATTTTCCAGCACGTTCGTGCATTTTTCCCCACAGAAGATCCAGACAATCAGAATAAAGGAGAAAAGAGTTTGGATTATCAGGAATTTAAAAGAATATTTATGGAGTTACTGCAAGAAAAATTTGAAGGGGAGGTGGATATTACCTGCGAGCAGATTCCGAAGAACAACGGAATCCTCTGGGACGCCATGATTCTGAACAAAAA
>HF995354.1:10710-37587 GCA_000432335.1 Firmicutes bacterium CAG:646
ATATACAGGAGTATTTTGAATTCTGGAAGCGCGGTGTTACCATAGAACAGCTTGCAGAAAAAATCCTCTGGGGATATGAGCAGTATGAACCGGATGTACGTATGACAAAAGAAATTTTTCGGGATTATGAAAAGTTGAAATACCATATTTATTATAAAATTGTCAATTATGAGAGAAACCGCAAGCAGTTAAAGCAGCTTCCCCACAGACGGATTCTGGATCTTGCTATGATTTTTTATTATCAGGTGGAGAGCAGCAGGTATCCCGCTACGATCACCATTCAGAAAGAACACCTGGAGGGGTGGGGCATTTCTTTGGATGAGTTGGAGAAAAACGCCAGAAAATATACATATCTGGAAAAACCGGCAGAATTTCTGACTATAGAAGACCTTACGCATCTGGAAATCGAGAATGATGGAGAAGAGGCGAATGAGGAGCTTCCTATGTATGTGCTTACGAACAAACAGAAGCAATTCGGAGCGGGAGTTATCTTTTATCCTGGCATCATGGAACAGGCGGCGAATCTGTTGGGAGATCATTTCTATATTCTGCCCAGCAGCATTCACGAATGTATTCTGATTCCGGGCGAGGGAAATTATACCCGGGAAGAACTGGTGGATATGGTAACGGAGATCAATGAAAATCATGTAGATCCCCGGGAGGTACTGGCAGATCAGGTGTATTACTACCTGAAAAAGGACAAAAAGATTTACATTTAGAATCTGGAAATGGGACTGCAGCTGTCAATAGTATTCACAAGTTTGACATACATTTCAGGCGGCAGTTCCATGAAAAATGAAAGCTTTCTCTTTACAAACCTTTCTGAGTGTGGTATAGTAATCGAAGTGAGCAGGAAGCTCACATGTACGCATCTGTAGCTCAGGGGATAGAGCAATGGTTTCCGGTACCATGTGTCGGGGGTTCGAATCCCTCCAGATGCGTTTTTCTATTACCATTTACTGGTATTTATTGAACTAGAGATTATATCCGGTAAAGGAGAGATACGATGGATGATTTTAGAGAATGGCTGTCAGATAATCTCAGATATATTCTGTTGGGACTGGCAATCATAGCTGTTTTGCTGGTTTTGTTTTTCGGGATTCGTTTCCTCACTTCAACTTTTGGCGATGATTCCAAAAAGGAACAGAAGGTGACGGAACAGCAGAAAGATACGGAAAAAGAACAAAAAGAAGAGGAAAAAGATACAGAGGACAATCAGGAGAAAGAGCCGGAGGCTACGGCAACTTCAGCGCCTACCGAAGAGCCGAAACAGGAGAACCCTCTGGAAAAAAATGAGTATCCTACAGTGAATGCGCTGATTCAGCAGTATTATACCGCACTTGGCGCAAAAGATGTGGCTAATCTGAAAAAAGTAGTAGATCAGTTGGATCCTGCAGAGGAAAGCGCGATTCTGAACTCTCATTATATTGAAGGCTACAGCAATGTGGAGGTCTATACCAAAGCAGGACTGACGGAAGGCAGTTATGTAGTATTTGCCTGCTACGACCATAAATATGTGGGCTATGAGACGGTGCTTCCAGGAGTGAGTTGTCTCTATGTGGAGACCGGGGAGGACGGTAGTCTGCATATTGTGGCAGAACCGACAGAAGAACAGCAGAACCGGATGACGGAACTGACGAATCAGGAAGATACACAAGAACTGCTGGCTGCGAAGCAGAAAGCGTATGATGAGGCACTGGCATCAGATGAGGCGCTTGACACATATCTGTCCGAACTGGGTGTGGAAGGATCTGCAGCTATGGAAGCAGCCGTGGGCGATGTGATTAAAGTAAAATCAAACTGCAATGTGCGGGCGCAGGCGTCGGCAGATGCAGAGAAGATCGGCGAGCTGGTGGGCGGTCAGGAAGTGACGAAGACCGGCAAAGACGGAGACTGGATTCAGATTGATTTTGAAGGGAAAGAAGGATATGTCCGGGGAGATCTTTTTCAGTAGAAAAGAGTTCTTACGTACGTATTTGAGAAAGCAGCAGGGGAGCTGTCGCGGATGTGCGGCAACTCCCTGTTTTTAAATTTTGACAGGAGAGGAAAAGCATGGAACAGATGCGTCTGAATAAATATCTCAGCGATGCAGGGGTGTGTTCCCGAAGAGAGGCAGACCGGCTGACGGAAGAAGGGCTGGTGACGGTCAATGGAGAGAGGGCAGCGCTGGGAATGAAGATTGAACCGGGAGCGGAAGTCTGTATTCGCGGGAAGAGGATTACGCGGCAGGAGGAAAAAGTGCTGCTGGCGTTTCATAAGCCGGCGGGGATCGTATGTACGGCGGAGAAAAGAGAAAAGAACAATGTGATTGATTTTCTGAACTATCCCATCAGGATTTTTCCGGTGGGGAGACTGGATAAGGATTCTACAGGTTTGCTTTTGATGACGAACGACGGGGAACTGGTGAATAAAATTATGAGAGCCGGGAATTATCATGAGAAAGAGTATCTCGTAAAAGTAAACCGTCCCATCGATGAAGCTTTCTGCAGGAAGATGGCAGCGGGGGTTCCGATTCTGGACACAGTGACGAGACCATGTAAGGTGGAAAAACTGGATGAGCGGGCGTTTCGGATCATTCTTACGCAGGGGCTGAACCGTCAGATCCGAAGAATGTGCGAAGCGTTAGGATATCGGGTGACGGAGCTGAAGCGGGTGCGTATTATGAATATTTTGCTGGGAAATCTGAAAGAAGGGACATATCGGAAGATTCAGGGAAAAGAAAAGCAGGAATTGGAGAGGCTTTTGCAGTCCTCTACTTCCTTATCGGTAAAAGAGCGGACAAAGAAAAATGGCAGGGAGGAAAAGAATGGAAACAGGAAATAAGGCAGGAAAGATCGAGAGAATGAAGGAACTGGCAGAGCTTTTGCAGCGTGCCTCCAAAGCATATTATCAGGAAGACCGGGAAATCATGAGCAACCGGGAATATGACGAGTTGTACGATGAACTGGTGCGCCTGGAGGAAGAAAGCGGAACCGTACTGACAGGAAGCCCTACGGTTACAGTGGGATATGAGGCGGTGGATGAGCTTCCTAAGGAAGCCCATGAATCACCCATGCTGTCCCTGGATAAAACGAAGGAGAGAGAAGCTTTGCGAAGCTTTATCGGAGACAGAAAAACGCTGCTTTCCTGGAAAATGGATGGTCTTACGATTGTTCTTACTTATCGGGAGGGGGAACTTTATAAGGCGGTTACCAGGGGAAACGGCGTGATCGGAGAGGTAGTGACTAACAATGCCAGGGTGTTTGATAATATTCCTCTGAAAATTCCGTATAAGGGGGAACTGATTCTAAGGGGAGAAGCAATCATTACCTATTCGGAATTTGAGAAGATCAACCGACAGATTGAGGACGTGGATGCAAAATATAAGAATCCCCGGAATCTGTGCAGTGGTTCGGTGCGTCAGTTAAACAATCAGATTACTGCAAACCGTCATGTGCGGTTTTATGCATTTGCACTGGTAAGGGCAGAACAGGTGGATTTTGAAAATTCTAATCAAAAGAAGATGGAATGGCTGCGGAACCAGGGATTTGAAGTGACAGAATATCGGGTGGTTACAGGGGAAACTCTGGATGAAGCGATGGAATATTTTGCTGATAAAGTAAAGAAAAATGATTTTCCATCCGATGGACTGGTGGCGCTGTACGATGATATTGCCTACGGGGAATCGTTGGGAAGAACTGCAAAATTCCCGAGAAATGCGTATGCGTTTAAATGGGCGGATGAAATGGCGGATACTACGCTGGAAGCTATCGAATGGAGTCCTTCCCGTACAGGACTGATCAATCCAGTGGCAATTTTTACTCCGGTGGAGCTGGAAGGAACGACTGTGAGCAGAGCCAGCGTCCACAATATTAGTATTATGCGGAAGCTGGAACTTGGTATCGGAGATAAAATTCGTGTATATAAGGCAAATATGATCATTCCCCAGATTGAGGAAAATCTTACAAGAAGCGGCGTGAAAGATATTCCCGCCTGCTGCCCGGCATGTGGCGGCGCTACAAAAATTGAGATGGTAAATGATGTGGAATCCTTATATTGCAGAAATCAGGATTGTCCGGCGAAGGCAATCAAGGGATTTACGCTCTTTGTGAGTCGGGACGCCATGAATATTGACGGGTTGTCGGAGGCTACGCTGGAAAAGTTTATTGGGAAAGGTTTTATCCACAATCTGGGAGATATTTTCGAGATTGGAAAATATAAGGACGAGATTGTGACGATGGAAGGATTCGGAGAAAAATCTTTTCAGAATCTGATGGAAAGTCTGGAAAAAGCGAAAAAGACAGAATTGCCCCGGGTGATCTATGCGCTAGGGATTCCTAATATCGGACTTGCCAATGCGAAAATGATCTGCAAAGAATTTGCTTATGATATGGAAAAAATCCGTCATCTCACCGAAGAAGAGCTGGCCAGGGTGGACGGCATCGGACCGGTGATTGCGAAAAGTTTTGTAGACTATTTTGCAAAAGAGGGACGACAGGAGAAAATCGATCGTCTTTTGTCTCATCTGGAACTGCCGGAGCCTCCCAAAACAGAGGCAGAGCAGGATATGCAGGGGTTAATCTTTGTGATTACAGGAAGCGTGGAGCATTTTGCCAATCGGAACGAGGTAAAAGCAGAGATTGAAAAAAGAGGGGGGAAGGTGACGGGAAGCGTTACATCCAAAACCTCCTATCTGATCAATAACGATACAACGTCTAATTCTTCAAAGAATAAAAAAGCCAGAGAGCTGGGGATTCCCGTATTGTCTGAAGAAACATTTATGGAAATGTGGAAGATTGAAAGATAAGCATTCTGTTTGGCAGCGTTGACATTCCCGGGAAATTTGATTAGAATAGGTATGTTATATTTTACAGGAAGAAGAATAGGTGAATTATGGGAAAAGTTCAGGAAATCAGAGAGTCTGAAAAAGGGCAGAAGATTGTACAGAAAGGAAAAAATGGTATTTTTCATATCATATTCGGGCGAACAGGAATTATATTTCTGCTGCTTTTGATTCAGCTTGGTATTTTATTTGTCGTTTTCGGAAAATTGCAGGAATATGCGGTCTATGCATACTGGGCATTTGGGCTTTTATCGGCGATCACGGTTATTGTGATCATCAACCGGCCGGGAAATCCCGGATTTAAGCTGGCATGGATGGTGCCGCTTACCTTGATTCCTGTTTTTGGAGTTTTGATGTACATCTTTGTGGAAATGCAGGTGGGCGTGAGGATCATGAATAAAAAGTTAAATGATACCTCAAGAAAAATCAGAAAGTACCAGGTGCAGGAGCCGCAGGTGACAGAACAGCTGAACCGGCAGGATCGTCAGATGGGAAATCTGTCCCGTTATATTTATACGAAAGGGGGATTCCCCACGTACCAGAATTCCTCCGTGAAGTATTTTCCTTTGGGGGAAGATAAATTTAAGACATTGGTGGAAGAGCTGGAAAAAGCAGAAAAATTTATCTTTATGGAGTATTTCATTGTGGCAGAGGGCCGTATGTGGGATACCATACGGGATATTTTGGCGCGCAAGGTAAAGGAAGGTGTAGAAGTACGGTTTATGTACGATGGCACCTGTACCGTATCTTTGCTTCCCCACAACTATCCGGAAAAATTGCAGAGTATGGGTATCCAGTGTAAGGTATTTAACTCTATCAAACCGGCGTTGTCTACTACGCAGAATAACCGGGATCATCGGAAAATTGTGGTGATTGACGGCCATACGGCATTTACCGGGGGCGTGAATCTGGCAGATGAGTATATCAATGAAAAAGAGCGGTTTGGTCACTGGAAAGATACAGCGGTGATGGTTAAAGGTGAAGCAGTGCGAAGCTTTACCTGGATGTTCCTTCAGTTGTGGGATATCGAAGTGAAGGAAGAGGATTTTGGAAAGTATCTGAATGTGAAACAGCCGGCAATCGCTTCTGACGGATATGTGATCCCTTATGGGGACAGTCCTCTGGACAAGGAAAATGTGGGCGAGCTGGTGTATATGGATATTTTGAATACCGCCAAAGATTACGTACATATTATGACACCGTATCTGATCATTGATAATGAGATGATTACTGCGTTGACATATGCGGCGAAGAGGGGCGTGGACGTGAAAATTATTATGCCAGATATTCCAGACAAACCGTATGCTTTTGCGCTGGCAAAAACGTATTATCCCGAACTGATCCGGGCTGGGGTAAAAATCTATCAGTATGTTCCTGGATTTGTTCATGCAAAGGTATTTACTTCAGACGATACGAAGGCAGTGGTGGGTACGATCAATCTGGACTATCGAAGCCTGTACCTGCATTTTGAGTGTGCTGCTATGATGTATCAGGTGAAAGAAGTTGAAAAAATAGAAGAAGATTTTCAGGATACGCTCAAACAGTGCAGAGAGATCACGCTGGAAACCCTGAAAAAAGAAAAATTCTGGACAAAAATTTATGGAAGATTTCTTCGTTTATTCGCACCATTGATGTAGAGACAGGAGAGAAAGACTATGCCGATCAAGATTCAAAAAGATTTGCCTGCCAGAGAAATTCTGGAAAAAGAAAATATATTTGTTATGGATGAGGGACGCGCCATGCATCAGGATATCCGTCCTATTCGGATTCTGATCCTGAATCTGATGCCCCTAAAAGAAGAGACGGAACTGCAACTGTTGCGCTCCCTGTCTAATACTCCTCTGCAGGTGGACGTAACTTTTATGGCGGCAAAAAGCCATGTGTCAAAAAATACATCCACCAGCCATTTGAATAAGTTCTATTTAGAATTTTCTCAGGTACGGGACAAAAACTTTGACGGAATGATCATTACCGGAGCTCCTGTAGAGCAGATGGAATTTGAAGAGGTGGATTACTGGGAAGAACTGAAGGAAATTATGGAATGGTCCAAGATACATGTGACTTCCACTCTTCATCTGTGCTGGGGAGCGCAGGCGGGACTGTATTATCACTATGGTTTGCAGAAGAAAATGCTGCCGGAGAAGATGTTTGGATTGTTCTGGCATCGGGTAAAAAACAGAAAAATACCGTTGGTACGCGGATTTGACGATGCATTTCTTGCGCCGCATTCCCGCCATACAGAAGTTTCGGCGGAAGATATTCATAACTGCGATGCGCTGACTGTCCTTGCAGAATCCCAGGAAGCGGGCGTATTTTTGTGCATGGCTATGGATGGACGGCAGATTTTTGTGATGGGACATCCCGAATACGACCGGGTAACCCTGGATGGAGAATACAAACGGGATAAAGGGAAAGGTCTGGATATTCAGCTTCCCAAAAACTATTATCCGGAGAATGATCCAGAGAACAGACCATTGTTATTGTGGAGAGCCCATGCCAATAACTTGTATACAAATTGGTTGAATTATTACGTGTACCAGTGTACGCCATATGATTTGGATGGAACGCCGTTTTGACAGGAGGGATTCAGGTGAGAAAACGACTTACCATGGGATTATGAAAGGATCGTCAGAGAGCATTTAACTGCCGATATGCAAATGATGGATTATGATACGGGTGGTGGCGAGTTCTTGCTATCGCTGAATCATCCCTTTGATAAAACATCCGCAACAGAAGGGTATGCTCCAAATGTTTCCTTGTGTAAAGAAAGGTTGTTGCCTCTTGGCATTGATTTTATAGAATGCAAAAATCCTCATGATATACCATTTCACAACCATTCCTTTGATCTTATGATTAATAGACATGGGGACTTCGCACCAATGGAAATATATCGGTTATTGCGAAAAAACGGCTTATTCATTACGGAGCAGGTTGGAGAAGATAATGAAAGAGATCTGGTTGAAATGGTATTGCCAGGTACAAAAAAGCCGTTTCCAGAGTTTTCTGTAGATAAGTGTTTTAAACAATTACTGAAAATGCAGGAAGAAATCGAAAGAAAAGAATTTGTTCAGGGGACAATACATAGATATTTAATTGTAGCAACGAAGTAATTCATGCAGGGGCTGTCGGGAAAGCGACGCCCCTTTTTGATATGTAAATTGTGTTGTTTTACTAATTAGATCCATTGGATTCAGAAAATCATAGTGCATTTTTGTTGATGAAAGAATATAGGGATGATACAATGTGATTAATAAGTTCGGGAAAATTTTAAATGTAAGTATGTTTTTGTATTCGTCTTTTGACTATTTGCATGCGAGAGGAGAATCAGAAAATGAGAAAAACGGATATGGAAGAACTTACATCTTTTGAGATTGATACTACTTTTACACACATTACAACCTTGGAGGATTTGAAAAAGTTTCCGGATTTGTCAACCTTAGAAATTTTATTTACGGTGGATCTTCAGTCCGAAGAGGAGAGACAAGATTTTAAAAATTTAGCTTCAAAAAGTGAAAAATTACATCAAAGAGAGCAAAAAATGTTAGCAGATACACTTCCAGAATTGAAAAATCTGAAAAAGATATTTTTAGGTTCAGGGGTTGTTTGTTATGATTTGACAGCATTTGAAAATTGCAACCAGATAGAAGAACTATGGATTTCCAATAATTTTGTTGAAAATATAGAAGGGATGGAGGGAATGAAAAAGCTGCGGATTTTGGATATTAGTGATAATTTGGTACAAGATATTTCTGAATTAAATGAAGTAGAAAATTTAGAAGCGGTTTGTTTAACAGGAACACCTATTGAAAATCTGGAAGTTTTACTGGAGTTGCCATCTTTGAAAGTTGTATGTTATGAAACGGAAGAAGAGGAACAAATGGAAATTTTGGAAGCATTGAAAGAAAAAGGAGTTATTGTGAGATCAGAAAGAGGAGAATTTGCAGAAGCACTGGAAAACGTAGGAATAGAGTATGGGGATTATAAAAAATTCTAGGAAAGGAAAAAGCATATGGAAGATCAAAGAAAGAATGAATTGGCGGCGGTAATCATTGCAACGGTTGTGTTTGGAATATTAGGCAGGTTATTAGTACGAATCCCCTATATGGTATTTGGCGATTTTTCAAGTGGTTTTTTTATATCAATCGTATTATGGTGGATTTACAATTCTGTTTTATTTTATGTAGCAGAGCAGATGTATATGGATAAAGGAAATAAGAAGTACATAACGAAAAGTATACTTTTCGGTTTTCTTGCAACGTTAATCAAGGCTGGAATTGACACTTGTATGGACCTGACAATAGCTCGCCAACCGAATATGTTAATACTTGTAGCAGTGATGGAAATTTCCATGATACTTTATATCATAGGATTGGATTGTTTCTTGTTTGTAAAAGTAGGAAAAAGAAAGATACAAAAGGAAAAAAAGGGAATAACTGCGTTAGTGTCAGTATTTTGTTCTTTATTAATTCTTTATGCAGGAACTTTATTTTACTATAAGGAACAAGTACAATACGCAGTTGAGAAGTATGGAAATATGCAGGAAGTTCAGGAATTAGGATTGGATCGCGCCATTTGGAATTTTACCACTGTGCTTGGCAGACGATCAACAACAGTGGGAACGATCGTGTATGTGGGGTGTTTTATAATCGTCTGGTGGATATTGGAGAAAATTACTGTTGAAGAATAAATTACAGTACGAGAAGGAGTAAATAAATATGTTGTTGGTTGTTATGATTTTAGGGGTGTTATTGATTCAGAAGGTTCCTGAGAAGTGGTTTCGCTTTCTATTTCTGGCTTGTATTTTGCTGAACGTGATTTATAGAATTGAATTTCTTCCTTTTGCATTAGCAGGGGGAGTACGTTTGGTGTGCAAGGGCATGGAACTGGTTCTTTTAATAGTTGCGTGTAAGGTATTTGATAAGCGTCCAGTTTATTTGAGTATAGGTGTGCTTTCGCTTCTTTTTTTGGGGATTTACATGATTCCAGCTAATGTGATCCTAGAAAATGGAGGAATGCGTACTATATATTCTGCTTACGAAACTAGTGGAGAGGGAGTTGCAGTGGGGATGAGAATGATAGAAAGTGTGAAAACTTTATGCTTGTCTCTGGTGTATCTTTCTTTGGATGTGAGAATTTTTTTGCGTATGAAGAGAAAGGACACGAAAGAATGAGAAAAAAGCAATTTATATCGGAATAGCAGTTGCGATGATTCTGGCGGTAGGAGGTATGGCGGCATATGGATATTATGATATTGTGTATCCTTTGGCTCTCGCACTATTTTCTATGATTTAGATGCCTTTGCAGAATGTACTCAAATAGAAAAACTGGGTGGGGTACGACGATATCAAAGATATGAATTAAAGAAGCGTTTTAATAAAATTAGGGAGAGATGAAAATGAATTATTTATTGATGCCATGGGAATTGGAACTTGATATAGACGCTACGAAAGTATTATATGAAACGAATAATTATGCAACAGATCAAAGGGCAAATGATGAATTCATAAGTAAATTATCAGCGGAGCAGAAGGAGTTTTTTGAATCACTGGGAGTTTCCTTAGAGAAAATCAAAGTAGAGAAAAAAACATATGATATTCCGGCAGATGGGGAAATGCCCGCATTAAAAATGCATAGCATGGCGGTGGATTTTTTACTGTGTGGAAAGTTTCTTGCAGTACCTTATTTTCAAAAAGAACTATACAGTGATGAAGAAATATTTGGAAAAGAGTTTCCAGAACACATAAAAGTGTATGGTTCAGCAGAAGAGATTTTGTCGTACGATATAGGCATTGGAGCTGGCATTGTTTTTAAACATCCCAAGATGCGATTGGAGGATGAAAAATTTCAGAAGTGGGATTGCGGATATATTTTGGGGTCGCTGTTGATAGTTACAGAAGAGAAATAGAAAAATCCATTTTTTAGTTCTTGTTAGTTTACTTTTTCGCTATTAATAAAAAAGTGTCACCACTTTTCAAGGAAATTCAGGTGATTTTTCTCTGAAAATCCTTTATTTTACCGTTAAAAAGATACTTTTTTCCTGCTTTCAAAAAATGTCACCACTTTTTCTAGAAAAAAATGGTGACATTTTTTGAAAGTTGTAATTTTGTAATATTTATCAATGAAATTATTCTATTTTTAAATGATATTGTTGCAAAAGCAACATAGGAAATGGTGACATTTTTTAAAAATTTTCAAAAAGTATATTTTCTCGTTTCTATCAGCAAGAATCATCATTGTAGTTGTGAAAAATAATATTCTTAGAGAGAGGCTTGTTATTTTTGGGGGATAGTTATTGACAAATTCTCATAAATAAAGTATATTAGAAATAACTTAAATACTTAAATGATGGAGGATATTATGGGAAAAGCAAAGAAGATTGCGCGCATAGGAAAAGAATGTGTTGCCTGCGGTTGCTGCGAAAAGGTTTGTCCAAGAAATGCAATACAGCTTTGGCTTGGCGTTGTGGCACAGGTGGATGGAGGAAAGTGTGTCGGCTGCGGTAAGTGTGAAAAAGTATGTCCGGCCGCCGTGATTACTATCTCAGAACGAGAGGTAGTGAGATGAAGAAAAAATGGTATGAATATCTTTGGATCGCAGAGATTCTTTATTGGGTGCTGGGATTGACAAATATTCTTTTTGCCTGGCTTGGTCTTGTGTTTTTTGCAGCGCCGCTTATGGTTGCGTTTATTGGAGGAAACAAAGCTTATTGTAATCGTTATTGCGGAAGAGGGCAGCTTTTTGGTTTGCTGGGGGAAAAACTGAAATTGTCTCTGAATCGGAAACCGCCGAAGTTTCTCAAAAATAAGTGGTTCCGTTACGGATTTCTGGCATTTTTTATGACGATGTTCGGATTGATGCTTTTCAGTACCTATAAAGTATTTACGGGAGCGCCGTTGAAACAGACAGTTACGCTTTTATGGACAATTAAGCTGCCATGGCAGTGGGCAGAGGTCAGCATGGTTGCTCCGTGGATCGCTCAGTTTGCTTTCGGATTCTTTGGTGTAATGATGACGTCCACAGTTTTGGGATTACTGACGATGGTATTTTTCCGTCCGCGTTCCTGGTGCGTTTATTGTCCCATGGGAACGATGACTCAGGGAATTTGTCAGTTGAAACACAGAAAGGAGGCGCTTCGTCATGGAGGAGAAAGCGAAAAAAATAGCGGAAGTACTGAAACTGCTGGCAAATGAGCATCGCTTGTTGATTTTATGTGCGTTGATACAAAAACCAATGAGTGTGGGTGAGATTCACCAGTTTACGCCGGGGATTTCTTCCTCTGCATTATCGCAACATCTGGCACAGTTGAAAATGTCGGGAATTTTGGAATCTGAAAAACAGGGCATGAAAGTTATTTATCAGATTCAAGATGACAAGGTAATAGGCTTGATAGATCTTTTGAAAAAAACATATTGCGGATAAAGGGAGAGGTTATTCTAAAAGAAATAGGAGAAAAACAGGAGGTGGTGTCCCATGTGGTTTGTATTTGCATTGCTGTCGGCGATATTTGCGGCGCTGACATCTATATTGGCGAAGATTGGAATTGAAGGTGTAAATTCGAATCTTGCCACCGCGATTCGGACGGTTGTTGTGGTTGTGATGGCGTGGGGAATGGTTTTTCTCACCCATGTGCAGAGTGGAATTTCAGAAATCAGCAGAAAGAGTTGGGTATTTTTGATTTTATCTGGTCTGGCAACGGGAGCATCCTGGCTTTGTTATTACCGGGCATTACAGCTTGGAGAAGCATCAAAAGTAGTTCCTGTTGATAAACTTAGTGTGGTAATCACACTGATTCTGGCATTTGTATTTTTACATGAGCAATTTACGGTAAAATCCCTGATCGGATGTATTCTCATAGGGGTGGGAACCTTAATTATGGTGTTGTAAGTTGGAGGAAAGCTATGGATGATTTTAGTATTATGGAAGCGATTTGTGGCGCGGATTGCTGCGGCGTATGTGACAGAAAGGAAGAATGTGGCGGCTGTACAACAGTGCAGGGACATCCTTTCGGCGGAACTTGTGTTGCTGCGGAATGCATAAAAAAAGGTGGTTTTGAAGAATTTCAGAGAGAAAAGGCGGCAGTGATCGGAGAATTTAATGCATTGGGAATCAAGCATCTGGAAATTAAAGATTTGAATTTGTTAAATGGTTTCTTTGTGAATTTGGAGTATCCTTTGGGAAATGGGCAGTCTGTAAAGTTTCTGGAAGATCGTAATGTATACTGGGGAAATCAGATTGAAATACCGGGGAATGACAGATGTTACGGGATTGTCGCGGATGCTGAGTATATGCTGGTATGTGAATACGGCTGCAATGGAGCAGATCCGGAGATTATTCTCTATAAAAAACGTTTCCACTAGAAAGAAAGGAGAACGACGAATGGCGATTGTAGAAGAGAAAAAAATGGATTCAGTATGGATTCGTTTATATGAAGAAGCAAAGAAAGTTTTACATCCGAGGAAAGTTTCTGAATGGATAGAAGTTGGCGGTGTAGCTGCGGCAATCGAAACAACTTCTGGAAATATCTATACGGGGATTTGTGTGGATGGCGCCTGTACCCTTGGCATCTGTGCAGAGCGAAATGCGATTTTCAATATGTTGACGAATGGTGAAAATGAAATCAAAAAAGTGATTGCCATCAACTGGGAAGGAAAAGCAATGCCGCCTTGTGGCGCATGTCGAGAACTTATGACACAGCTTATGCCAAAAGATTATCCTGCGATTGAAGTAATGTTAGACTGGGAAAAGAAGGAAATCGTAACGTTGGGAGAACTGACACCGAAATGGTGGATATAAAATAAAACACGAGGAATAAGGATATGGCATATATCGATGAAATAACGATTCTGGAAAAATGCACAGAAGGTTTGTCTCCGGCAGAGGTATATAAGTGCCAGTCAGGCGGTAATATTTGCTATTTAAAAAAGATTGATAACAAATTTTCAGAAACGACATACAGTGTCAAAAGAGAGGCAGAAAGGTCAGGAAAATTGGAATGACAAATCAGGAAATATTTCAAATTGCTTTGCAGCAGTCGGCACATGACTGTAATTGCAAAGCGGAGGATTTTTTATCTATGGAAAACAAGGTGGTTCTATCCAGAAAAAATGAAAAAGCAAGAGCTTATCTGGAACTGCCTTTTGCGTGTGATCTGGTTTCCTATGGAAACAATATTGTTGCGCAGGTCAGCCCCGAAATGAAGGAATGTGTGGAATGGTACATAAATAAATATCCGGTGGAGCATTGCTTTGAATCACCGCATCTGATTGCGCTTCATGAACGGCTGGAAGAATATGGCTATAAAGTTTGTTATATGGCGGAATATTTTTTGCCAGATATAGATAAAATCAAAGAATTGCCCTGCGATTACGAGATAAAGGTTTTACTCCCGCAGGATTTTGAACCTTATTATACAGAAGAGTGGGAAAATGCCCTATGCAAAGAGAGAAAACATCTGGACAAGCTTGCGGTGGGGGCATTTGACCAGGGAAAATTGATAGGATTGGCAGGGTGTTCTGCTGACTGCGAAACGATGTACCAGATTGGCGTGGATGTACTTCCAGAATACAGGAAAAGAGGAATTGCTTCGGCAATTACCAGCAGACTTGCTATAGAAACATTTAAGCTTGGGAAAGTGCCGTTTTATTGTGCGGCATGGTCCAATATCAAATCCGTTCGCAACGCGATAAAATGTGGATTTCGACCGGCGTGGGTGGAACTTACCGCCAGAAAAAAGGAATATGTGGATAAAGTAAATAAACTTTCGGTTGCTGAAATGGAAAACATGTAATGCGTCTATCGTGCAATTTCCAGGGCTGGGTATATAGAGAACGAATGAACCTGTATACCCAGATTTTCGGTGAAAACTGGCATAAAATACGGCGTTTTGGGTGGATACCGTTGACTGATCTCATTTACACCCACGAAATTCTCATTTTTTGGGATGGATTCACATGGATGTTTGGTATATACCCAAAAGATGCGGAAAAGGCAAGTTAAAATTGGGAGGTGAAGGAAGAATTGACTGAAAAAGTTAGGAAGGTTAAAAAAGTAGGAATTGTTAGTTTGTCCAGTGGGATATTAGGCGAGGACTTCGTGAAACATGAACTGGAGATTGGAGTGTCAAGATTAAGAGAATATGGCATAGAGGTTCAGTTTTTGAATCATGCATTAAAAGGAATGGAATTTATAAAAGAAAACCCGGAAAAGAGAGCGGAAGATTTGTTAATGGCTTTTAAAGATGATTCCATTGATATGATTTTATGTGCCATTGGAGGGGAGGATACCTATAGGTTGCTTCCTTATTTATTTGGAAATGACGAGTTGAAAAAGGCTGTCAGACAAAAAATTTTTTTGGGTTTTTCAGATACGACCATGAATCATTTTATGCTGAATAAGGTGGGGATAAAAACCTTTTATGGACAGGCATTCTTGCCGGATGTATGTGAACTTTCAAAAGAAATGCTTCCATATACCCAAAATTACTTTGAAGAATTAATTTTGACTGGCAGAATACAAAAAATATATCCAAGTGATGTTTGGTATAAAGGGCGAGAGGATTTTAGTAGAAAATCTATTGGAATTTCAATGAAGAGTTATACAAATAACGGATTCGAAGTGATAAATGGTAATGGTGTTTTTGAGGGGAAGATATTAGGCGGATGTTTAGAAACCATTTTTGATATGTTTGATAATTCAAGATTTGAAGATACCGTTCGTTTATGTGAAAAATATGAGCTATTTCCCAAGTTGGAAGAATGGAAGAATAAAATTCTGTTACTTGAAACCAGTGAGGAAATGTCTTCGCCAGATTTATACAGAAAGATGATCCGGACATTGCAAACCTTTGGAATATTTGAAGTTATATCAGGACTTTTGATAGGAAAGCCCCTGAATGAAATTTATTTTAAAGAATATAAAGCGATTTTGTTGCAAGAAATTACAAATAAAAATTTACCAATCGTATGTAATGTGAATGTTGGTCATGCGACACCCCGATGTATTATTCCGTTTGGAGTTCATGCAAGGGTAGATGTTAACAGGCAAATGATAGAATTTGATTACGACTAATTTGTAGGAGGTACGACATGATAGTATTTTGGATCATAGGATTTTCATTTTTGGTAGTAGGATTGTTGGTAAGTATTCCGGCTTATCTGAAGATTTCATCTTGTAAGGAGCATGCGATGGGGAAGATTCTTCATGTAGATAGTACAGGAAAAAGCGCCAGAGCGGAGTATGAGTATTGGGTAGATGGTAAGCGATATGAAGGCAGAACAAACTGGACGTCTAATTATGTCTTCATTACCGAAGGGGAGTGTTATGTACGCTATGACGCTAAACGACCGGAATATTCTTATATTAAAAAAAGTGGGCTGCATATGAACGCCACGATAGGTACTATTTTTGCCGTTCTGGGGTGCGTTGTACTCTTGATGGGAGTATTTTTGCAGGGCGCACTATAAGGAAAATGCACCGGAGCCCTTGTTATACGGATAAGCAAGAGTTTCGGTGTAATCGTTACGCTGTTTCTTCCAATAAAATTTCTCGAATGGTAAAATGTGCGTTTTCCCGGGGAATTGGATTTTCATCGTTGTATGTGATAAGAGCTTTCCATAAAGCCCAGTCTCTGGCGCGATCCACCATATCTTCTTTCAACTCGTCTAAGAATATTTTCCTGGCTTTTTTATCAAAATAGGTCCATGCCATTGCGTAGTCGCAGGCAGGATCGCCAACTGCCATAACCCCAAAGTCGATGAGAGCATGAAAATGATGATTTTGAAGCAAAATATTCCCTGGGGCAATATCGCCATGAACCCACACCTCTTTGTCCTGATAAATGCTGGAAATACAGCGATCCCAGATCGCCGCCCCGGTAAAAGTTATGGATGCCTGCGCGGGAACCGTCGCTGCTGTCAATGGCTTGCAGTTTCTTCAGAGCAGCCGCCAGATCTTTGGCAAATAGCTGTTGATCGAGAGGGTTTTCTTCAAAAAGTGTATTTCCTTCCAACCACAGATTTACTGACCAGGGGAAGGGGTAATATTCAGTGGGTTTTCCAGCAGCCACTGGTTTAGAGATAGGAAAATCCAGATAATTCTGCAAATATGGCAGCCGCGGATTTCCTTGGCAGACTGGGCTGCATAATTTTTACCGCTAGGAAGCCGCACTGCCATGGTATTTCCCCGATGGAAGGTGCGGTTGTCATGTCCGCTTCTGGCGACAGGGCGAACCTCCAGATCTTTCCACTGAGGGAACTGTTCTTCGATTAATCGTTTTACGAGTTCGGTTGTAATATCCATAGAGAGAAAAAATCTCCTTTGAAAAATGTAGTATATTAACAGGATAATTGTTCCAAGATTCCCATAACCACTTCGGCGGAACGCTGGGAAGCAGCTTCACAGTTTTTATCAAAGTTTTCAATACCCTTGTGGTCGGCAGTGTCCGTAATGCTTTGTACACTCAGAAAGGGGATTTTATTGACATAGCAGATGTGTGCCATACTGGCAGTTTCCATATCCACGCAGAGAGAGCGAACCTTTGGTTAATTTCAATGCGCTGTTCATCTACGATAAACTGTTCTCCGGTTACCATGACGCCAAAGTGCAAGGGATAAGCTTTAGTTTTGCTGTATTTTTTGGCAGCATCCAGCAGATTTTTATCTGCTTCAAAATGGTTGTTTTTCAGCCATGGATGAAAATCTGTCAAAATATCTTCTGTCATGTCATGATAGATCATCCGTTGGGAAATGACAGTATCGAGAAGCTGCACATTTTTATCCATACCTCCGGCAGTGCCGCCGTTGATGAGCGCGTCCACATGAAACGTATCGATCAAAACCTGGGCGGCAATGGCAGCATTTACTTTGCAGACGCCGCTGTATGCCGCAATAATCTGAACATCCCGGAATTGGGAAATATAAAATTTGAGCATAGCGGTTTCTTTGATCTCAAAATCTTTAAGATACGAGAAGAAGGGTTCCAGTTCGGTATCACTGGCACACAGGATTCCAATTTTTTTCATAAGAATACCGTCTTTTCCATAAAATATGATGTTGAGGTCAAAAGATGCCTGGCGAATTGTTTCGTGCTGCGCATCTACGTTTCACTTCGGTCGGTGCTAAACGCGTGCCACTGGCACGCAGCACCCCACAATTCTGCCCCAAATTCGGATATCGTGAGGCATACGCCCCACTTTGTTCTACACTCCGTTGCGGTCGGTGCTAAACGCGTGCCACCGGCACGCAGTACCCTCATATCGGGGCGAGTCATAAAGTCATAAAACCACTTATGTGCAAGCACAACGTAGTTTATGATTTTTGACCCTGGCATCTAAAATATTAGCTTTATTATAACAAAAAATGGAATATTGTACACAAAAAATTGAATTACCTCTTGCAAATCCTGGATTTTCATGTACAATAGTAAGCGACAGCCTCTGTCTTTTGGCAGACGGAGGCAGCGGATTTTTTGTTACTGAGGACAGTAACACTTTTAACAAATGATAAAAGCCGGCGGTCTGTAAAGTCCACCGGTTTTACTATGGAAACAAAGGGTGTGTCCTGGGACACTCACAAAAAGAAAAGGATTGATGATATGATCGCAGCAAATAATGTAACATTGAGAATTGGAAAAAAAGCTTTATTTGAAGATGTAAATATCAAATTTACAGAAGGAAACTGTTATGGTCTGATCGGAGCCAACGGCGCAGGGAAATCTACCTTTTTGAAGATTTTATCCGGTCAGTTGGAGACCACTCATGGAGATATCACCATTACTCCAGGGCAGAGACTGTCTTTTCTGCAGCAGGATCATTTTAAATATGATGCATTTTCTGTATTAGATACGGTAATCATGGGAAATGCCCGTCTGTATGAGATTATGAAGGAAAAGGAAGCTATTTATTCGAAAGAAGACTTTACAGAGGAAGATGGTATCCGCGCCAGCGAACTGGAAGCGGAATTTGCAGAGATGGACGGCTGGAATGCAGAATCTGACGCAGAGCAGCTTTTGAATGGTCTGGGTATTTCCACAGAACTGCACTATGCGCAGATGGCAGACCTGAACGGCAGCGAGAAGGTGAAAGTACTTCTGGCGCAGGCATTGTTCGGTAATCCGGATATTTTGCTTCTGGATGAGCCGACCAACCATTTAGATCTGGATGCCATCGCATGGCTGGAGGAATTTTTGATCAATTTTGAAAATACGGTTATCGTGGTTTCCCATGACCGTTATTTCCTGAATAAGGTTTGTACGCATACGGCGGATATCGATTATGGTAAGATTCAGTTGTATGCAGGTAACTATGACTTCTGGTTTGAATCCAGTCAGCTGTTGGTAAAACAGATGAAAGAAGCGAACAAGAAGAAAGAAGAGAAGATCAAGGAGCTGCAGGAATTTATTTCCCGTTTCAGCGCCAATGCTTCCAAGTCCAAGCAGGCGACTTCCCGTAAGAAAGCGCTGGAGAAGATTCAGTTGGAAGAGATTCGTCCATCCAGTAGAAAATATCCATATATTGATTTCCGTCCTAATCGTGAGATCGGAAATGAAGTGCTGATGGTAGAAAATCTTTCCAAGACCATTGATGGAGTGAAGATTCTGGATAATCTTACTTTCACATTGGGAAGAGAAGATAAAGTAGCTTTTGTAGGCGGAAATGAGTTGGCAAAAACGACATTGTTCAAGATTCTCATGGGTGAGATGGAACCGGATGAAGGAAATTATAAATGGGGCGTTACCACTTCTCAGGCTTATTTCCCGAAGGACAGTACCGAAGAATTTAACAATGATCTGACCATCGTGGACTGGCTGACTCAGTATTCGGAGATCAAAGATGTGACTTACGTTCGTGGGTTCCTGGGAAGAATGTTGTTTGCCGGAGAAGACGGTGTGAAGAAGGTAAAAGTACTTTCCGGTGGTGAGAAGGTGCGCTGCCTGCTGTCCAAGATGATGATTTCCGGGGCAAATATCCTGCTTCTGGATGAGCCAACGAACCATTTGGATATGGAATCGATTACAGCTTTGAACAACGGACTGATCAAATTTCCGGGTGTTCTGCTGTTTGCTTCCCATGACCATCAGTTTGTGGAGACGACAGCCAACCGTATTATGGAAATTATGCCGAACGGTTCTCTGATCGATAAGATTACCACATATGACGAATATCTGGCAAGCGATGAGATGGCAAGAAAACGTCAGGTATATTTGATGGACGAAGAAGATAACTAAATAGTAGTAGTAAGAAAGGGGGTCTGTCTGGAGTTTTCCGGCAGTCCCCTGTTGTGTTTTTGTAGGAAATGAAAGTCCGTTCATATGTTCATGAAAACAGAAAGGGGATTTTTTATATGACAGAATGGTTAAATGTTTTAGCGGATATGATTCAAAAGTATATGTGGGTGGCTCCGATTCTGGCGTTGCTGGCGGGGGTTCTGACGTCGCTTACGCCTTGCTCCCTGTCCAGTGTTCCCATGGTGATCGCCTATATCGGGGGTTCTGCAAAAAAGGATACCAAAAAAGCATTTCGACTGTCCCTTACCATGGCGGCAGGGCTGGCGATTACTTTTCTTGCTTTTGGTTCTGTCGCATCAGTGGTGGGACACTTTATGCATGAGATTGGTACCTGGTGGTTTGTATTTTTGGGAATCGTCATGATTCTGATGGCATTGCAGATCTGGGATGTGATCCATATTCTTCCTAATCATCCTCATGATCATGGAAATGGGGAGGAACATGCAGAGCATGGCTGTGAGTGCCATGACCATCACCATCATCACGAGGAGGAGCATCACCATCCGGTTCACTGTGAAGAGGGAGACGGGAAGTGCCACTGTGGTCCGAAAGTAAGTAAGAAAGGATATTTGGGGGCTTTAGGGGCTGGGATGATCAGCGGTGCGGTGGCTTCTCACTGTTCCACACCGGTGATGATCGCGCTGCTTGCCATGGCAGCTCAGTCGGGAAGCGCTCTGTGGGGGATGTTCCTTCTTGCCATGTTTGCCGTGGGACACAGCATCCTTCTGGTAGCGGCGGGAACCAGCTACAGTGTGGTAGAGCGGTGGATGTATGATCCGAAATATGAAAAAATCAGCAGAATCCTCCGCGCCGTGATGGGGATTGTGATCCTGCTGATCGGTATCGCGATGATAGGACTGGCATTCTTTGGAGAATGATCTCCAAAGAAAATCAGCCCTGAAAATCCTTGCAGCATGCTTCCAATTCCCGGAAGAACATTTCTGCATGATAGCCGTCATTGACGGCGTGGTGAAACTCTACAGTTACCGGCATTTTCATTCGGTCTTTGTCAGGATGGTACTTTCCGATCATGATAAAAGGAATGAAACTGGTATTGGGAGTTCCATATTTTGTAAAAGAATTCGGCTTGGAATAGCTGAGTCCGGTAAAGCTGGTATTTGGCATGATGGAAATATGGACGTTATCCATGGTATCGCTCTTGTCAAAATACAGGCTGTCGCCGTTCTCGGCTTTTTCTTTATCCTCCAGAAAACGGGTATAAAAATCAGAAAAATCTTCTGTATAAAGGGTTTTCTGATGAGTAAAAAGGTGATCCGTGTTCTTTCGGAGAACGGTATAATGGGCATGCACCTGATTCCAGTACCCGATCGTGTTATTTACCCGGGCAAAGCGGAAATTACGGTTTTCATTTACCGTTTTCGCAATGCAGTAACAGATGGACGGATAAAACTTTCGCCCTTTCTTATGTAGAGTCTGTAAAAATTCTGTCACATCCAGTTCTACCGTCATACAATAAAGATAGCCCTCGAAAGCTGTAAAAATCTCCTGTCTGTCCCAGTTTTCAGATGCAATGGGATGAAACATAAACTGTCACTCCTTTTGTGTCTTACAGAAGAGAAGCCGCATCCTCGTCTACAACGATGGTTACGTCAGGATGGAACTGCAGGATAGATGCAGGCACCTGAGGAACTACAGGTCCGAAGAACGCTTTTTTCACGATCTCTGCTTTGTCTTTTCCGCTGGCTACCAGAAGAATCTTTTTCGCTTTCATGATCGTTCCGATTCCCATGGTGTAAGCCTGAGTAGGAACGTCTTCGATCTTTTCAAAGAAACGGGCATTTGCCTGAATCGTACTTTCTGTCAGATCGACACAGTTTGTAGTTTTTGAAAATTCATCGGCAGGCTCGTTAAATCCGATGTGACCGTTGTGCCCAAGACCAAGAAGCTGCAGATCTACGCCGTTGTAGCTTTCTACGATCGCTTCGTAATCGCTGCAGGCTTTGTCGGAATCCGGTTCGGTACCGTCCGGTACATGGGTTTTTTCTACATCGATATTTACATGTTTAAACAGATGGTTCATCATGAAATAGTAATAACTCTGATCGTTTTCATGATCCAGACCACGATACTCGTCCAGATTAACAGTAGAAACCTGAGAAAAATCCAGATCGCCCTTCTGATATCTGTCAATCAGATTGTCGTAAGTTCCGATAGGAGTGGAACCGGTAGCAAGACCCAGTACGCAATTTGGTTTGCTGATAATCTGTGCGGAAATAATATTTGCTGCTTTTCTGCTCATATCGTCGTAATTCTTTGTTACAATGATTTTCATTGGAAAATCCCCCTTTGTTTTTATTCATAACTGCTCAGCACCTTCACAGTTACCTTTTATTTATAAAGTAGCCTATTTACAGGCAAAAAGCAAGAGTTAATTGGAAAATCCTCTGTTCAGTCAGAAAGTGCCTTGATGGAAGAGGCGTATTCAGAAGGGGACATTCCGGTGATTTTTTTAAATTGCCGGGAGAAGTAATGAATGGAAGTATAGCCCAGATGATTCGATATCTGGGTGAAATTTTCCTGATTCTCCCGGATCATCTGCTTGGCAGATTCGATTTTCAGATGAGAAAAATAGTCGATCACACCGCAGTGATTTTTTTCCCGGAATAATTTTTGCAGTTGGGAGCGTCCCACCAGATTTGCCCGGCAGATCTCTTCGATCGTCAGTTGTTCTCCCACATGTTCTGCCAGATAAGAGGCAACCCGGTCATATAGTAGCGCATCGTTCTTTTTCTTGATGGATTTTACCGTGGGCGAAGGTCGTTCACCATTTTCCAGACGGCGGATAAGAGACAGGATCAGAAGTTCCAGATGCAGACGGATCATCTGTTCACAGCCGAAAGGCGCATTTTCCGAACGCTCCATTTTTTCCGTATAGGGATTGTCCAGAGGAGTGGAAATACATTTTTTTGCCTCGTGGATGATTTTTGCCAGCAGTGTCCGTTCATTTTCTCCAATGGAGGTGATGAGATTCTCCAGTTTTTTCATGCAGGGAGAATCGCAGCGGAAGGAGATCACCACCAGATTAGGGGCGATTTTGCCGTTGGACTGAACACTGTGAAATTCGTTGGGTTTGTGAAAAATCATCTGTCCACGTTTTAAAGTGTACTGCTGATTTTCGGCAGTGACTTCCACTTCACCCTTGTCTACACAGAGAAATTCCCAGAAATTATGAGATTCCCCAGGAAAATGATAGGTGCTGGTATATTCGAAATAGTGGATGGTAATGATTTCAGGTATATGTACTTCTTCTTGAAGTTTCAGACCTTCAAATGCCATAAAAAAGTCCTCCTTTGTAACGGATCTTCCACCAATTATACAAGAGAAAGTACATTTGTGCAAAGAAAAATCAAAATTGTCTAAATCAAAACCATTCAAAACGTGGTAATCTTAGACCATAGAAGAACGAACAAGAACTCAGAAAGGCGGAGATTATATGAAAAAACCGGTATTAGTAATTATGGCAGCAGGAATGGGAAGCCGCTACGGCGGATTAAAGCAGATCGATCCGATTGATCCGCAGGGACATATTATTATGGACTTCTCTATTTTTGATGCAAAAAAAGCGGGATTTGAAGAAGTGATTTTCATTATCAAAAAAGAAAATGAGCAGGATTTTAAGGAGTGTATCGGTGATCGTATCAGCAAGATCATGAAGGTTTCCTATGTATATCAGGATATCAATAATCTTCCGGAAGGATATCAGGTGCCGGAGGGAAGAGTGAAACCCTGGGGAACCGGTCATGCAGTATTGAGCTGCCTGGGTACGCTGGATGCTCCATTTGCGGTGATCAATGCCGATGATTACTATGGAAGTCATGCGTTTGAAATGATTTATAATTTTCTGACTACCCATGAGGATGATGAAAAATACCATTACACGATGGTGGGGTACGTGTTGGAAAATACTCTGACAGAGAACGGTCATGTGGCAAGAGGCGTGTGCGTGACAGACGAGGAGGGCTATCTACAGGGAATTCATGAGAGAACACGGATTGAAAAAAGAGGCGATGAGACAGCTTATACAGAAGATGACGGAGCTACATGGATCACGATTCCAGAAGGCAGCACCGTATCTATGAATATGTGGGGATTTTCCGCAAGCCTGTTGAAAGAACTGGCTGACCGTTTCCCGGCATTTTTGGATGAAGCTTTAAAGACCAATCCGATGAAGGGAGAATATTTCCTGCCGTCCGTAGTGGGAGAACTTTTGGCAGAAAATAAGGCAGATGTAAAAGTACTGAAATCTCTGGATAAATGGTACGGTGTGACTTATAAAGAGGATAAACCGGTGGTTGTAAATGCAATCCAGAACATGAAAGAAGAAGGAAAATATCCACTGAAACTTTGGGAGGAATAAAAAATGGGAACATTTACGCAGGAAAGACTGCAGAAAGTAATTGACGGATTTGTTTTGAACGGTCAGACTGTCAGTGTGGAGCCTTATGGCAACGGTCATATCAACGATACCTTTCTTCTTATCATGAAGGAAGATGGTACGGAAAAAAAATATATTTTGCAGAGAATGAACGGCGATATTTTCAAAAACAGTGAAGAATTGATGGAAAATATCATGCGGGTTACTTCTTTTTTGAAAGAAAAAATCGCAGAACAGGGCGGAAATCCTGACAGAGAGACTTTGCAGGTCATTCCTACAAAAGAAGGAAAAACATATTATAAAGAAGTAACGGGAGACGGTTGGAGAATCTATCCGTTTATTACAGATACCGTAAGCTATGATGCCGGCGGTCGGGAAGAACTGAATAAAAGCGGTATCGCTTTTGGAAACTTCCAGTATCTGCTGTCCGATTTTCCTGCAAAAGAGCTTCATGAGACGATTCCCAATTTCCATAATACGGTAAATCGCTTTGCAAACTTTAAAAAAGCGCTGGAAGCAGATGTGATGGGAAGAGCAAAAGAAGTGGAGGCGGAAGTACAGTTTATTCTGAAACGGGAGGCAGACTGCCATTTCTTCGGAGATTTGTTGGAAAAAGGGGAACTTCCTCTCCGTGTAACCCACAACGATACGAAACTGAACAATGTACTGTTTGATAAAGATACGGGAAAAGCCATTTGCGTGATCGATCTGGATACGGTAATGCCGGGATTTGCAGCTCATGATTTTGGCGATACGATTCGTTTCGGAGCCAGTACAGCGGCGGAAGATGAAAAAGATCTTACAAAAGTTGCCTGCGATATGGGACTTTTCGAAGCATACTTTGACGGATTTATGGAAGGATGCCGGGGCAGCCTGACAAAAAGAGAAGTGGAAACTCTTCCTATGGGAGCGAAAATCATGACCTTTGAATGCGGTATGCGTTTTCTCACAGATTATCTGGAGGGAGATACCTATTTTAAAACCCATTATCCGGGACAGAATCTGGATCGCGCCAGAACACAGTTGAAACTGGTAAAAGATATGGAAGAAAAATGGGATATCATGGAAAAAATCGTGAATAAATAAAGAAAGTAGAGAGAGACACCCTCGGGGTACGATCTGGGAAAGAGCGTATTCCGGGGGTGTTTTAGAGAGAATGAAATCATCTGGCGCTGTCATCATGCTCCAGATCTATAGTATCTTTCTTATTTCCAGCATCCTTTTGCTCATGCAAAGTTGTTTCTTCAAATTTCATTTTTTTATACGTATATCTAAGCTGCCAGATTAAAATTGCAATAAGAATGATATCGTACACAAACCAAAAACTTCCCATAAATACGGGGGTTAAAAAGCACAGAATAACAACAAGGGGAATAAACCATAGGGTTCTTCTGAATTTACCTTTATAGTTCATATTCCAATAAATAATGGATTTATCTTTTCCCCTCGAGGTATCTGCCTCTTCAGCTTTTTCAATGACCTCCGGTGATATTTTATGGAGTACTTGCGATATTTCTGTTTGACGCATTGCATTTGCAGACCATCTTTCACTGGGTAAATGAAATTCTTCATCGTTAAAATAGATAAATTTTATTTGTTCATAGTTTACAATCGGACTTTCGTGTAAATAATAGATCTTCTTAACTGCATTTCGTGAGATAAGATATCCGTCAATAATCACCCAATTTTCACTAATCAATACATGAAAATACTTTCGCAATATAGAATGTTGAAAGAATACTTTTTCAAAGCATTCTCCCTGTAATGATTTTTTTAATTCTTCTTTTGTGTAAAGATGATTTAATACAGGAATACAATGGTAAGGTAATTTGACATACCTCCACACTTTACGAACTGTCAAAAGTGTTATAACCCACAGTATGACTGTAAGCCATAAAAAAGATGTACGATAATCGCTTATAGTAAGAAAAATACCTCTAATGGAATAGAATAAACAAACGAACCATAACGCTGTAATAACCACTTTTTTTAGCGGATATAGACGCAGCCATTCAATCTTTGACAGCTGATTTAATTGTGATAACTGAAAATGATCTCTGGCTTTTTCACTCTCTTCAGCGATTGTTTGCGTAAGTTGTTTTCTGATATAGCCAGGCAAATTAACGATTAAAAATAATATTGCAACAAAAATAATACCATACATCATTTTCCTCTCCCATCTGATAAATAATCTCTATAAAAAATTATATCATCAGAAAATCAGGTAGTCATTCTTTTTTTGACTTTTTTGGAAACATTTTGTAACTATTCAAACGCCCACTGTTCTGCGAGGTGTTGGCTTATAAATGCAAGCCAATCCCGAGACATACAAGCAAAAATCCTATCGCCGAAGGCGATTTTTAACGGATTTTTGCTC
>HF995355.1:0-1648 GCA_000432335.1 Firmicutes bacterium CAG:646
TAGAGATACTTTTATCCGAGCAGAAAAAATAGTGAGTGCTTCTCTCTTAAGAGGAGGAAACTATTATGGCGAAAGTCAGAAAAGATTTGCGAGGAAGATCTTTACGCAAAGGAGAAGTACAAAGATCATCAGATAAAAGATACATGTACACCTATACAGATCCGATGGGCAGACGTAAATTTATATATGCTAACGATCTGGCAGAACTAAGAGAGAAAGAAGCTAAACTGATGAAGGATCAGTTGGACGGATTGGACCTCTATGTTGCTGGCAGGGCAAGTGTGAATGATACGTTTGATCGGTATATGTCCACGAAGTATAATTTGCGTGAATCTACGAGAAGTTCATATTTCTATACGTACGATCATTACGTACGTGATACCTTTGGAAATAAGCGGATTGCAGAAATAAAGTATTCTGATGTATTGCAGTTTTATTATTATCTTCTTAATGAAGTGAAAATTTCATTGGGAACTTTAGATACTGTTCATTGCTTGCTTCATCCAACATTTCAGTTGGCAGTACGGGATGAGATTATACGAAATAATCCTACGGATGGAGTAATGAAAGAAATCAGCAGAGAATCCGGAAAGAACAGAGGAATCAGACATGCATTGACCGTAGAGCAGCAAAGAGCATTCATGGAATACATTGCGAACCATCCGATATATTATCATTGGTGGCCTATGTTTACGGTGTTGCTTGGAACAGGGTGCAGAATTGGAGAAGCATTAGGGCTTCGATGGCAAGATTTAGATTATGACAGAAGAACAATCAGTATAAATCATAGTTTGAGCTATTATCAAAAACCAGAGAGCAACAAAAGTGTGTTGAGAATATCCAAACCAAAAACAGAAGCTGGAATACGTACAATTCCAATGCTGGACGTTGTAAAAGATGCTTTCGAAATGCTTTATGAAGAACAACTGGAAAATGGTTTTAATGAAACAGAAATTGATGGAATGTCAGGATTTATTTTTTGTAATCGTTTTGGAACAGTTCCAAATCCACAAACAGTCAATCATACGATTAAGCGTATAGCAAACAGTTATAATGCAGACGAAGTGGTGCGAGCTAAGAAAGAACGGAGAGATCCTATTATATTACCCAATTTTTCTTGTCATCATCTGAGACATACTTTTTGTACACGACTTTGTGAAAATGAAACAAATTTAAAAGTTATTCAATCCATTATGGGACATAGAAACATTGAAACAACAATGGATATTTATGCGGAAGCAACAGAGGAAAAGAAACAAGAGTCATTCGAGAATTTAGCAACAAAATTAGATGTTTTTTGAGAAGTGCTTAGTAGAACGGATGACAACAATTTGTTTGATTTACAACAAATTGACAACAAAAAGAACTTAATAATGAAGAATAGTGAAGAATATATAAGGTTTATAAATTTGGACAATATAGTATAATAACGCATCCCGAAGAATCATGAAGAAAACGTGAAATCTTTCCCAACAATGAAATCTCTGGGTGGCGCTAAGAATGAGACAACCAGCGCTGCGCAGTCTGCTCCGTCAAAATCTGTTGCAACATTTACCGCTACATCTGACATGGCAGAAAAGATTGATTTCTCTAATGTAGAAGTAGAACCATTATTCGAAGACATGGTTGATTTCGATACATTTAGCAA
>HF995355.1:1667-40733 GCA_000432335.1 Firmicutes bacterium CAG:646
AAGGTAAAAGAATGTGAAGCAGTTCCAAAATCTAAGAAGCTTTTGAAGTTCGTATTAGACGATGGAAGTGCTGTAGAACGTGTGATTTTAAGCGGAATTCACGATTATTATGAGCCGGAAGAACTGGTTGGAAAGACATTGCTTGCAATCACAAACCTTCCACCACGTAAGATGATGGGAATTGATTCTTGTGGTATGATCATCTCCGCTACACACAAACCTTCCGCCACGTAAGATGATGGGAATTGATTCCTGTGGTATGATCATCTCCGCTACACATCTTGTAGAGGGAAGAGAAGGACTCAATGTTCTGATTCTGGATGATAAGATTCCGGCAGGAGCAAAATTGTACTAAAAGAGTAAAAAAATTCGTAATTTGACAACAGAATTGATTGTTGAGGGCACTTTTTGAAAGGAAAAACTTTCAGAGAGTGCCCTTTTTTATTCATTAGCAATATCTGTTGTGACCCTAGATTTTCATTGTAGTTATTATAGGGAACTGTTATAATAGGGACATGAATAAAGGGAGAAAAAGTAAAATGAAACAAGTAATACTGATTGTAGAAGACGATAAAGAATTAAATGAATCCCTTTGTTATGCTCTGGGAAAAGAAGGATACTTAACTATTCCTGCGTTTTCTTTGCATGAAGCAAAAATCAAATATGAAGAATTGAAAAGCAGACAAATTCCCCGGTTACTCATACAGGATGTGAATCTGCCAGACGGAGAAGGGTTTACTTTTTGTAAATGGATCAAGAAGCAAGAAGATATCCCGGTCCTTTTTCTGACGGCACGAGATTTGGAAGAGGACGCTTTAAAAGGTTACGATGTAGGAGCAGAGGATTATATTACAAAGCCTTTCTCCATGAATATCCTTTTGCGAAAAATCTCTCTTGTCTTAAATCGCAGTCAAATAGAGGAAAAGAAGCTTTATGACGATGGAAATCTTTATATTGACTGGGAAAGGGCTAGAATTCTGGTGGGAAAGGTAGAATGTGCGGTAACTCCAACAGAATTTCGTCTGTTAAAGATTCTTGCTGAAAATAAAGGGAAGCTTCTTACCTATGATATTTTGTTGGAACAGTTGTGGGATTGTGACGGGCAGTTTGTGGACAAACATACTCTGGCAGTAAACATTAATCGTCTCCGTAAAAAAATAGAAGATGCGGAACACAAATACATTTCCAATGTATATGGGATGGGATATCAATGGGTTGGATAAAACGAAAAGAAGCAGAGCATTTTGCAGATCAGGTAGAGGAAGCGCTGGATATTATCTTGTCAGGGGAGGAACTGAAAGAACCAGAGGAGGTCACCGAGGATACCCTTTGGGGGAAATGCGGTGAGAAATTCTGGCAGTTGTCCCAGAGTTGGAACGCAAAAGAAGCAGATGCGCTTCAGGAAAAGAAACAGATGAAGAGTCTTATTTCTGACATTTCTCATCAGACGAAGATTCCACTGGCTAATATAAAGCTTTACCAGGAATTTCTTCAGGAAGAGGAGCTTTCCCCAAAAGGTCGGGAATTTTTAATACGGATGGAAGAGCAGACGGAAAAACTGGACTTCTTACTCCTGAGTATGGTGAAGATGTCAAGACTGGAAAATGGTATCATTCACATTAAAAAGGAAAAAGGAAAGATACAGGAAACATTAACGGCTGCCGTAAGTCAGGTTGTACCTGTGGCTGTTAAAAAAGAAATGACACTTCATGTTAATTGTGAGCCGGATTTGTTACTGAATCATGACCGGAAATGGACGGAAGAGGCAATTTTTAATGTCCTTGACAATGCTGTAAAGTACACAGATCCCAAGGGAAGGATTGAGGTTCTGGTTGTTTCGCAGGAAATTTTTACAAAAATCAGCATACGGGATAATGGAAAGGGGATTCTTCCAGAGCGTCAGGCAGAAATTTTCACACGCTTTTATCGGGAACCAGAGGTTCATGACAGTCATGGCGTTGGAATCGGATTATATTTGACAAGGAAAATTTTAGAATTGCAGAATGGTTATATAGAGGTACGTTCAGATGTTGGAAAGGGATCGGAATTTTGTCTGTATCTTCCAAATGAAGGATAAAGGATACGTACTAAAAATCACAGTTTTGTGACAATGTTAGATTGTGACAGGATTGTGATTTTTTCTTGTTATGATATCAGTAAATCAAAAGAAAACAGATGATTAAGTATAAAGAAAAGGAGAAACTTATGGAACCTTGGATAGTAGAAACAAAAAACCTGAAAAAATATTATCAATTGGGAAACAATACGGTAAAGGCATTAGACGGTGTGGATTTTAAAGTGAAACCACAGGAATTTGTGGCGATTATAGGAAAATCTGGAAGCGGAAAAAGTACGCTGATGCATATGATCGGTGGATTGGATGTGCCAACCGGGGGAGAAGTAATCGTTGCAGGTAAAAATCTGGCAGATCTTACTAGGGAACAGCTTGCCGTATTTCGAAGAAGACGGGTAGGATTTGTTTTCCAAAGCTATAACCTTGTGCCTGATATGAATGTATACGAAAATATTGTTTTGCCTATAGAACTGGATGGTAAACGAATCGATAAGAAATTTGTGGACGGAATCCTGAACCTGCTTCAACTGTCGGATAAGAAAGAATCGTTGCCTGCAACTCTTTCGGGAGGACAGCAGCAGCGTGTGGCAATTGCCCGGGCGATTGCGGCAAAGCCCCAGATCCTTCTCTGTGATGAGCCTACAGGAAATCTGGATACCGCCACCAGTCATGACGTTATGGGACTTTTGAAAATTGTAGCGAAACAGTTCCGCCAGACGATTGTATTAATTACTCATGACAATGATATTGCTCAGATGGCGGACCGCATTGTACGGATTGAGGATGGAAAAATTGTGAAGGGAAGTGAGTCCTATGCTGAAGAACAATAATCAGACGGTGATACGTCGCATGGCAAAAATCAATCTGAAAAGCAATTTTCGACGTAGTCTTACCATGACGGTTGCCGTGATACTATCTTCATTTCTTTTATTCAGCGTATTTACAGTAGGACTTACCTATTTAAAAATGAACGAACTCCAAAACATTCGTTTAAATGGCGCTGATTTTGACGCAATTCTGTATGGGGTGACGGAGGAGCAGAAAACAATTCTGGAAAGTGACGAGAATGTAAAACAATTTGGAATTCTGACTATTGCCGGATCTGTCAAAGAAACTGAGATGGACAAAACACCGGGGATAGGACTGTTATATGCAGATGAGGTATTATGGAATGATATGATGTCACCTACAAGAACATTTTTTCATGGAAAATATCCAATTGCAGAAAATGAAATCATGGTCACAGAAGAAGCCTTAAAAAAAGGTGGATTTGAAAATAAAAAAGTCGGAGATGAAATCACTTTTGTATATGAGATCAAAGAAAAGCGCCAGGAAAAAAACTTCCGAATCAGTGGAATCTGGGGTGGATTTGGTATTGTTGATAACTTTTTTGTATCAAAAGCATTCTGCGAACAGGAAGGAATTGAGGAACTGTATAACAGCCGGTGTGATATTTCTTTTGAAAGAAGATGGATGTCAGATAAAGAACAGCAGAAATTTATTGATAAAATGAACCTGGGGAAATCTCAACGACTATTCTATGTCTATGAATTTGGCAATGCTGCAGAGATTTTCTGGGGAATTGCAGGAATCGTGGCAGTTACCTGTTTTAGCGCTTATCTGCTGATCTACAACATCATGTATCTGTCGGTGGCAGGAAATATCCGTTATTATGGATTGCTGCAAACTATTGGGATGACAGAAAAACAGATTCGGAGTCTGATAAAAAAACAGATGCTTATGATTGGAGGAATTGGAACCAGCCTGGGTCTTTTTCTTGGATTTTTTGTTTCTTTTTCTCTGATTCCAGTAGTGATAGAGTCCTTGGGAATAAAGCAGGGGCAGACAGGCAAAGTTCAGGTAGCCTTTCACCCGGTTATCTTTTTCATGACGGTATTGCTGACGGGGATATCCGTTTGGTATGCAGCTAGAAAACCAATGCGGCTTGCCGAATCCAGTTCACCTATAGAAGCTTTGGGATATCGCCCGGTTTCGGGAATCAAAAAAGGACATAAGACGAAAAAAGGCAACCTGATACGCCGGATGGCAGTAGAGCAACTGATCAGAAATAAAAAGAAAACAGTAGTTACCATGCTTTCCCTGACTGCCAGTCTTTCGGTATTTGTCTGCTTAGTAATATTGCTTCATACCCAGTCCGCCCGGGAATATATCTATAACTACAGAGAACTTGATATGGTGGTTGCCAATGACACCATTCAAAATATACTTGCAGAACAGGATGAGGAAGGAAAATCCCGGCTTCAAGGGGTAAAACAGATTTTAAATCAGGAAATTCTGGATAAAATTAAAGAGACAGAAGGTGTTGCGGCTGTCTTTCCAGTAAGTTGTGTTTCTATAGTAATTCCGTGGGAACCGGAAGTGTCTGATATATGGATGCGAGAATTTTATGCGACCTGGATGGATATTCCTTATGAAGATGACCTCGAAGAATATAAGAATCATCCTGAAAACTTTGCATCTACTTTAATAGGAATTACAGAAGAAGATTTCTATGCGTTGAATCAGGAACTGGAACATCCTATAGATGAAACTGCTTTTTTAAAAGGCGAAACCTGCATTTTATACCGGAATGGCTTATTTGATCTAGATGAAAAGAAGATGATTGGGAAAAATATCTTTTGCGGAGAATATGAAAATCCGGAACATATCCGTTCTTTTGAGATTGCGGCTCTGACAGATATTAACGATTATACGGCCCTTCAGGGGTTTCCACCAACGATGATCGTTATTGATCAGGCAGTTTCAGATTTTGCAAAAGAACCGATTATATTTAAAGCAGGGATTCAGTATGAAGAGGAATTCGATGAAAGAACGGAAACTGCAGTAGAGAATATTCTTAGGGAAAGTCCTGATGCGTCAGATTTTTCCTGGGACTCTAAAATACAGCTGGCAGAAACCGTAGAAAAAGCTCAAGGACACATGATTGAAATTGGGTTTGGAATTGTTTTGATTCTGGCGGTGATCGGTATAATGAATTATATTAATACTTCGGTTGGAAATGTCCAAAGTCGTCGAAAAGAGATTTCCATTATGGAAAGTATTGGAATGTCAGAACGACAGGTTAAAAAAATGTTTATATGGGAAGGGATATTCTATACAGGAGGCGTTATACTATTGACCTTGACTGTAGGACTAGGTATTACATATGCCATTTATCAGTCGGTGAATTATATGGGTACATCCTTCTGGTTTCCGGTAATACCATTTCTTATTGCTTGCGTTTTACTTCTAACTATATGTATTGTGGTTCCGCTGGCTGCGTATAGAAAGCTGGAAAAGAGTGGAAGTTTGGTGGAACGTATTCGCACAGAGACTGAGTAAGAGAAAATGCAAAGATGTGATGATTTAACAATATTCAGAAAAATGGCATTTACCTGTTGAGCAGATCATCCGGTTGTTTAAAGAAGACGATGTTACAGGAGATTTCACCAGAAAATATATACAAATCCAGAGAATTAAAATGTGCACTTTTGTCTTAAAAATTACTGATTCATATTATAAAACTGTTCCGGTGCATCCACCTCGTTGGTCTTTGCATAGTGAATTGTTAAATTTCTTGTAACAGTTCTTCCTTTTGCCGATGACAAGGTTAAACTGTTATATTTACTGATTGATAAGAAAGAAAAACACACGTTGCAAATTATATTTTTATTGTATCGGTTATGTGGAATTGCTATAATGTGGCTATGGAAAAGTGCCAAATTAGGCTTTGAGGAGATGAGAATATGTATATCTGCGATGATACTATATGTGATCCTTGTTGTGATTTTTGTTGGTATTGCATTCATGGAGAATATGGTGAACCTATACAGTGTGCTAAAATGAAGTTTGATTTTGGGGATGGCATGGGGTATTGTGATGAGTTTAAATGTAGATTACATGAGGCACAACCACTTGATAACAGAACAATCTAAATGAAGCGAAGTAGTAGATATGGAAAAAGACCCGTTTAAGGAGTATTTGAGGGAATCTGAACCGGATAAATATTTGCTTGATATCGCCATTCAGAATATTGAAGGCGAAATCACGATGAAGGAAGCGCAGAGCCTTATTGACAGCTACTATGAGGAAAGACCGGAGCATTTGTCCGATGATGAGCGTACGGAAGAAGCTGATAAGGTTTCTTCCCGTATTGCGTAAATTCTTTCTGAAACAGCGTTCTCATTTTCGACCAATGAGTATATCTCTATCCACCGCAAACTCTTTCAGGGTATTTATAAACACGCCGGAAAGATTAGAGATTACAACATCACAAAGAAAGAACGGGTGCTTGATGGGGTGGCTGTTATGTATGGCAGTGCTTCGGAACTGAGAGCCACACCTGAATATGATTTTTTGAAGGAAAAGGATTTTAGTTATAAAGGGTTTTCGTTTCCAGAGATTGTTGCCTCATTGAGGCAACAATCTGGAGGAATGCTTTCGTGGACTCATTATCGTATTTTGATTTAGGTAAAAGATAAAGCAGCTCGTGACTGGTATGCGAAAGAAGCAGCAGAACAGTATCAGAACGATAAGTTGGAGGTTATCAAAAATCCGGTAGTTGCAGAATTCTTAGGATTTTCTCAGAATACAGATTTTACAGAGAGTGATCTTGAGAAAAGTATTCTTTCCAATTTACAGAAATTTTTGATGGAACTTGGAGAGGGATATGCTTTTGTGGCAAGGCAGCAGCATATCCATACGGAGAAGCAGGACTATTATATCGACCTTGTATTTTACAATTACATACTGAAATGCTTTGTCCTCATCGACTTGAAAACAGAGAAAATAACACATCAAGATGTAGGGCAGATGGATATGTATATCCGTATGTATGATGAACTGAAACGCAGTGAGGGCGATAACCCGACAAAAGAAGAACTGAAAGCGGAGATTGAAACTCAAAAGGCAATGTTTTATCTTCAACAGCAGGATAAAGAAGATAAGGAAACAGAATAGAATTTGTGCAGACCGTCTGCACAAATTTCAATTACAATTTTGGAAGATACTGAGGTGTCAGCAAATTGCGACATCTCTTTTTCTTTGCGGAAAACCCACTTAAATCTATTGTGATCGAGTAGAAGTTGTTTTCATAAGCGCCATTTGTTAAATCTTAGTAGACTGGTCAAGAGCGATAAGTTATAATAGTTGCAATACAGAGTTAAGCAGGAGGAAATGCGATGTATGATAAAGATACAATGCAAGAGCTTTATAGTCGGTTGAAAGCACAATATCCTCGATATGAAGTGGAGTGTTTGGATGATTGTCTGATTTTGACTCGTCTTTATGGTAAGGTGGAAGTATATGGAGAGGGTGTAAAACTGTATGTAAATGGAACACTATATGATCAATTTTCCAGTGAAGAGGTAGATGATTCGGATGATCTTTATGAAATGATTGAGCTGTTTTTGCTGGATCTTCAACATGCAGGTATGCAGGAAGGTAATGAGACATATTGCACTGCTCGGAAAAAGGCAGCCCGATTGGGGTCTAATTTTTTGATTCTTATGAGTATAATTTTTACTACCGGGATGATTGCTCTGATTGTTTCAAAAAATCTGTGGTGGTGGCTGTTCCTTTGGGTGGTGCCTGCAATATCTCTTGTGCCATTAGCTTTGATTCAAAAAAGAGCCTTTCAAATGTATTGGGTTTGTCCGACGTGTGGTCAACCTCTGCCGCTGGACAAGAAAAGTCGTTTTCCTAAGATGGAGTATGTGCCTTTGTGTCCTCAGTGTGGGCAGGTGTTGGAAAAAGCGCCGGAATTGCCGCCGCTTTATATGGAGAATGCGGAACCGAAAAGACAGCTGGAGCCAGACGATCATCCGCCACAGAAAGGAAAGAGGTGGCCTTGTATATTGACGGGGAGTATCACAGTTGCTATGGCAGTGTTTTTGTTGGTGATTGCATTGTTTTCAGGGGAACCTCTGGAAACAGAGAGTGTAGGAATGGTGGCGGTGTTGATTGGCATCTTGGGCGGATGTGGGCTGGCGCTGCTACTGTGCCGCTGTCAGGAATCAGAAGAAATGCGACAGCAAATAGTAGTAGTCAGAGAACAAAAAGCGGTTACCGGTGTGGGGGTGATTGTGTGGTTGATAGGGATGGTTGTGATGTTCATGGCCATCGCTGTAGCTGTAGCCGTCCCGGTGGATGGCACTACTATCTTTCTGTCATTGGTTGGAATATTGGTTATTTTCAGTGGCGTTTGGATGATACTTGCGGGACATAATCGAGCCTTGTTTGTGCTGCGGGATAATTCCATTTTGTATATCAGCAGTTGGGGCAGAAAGCGGGAATTTGTACCGGGACAGGTGGATTCGGTGAGGCTCACTGCCAACCGCTCGATTCATCTGCTGAATGAAGAGGGAAAGAAGCTGGCTTCAGTGGAGGCAAATATGCGGGGGATTTCCAGATTTGCAGAGTGGATTGAGAATACAGATCTTGCAGCAGCGCAGACTGCAGACTCCAGCCATGGAAAAACAGACGAAGCGGGAAATAGAAGAAGAGAGTACTGTGCAGTGGAGAGAGGAATATCGTACGCGCTGGCATGACCATATCAAGGGTGTCAGAATAGGGATGTGGGTGACATTGGTTTTGTTTGCATTGGGTACGATTGTGCCGATTCCGTTGTTTCTCTTTATGGGAACAAAGTTTCAAGGTGTGATGGCGATTGGGCTGATTGCGCCGATTCCCTTTTTGCTGTTTTGCGGTGTGTGTGCGCCGGTGCTGCTATTTGGAGACCGCCCTAAAAATGCTACGCCAGAATGGAACGCTATGTATGTGAAAGTACCTTTAATTCCGGCAATGTTGTTAGCTGTCTTTTATATGGGACAGGTACATTTCTTTTGGGATGGATGGCTTTTACAGGAGGCGGATAATGGCTGGCGCTGGGTGGTACGGGTGTTAGCTGTTGGTATAGTCATGACGCTTCTTCTGCTCTTGCGTACTCCGAAACGGATGAGGCTGGAAGCAGGTGTTTTTATGGGAATGATATGCTTTTGCGTAGCTGTTGGCTTACATTATTATTTCAATGCAGCGCTGAGCGGACCGGCGCGTCACTACCCGGCAGTGATCGTGGACAGCCATGCGGAAGATCCGGATGCGGAGGATGATGATTACACTTTGACAGTTTTACTGGATAATGGGGAAGAGGCAACGCTTGCGGTTTTGGAGGAAATTTATGGGAAAGCCATGAGTGGAGAGGATTTGGATATCTGTCATCGGGAAAGTCCTTTTGGGGTAAGTTTGCTAAGTATCCATGAATCGAAAGGAAAATAGAATGGGAGGAAACTTATATAATGGAAAATGGACAAGGGGAAGAAAGGACAATCTATGACGATTCCTTACTTAGAATATTCATCCGGTCAGGAATGTTAGTGTTTGGATTTGTGGTATTTGCGTGTATTGTGGTGGCGGGGCTCTTCATTTATCGCGGAGATTCTGTTTCTGAGACCATCAAATTTACCCTGTTTTTACTTGGCGGAGGTATAGTGTTTTCCTATGGTTCGCCGCTGATCAGTTTATGGAAGGTTTGGAAACAGGAACGTGTTCTTGGCGTCCAGTGGAAAGAACGGACGGATCAGAAGCGTCCAGCATGGGAGAGAGATTGGTATCTGACTTATGATCGGGGAGGATTTATACTGATTCACAGAGATTATATTAAAGGTATCAAAGGTTCCAGAGTGGAAATAGAAGACACGGGAAGCTATAATAAGGGAAAAGTTTATCGTCTGATATTTGAAGATATCAATGGAGAGAGCCATTCGCTGAAATTTTCCTCTGATTCGGAAGAAGAGGAATTCAGGCGGTGGTATGGAAAAGTGCAACAGTAAAGGATGGTATTTATGAAGAAAGATAATACAGATAAAAAATCTTCCTGGGGAGCTGCCGGGGTATCGGTTTTAAAAGAGTTTTTCCTAAATTTTTCAGGTCCGGGTCATCTCTACTATGAGGAAAACTTAAGCGATGAGGGAATAAGAAAAAAAGAATTCATTTGGGGACCGATTCTGCTGATGTTTGCGATACCATTCGCCTTTCTTCCATTGGTGGCTTGGAATATGGTGGTTCCAGATGTGTTATGGGGAAAGATTGTGATGGTGGTAATATGCGAAAGTTTTGCTGTTTTTATGGGTGGTGGGGGTCTTGTGCGGATAAAAGATGGATTAAAGAAAGATCCATTGGAGCTGGGAAAATATAAGATGATTCCTAAAGGGAGTATTTCTCTGTTTGAAGAAAAGGATTTTGATATCGCCAAGACGGAGTATTCCTATACAATACTTACTTCTAAACAACCGTTGAAATGGTTTTACAAAGATTTTCATGTGACAGTCTATGGAAGGCATGGAACAATTAAAAAGATCGGATTGCTGCCGACAAAACAAAGATATTCTAAGGGAGATGCAGAAATAAAAGAGATAAATACATTTTTAAGGAAACGATTGGGTGCTCCCAGCAAAAAGAAGCTGGTTGAAGTAGAATATTATTTTCAATGGGGGCAGATACAATCTTTTTACGATGAGAGTTCTCATCAGGCGGGGATTGAAATTTTGTTTTAAAACTACGAGAAATTTTCCCCTTGTATCGTGAAAATATCGGTGTTATAATGGAGAACATAAAAGTAAGAAAGGTACTTGAAAAAGTATAGGTGAGGAAATGTACAGATAATCAGATTTGGTGGAAAACAAATAGATGGAGGGAAGCAGTTGCCCTCACAGCCTTTAAAAAGGCTTTGTTTGCGTATGCCGAATTTGATTTTCTTTCATGATGAATGTTTGCGAACCTGTATGTATTATGTTATAGAGGTTTGAGTGCATTGGTCTGTTTTCGGTTACGAAAACAGACCTTTTTTTGGCTCCTGGCTTGAAAGATGGAGGAATTTTGTATGTTACAGATAAAGAATTTAACACTTATACACAAGTATGATATTCGCATCATGTTAAAAGATTTTCAACTGGTGGTGAATCCCGGCGATAAGGCGGTGATTATTGGGGAAGAGGGAAATGGAAAGTCTACGCTTTTGAAATGGATTTACTGTCCGGAAATGACGGAAGATTATGTGGAAGCAGAAGGAGAACGGATTTGTACGGGAGAACGGCTGGGATATCTGCCCCAGGAACTTTCAGAAGAGGATAGAGAAAAAAGTGTTTATGAATTTTTTTGCGAGGAAGAGCTGTTCTGGGAGACGGACCATCGGGAACTGGCAAAATTAGCTTCCGATCTTCGGGTATCATCGGATTTTTTCTATGGGGAGCAAAAAATGGGAAATCTATCCGGCGGAGAGAAGATTAAGGTGCAGATGGCGCGGATTCTTATCGGACAGCCCACAATCTTGCTTCTGGATGAACCGTCCAATGATATTGATATCGATACGTTGGAATGGCTGGAGCGGCTGATTCAGGAGACGTCCCAGGCAGTTCTGTATATTTCCCATGATGAAACGCTGATTGAGAGAACGGCGAACAGAGTCATACATCTGGAACAGCTCTGCAGAAAGCAGAAGAGTCGTTATACAGTGGCAAATATGACGTACGAGGAGTATCTGGAGAGTCGGAATCTGAATTTTGAAAATCAGAGAAGAAGAGCGGAGAATGATCGGAGGGAAGAGGAGAAACAACAGGAAAAATTAAGAAAGATGATGCAGAAGGTACAAAGTGATCTGAATGCTGTTTCCCGTCAGGATCCCCACAGCGGATATCTTCTGAAGAAAAAAATGAAATCTGTCAAATCCATGGAGAAGCGTTTTGAGCGGGAAGCGGAGGATATGACGGCGATGCCGGAGGAAGAGGGAGCAATTTTCTTTCGGATGGATGCGAAAGCGGCTGTTCCAGCGGGGAAAATAGTGTTGGAATATGATCTGGATTGTTTACAGGCGCCGGATGCCAGAGTACTTTCCAGAAATATCCATCTGCGGATCAAGGGACCGGAAAAGGTCTGCATTGTGGGAAAAAATGGAAGGGGAAAAACCACACTTTTGCGAAAGATAGCGGCTCTGCTTTTGGATAGAAAAGATATAAAGGCAGTTTATATGCCTCAGAATTACGAAGAACTGCTGGAACTTTCCATGTCGCCGGTGGAATATCTTGCAGAAACGGGGGATAAGGAAGAGGAGACGCGGATACGCACCTATCTGGGATCGCTGAAATATACGCCAGAGGAGATGGGTCACGCTATTTCTGAATTATCCGGAGGGCAGAAAGCGAAGATACTTCTTTTGAAGATGAGCCTTTCAGGAGCAAATGTGCTGATTCTGGATGAACCTACGAGGAATTTTTCACCTTTATCGAATCCGGTGATCCGGGAGATTTTATCGGAATATCAGGGGGCTATCATCAGTATTTCCCATGACAGAAAGTATATCCGGCAGGTGTGTGATATCGTCTATGAATTGACGGAGGAAGGACTGCAAACATTAGAGGGATAGAGAATTTTGTAATATTTTTCGAGAAATGTTGACAGATATGGGGAATTCCTCTATATTATTATGAAAGAAACTGTTTAACAATTTACAGTGGAACTACAGAACAGTTACAAAGAAAAAAGAAAAAGAGGGGGTACCATGGAAAAAAAGAGAAGTAGTTTTTCGGGAAAAATAGGTTTTGTCCTGGCGGCGGCAGGTTCTGCCGTGGGATTGGGAAATCTTTGGCGTTTTCCATATCTGGCAGCTCGGTATGGCGGAGGAATATTTCTTCTGGTGTATGTGATTTTGGCTGTTACCTTTGGATTTGCGCTGATGACAGCAGAGATTGCGTTGGGACGTAAGACAGGGCTGAGCGCCATAGGCGCATTTCGGAAGCTGAATAAGAAATATTCTTTCATTGGATATCTGGCGGCATTGGTTCCGATTATCATTCTGCCATATTACAGTGTAATTGGCGGCTGGGTAATCAAGTATCTGACGGCATTTGCTTCCGGTCAGACGAAAGCGGCTGCGAAAGATGGATATTTTGAGGCATTTATTGGAGAGACCGGAGAGCCGATTCTCTGGCTGGCGATTTTTGTGCTGGTGACTGCGGTAGTCGTATTTTTAGGCGTGGAAAAGGGAATCGAGAAAGTGAGCAAGGCGCTGATGCCGCTGTTGGTTCTCCTGACCGTGGGAATTGCCATTTATTCTGTTACACTTCCGGGAGCCTGGGATGGATTGCTTTATTATATTACACCAGACTTTAGTCGCTTTTCATTTACCACGGTGGTAGCTGCTATGGGTCAGCTTTTCTATTCTATGTCTCTGGCAATGGGAATTATGATTACCTATGGTTCCTATATGAAGAAAGACGTAAATCTGGAAAAATCTGTGGCGCAGATTGAAGTGTTTGACACGGGAATCGCATTTTTTGCGGGTATGATGATCGTTCCGGCAGTATTCGTGTTCAACGGCGGAGACGGGGCTGCGATCAATGCAGGACCGGGATTGATGTTTGTTACGCTTCCGAAAGTATTTGATTCCATGCCGTTTGGAACAGTTGTGGGCGCTCTGTTCTTTGTATTGGTACTTTTTGCAGCGCTGACTTCCTCCATTTCTCTGATGGAAACCATTGTTTCTATCGTACAGGACAGACTGCACTGGAATCGAAAACTGTCTACTGTGATTATTACACTGTTTACGCTGGCGGTTGCATTGCCGTCCTCTCTGGGATTTGGCAGATGGTCAGATATCCAGCCGCTGGGAATGAGCTTCCTGGATTTCTTTGATTTTATCAGTAACAGTGTGCTGATGCCGATCGTTGCATTTTTAACTTGTGTATTTGTTGGATTTGTTGTGAAACCGAAAACAGTGATAGACGAAGTGAAGCTGAACTCCTCTTTTGGCAGAGAAAAGCTTTTCGTGATTATGATAAAATACGTATCACCGATCTGTCTGATCGTGATTCTTGTTTCTTCTATTCTGAATGCACTGGGAATTATAACGATTTAAGATGCTAGGGTCGAAAGGTCATAAAGGCATCTTTTGATTCAAACATTTATGAACAAAAAAAGGATTGCTTTCTGAAATTTATCAGAAGAGCAATCCTTTTTCGTTATACTGGAGGAGCAGTCGCTTTAAACGTGTTCCAGAAATATTTATATATTTTGGGATATGTACTTAATACAACACCTTCTCTTATGTATGTGAGATTCGGGAGGAAGGAGCGATTTTCCGTATGGTTACGTAATAGGCGATAGCCAGCGGGATGCAGGCGCCGATCCACGCGAGAGGATTGGCGGCGCAAGCTCCGGCAAATCCAAAAGAATTTACCAGGATCAGGGCTCCAAATGCCCGCATGATCAGTTCCATAACACCTGCAACCGTAGGAATCAAACCATTTCCAAGTCCCTGCAGGGTGAAGCGGTAGATGAATAACAACGCCAGAACAGAGTAGAAAGCTCCGTTGATGGTGAGGTAAGTTTCTGCCAGCGAGAGCACCTGCGTTTCAGCATTTCCCACAAAGATAGCCGTCAGCTTACTTCCGGCAAAGATATTCATCAGGCTCATCAGAATACTGAAGCTTACTGAGATCAAAATACACTGAAACACGCCTTTTCGGATTCGTTCCGGTTTCCCGGCTCCATAGTTTTGCGCAGCGTAGGTAGCCATGGCAGCGCCTAAAGAATTCAGGGGCATGGTGGCGATACTGTCAATTTTCTGAGCGGCAGTGTAAGCGGCTACAGAGGTAGCGCCCAGACTGTTGAGGGCAAATTGGAGGATCAGGGAGCCTATGGCGATGATAGACATTTGGAATGCCATGGGCAGAGCGGTGAAAAGATGACGTTTGATCTCATCCCATCCTGCTCGAAAATGCTCTTTTTTCAGCCAGAGCATGGGCATTTTTTTACTGATAAATACAAAACAGCAGATACCGGAAAGCAGCTGAGATAAAATAGTCGCTACACCGGCGCCGGCAACACCCATGTGAAACACCAGAATAAATACCAGATCCAGCACGATATTGATGCAGCAGGCAAAAATCAGAAAGTAAAGGGGCGTTTTGCTGTCTCCCAGAGCCCGCATGGTATTGGAAGCCAGATTAAACAGAACGGAGGCTCCGATTCCCCAGAAGATAATGCGGATATAGGAGACTGCATCTTCCATGATTTCCGGCGGCGTCTGCAGCAAAGACATCATGGGACGTACCAGGATCAGAGAGAGCGCCGTCATGAGAATGGTGAGAAGCGTACTAAGGATGATGCTGACAGCAAAACTTCTCTTAACCCCTTCTTCATCCTGGGCGCCGAACCGCTGGGCAGTTATGATGGACAGACCGGAGGTGAATCCCATGACAAATCCCAGAATAAAAAAGGAGATGCTTCCGGTACAGCCTACAGCGGCGAGGGCATTTACACCGATGGTTCGTCCTACGATCACAGTGTCAGCCATGCTGTAGAATTGCTGAAAAATATTTCCCACGATCAAGGGGAGTGAGAACAGTAAAATGAGTTTTGCCGGAGTGCCGGCGGTCATACTTTTGGTCATTGTTATACCTCCCGTTAGAGTTCTTTTCGTATTTCATTATAAGAGTACTGTGAAAAAGTAAAATGTATTTTCTTGTACTTTGGATGGCTTATGTTGTGGTATGAGAAAGGAAAGCGGGACACACGATTTTTATATTTTTAGTTAAATATTGCATCCTGGTAAAAAACAGAGATTCGAGGGTTTAGAAAGGCGCAAAACAAGGGATTTTATACCATACAGAAATTATATGGATATACAAAACTACAGTTCTTGTAAAAGAAGACGATTTCTCTATATAAATAGAAAGAGCTAACTTTCAAGTATTTGATTGATTAGAGTTGTTGGTGCTTTAGATTGCTTATGAGAATATTCTTTGTTATAATACAATAAACTGAAGGGAGTGTAAGAGTATGAGTAGTGTAAAAGAACGAATTATTGGTGCGGTAACAATTATGAATGAAAAAGATGCTGAAAAAATCTGGGAAATTATTCAATCTACATTTATTTTGTCGCAGGCAGAAACTACTGTTCCAAATGCAGACGAGCTTGCAGCTTTATCTGCAAAAAAACAAGGAGATTCTGATTATTGTCCGGCATTTACGCAGGAAGAGGTATTAAAGGAATTAGGATTATAAGAAAAAAGGAGTTTCCCCATGTGTAATTCTCCCTATGAACTTACGTATAACGACTTAAATCCCCGCTTCCTTTTTTCTTGTCTTCAGGAGCGCAAGGAGGAAGAGCAGAATTATCATTGTCATGATTTTATTGAAATTGTGATTGTTTTGAAAGGCAAAGGACATTTTATTATTAATGAAGAAGAAATTGCTGTCTCGGAAGGTAATGTATTGATTTTAAATCCCGGGACGTATCATCGAAGTATTCCCGCTCTTCCCCATACGCTGACAGAATGTTATCTGGCTTTTACGGATGTGGATTTTGTAAATGCGCCGCGGAATTTTTTCCCTTTGTTTCATGATCAGAAGATGTTGGGGAAACTGCCGGAACGGGTGAAAAAAGAAGTTTTTCAATTATGTTGCTCTATCGATCGGGAATCTCAGTCCAGGAATCCGGGGCGGTATTTTATGCTGAAAGCATATTTGGTACAGGTAGTCTGCCTGCTTCTTCGCGTTGACCGACAGGAGGAGATGGCAGATCAGCACTGTTTAGTCGGGTATGAGTTTAAGTCTCCCAATAAAACTTATGTGGTACAGCAGATTATGAAGTATATGGAAAATCATTACAGAGAAAAGATTTCTCTGGATCAGATTGCAGAGAATATGTATCTGAGTCCGTTTTATATTTCCAAGCTTTTTAAAAGTGAAACAGGAGATACCCCCATCAATTATCTGATCAGTCTGCGGATGGAAAAAGCGAAAGGCTTGCTGGATCAGAACCCGGCTCTCTCCATTCAGGAGGCGGCAGCAGCGGTGGGCTATGAAGATGCGTACCATTTCAGTAAGCTGTTTAAAAAATATTATGGGCTGTCCCCGTTGTACTATAAAGCAAGAATTGAAAAATAAGTGGGACAGATGAAAATCGTATTCATTATAAAAATAATACTCCATTTTTATTAAAAACTGCTGAAATGGGGTATTATTTTTTCCTTGACGCAAGTCCATGAGCGTGTTATACTCAAGGAGCGACATGGAAGTAGGTCTTTTTTTTATGCCTAAAAACGGGAGGTCGTGAAGCCCGCTGGCAGAAGAAAAAAGTCCGTTGCAACAACGCAAATCAACACAAGTGGAGGTGGAAGTCGTGCGCGTAAGAATCACATTGGCATGTACAGAATGTAAACAGCGGAATTACAACATGACAAAAGAGAAAAAGAATCATCCAGAGAGAATGGAGACCAAAAAGTATTGTAAGTTCTGCAGAACACACACAATGCACAAAGAGACGAAATAAGAATGTCTTTATGAGGTGAAACTATGGCAGAATCTGCAAAGAAAGAAAAGGCTCCAAAAAAGAGCTGGACGAAAGGGCTCAAGTCCGAATTTAGCAAGATTATATGGACTGATAAGAAGACACTGGCAAAACAGACCGTTGCGGTTGTGTCTATTACGGTGATTTTGAGTGTTCTGATTACCGTTTTGGACAGTGTAGTACTGGAGTTCATTAATTTATTGATCAAATAAGGACAAGGGTGAAGAAATGGCAGAGACAAACTGGTATGTGGCTCATACTTATTCGGGCTACGAAAACAAAGTAAAAGCCAACATTGAAAAGACAATCGAGAACCGGCATCTGGAAGATCAGATTCTGGAGGTTCGGGTACCCATGCAGGATGTGGTGGAAGTGAAGAACGGAGCCCAGAAGCAGGTATCCAAAAAGTTGTTTCCGGGATATGTTCTGATTAATATGGTGATGAACGATGATACTTGGTATGTCGTTCGGAATACTCGTGGTGTGACAGGGTTTGTCGGACCGGGATCAAAACCGGTGCCGTTAACCGAAGAGGAAATCGGTCTGCTGGGTATTCAGCCGGAAGCCATCGAAATCGATTATGCAGAAGGCGACAGCGTAGTTGTTACCGGAGGTGCATGGAAAGATACGACTGGAATGATTCAGAGTATCAACAGGCAGAAGCAGCTTGTAACGATCAATGTTGAGTTGTTTGGACGCGAAACTCCTGTTGAGATCAGTTTCGCAGAAGTTAAAAAATTGTAAAGAATCATAGCGATATGGTTCGTGGGAGGGAAATCCCCGCAATTACCACATTATAGGAGGTCATTACAATGGCAAAGAAAGTAACAGGATACATCAAATTACAGATTCCTGCTGGTAAGGCAACACCAGCACCACCAGTTGGACCGGCTCTGGGTCAGCATGGTGTAAACATTGTACAGTTTACAAAAGAGTTCAATGCTAGAACTGCAGATAAGGGAGATGTGATCATCCCTGTAATCATTACTGTATACGCAGACAGAAGTTTCAGCTTTATAACCAAAACTCCACCAGCTGCAGTTTTGTTGAAGAAAGCTTGTAACATCAAATCAGGTTCAGGCGTTCCGAACAAAACAAAAGTAGCTACAATTTCCAAAGACAAAGTAAGAGAAATTGCTGAAATGAAAATGCCAGATCTGAATGCAGCAACTGTAGAAGCAGCTATGAGCATGATCGCAGGAACTGCAAGAAGTATGGGAATCACTGTTGAGGAATAATCAGCAGCACAAACAGCAATCTATTATCAATCATAGTCGTGGGAGGGCAATCCCCGCAATTACCACAGGAGGTTATAGGAAATGAAACACGGTAAAAAATATATGGAAACTGCAAAAGCAGTTGATCGTGCAAAACTGTATGATCCAGATGAAGCTATCGCTTTAGTTAAGAAAGCTGCTGTTGCAAAATTTGATGAAACAATCGAAGCTCATATCAGAACAGGTTGTGACGGACGTCATGCAGATCAGCAGATTCGTGGCGCAGTAGTTCTGCCTCACGGAACAGGTAAAACTGTTCGTGTGCTGGTATTTGCAAAGGGTGCAAAAGCTGATGAAGCTTTGGCAGCTGGCGCAGAGCATGTAGGAGCTGAGGAACTGATTCCGAAGATCCAGAACGAAGGATGGCTGGATTTTGACGTAGTTGTTGCTACACCGGATATGATGGGTGTTGTTGGACGTCTGGGTCGTGTACTTGGACCGAAGGGCTTAATGCCAAACCCAAAAGCCGGTACTGTAACAATGGACGTTACAAAAGCTGTTAACGATATCAAAGCTGGTAAGATTGAATACCGTCTTGACAAAACAAATATCATTCACGTGCCAATCGGAAAAGCTTCTTTCTCAGAAGAAAAGTTAGCGGACAACTTCCAGACGCTGATGGGTGCGATCAACAAAGCAAAACCTGCTGCACTGAAAGGTCAGTACCTGAGAAGCGTAACAATCGCTCCTACTATGGGACCTGGTGTAAAGATCAACCCGATGAAACTTGTGTAATTTATAAAGGAAAAATCTCCAGAGTAAAATCTGGGGATTTTTTTGAAATAAATCTTGACAAGTACTCGATTCAATGATATTATACATGAGTATCACGCCGAAGACAGCAGGTGCCGTAAGGCATAAGTGGAAACGCCTGCCGAGGAAAATACATTCTTATACAAGAATTGAGTCCTCTTTGTCGTGCGCAAAGAGGTTTTTTTATTTGGCGGTACACAAAATCTATAAGGAGGTGCACCATTTCATGGCAAAAGTTGAACTGAAAAAGCCTATCGTAGAAGAGATTTCACAGTATATCGCTGATGCACAGAGCGTTGTGCTTGTAAATTACAGCGGACTGACAGTTGCTCAGGATACACAGTTACGTAAAGAGCTGAGAGAAGCAGGTGTTGTATACAAAGTATACAAAAACACTATGATGAACTTTGCTTTCCAGGGAACACCGTGTGAAGCACTGTGCAAACATCTGGATGGAACTAACGCACTGGCTATCTGTAAAGATGATGCAACTGCACCTGCAAGAATTATTGCAAAATTTGCAAAAACAGCTCCGAAGCTGGAACTGATCGCAGGTGTTGTAGAAGGTGGTTACTATGATGAGGCTGGAATCAAAGCCCTTTCCGAAGTACCTTCCAGAGAAGAACTTCTTGGAAAATTGCTTGGAAGCATCCAGTCCCCAATCGCAAACTTTGCTCGCGTTATCAGCCAGATCGCAGAAGCAAAAGAGGCTTAATTTTCTTAGCGAAAGCGAGCTGAAGGCGAAGCTTGAGGTTAGAAAATTAAGCCGTTCAACGGAACAAAGTGAAGTTGAACTTCAAACAATCTTAGCGAAAGCGAGCTGAAGGCGAGAAAATGGGTCATTCAACGGCGCAAGGCGAAGTTGAATATCGAAAAAGCAGCATAGGCTGCGTAAATTGAAAATGAAAACAAAATTTATAATTGGAGGTAAACAATAATGGCAAAATTAACTACAGCTGAATTTATTGAAGCTATCAAAGAGCTGTCCGTTCTGGAACTGAACGAATTAGTAAAAGCATGTGAAGAAGAATTTGGTGTATCCGCAGCAGCAGGTGTTGTTGTAGCAGCAGCAGGCGGTGCAGCAGAAGCAGCAGAAGAGAAAGATGAGTTCGACGTAGAACTGACAGAAGTTGGACCAAACAAAGTTAAAGTTATCAAAGTTGTTCGTGAAGCAACAGGTCTTGGTCTGAAAGAAGCTAAAGAAGTTGTAGATGGCGCTCCGAAAGTTCTGAAAGAGGGCGTTTCTAAAGCAGAAGCAGAAGAAATGAAGACAAAACTGGAAGCAGAAGGAGCAAAAGTAACTCTGAAATAATCAGAGTCTTTGCAAAAGCTGAGAGTAATAGAAAAAGAGTACAGAATTATGGGGTATACATAATTCTGTACTCTTTTTTGCATTTGTACTGGAACAACTTTTAAAGATTATCCAACACCAGACTGGCAGTGATCGCACTATCAATGAGGGGGACCCAGTTTTTGGAAATTTTGAGTATAATGTTTTCCGAAGGGGTCTGTCCGGGCTGGCTGAGAAAATCCATATAGAGCGTGGCAAAAAGCCGCAGGTTGTTGTCGGCATGCTGCGCATATTCTCTTGCCATATTGATCATTACGGAAGGATCACGATCGCGCCGTTCGGCGGTTGCGTGCATGGAGTCCATAAAAATTTTAAAGTGTTTCGGGTCCCATGCGGCAAGTACAGCGCATTTACATACGCCTTTGGTAAAGAAATATTGATGACGTAAAAAAGAAAATGCTGTTTCAAAGCGTGAAAAATGCTGTGGGGACAGGAATACGCGCTGGTCTAACAAGGCGGGTATACATTTTTCTTCCCAACTCATATTGTTTCACCTCTTTTCTATTATATTTGGATACAAACTGTAATAGTCTTTCTATGTTATACTGGGTGACAATTTGTAAATCAAGGCAGAGATAAAAATTACTCTTTTTCCGTGGTAGCTCTTCGGATCAAGTAGGGAGTGATTACTTTGTGAACCGGTTTTTCCTGAGGCGCTGGACGTCTCTTTTTTCGTTCGTTCATCTGTTCTACCAAAAGTTTCATAGCCTCTTGAGCAATCTGATCGATATGCTGTCCGACTGTACTGATAGGGATTGCCGCTTCGGAAGAGATGGGGGAATCGTCAAAACCTACGATATAATAATCATCAGGAAGTTTTCCATATTTTTGGAGCAAAAGGTTGACGAGTACATTGGCATCCGTATCGTTGGAAACAAAAATTCCTTTTCTCTGCTGGAGATAATCCTGTTCCAGCTGACTGATAATCTCGCTGAGATTTTGACGTATCTGGTCATAAGTATTTCCCAAAACCCTGTAAATAATTTTATGATTGAGATTATTTTCCTGACAAATATCCAGAAATCCCTGAATTCGTCCATAGGCAGGAACGTCTGGAGCAGTGGGAGAATTCAAATGGATAAATACGTCGCAGTTGTGGTTTAAAAGCAGACTGGTGGCCTGAACACCACCCATATAATTGTCTGTATTAACGCTGGATACGTATTTGTCTTCTCGTTCTATCGTTACGATCGGGATGTGAAGATCAGCCAACTCCTGAGAAGGAATCGTAAAGCTCAGGATAATCAGTCCCTCTATTTTGTATGCCATTAATTCCTGAATATACTGGCGTTCCGTTTCGGGGTGTTCGTTTCCGATGAATACGAGAAATTTGTAACCAAATTCTTCATAACTAAGTAAAAGCTGATTTAATATTTCGGAATAGTAGTGATTCCTCAGATTGGGAACGATGATACCCACAAATTCTGTTTTTCCATTTGCCAAAATTCGTGCTACCTTATTTTCTTTGTAATTCAGATCCTCTAATGCTTTTGAAATGATTTCCTGATTTTCCAGAGTAAGTGAGTCGGGATTGTTAAAATATCTGGAAATTGTTGTTTTGGAAAAATTCGTGTATCGGGCAATATCGTCAAATGTAACATTCTTTTTTTGTTTCATAACGAACCTCTCATATTTTGTAAGAACAGAAAAATGTAGTTTTGCCTTCGGTAGATGTTGGGGTCAAAAGATGCCTGACATCTTCGGTAATTATAAGTATAGCAGATGTATAGATACAGGACAAGAAGTAATCGGTTACGTAACCGGTTTTGTTAAATGGTTCTAAAACGGACATAAGGTTATCGTATACTTTTAACAAAAATACAGGAAATAAAGGAAAAATCAAGGTATTTGATTGACGAAAAATATATTCCGTGATAGTATGAAAACATAAAGTAACCGGTTACTTTACCGGTTAATTGAAAATAAGAGGACAGGGAATATAGCAGACACAGGAGGAAGTATTTATGAAAAACAAAGTAGTGAAAAGGATGACGGCGGCGGTGCTGACAGCGGTCATGGCGTCAGTTACCTTTACTGGCTGTACTTTTGGATTTGCCAGCGATCCGGATGATCCCAATGAAAAAGAAGAAGTAATCCCCATCGATACTTCTGTAGACACTTTTCAGTATGACAGTACACTGGAGGGCACGAAGATTACTTTGCTCAATTCCAAGGCAGAAATTCAGAATGCCTTAGGAGAGATGGCGGCGGCTTTTGAAGAAAAGTCAGGAGTTCATATTGAAGTCATGCCTGTTACAGATGGATCTCCATATACAAAAGTAGTCAGCATGTATAATTCAGGAACGCCTCCGACAATGGCAATCCTGGATACTACAGATGTTATTGCTCTGGCGGAGGAGAAGGCGCTGGATCTCAGTGAAGAAGCATGGACGGCTGAAGCGGAAGAGTATTTGACAAAGGTAAATGACAAAGTGTACAGCTTTCCCTTGTGTATAGAAGGAAGAGGAATTATTTATAATCAAGCGGTAATCGAGGAGAAATTGGGGAGGGAATTTGATCCCACACAGATTACTACGATGGATGATTTTGTAGGACTTTTAGATGAGCTTGTAGAAGCCGGCATGGAACGACCTGTTTCTATGGCTAAAGAAGACTGGTCTTTAGGAGCGCATCAGTTACAGTATATTTATGAAACGTATGACGGGACATTTCCGGGAGCGCAGAAGGTTATTGAAGATATTAAGAGCGGAAGTCTAGATCTGCATTCTTACGAGCGTTTGGATCAGTTTTTGAATATGTTTGATGTATTGAAAAAATATAATGTGGCAAAAGGCGATCCCCTAGGCGCTGATTATGATGAGATGGCGATTGATCTGGTGGATGGAAAAACAGCATTTTGGTTTAATGGAAACTGGGCATGGCCAAATTTGGAAGAATCGGGAGCCGAAAAAGAAGATGCATACGGGTTTCTCCCATATTTTATGAATAATGACAAAGAAGATTTTGTGAACTGTAAGATTCAGGCATCTCCATCAAAACAGATTATGCTGGACAGCAAGGTGGCAGATGAAAAACAACAGAAGGCAGCAAAAGAATTTCTTAATTGGATGGTGTACAGTGAGATTGGGCAGCAGATGATTGTGAAAACAGCCAGTCTGATTCCACCGTTTGCAAATAATCCGTATGAGCCTGCAGATCCTTTAAGCCGCGATCTTTATGAAAAAGCACATGAAGGAAAAACATTTAATGCTTCTGCTATCGTACCGAATGACCATTGGGCTGTTCTGGGGGCATCTATGCAGAAATATCTGGCGGATCGAAGTGATCGGGAGGAACTCACAGAAGATATCAGTGATTATTGGTCAGAACAAAAGTAATGATGAAAACAAGGAAGAAAGAAGGATATATAGATGAAATCAAAAAATAAGAAAAAAGATTTCTGCATATTTGCATTACCGGGTATGTTTTGCTTTTTTGCGGTAGTGATCATACCATTTGTTTACGGTGTGTATCTTACGCTGACAGATTGGAACGGCGTGTCTGATGTGAAGAATTTTATTGGTCTTACAAATTTTGCAGGAGTGGTAAAAGATACCCAGTTCTGGACCTCTATCTTACTTACATTTAAATATGTAATTGCTGTTGTGGTACTGGTAAATATTTTGGCTTTTGCTATTGCTTATTTGCTGACTCGAGGAATAAAAGGGCAGAACTTTTTCCGCGCCGGTTTTTTTACCCCGAACTTAATCGGCGGTATTGTTCTTGGATACATCTGGCAGTTTGTATTTTCCAGAGTTTTTGTGAGTATTGGAGAAAACACGGGCTGGTCATTTTTTGAAATATCCTGGCTTTCGGAGCCGAACAAGGCATTTCTGGCTTTGGTGCTTGTGTCGGTATGGCAGTTATCCGGGTATATGATTCTGATTTATGTGGCTGGATTTACCGGGATGAATGAAGATGTTTTGGAAGGGGCAAGTATTGATGGAGCGTCGGGCTGGGTGAAACTGAAAAATATTATTTTGCCATTAATGATGTCTTCGATTACTATTTGTCTGTTCCTTACTCTGTCCAGAGCGTTTATGGTGTATGATGTGAACTTATCGCTGACAGCAGGCGCTCCGTATGGAACAACGGAGATGGCAGCTATGCATGTATATGAAAAAGCGTTTACTTCCCGACAGTTTGGCGTTGGTCAGGCAGAAGCCTTTATTTTGTTTATTATTGTAGCTTGTATCAGCGGCGCTCAGGTTTATTTCACAAAGAAGAAGGAGGTAGAAGCATAATGAGCAGAAATAGAATTGGTGGAAAAAAGAAGAAAGTAACGAATCTTCTGGGAATGATTGCTTTGCTCCTTTTATTTACCGCATATATGTTTCCTTTTTTGATAGTGGTAATTAATTCTCTGAAGCAAAAGAGAGATATCATTAAAAGTCCGTTTTCCTGGCTGTTTACGATCAAAGGTTTATCTTTTGATAACTTTGTGAAGGCGTTTACGCAGATGGATTTTATGAATGCGTTCAAAAATTCATTGCTTGTTACGGTATGCGCTACGTTATTGGTGACTTTGCTGGCATCCATGCTTGCCTATTATATAGTAAGAAATCATAATAAAATATCGAATATTACCTTTGCGCTAATGGTAGCGTCTATGATCATACCTTTCCAGGCGATTATGATTCCTCTGGTCAGTGTATATGGAGGTACTTTAAATGTTCTGAATCACAGAATAACGCTGATTTTTATGCATACCGGTTTTTCTATGGCGATGTCGGTGTTTATGTTCCATGGATTTGTAAAAGGAAGTATTCCAGTGGCTTTGGAGGAAGCGGCATATATTGATGGATGCACCAGAACGCAAACATTTTTTAAGATTGTTTTTCCGCTGCTGAAACCGATTATTTCCACGATGGGAATCTTAAATGCGTTGGCTTTCTGGAATGATTTCCTGCTTCCGTCGCTGGTGCTAAGCGACAAAAAACTTTTGACCCTGCCGTTGTCTACCTATAGTTTTTACGGTACGTATTCCGCAGATTACGGTACAATTATGGCAGGTTTGCTTCTCTGCGTGATTCCGATACTGATTTTGTACATTGTTCTTCAGAAACAGATTATCAGCGGTGTGGTGGCAGGAGCAGTAAAATAAAGAAAAATGGTTAAAATAAATTTTGGAATGGAGTCAGATATATGATAAGAGATACATTGCGATTAAAAGCGCCGGGGAATTGGATCAATGATCCGAATGGTTTTATTTATTATGGAGGAAAATATCATTTATTCTATCAGTATTTTCCCTATATGCCTGAATGGGGTACGATGCACTGGGGACATGCGGTCAGTGAAGATTTGGTTCACTGGGAACATTTGGGAGTTGCGCTGTTTCCTTCGAAAGATTACGACAGAAATGGCGTTTTTTCAGGAACAGCTCTGGAAAAGGATGGAAAGCTTTTCCTGTATTATTCGGCGGTGAAATATCTGGAAACGGATGAGGAAGATATCCATCGTGCAAAAAATGAAAAGTTTGATACCAGTCAGGCGTTGATTGTTTCAGAGGATGGGTATCATTTTGACAACATGAAAGCGAAAAGAAAAATAATTCCTGTTATTCGTGATGAGAAGATTGCTCATCCGGTAAATACCAGAGATCCTAAGGTGTGGAAGTATAAAAACCGATATTATATGCTTCTGGGAAGCACTCTGAAGAACGAACAGGGACGGGCGCTGTTTTTTGCAAGCGCTGACGGAGAAAAATGGGAGTATGTGAACCAGTATCAACATAAAAATTTCGGAATCATATTAGAGTGTCCCGACTTGTTCCGGATTGACGGACAATATGTTTTTCAGGGATCGCCAATGAAAATTCTGGAAGATGGATTGGAGTACGCTCATAATTCCATATGTGCCTGTGTGGATTTTGAAGAAGAAAAATGTGAATTATCTCTGCCGGAAAAGTATCAGTTTGTGGATTGTGGTCTGGATCTTTACGCGCCCCAGACGAATCTGGACAAAGACGGAAACCGGGTGATGATCGGTTGGATGAGGATGCCGGAGTCTGTTCCGGGAGATGAAGAGAGAAGCACATGGAATGGTATGATGTGTACGCCGAGGGTTATGGAAATACAGGACGGACATATTGTATATCGGATGCATCCGGAAATTGATCGCTATATGTCAAAAAAAGTGGAAAAAGAACAAATCAACTGGAAAAAAGGATTTCGTTTGAAAACTTCTTTACAAGAAGGAGAGGAATTAAATATTGGCGGCTATCGTATTTATATAGAAGAAAATAAGGTTTGTGCAGATAGAAGCCGGGTGTTTGGGGAACGTAATCACTATCGGAATGTATTTTCTACTCCTCAGTTAAAGGAGAAATGTGAATTGGATATTATCGCCGATGAAAATTTGATTGAGATTTTTGTAAATGACGGTGAATATGTGCTGAGTAATATTGTCTATGGACTCGAACATAAGATTACCGGTCCGGTTGATCAAATATTGGAAGGAAGAGAAGAATAAAAAGTGCTTTGGGATTGTACGGTATATACGGAAAATCCCAAAGCATTTTTTATGGGAATTCTATGAATAAAAAACAAAAATGCTATTGACACTCTTGACAAAGTGTGATATTGTAAAAAATGCACTATTATGGCAAGATATGCCTACAAGTCTAATCTTAGCGAACATAAAACAGGCATGAGCGGTAATAAATCAAATATACAAGGGGTGAAACGGTCAATGGAAAATAACAGAATACGTCCTATTACAAATGGCAAAAGTATGCGGATGAGCTACCAGAGACAAAAAGAAGTTTTGGAAATGCCCAACTTGATTGAGGTTCAGAAAGACTCCTACAACTGGTTCCTTGAGGAAGGTTTGCGGGAAGTTTTTGACGATATCTCCCCCATTACGGATTACAGTGGGAAGTTGAGCTTGGAATTTGTGGACTTTACTCTGTGCGAAGATGATGTAAAATATTCCATCGAAGAGTGCAAAGAGAGAGACGCAACCTATGCTGCACCTTTGAAAGTTAAGGTCAGATTGTACAATAAAGAAAACGACGAGATTAAAGAGCATGAGATCTTCATGGGTGATTTGCCGTTAATGACAGCAACCGGTACCTTTGTTATCAATGGTGCTGAGCGTGTTATTGTCAGCCAGCTAGTACGTTCCCCTGGTATTTATTACGCTATCGCTCATGATAAAGTCGGTAAGAGACTGTTCTCTTCCACGGTAATCCCGAATCGTGGTGCATGGCTGGAATATGAGACAGATTCTAACGATGTTTTCTATGTTCGTGTGGACAGAACCAGAAAGGTTCCGATCACTGTATTGATTCGTGCGTTGGGTAAAGGAACGAATGCGGAGATCGTAGAACTATTTGGTGAAGAACCGAAGATTCTGGCAAGTTTTGGAAAAGATACTGCAACCTGTTACGAGGAAGGTCTTTTGGAACTGTATAAGAAGATCCGTCCGGGTGAGCCGCTGGCAGTGGAAAGCGCAAGAAGTCTGATCAACAGTATGTTCTTCGATCCAAAACGCTATGATTTGGCAAAAGTAGGAAGATATAAATTTAATAAAAAGCTGCTTCTGAGAAACCGTATTACAGGTCAGGTTCTGGCAGAGGATGTGGTTGATACTACAACAGGTGAGATTCTGGCGGAAGCGGGAACAGAAGTGACAAAAGAACTGGCAGATTCTATTCAGAATGCGGCAGTTCCGTTTGTATGGATCCAGACAGAAGAGAGAAATATTAAAGTTCTTTCTAATATGATGGTGGATCTGACCAGTTTTGTGGATTGCGATCCAAAGGAACTGGGAATTACAGAATTAGTATATTATCCGGCTCTGGCACAGCTGATGGAAGAAAATGAAGATGAGGACGATCTGAAAGCAGCGATCCATCGTCACATCCATGAGTTGATTCCGAAGCACATTACAGAGGAAGATATTTTTGCTTCCATTAACTATAATATGCATCTGGAATACGGTCTGGGTAACGATGATGATATCGACCATTTGGGCAATCGTCGTATCCGTGCAGTTGGTGAACTGCTGCAGAACCAGTATCGGATCGGTATGTCCAGACTGGAAAGAGTTGTAAGAGAGAGAATGACAACTCAGGATGCAGAGGGTATTTCTCCTCAGTCTCTGATCAATATCAAACCGGTGACGGCTGCGGTGAAAGAATTCTTTGGTTCTTCTCAGCTGTCTCAGTTTATGGATCAGAATAACCCGTTGGGTGAGCTGACGCATAAGAGACGTCTGTCTGCATTGGGACCTGGCGGTCTGTCCCGTGATCGTGCCGGATTTGAGGTGCGAGACGTACATTATTCTCATTACGGAAGAATGTGTCCTATTGAGACGCCTGAGGGACCAAACATCGGTCTGATCAACTCTCTTGCATCTTATGCAAGAATTAATGAATATGGTTTTGTAGAGGCTCCGTACCGCCGGATCGACAAGAGTGATCCGAAGAATCCGAGAGTAACGGATGAAGTAGTTTACATGACTGCGGACGAAGAAGACAATTACCATGTAGCGCAGGCGAATGAGCCTTTGGATGAAGAAGGTCATTTTATTCATAAAAATGTATCTGGACGTTATCTGGATGAAACACAGGAATATGAGAGACGGATGTTTGATTACATGGACGTGTCTCCTAAGATGGTGTTCTCCGTGGCTACCGCATTGATTCCGTTCCTGCAGAACGACGATGCGAACCGCGCGCTGATGGGATCCAACATGCAGCGTCAGGCAGTGCCGCTGATGATCACAGAAGCTCCTGTAGTTGGTACCGGTATGGAAGCGAAAGCTGCTGTAGACTCCGGTGTTTGTGTGATTGCAAGGAAAGCAGGCGTGATCACAAAAGCTGCTTCTAAAGAGATCACAATGAAGAATGATGATGGAACAACAGATGTTTATCATCTGACCAAGTTCCTGAGAAGTAACCAGAGTAACTGCTACAATCAGAAACCGATCGTAGTAAAAGGAGAGCATGTAGAGGCGGGTCAGGTGATTGCTGATGGACCTTCTACTTATAACGGCGAGCTGGCTCTGGGCAAGAACCCGCTGATCGGATTTATGACCTGGGAAGGTTATAACTACGAGGATGCGGTACTGTTAAGTGAAAGACTGGTTCAGGAGGATGTATATACATCTATCCATATTGAAGAATATGAAGCAGAAGCCAGAGATACCAAACTGGGACCGGAAGAGATTACAAAAGATGTTCCGGGTGTTGGTGACGACGCGCTGAAAGATCTGGATGAGCGTGGAATTATCCGTATCGGTGCAGAGGTTCGCGCTGGCGATATTCTGGTCGGTAAGGTTACTCCGAAGGGAGAGACGGAGCTGACAGCAGAAGAACGTCTGCTTCGCGCAATCTTTGGTGAAAAAGCGAGAGAGGTTCGTGATACATCTCTGAAAGTACCTCACGGCGAGTATGGTATCGTTGTGGATGCGAAAGTATTTACAAGAGAAAATGGTGATGAGTTGTCTCCGGGAGTAAATCAGGCGGTACGTATCTATATTGCTCAGAAGAGAAAGATCTCTGTAGGTGATAAGATGGCTGGTCGTCATGGTAACAAGGGTGTGGTTTCCAGGGTACTTCCAGTGGAAGATATGCCTTTCCTGCCAAATGGACGTCCTCTGGATATCGTTCTGAATCCTCTGGGTGTGCCTTCCCGTATGAATATCGGACAGGTGCTGGAGATTCATCTCAGTCTGGCTGCGAAAGCGCTGGGCTTCAATATTGCCACTCCTGTATTTGACGGAGCAAACGAGGATGACATCATGGATACTCTGGAACTGGCAAATGATTATGTAAACTTGAGCTGGGAAGAGTTCTCTGAGAGACATAAAGAAGAATTGCTCCCGGAAGTATATGATTATCTGTATGAAAACAGAGAACACAGAAAATTGTGGAAAGGTGTTCCGATTTCCCGCGATGGTAAAGTAAGACTTCGTGACGGACGTACCGGAGAGTATTTTGACAGTCCGGTAACCATTGGACACATGCATTACCTGAAGCTGCATCATCTGGTAGATGATAAGATCCATGCCCGTTCTACAGGTCCATACTCCCTGGTAACACAGCAGCCTCTGGGTGGTAAAGCTCAGTTTGGTGGACAGCGTTTTGGAGAGATGGAGGTTTGGGCGCTGGAAGCTTACGGTGCATCTTACACTCTTCAGGAGATTTTGACTGTAAAATCAGATGATGTGATCGGTCGTGTGAAAACGTATGAGGCGATTATCAAAGGTGATAATATTCCTGAACCTGGTATTCCGGAATCCTTTAAGGTATTGCTGAAAGAGCTGCAGTCTCTGGGTCTGGATGTGAAGGTTCTGAGAGATGATAATACGGAAGTAGAGATCATGGAAAATATCGATTACGGTGATACTGATCTGCGTTCCATCATTGAAGGAGACAAAAACTACCATAATGATGATCAGGAATCTTATGGCAGCTATGGTTTCAGCAAACAGGAATTCGAAGGTGAAGAACTGGTAGATGTGGAAGAAGATACCACAGAAGAAGTATCGGATGAAGAAGAACTGTTAGATTTTTAATCATATGCCCAAGCGGCGGATGATGATTTCATACCTGAGAAAGGAGCAACCAAATGGCTGAAACAACCAATAAAGAAGTATATCAACCAATGACGTTCGATGCGATTAAAATTGGTCTGGCATCTCCGGAAAAGATCCGTGAGTGGTCCCATGGCGAAGTGAAAAAGCCGGAGACCATCAACTACAGAACTTTGAAACCGGAAAAAGATGGTTTGTTCTGTGAAAGAATTTTCGGACCAAGCAAGGACTGGGAATGTCACTGTGGAAAATATAAGAAAATCCGTTATAAAGGTGTTGTCTGCGACCGATGCGGCGTAGAAGTCACCAAAGCCAGTGTTCGTAGAGAACGTATGGGACACATCGAGCTTGCAGCTCCTGTATCCCATATCTGGTACTTTAAAGGAATTCCGTCCCGTATGGGACTGATCCTGGATCTTTCTCCAAGAACTCTGGAGAAGGTTCTGTATTTTGCAAATTATATCGTTTTGGATCCTGCAAACAGTAATCTGCAGCTGAAACAGGTTCTGACAGAGAGAGAATATCAGGAAGCCAGAGAAAATTATGGTAATGATTTCCGTGTAGGTATGGGCGCGGAGTCCATTAAGGAACTGCTTCAGGCGATTGACCTGGAAGCAGAGTCCGTGGAACTGAAAGCCGGACTGAAGGATGCTACGGGACAGAAACGTGCCCGTATCATCAAACGTCTGGAAGTGGTAGAAGCGTTCCGTGAATCTGGAAACCGTCCGGAATGGATGATCATGGATGTAGTTCCAGTTATTCCTCCGGATCTTCGTCCGATGGTGCAGCTGGACGGCGGACGTTTTGCTACTTCTGACTTGAATGATCTGTACCGTCGCATCATTAACAGAAATAATCGTCTGAAAAGACTGCTGGAGCTGGGCGCTCCGGATATCATTGTAAGAAATGAGAAACGTATGCTGCAGGAGGCTGTAGATGCGCTGATCGATAATGGTCGTCGTGGGCGTCCGGTAACAGGTCCTGGAAACCGTGCGCTGAAATCCCTTTCTGATATGCTGAAAGGTAAATCTGGACGTTTCCGTCAGAACCTGCTGGGTAAACGTGTTGACTATTCTGGACGTTCTGTTATCGTAGTAGGACCAGAACTGAAGATTTATCAGTGTGGTCTGCCAAAAGAAATGGCAATCGAGCTGTTTAAACCATTTGTTATGAAAGAGCTGGTGGCTAACGGAACAGCACACAATATCAAGAATGCGAAGAAGATGGTGGAGAAGCTTCAGCCGGAAGTATGGGATGTACTGGAAGAAGTAATCAAAGAGCATCCGGTTATGCTGAACCGTGCTCCTACACTGCATCGTCTGGGCATTCAGGCATTTGAGCCGATTCTGGTGGAAGGTAAAGCGATCAAGCTTCATCCTCTGGTATGTACCGCATTTAACGCTGACTTTGACGGAGACCAGATGGCTGTCCATCTTCCGCTTTCCGTGGAAGCGCAGGCTGAGTGCCGTTTCCTTCTGCTTTCTCCGAATAACTTACTGAAACCGTCCGATGGTGGTCCGGTAGCGGTACCTTCTCAGGATATGGTTTTGGGTATTTATTACCTGACGCAGGAAAGACCGGGAAGCAAAGGCGAGGGAGACTGCTTTAAGAATCTGAATGAAGCGATCCTGGCTTATGAAAATGGTTATATTACCTTACAGACCAAGGTCCGTGTACGTTGTCAGAAGACAATGGCAGACGGACAGGTGCTCACACAGACAGTAGAATCCACTCTGGGACGTTTCCTCTTTAATGAGATCCTGCCTCAGGATCTGGGATTTGTAGATCGTAGTGTGGAAGGCAATGAATTGCTTTTGGAGGTTGATTTCCACGTTGGAAAGAAACAGCTGAAACAGATTCTGGAGAAAGTAATCAATACGCATGGAGCTACCAAGACCGCAGAGGTCCTGGATGATATCAAGGCTATGGGTTACAAATACTCCACAAGAGCGGCTATGACCGTATCTATTTCTGATATGACAGTGCCGCCGCAGAAACCGCAGATGATTCAGGATGCTCAGGATACGGTTGATAAGATCACACGGAACTTCAAACGTGGTCTGATCACTGAGGAAGAGCGTTACAAAGAAGTAGTAGAAACCTGGAAACAGACTGACGATGCTTTGACAAAAGCGCTGCTGACAGGTTTGGATAAATACAACAACATCTTTATGATGGCTGACTCTGGAGCCCGTGGTTCTGATAAGCAGATCAAACAGCTGGCTGGTATGCGTGGTTTGATGGCCGATACAACAGGTCACACCATCGAGCTGCCAATTAAGTCTAACTTCCGTGAAGGTCTTGACGTATTGGAGTACTTCATGTCAGCCCATGGAGCTCGTAAAGGTCTGTCTGATACCGCTCTTCGTACAGCCGATTCCGGTTATCTGACAAGACGTCTGGTAGACGTTTCTCAGGATCTGATTGTTCGTGAAGTAGACTGCTGTGAAGGCAGAGATGAGATTTCCGGTATGTATGTAAAAGAATTTACAGACGGAAAAGAAGAGATCGAAAGCCTGCAGGAGCGTATCACAGGAAGATTCTCCTGTGAAACCATCAAGGACAAAGATGGAAATGTTATTGTAAAAGCAAACCATATGATCACACCGAAGCGTGCCGCAAGAGTCATGAAAGACGGTGTAGATGAAAATGGAAATAAATATACCAAGATTAAGATCCGTACCATCTTAAGCTGTAAGTGCAAGATCGGTGTTTGTGCGAAATGTTACGGAGCCAACATGGCAACAGGCGAAGCCGTTCAGGTGGGCGAGTCTGTAGGTATCATCGCAGCACAGTCTATCGGTGAGCCAGGTACACAGCTGACCATGCGTACGTTCCATACCGGTGGTGTGGCCGGCGGCGATATCACACAGGGTCTTCCCCGTGTCGAGGAGTTGTTTGAGGCCAGAAAACCGAAGGGTCTTGCAATTATCACCGAGATCAAAGGTGAGGTTGCCATCAAAGATACCAAGAAGAAACGCGAGATCGTTGTTACAGACAGAGAAACTGGCGATTCCAAGACTTATCTGATTCCTTATGGATCCAGAATCAAAGTTATGGATGGGCAGGTTCTGGAAGCTGGCGATGAGTTGACGGAAGGTTCTGTAAATCCGCACGACATCCTGAAAATTAAAGGTGTGCGTGCCGTACAGGATTACATGATCCGCGAGGTACAGAGAGTATACCGTCTTCAGGGTGTAGAGATCAATGACAAACATATCGAAGTTATCGTTCGTCAGATGCTGAAGAAGATCCGCATTGAGAACAATGGTGATACAGAATTCCTTCCGGGAAGCCTGGTAGACGTTCTGGATTTTGAAGATGTAAATGAAGAGATAGAAAAAGAAGGCAAGGAGCAGGCAGAAGGTAAACAGGTTATGCTGGGTATCACAAAAGCTTCTCTGGCTACCGATTCCTTCTTATCAGCAGCATCCTTCCAGGAGACCACCAAGGTTCTGACAGAGGCAGCAATCAAAGGAAAAGTTGATAAGCTGATCGGTCTGAAAGAAAACGTTATCATTGGTAAACTGATTCCTGCCGGAACAGGTATGAAACGTTACAGCAATATCAAGCTGTCTACGGATGATATGCTGGCAGAGCAGGAAGAAGAGGAAACAGCAGTGTATGAGGAAGAAGAAAACGATACACAGGCTGTTGCAGAAGAAATGACAGAAACTGTAAATGAAGATGCTTTGGAAGAAATTTCAGAAGAAATGGAGACAGAAGCTGCTGAGACAGAAGATGTGCTCTTGACAGAAGAATAATTAAGAAAAAAACCAGGGTCATACGCAGAAATGTGTATGGCTCTGGTTTTATGTCAGGCATCTTTTATCCCCAACATAGTTTATGTAAGACATCATTCTATAGGTAACGGGATAGAATGTATACCTTTTCAGTATTTAGAAAAAGTGTCACCATGTATCGAGAAAATTCTGGTGGTATTTTCTGGAAATGCTTCAGTTTAATCATTGAAAAGATACTTTTTCTCGGTTTGAAAAAAATGTCACCACTTTTTCGCCTAAAAAGGGTGACATTTTTTCCAAAATAGTAATTTCGTAATACTTCTCAATGGAATTATCCTATTTTTTAAAGGAAATGTCGCAAAAGCAACAGTGAAAATGGTGACAATCTTTCAAAATATTAAAAAAAGTAGTAGCAAGTTAGTTATTAGTGTTTTTCCCCCTTGACTTTTTGAAGCCTCAAGGCTATAATACAAAAGCGTGCATAGAAATGCAGTTATTTTTGTGTGCGATTATGTATGAATAATAGCAACCACAGAACCAAGAAACGGAAAATACTACAGGAGGTGAAATGGAATGCCTACATTTAATCAGTTAGTAAGAAAGGGACGTCAGACTTCTGTTAAGAAATCTACTGCTCCTGCTCTGCAGAAAAGTTTTAACTCTTTAAGAAAAAAATCCAGCGATTTGTCTTCACCACAGAAGAGAGGTGTGTGTACAGCTGTTAAGACTGCTACACCTAAGAAACCTAACTCCGCTCTTCGTAAAATCGCCAGAGTACGTCTTTCCAACGGAATCGAAGTGACAAGCTACATCCCAGGAGAAGGTCACAACCTTCAGGAGCATAGTGTTGTTCTGATCCGTGGTGGTCGTGTTAAAGACTTACCAGGTACAAGATACCACATCATCAGAGGTACACTTGACACTGCAGGTGTTGCTAATAGAAAACAGGCTCGTTCCAAATACGGAGCAAAGAGACCTAAAAAATAAACGCGTTTGCATTGAGCCATGCGCAGCCTGACAGAAGGTGGCAGAACGGGGTGCTTGCACACCGGGCTGGCAACTTATGGAAGGATGCATACGGCGAAAGCCGTGATGCGAGCAAGCTTTGCTTGCGAGAATCAGCATGGCGAAAGAGACCATGCGCAATAATATAGAACAAACATCACAGACACTATGTACGGCGATTCCATTTATACCCTGATGGTTGCGGGTAAAATAGAGGAATTTACCAGTGCGAACACATAGTAGACGGTACTGAATAACTGCTCAGACTGTCATGTGAGTACCTAAGAGATAATCTATTGATTAAGGAGGGAAGTAACGTGCCACGTAAAGGACATACTCAGAAAAGAGACGTTTTGGCAGATCCACTGTACAACAATAAAGTGGTTACTAAACTTATCAATAACATCATGTTAGACGGTAAGAAAGGTGTAGCACAGAAGATTGTTTACGGTGCTTTCGCTAAAGTAGAAGAAAAAGCTGGAAAACCAGCAATCGAAGTTTTTGAAGAAGCTATGAATAACATTATGCCTGTACTGGAAGTAAAGGCAAGACGTATCGGTGGAGCTACTTATCAGGTGCCTATCGAAGTTCGTCCGGAAAGACGTCAGGCTCTGGCTCTTCGCTGGCTGACACTGTATTCTCGTAAAAGAGGAGAGAAGACAATGGAAGACAGACTGGCAAATGAGCTTCTGGATGCAATGAACAACACCGGTGCATCTGTTAAGAAGAAAGAAGACATGCATAAAATGGCAGAAGCTAATAAGGCGTTTGCTCATTACAGATTCTAAAGGAGGAAATCCAATTGGCTGGAAGAGAATATCCATTAGAGAGAACCAGAAATATTGGTATTATGGCTCATATCGATGCGGGTAAAACCACAACAACTGAGCGTATTCTGTATTATACCGGTGTAAATTATAAAATCGGAGATACCCATGAAGGAACTGCTACCATGGACTGGATGGAGCAGGAGCAGGAGAGAGGTATTACAATTACTTCTGCTGCTACAACCTGTCACTGGACACTGGAAGAGCAGACAAAACCGAAGGCTGGTGCATTAGAGCATCGTATCAATATCATTGATACACCAGGACACGTAGACTTTACTGTAGAAGTAGAGCGTTCTCTTCGTGTACTGGATGGTGCTGTAGGTGTATTCTGTGCTAAAGGTGGTGTAGAGCCTCAGTCTGAAAACGTTTGGCGTCAGGCTGATACCTACAATGTACCTCGTATGGCATTCATCAATAAGATGGATATCCTGGGTGCAGATTTCTATGGTGCCGTAGAGCAGATTAAGACAAGATTGGGTAAAAACGCAATCTGTCTGCAGCTGCCAATCGGTAAAGAAAATGATTTCATAGGAATCATTGACCTGTTTGAAATGAAAGCTTACATCTACAATGATGATAAGGGAGATGACATCAGTGTAACAGATATTCCTGAAGATATGCAGGATGATGCAGAGCTGTATCATACCGAACTGGTAGAAAAAGTCTGCGAGCTGGATGATGACCTGATGATGGCATATCTGGAAGGTGAAGAGCCTTCTGTAGATGAGATGAAAGCAGCTTTGAGAAAAGCTACCTGCGAATGTGCGGCAGTTCCTGTTTGCTGCGGAACTGCATACAGAAACAAAGGTGTTCAGAAGCTTCTGGATGCAATCATTGAATATATGCCGTCTCCATTAGATATCCCTGCTATTCAGGGAACTGATCTGGATGGAAATGAAATCGTGAGACATTCATCTGATGATGAGCCGTTCTCCGCTTTGGCATTCAAGATCATGACAGACCCATTCGTTGGTAAACTGGCATACTTCCGCGTATACTCAGGAACCATGAATGCAGGTTCTTATGTATTAAATGCAACAAAAGGCAAGAAAGAGCGTGTTGGTCGTATCCTTCAGATGCATGCCAATAAACGTGAAGAGCTTGCTAAAGTATATTCCGGTGATATCGCTGCAGCAATCGGATTTAAGTTCACTACAACAGGTGATACAATCTGTGACGAGCAGCATCCGGTAATCCTGGAATCCATGGAATTCCCGGAACCAGTTATCGAGCTGGCTATCGAGCCTAAGACAAAAGCTGGTCAGGGTAAACTGGGTGAATCTCTTGCAAAACTTGCAGAAGAAGATCCTACATTCCGTGCCCATACAAACCAGGAAACAGGTCAGACCATTATCGCTGGTATGGGTGAGCTGCATCTGGATATCATCGTTGACCGTCTGCTTCGTGAATTCAAGGTAGAGGCTAACGTAGGTGCACCTCAGGTAGCATACAAAGAGACAATCACAAAACCAGTAGACGTTGAGCACAAATATGCAAAACAGTCTGGTGGACGTGGACAGTATGGTCACTGTAAAGTTAAATTTACTCCGATGGATGCAAATGCAGAAGAAACCTACAAGTTTGAGTCTACTGTAGTTGGTGGTGCTATTCCGAAAGAGTACATCCCGGCTGTAGGCGAAGGTATTGAGGAAGCTATGAAGTCCGGTATTCTGGGCGGATTCCCGGTAGTAGGTGTTCATGCAAATGTATATGACGGTTCTTACCATGAAGTCGACTCTTCCGAGATGGCTTTCCATATTGCCGGATCCATGGCATTTAAAGATGCTATGCAGAAAGCATCTCCGGTACTGCTGGAGCCTATCATGAGAGTAGAAGTTACTACTCCGGAAGATTACATGGGTGATGTTATCGGTGATATCAACTCCCGTCGTGGACGTATCGAAGGTATGGAAGATATCGGCGGTGGAAAAATGATCCGCGGATATGTGCCGCTGGCTGAAATGTTCGGATATGCAACAGATCTGCGTTCCAGAACACAGGGTCGTGGTAACTACTCCATGTTCTTTGACAGATATGAGCCGGTTCCGAAGTCCGTACAGGAAAAAGTTCTCTCTGCAAAGGGAAAATAATAAAACTATGACTTGCAAATATCCTTGATTTGCAATATAATCAAGGATAGCA
>HF995356.1 GCA_000432335.1 Firmicutes bacterium CAG:646
GCAGGAATACAGAAGAAATCTTCATACGCTAGGATAATGTTAATATGCCGTCCAGCGGTAATTGCGATTATAAAGATGAACACACGAATCATTATAAGTGATGGAATTGTAGAAGAATATCTACTGGAAGCCTAAGTAAAAAGAAAAAGTGCGAATGAGAAAATCGAACATTTGTGCTTTTTCTTTTTCTAATCTATATACTTTTAAAAATTGTTTTGTTATAATGAGTTTGTTACATAGCAGAAAGATATCAGATACTGTCTGGTATTATTCTGTATTATCAAATGATGTTTTGTCCGCAAAAATCTATTTTGTGACTTTTACTCGACATGATTTGAAAAAGACGTGTATGGGGCATAGATTTTGCTATGGATAAATTTATTTTGAAAGGCTCATGTAGGCTGAATATGGTAAAAGAACACATTTAATATCAATATTTAAACAATTTTAATTCATGTACATTTTATAGAGTGGAAGACATTGATGAGCAATTTGAATTAATGCGCTTTGGGCCAGAAATTAGTGTGTTGGAATGGAGCGGATATTGTATGCGACCGTTTGGAAAAGAAAAACAAGTTTTTATTAGTCATTCTTCAAAGGATAAAAAAGATGTGGAAAAGATTTAACGGTATGGTTTGATTTGATAAGTATAGTATATCTGTTGATGATTCAATTACAGAAAGTGTTCAAACGGGAATAGAGAAGAGAATTAAAGGATGTGAATATATGGATAATATTCAAAATGAAATTTTTTATAACAAAGTAATAGAATTGTTCCAAAATGCTAAGAAAAATTTGTCTGTTGCAATTAATATGACAATGGTATATTCCTATTATGAAGCAGGGCGAATGATTATTGAAGAGGAACAGGATGGAAAAGAACGTGCTTCATATGGAAAATATATTTTGAGAGAATTATCAGAACGTTTAACAGAAAAATTTGGACGGGGCTATTCGTATGATAATCTAAAGTTAATGAGAAAATTTTATTTAGTTTATTCTAAGGATTCAATTGGGGAAACAGCGTTTCCCCAATCTGAAAGATTGCCAATTACAAAAGAAGGAAGAAAATTTTATTTGAGTTGGTCTCATTATCTTATTTTGATGAGGATAAATAATGTCGAAGAACGCCATTTTTATGAAATCGAAGCATATAGAAATAGCTGGAGCAAAGGTGAGTTATCAAGACAGTATGGAAGTTCTTTATATGAGAGATTGGTATTGAGTAGAAATAAAGAAGAAGTAATGCGTCTTGCAACAGAAGGACAAATGATCGAAAAGCCAGAAGACATATTCAAAGATCCTTATATATTAGAATTTACAGGTCTTCCTGAACTGGTTACATATTCTGAAACAGAATTGGAAAATAGAATTATAGATAATTTGCAAAAGTTCTTATTAGAACTAGGAAGAGGCTTTACATTTGTAGGTAGACAAGTCAGATTGACATTTGAAGAAGAACATTTCCGAGTAGATTTGGTATTTTATAATCGCTTGTTGCGTTGTTTTGTATTGTTTGATTTGAAAATTGGACAGTTGAAGCATCAGGATATAGGGCAGATGCAGATGTATGTCAATTATTATGACCGAAAAGTTAAATTGGATGATGAAAATTCAACAATAGGTATTATCATCTGCAAGGATAAGAAAGATGCTATTGTAGAAATGACATTACCTAAAGATAATAATCAGATATTTGCGAGTAAATATGAGACGGTACTTCCTAGTAAAGAAGAGCTACAAACATTATTAGAAGATAAAAATTTGGAATAAAAGAGGAATGATTTGAACAGAGGAGAGACTATGGATCATTTTGAATTAGTATCAGAATACGCCCCAACCGGCGATCAGCCACAAGCCATCGAACAGCTTGTAAAAGGCTTTCAAGAAGGCAATCAATGCCAGACTTTACTAGGGGTTACAGGCTCTGGTAAGACGTTTACCATGGCCAATGTTATTAAAGAATTGAACAAGCCAACATTGATTATCGCACACAACAAAACCCTGGCTGCCCAGTTATATGGAGAATTCAAAGAATTCTTCCCAAATAACGCAGTAGAGTACTTCGTATCTTACTATGACTACTACCAGCCGGAGGCTTACGTTCCATCCACCGACACTTATATTGCCAAGGATTCTGCTATCAATGAAGAGATTGACAAGCTACGGCTTTCTGCTACGGCGGCCTTATCGGAGCGGAAGGATGTAATTATTATTTCCAGTGTGTCCTGCATTTACGGTATTGGAAGTCCCAAGGATTATCAGAATATGATCGTGTCCCTGCGTCCGGGGATGGAAAAAGACAGAGACGAGGTGATCCGCAGTCTGATCGATATGCAGTACGACCGAAATGAGATGGATTTTCACCGGGGAACGTTCCGGGTACGGGGAGATGTGGTAGAGATTATTCCGGCGTATGAATCAGATGTGGCGATCCGGGTGGAATTTTTTGGGGACGAAGTGGACAGAATTACAGAAGTGGATGTACTTACCGGGGAGATTAAACGGGAGCTGAATCATATCGCTTTGTATCCTGCTTCTCACTATGTGGTTCCGATGGAACGGATTTTGGAAGCATCGAAGGATATTGAGGAAGAACTTCAGGAGCAGGTCACCTTCTTTAAAAGCGAGGACAAGCTTTTAGAGGCGCAGCGGATCAGCGAGCGGACAAATTTTGACCTGGAAATGATGAAAGAGACGGGATTTTGTTCCGGCATTGAAAATTATTCCCGGCATCTGGCGGGACTCAAACCGGGAGAGCCGCCGTACACATTGATGGACTATTTTGGAGATGATTATCTGATCATTATTGATGAGTCGCATATAACGGTTCCTCAGATACGGGGAATGTATGCGGGAGATCAGTCACGAAAGAGTACGCTGGTGGATTACGGTTTTCGGCTTCCGTCTGCGAAGGATAACCGTCCGCTGAATTTCGGGGAATTTGAGGAACGGATCGATCAGGTGATGTTTGTATCAGCAACACCAGGTCCTTATGAGGAGAGTCATGAATTGCTGCGGGCAGAGCAGATTATCCGTCCCACCGGTCTGCTGGACCCCTATGTGGAGGTGCGCCCGGTAGAAGGGCAGATTGATGATCTGATCGGAGAGGTTAACCGGGAAGTGGAGAAACATAATAAGATTCTGGTGACCACGCTTACTAAAAGAATGGCGGAAGAATTGACGGATTATATGCGGGATATGGGAATCAGGGTAAAGTATCTTCATTCGGACATCGATACGCTGGAGCGTACAGAGATTATTCGGGATATGCGCCTGGATGTATTTGACGTATTGGTGGGAATCAATCTTTTGAGGGAGGGACTGGATATTCCGGAGATTTCCCTGGTAGCCATTTTGGATGCGGATAAGGAAGGCTTTCTCCGTTCCGAGACGTCTTTGATCCAGACCATAGGCCGCGCAGCGAGAAATGCGGAAGGTCATGTGATTATGTATGCAGATTCTATCACGGATTCCATGGGAAGAGCGATAGAAGAAACGCAGAGAAGAAGAGAAATTCAGGAACAATATAATAAGGAACATGGGATCACGCCTCAGACGATCAAAAAAGCTGTCCGTGATCTGATCAGTATTTCCAGGGAAGTGGCAAAGACAGAGAAAACCCTGGAAAAAGATATGGAATCTATGAGCAGAAAAGAGCTGGAAGCTCTGATCGGAAAAGTACAGAAGCAGATGAAAGCCGCCGCAGCAGAACTGAACTTTGAAATGGCTGCGGAATTGAGAGATAAGATGGTAGAATTGAAAAAAAATCTGGCGGAACTGGATTAAAAACATGAAAAAATTTATAGAATACCATTGACAAATTTTGACCTCAGTGCTATCTTAAATACATGGATGTTAGCACTCCACTAGATTGAGTGCTAACAATTCAAAAAAGGAACTGGGGAAGAGGTGGAAAATGGTGCAGGAGTTGGATGAGAGAAAAAGAAAGATTCTGAAAGCAATTATCCAGACTTATCTGGAGACGGGAGAACCTGTAGGATCCAGAACCATTTCCAAATATACAGATCTTAATCTCAGCTCCGCGACGATCCGAAATGAGATGTCCGATCTGGATGAACTGGGTTATATTCTTCAGCCGCATACTTCAGCAGGAAGGATTCCTTCTGATATGGGATATCGGCTCTATGTCGATGAATTGATGAAGGAAAAAGAGCAGGAAGTATCTGAGATCAAAGAGATGATGATCGAAAAGACGGATCGCATGGAGAAAGTTCTGAAGCAGGTGGTAAAAGTTCTTGCATCGAATACGAATTACGCAACGATGATCACGGGTCCTGCGTACCATCATAACAAGGTAAAGTTTATTCAGCTTTCCAAAGTAAATGAGGAACAGTTACTGGCAGTGATCGTTACAGAAGGGAATCTGGTGAAGAATCAGATCATCCATCTGGATGGAGCGATCGATGATGAACAGATTTTGAAATTGAATCTGCTGCTGAATACTCAGTTGAATGGCTTGACGGTGGAAGAGATCAGCCTTGGCATGATTACCAAGTTAAAAGAGCAGGCAGGGGTACACAGCGGCGTTGTGAGCAGAGTGCTGGATACGATTGCAGAATCTATTTCTTCTGATGCAGAGGAAGTACCTGTTTATACCAGCGGAGCAAACAATATTTTCAAATATCCGGAGCTTTCCGACAGTAGCAAGGCCAGCGAGCTGATTTCTGCATTTGAGGAGAAAAAGCTTCTGGTTGATATGATCAGAGATACCGGACCTGATCCTACAGAGAATACAGGCATTCAGGTATATATTGGAAATGAAGGTCCCATATCCACGATGAAAGACTGCAGTGTGGTAACCGCATCGTATGATCTGGGCGAGGGGATGAAAGGGACGATCGGTATTATAGGTCCCAAGCGTATGGACTATGAAAATGTGGTAGATAATCTGAAAACATTGAAGGTCCAGCTTGATAACATATTCAAAAAGCCGTAGAAAGGTGGAATGTGAAAAATGACAGAAGAAAATAAGAATTCTGTAGAAGAAACCGTGGAAGATGTGAAAGAGAATGATATTCCGGTGGAAGATACAGAATCTGTAGAAGATCAGACAACAGAGACTCCGGCAGGAGAAGAAACTGTTTCCGAGAATGGAGAAGAAGCGATAGCAGAAGAAGAGACAAAAGAAAGAAAATTCTTTGGAAAGAAAAAAGAGAAAAAAGATAAGAAAGACGAAAAAATCGAAGAGCTGACAGATAAGGTAAAACGTCAGATGGCAGAGTTTGACAACTACAGAAAACGTACAGAAAAAGAGAAAGCAAGTATGTATATTGTAGGCGCCAAAGATATTGTAGAGAAGATTCTTCCAGTGGTAGACAACTTTGAAAGAGGTCTGGCTATGGCGGAAGGAAGTGAAGATCCTTTTGTGGAAGGAATGGAAAAAATCTACAAACAGTTAATGACCACATTGGATGAGATGGGCGTGAAACCTATTGAGGCAGTGGGACAGGAATTTAATCCGGATTTCCATAATGCAGTGATGCATGTGGAGGATGAAGAAGCTGGAGAGAATGTGATCGTAGAGGAATTCCAGAAGGGTTATCTTTACAAAGATTTTGTAGTTCGTCACAGTATGGTAAAAGTAGCTAACTAACAACTATTTTAATAGATTATAATTTTCAGGAGGAAAAAATCATGGGAAAAATTATTGGTATTGATTTAGGTACAACGAACAGCTGTGTAGCTGTTATGGAAGGTGGAAAACCAACCGTTATTACAAATGCAGAAGGATCCAGAACAACACCGTCTGTTGTAGCATTTACAAAAACAGGTGAAAGACTGGTAGGTGAACCGGCAAAACGTCAGGCAGTAACAAACGCTGACAAAACAATTTCTTCTATTAAGAGACATATGGGAACCGATTACAGAGTAGGTATTGATGATAAAAAATATTCTCCACAGGAGATTTCCGCTATGATTCTGCAGAAGATGAAAGCAGATGCAGAAAATTATCTGGGTGAGAAAGTGACAGAAGCAGTTATCACTGTTCCGGCTTATTTTAATGATGCTCAGCGTCAGGCAACAAAAGATGCAGGTAAGATCGCAGGTCTGGATGTAAAACGTATCATCAACGAGCCTACAGCAGCAGCGCTGGCTTATGGTCTGGATAACGAAACAGAACAGAAAATCATGGTATATGATTTGGGCGGCGGTACTTTCGACGTATCTATCATTGAGATTGGTGACGGAGTTATCGAGGTTCTGTCTACAGCAGGTGATAACCATCTGGGTGGAGATGACTTTGACCAGAAGATCGCAGATTATATGCTGGAAGAGTTCAGAAGAACAGAAGGCGTAGATCTGTCCAATGATAAGATGGCTCTGCAGAGAATCAAAGAAGCAGCTGAAAAAGCGAAAAAAGAGCTGTCTTCCGCAACAACAACAAATATTAACCTGCCGTTCATCACTGCAACAGCAGAAGGACCAAAACATTTTGATATGAACCTGACAAAAGCGAAATTTGATGAACTGACACACGATCTGGTAGAAAAAACTGCAGAACCGGTAAGAAGAGCACTGGCTGACGCAGGTCTGAACGCATCGGAACTGAGCAAAGTCCTGCTGGTTGGTGGATCTACACGTATTCCGGCAGTACAGGATAAAGTAAAACAGCTGACCGGTCATGAACCAAGCAAAACTCTGAATCCAGATGAGTGTGTTGCTCTGGGAGCTTCCGTACAGGGTGGTAAATTAGCTGGTGACACAGGCGCAGGCGATATCCTTCTTCTGGATGTTACTCCACTGTCACTGTCTATTGAGACCATGGGTGGTATTGCAACAAGACTGATCGAGAGAAATACAACCATTCCTACCAAGAAGAGCCAGATCTTCTCTACAGCAGCAGACAATCAGACTGCAGTAGATATCAACGTAGTACAGGGTGAGAGACAGTTTGCAAAAGATAATAAATCTCTGGGACAGTTCCGTTTGGATGGAATTCCGCCAGCAAGAAGAGGTGTTCCGCAGATCGAAGTTACCTTTGATATTGATGCCAACGGTATTGTAAATGTATCTGCAAAAGATCTGGGAACAGGAAAAGAGCAGCATATTACCATCACTGCAGGTTCTAACATGTCTGATTCCGATATTGATAAGGCAGTAAAAGAAGCGGCAGAATATGAAGCTCAGGATAAGAAGAGAAAAGAAGCAATCGACACCAGAAATGATGCAGACGCGATGGTATTCCAGACAGAAAAAGCGATGGAAGAAGTAGGCGATAAGATCGATGCTAATGATAAGACAGCTGTAGAGGCGGATCTGAATGCGCTGAAAGATCTGATCGCAAAAACTCCGGCAGAAGAGATGACAGATGCTCAGGTTGCTGATATCAAAGCGGCAAAAGAAAAACTGATGCAGAGCGCACAGAAACTGTTTGCAAAGGTATATGAGCAGGCACAGGGCGCAGCTGGTGCGCAGGGTGCAGGTCCTAACCCAAATCCGGGAGCAGCACAGGGAGGAAATGAAGCAGGTTACGGCGATGATGTCGTAGATGCAGATTATAAAGAGGTATAAGAGAAGCTGTTGATATCCTGTAAAAGGAAATGACAGTGCCGGAAGGCCCAAAGGGGACGGGGATACAAAGAGTGTCTCCGTCCCTATAGCTGTGTATAAAAGGGAAAACGGTAAGAAGAGGGAAATTTGTAAGGCGATAGCGTCAGATACGTGGCAGGAATACATGAAAGGTGAAAAAAGATGGCAGAGAAAAGAGATTATTATGAGGTTCTGGGGGTAAACCGCGGGGCTGATGATGCGACTTTGAAGAAAGCATACCGGAAGCTGGCAAAGAAATACCATCCTGATATGAATCCGGGAGATAAAGAGGCAGAGCAGAAATTTAAAGAGGCCACAGAAGCTTACGGCATTTTGAGTGATCCGGAGAAGAGAAGAACATACGACCAGTTCGGTCATGCGGCTTTTGAAAATGGAGGAGCCGGAGGAGCTGGCGGCTTTGGCGGTTTTGATTTCAACGGCGGAGATATGGGAGATATCTTTGGAGATATTTTCGGGGATCTGTTCGGAGGCGGAAGAAGCCGGAGAAGCAACAATGGTCCTATGAAAGGGGCAAATTTAAGAGCAGTGGTGCATATTACTTTCCAGGAGGCAGTTTTTGGATGTGACAAAGAACTGGAACTGACTTTGAAAGATACCTGTCAAACCTGTAATGGAACCGGCGCAAAACCGGGAACTTCACCGGAGACCTGTTCTAAATGTAATGGAACTGGTCAGGTGGTCTATACGCAGCAGTCCATGTTTGGTATGGTAAGAAATGTACAGACTTGTCCGGAATGTAACGGAACCGGTAAGATTATTAAAGAAAAATGTACAGACTGCCGCGGAACAGGATTTACTTCCAGCAGAAAGAAAATCCAAGTATCCATACCGGCAGGTATTGATGATGGACAGAGCATCCGCATCCGAGATAAGGGGGAACCGGGAATAAATGGTGGTCCAAGAGGAGATCTTCTTGTGGAAGTTCAGGTTGCCCGCCATCCGATTTTCCAGAGACAGGATATGAATATTTTCTCTACCGCTCCGATCACCTATGCTCAGGCGGCATTGGGTGGAACGATCCGTATCAGTACGGTAGATGGAGATGTGGAATACGAAGTAAAACCGGGAACTCAGACTGATACGAAGATCCGTTTGAAAGGAAAAGGCGTACCGTCTTTGAGAAATAAAAATGTTCGCGGAGACCATTATGTTACTTTGGTGGTTCAGGTACCGACGAAGCTTTCCGAGAGCGCAAAAGAGGCGCTGCGGGAATTTGACGCGGCATGCGGCAATCGCCCGGCACCCACCAAGAGCGGTGAAAAAGAGAAGAAAAAGAGTTTTATGGATAAGCTGAAAGAGACCTTTGAAGATTAATAGAAAAAGACTGTTGGACTGGATATTTTTTTGAATATTTATGGTAGTCAAACTCAGTCTGCGCTCACTTTGAGCCTAAAGTCTCAAAGATGTGCTCGACAAATTCGTTTGACTGCACATAAATATTCAGTTAAATATCGTGGTTCATCAGTCTCTTTTTTGAGTGAAGAATAGGAAGCAGACCAGAGATATATCGTAACTGTTCAACACCTTAACAGTTACGATATTTTTTGTTGTTCTTGCACTTTTGAAGGATTTCCGTTACAATTCTTTTATGTATGGTATCTGGTACTTGACATTTGGAAGAAAAAGGAGTGTTTTGCAGATGAAATGGAAGAAATTTAAGATAAAGACAATAACAGAGGCAGAAGATATTATTATCAGTACGCTTTATGATATTGGACTGGAAGGAGCCCAGATTGAAGACAAGGTTCCGTTGACGGCTATGGAGAAAGAGCAGATGTTTGTGGATATCCTTCCGGAAGGTCCGGAGGATGATGGAGTTGCCTATCTCAGTTTTTTTGTGGAAGAAGATGAAAAGGGCACTCTTATGCTGAATGGATCTCCGTCTACAGAGGAGGAAATTCTCACATCGGTGAGGGAAGAGCTGGATGGTCTCAGAATGTTCTGTGAGATTGGAGAAGGAAGTATTTTCGTGGATGAGACAGAAGATATTGACTGGATTAATAACTGGAAGCAGTATTTTAAGCAATTTTATGTGGATGATATCCTGATCATTCCTTCCTGGGAAGAGGTGAAAGAGGAAGATAAGGATAAGATGATTATTCATATTGATCCGGGAACAGCTTTTGGAACAGGAATGCATGAAACGACGCAGCTTTGTATCCGGCAGCTGAAAAAGTATGTGACGCCAGAAACAGAGCTTTTGGATGTGGGAACCGGCAGTGGCATTCTGTCTATTATTGCTTTGAAATTAGGGGCAAAGCATGCGGTGGGAACAGATCTGGACCCTTGTGCAGTGCCTGCGGTGGAGGAGAATAAAGAGGTCAATGGTATTTTGCCAGAGGCTTTCGATATGATGATCGGTAACATCATTGATGATAAAGAAGTGCAGGATCGGGTAGGATATGAGAAATACGACATCGTTGTGGCAAATATTCTGGCGGACGTACTGGTACCGCTGACGCCTGTGATCGTAAATCAGATGAAGCCCGGCGGAATTTATATCACCTCTGGCATTATTGATGAGAAGGAAGAGACTGTGACAGAGGCAGTGAAAGCGGCTGGTCTGGAAGTAGTGGAAGTGACGTATCAGGGTGAGTGGGTTTCTGTTACAGCGAGAAAGCAGGGATAAGTATGTATCGTTTTTTTGTGGACAAGAGCCAGATTGACCGGGAACAGGAGTTGATCCATATTCTGGGGAACGATGTGAATCACATCAAAAATGTGCTGCGGATGAAGCCGGGCGAACAGATTCTTATCAGCGCGGGAGAAGATCAGGAATACACCTGTCAGATCCAGCAGGTGCAGCAGGAAGAGATTCTGGCGCACATTCAGGAGGTTCAGACCGTAGGCATGGAGCTTCCCTGTAAAATATATCTTTTTCAGGGACTTCCCAAGAGTGATAAGATGGAGCTTATTATCCAGAAAGCGGTAGAACTTGGCGTTTATGAGATTATTCCGGTGGAAACGAAGCGCTGTGTGGTGAAGCTGGACGCGAAAAAAGAGGCGGCGAAATTAAAACGGTGGCAGGGAATCGCAGAGAGCGCAGCGAAGCAGTCCAAACGTATGGTGATTCCTCAAATCCATTCTGTCATGAAGTTTGCGCAGGCGCTGGAATATGCCCGGCAGATGGAGCAAAAGGTCATTCCCTATGAGTTGGCAGAGAATATGATCTATACAAGAAAGGTTCTGGAACAGATAGAACCGGGGCAGTCCGTGGGAATTTTTATAGGACCGGAGGGCGGTTTTACCCCAGAAGAGATTCAGAACGCTTTGGAACAGCAGGTGGAGCCGATCACCCTGGGCAAGAGAATTTTAAGAACGGAGACGGCTGGGATGGCGGTACTGTCTATTCTCGGTTATTTGCTGGAAGGGCGGGAGTCTTCTGGCGCAGAGCAGGAAAGGAAGTAAGATTTTTGGAAGCATACTTAGATAATTCAGCAACGACCCGATGCTATGAAGAAGTAAAGGATATCGTGGTACGAACCATGATGGAGGATTATGGAAATCCTTCTTCCATGCATATGAAGGGGGTAGAAGGAGAACGGTATCTGAAAGAAGCGGCGGGCAGGATTGCCAAAACGCTGAAGGCAGAGGAAAAAGAGATTTATTTTACCTCCGGTGGTACAGAGTCGGATAACTGGGCGCTGATCGGCAGCGCTCTGGCAAACCAGAGGCAGGGAAAACATATTATTACTACAGCAATAGAGCATCCGGCAGTGTCTGCGCCTCTTGCTTTTCTGGAAGAACAGGGATTTTCCGTGACCCGTCTAGGAGTAGATCGGGAAGGAAAAATGTCGTTGGAAGAGTTGGAACAGGCGATTACATCGGAAACGATTTTGGTGTCCGTCATGTTTGTGAATAATGAGATCGGAGCGGTTCAGCCGATTGCAGAAATTGGCGATTTGATAAAGAAGAAGAATCCACGGACGATTTTTCATGTGGACGCTATTCAGGCGTATGGAAAATACCGGATTCTTCCAAAAAAAATGAAGATTGATCTGTTGTCTGTAAGCGGACACAAAATTCATGGACCAAAAGGAATTGGATTCCTTTATATAAATGAGAAAACAAAGATTTCCCCCTATATTTACGGGGGAGGTCAGCAGCGGGGGATGCGTTCTGGAACGGATAATGTATCGGGGGCGGCAGGTCTTGGAGTTGCTGCGGAAAAGATCTACAGGAATTTGGAAGAGAATACGGCGCATATGCAGGCACTGCGGGATTATTTCACAGAACAACTGGAAAAAATGGATGATGTAGTCGTCCATGGGACGAGGCAGCAGGGAGCCCCCCATATTGTCAATGTATCTTTCGTGGGAGTGCGCAGTGAGGTGCTTCTTCACACGCTGGAAGACAGAAATATTTATGTGTCGGCGGGAAGCGCCTGCTCCACCCATAAAAGAAGCGGAAGCCCCACACTGACAGCTCTGGGAATTCCAAGAGACCAGATGGAATCATCTGTACGTTTCAGCTTCTGTGAGACTACGACAAAAGAGGAGCTGGATTATACGCTGGATGTGCTGCGGGAGGTTCTGCCTATGCTGCGGCGTTATGCCAGACGATAAGGAGGAAATCATGTTTAAAGCATTTTTGATCAAATATGCAGAGATCGGGATTAAGGGAAAGAACAGATATATGTTCGAAGATGCCCTGATCCGTCAGATGGAATATGTATTAAAGGATGTGGAAGGTACCTTCCGCGTGACGAAGGAACAGGGAAGAATTTATGTGCAGACAGAGGGCGCATTTGATTATGAGGAAACGCTGGATGCGCTGAAACGGGTATTTGGTATTGCATTTATCTGTCCGGTTGTGATCTGCGAGGACGAAGGAGTTGAAAAGCTGGCGCAGGATGTGGTGGAATATGTGGATCACGTATATCCAGATAAGGACAGAACCTTTAAAATGCACGTGCGCAGAGCGAAGAAAACGTATCCGGGAACATCTATGGAATTGAATGCAGAGCTGGGAGGCAGGATTCTGGAGGCTTATCCACAGATGAAAGTGGACGTCCATGATCCACAGACGCTGATTACAGTGGAAATCAGAGAAAAAATTTATATCTATTCCGAGTCTATCCCGGGACCGGGCGGAATGCCTATTGGTACGAATGGAAAGGCAATGCTTTTGTTATCCGGTGGTATTGACAGTCCGGTAGCCGGTTATATGATCGCAAAGCGCGGTGTAAAAATTGATGCGGTTTATTTCCACGCTCCGCCGTATACCAGCGAACGGGCAAAACAGAAGGTCGTAGATCTTGCAAAGTTGGTAGCCCGCTACAGCGGTCCCATTCATCTTCATGTGGTGAATTTTACTGATATTCAGCTCTATATCTATGAGAAATGTCCTCATGAGGAACTGACCATCATTATGCGCCGATATATGATGAAGATTGCGGAGCGTATCGGAAAAGAGACCGGATGTCTGGGACTTATTACGGGAGAGAGCATCGGACAGGTGGCAAGTCAGACCGTACAGAGCCTGGCGGCGACCAATGAAGTGTGTACGATGCCGGTGTTTCGTCCGGTGATCGGGTTTGACAAACAGGAGATTGTGGATATCTCTCTGAAAATCAATACGTACGAGACGTCTATTCAGCCTTATGAAGATTGCTGTACGATTTTTGTGGCAAAACATCCGGTGACAAAGCCGAATCTGAATGTGATCAAAAAGTCAGAAATGAATCTGGCGGAGAAGATTGATGAGATGATGGACACTGCGGTGAAAACGGCAGAGGTCATATTCGTGGAGTAAAAAAAAGAGGGGACTGTAACAGTCCCCTCTGATAAAAATTCAACGAGTATAAAACTTTTACTGAATGATATAAGGATTCAGTACTTCCAATACGTTGTCCAGATTTGTTCCTTCCGCATGGATGTTCAGATCGATCGGTTTGGACAGATCCAGACTGAAGATACCCATAATGGATTTGGCATCGATCACATATCTTCCAGATACAAGATCAAAATCAAATTCATACTTGGAAATATCATTTACGAAAGCTTTAACTTTGTCGATAGAATTAAGTGAAATACTTACTGTTTTCATATATGTTCCTCCCAGAATACAGAATATTTATATTTTTTAACTAAGTTTATCTTACCTTTTCCCGTCTTAAAAGTCAAGGCGAAAGCATACAAAGATTTTATAAAATGTAACAGTTCAGCCTGCGCCATTCGTAAAACCGCACTGCGTGCTTATCGTGGCTAACGCCACTGTTTTACTCATTAACAGGCGCTCAGCTCATACAGATGTCCGCTTGCAAAAACATGCAAGCATGTTTTTGGCCTCACGTACACTGTATGGCTGAACTGTTACTATAAAATCATAGGAAAATCAGAAGAAAAGTGTCGAAAAAGAATGAAAGGAAACAGATGAAATGAAAAGGAAAGTTGCACTGCACAATTTAGGATGCAAAGTAAATGCATATGAGACGGAAGCCATGCAGCAGCTTTTGGAGGCAGCAGGTTACGAGATTGTGCCTTTCGCTCCGGGAGCGGATATTTATGTGATCAATACCTGTACGGTGACGAATATAGCAGACAGAAAATCCCGCCAGATGCTGCATAGGGCAAAGAAAATGAATCCGGATGCCATTGTGGTAGCCGCAGGCTGCTATGTTCAGGCGGGCAGAGAAAAAGCGGAGGCAGATCCGTCTATCGATCTGATAATTGGGAATAATAAAAAACAGGATCTGGTGTCTGTGTTGGAAGCGTACCAAAAGGGCAGAGAGCGGAAAGAAGAGATCATAGATATTGCGCATACGAAAGAGTATGAGGCGCTTCAAATTGACAGAACCCAGGAACATACCAGAGCATATATCAAGGTACAGGATGGCTGCAATCAGTTTTGTGCCTACTGTATGATTCCATATGCCCGGGGAAGGGTGCGCAGCAGGAAGACTGCGGACGTGGTAAAGGAAGTGGAAAGACTGGCAGCTTCCGGATGTCAGGAGGTGGTTCTGACCGGTATCCACTTAAGTTCCTACGGAACAGAGCGAAAGGAGGATGGGGAAAATCTTCTGACGCTTATCCAGGCAGTGCACCAGGTGGAGGGAATCGCAAGAATCCGTCTGGGCTCTCTGGAACCGCAGATCGTCACGGAAAACTTTGCGGAAAGCCTGTCCCGTCTGCCGAAGATTTGCCCTCATTTTCATCTTTCCCTGCAAAGCGGCTGCACCTCCACTCTGAAGCGGATGAACCGTCGCTATACGGCGGAAGAATATGAGAAGCGATGCGATATTCTGAGAAAATTCTTCTCACGGCCGGCGCTGACTACAGATGTGATCACAGGATTTCCGGGAGAGACGGAAGAGGAATTTGCCCAGTCCCGGGCATTTGTGGAAAAAATTAATTTCTATGAGACACACATTTTCCCCTATTCCAAAAGGGAAGGAACAAAGGCTGCCGTCATGCCGGATCAGATTCCGGAAGCGGTAAAAAAAGAACGAAGTCAGATGCTGATCGAACTGGGGCGAAAGCATCAGCAGGAGTTTATGGAAACATTTCTGGGAGAGAAAAAAGAAGTTCTGTTTGAGGAACAGCAGGAGATCGATGGAAAACTGTACTGGACGGGGCACACCATGGAATATCTGAAAGTGGCGATGTTGTCAGAGGAAAATCTGAGCAATCAGCTTTTGCAGGTAAATTTAACAGAAATTCTCCGGGACGGAGTTCTGTTGGGATGTAGAGAATAACCATCAGATTTTTTATTCAGAAAAGGAATGGAAAAGTATGAACACAAAAATGGAGAATTTAGTAAATTGTTACAATTTCTTCATTGAATTTTTGAATGGTATGTATTAGAATAAAATAGATATCAAATATAGTCAAGGGCGTGAAAATATGGCAAATTTAAGTAACACACAGTATTTTAAAGTGAAAACAGAGCCGGAGGTTCAGGTAAAAGAAGTTCTGGATGTGGTATATACTGCGATGGAAGAAAAGGGATATAACCCGGTAAATCAGATCGTAGGTTATATTATGTCCGGCGATCCTACTTACATTACCAGTTACAAAGGAGCCCGGAGCATGATTATGAAAGTGGAGCGGGATGAACTGGTGGAAGAACTTCTGAAAGAGTACATTAAGAACAGATCCTGGGAGAACCGCTGATGAGAGTACTGGGATTGGATTATGGATCGAAGACGGTGGGGGTCGCCGTCAGCGATCCATTGGGTCTGACTGCGCAGGGCGTAGAGATCATCCGGAGAAAGTCTGAGAATAAGATGCGTCAGACACTGGCGCGGATCGAGGAACTGATCCGGGAATATCAGGTAGAAAAGATTGTGCTGGGATTACCAAAGAATATGAACAATACACTGGGAGACAGGGCCGAAAAATCTCTGGAGCTTAAGAAAACGCTGGAGAGAAGGACGGGTCTGGCTGTTGTGATGTGGGACGAGCGATTGACGACGGTTTCAGCCAATCGTGTTCTTATGGAGACTGGTGTGCGTCGGGAAAAACGCAAAGATTATGTAGACGAGATTGCAGCTATTTTTATTTTGCAGAATTATCTGGATTATATGTATCACACAGAAAAGCAGAATCCAGCAGAAGAAAAAGAGCAGGAATAACAAAAGATCGGTGTAACAGGACCGGAGAAGAATAAAACAGGACGGTAAGGATTTACGATGGAGAGAATTAAATTTGTGACAGATACAGGAGAGACTGTGGAATTTTATGTGGAGGAGCAGACCAGAGTGAATGGCGTGGACTATATTCTGGTGTCTGATTCCATGGAAGAGGAAGCAAATGCCTATATCCTGAAAGATTTATCAGAAGATACAGATCTGGAAGCAGATTACGTGATGGTAGAAGATGAAGTAGAATTAGAAGCAATATCCAAGGTATTTTCCCAGATGATGGAAGATGTGGATATTGAGATGTAGACGTGTTCGGAAATATTATGGAGGTGCTATTTGAAAAAAAATAACAGTGGAAAATTAAAAATCATTCCTCTGGGCGGATTGGAACAGATTGGAATGAATATTACTGCCTTCGAATATGAAGACAGTATTGTTGTGGTGGACTGCGGTCTGTCATTCCCGGAGGACGACATGCTGGGAATCGACCTGGTCATCCCGGATATCACATATTTGAAAGATAATTATCAGAAAATTAAAGGCTTTGTGATCACGCATGGTCATGAGGATCATATTGGGGCGCTGCCTTATGTATTGAAAGAAATTAATGTGCCGATTTATGCTACGAAGCTGACGATCGGTCTTATTGAAAATAAATTAAAAGAACATAATCTACTTCGTACTACAAAAAGAAAAACCATCAAACATGGACAGTCTATCAATCTGGGCTGTTTTCGTATTGAATTTATCAAGACAAATCACAGTATCGCAGATGCTTCTGCTCTGGCTATTTATTCTCCGGCCGGCATTGTTGTTCATACGGGAGATTTCAAGGTGGATTATACGCCGGTATTTGGTGATGCCATTGATCTTCAGCGATTTGCGGAGATCGGTAAAAAAGGCGTGCTGGCTCTGATGTGCGACAGTACCAATGCGGAGCGCAAAGGGTTTACCATGTCCGAGCGGACCGTTGGAAAAACCATCGATAATCTGTTTGCAGAGCATAAAAATACGCGAATTATCATCGCAACATTCGCGTCTAATGTAGATCGGGTACAGCAGATCATCAACTCTGCATACAAATACGGAAGAAAAGTTGTGGTGGAAGGGCGCAGTATGGTCAATGTCATCACTACGGCGTCGGAGCTGGGATATCTGAATATTCCTGAGAAAACCTTGATTGATATCGATGAAATGAAAAATTATCCTGATGAACAGATCGTTCTGGTTACAACGGGAAGTCAGGGAGAGTCTATGGCGGCGCTGTCCAGAATGGCGTCCAATATACACAAAAAAGTTTCTATCAAACCGGGAGATACGATTATCTTCAGCTCCAATCCGATTCCGGGAAATGAAAAAGCAGTGTCCCGGGTGATCAACGATCTGTCTTCGATGGGAGCCGATGTGATCTTTCAGGATGTGCATGTATCAGGTCATGCGTGCCAGGAGGAGATTAAGCTGATTTATTCTCTGGTAAAACCGAAGTATGCGATCCCGGTACACGGAGAATACCGTCATCTGAAAGCGCAGGCAGGAATTGCAGAGAGTCTTGGAATCCCCAAAGAGAATATTTTCCTTATGACCTGCGGAGATGTGATGGAGTTAAACAGCGAATCTGCCGGCATTACCGGAAAGGTTCATACAGGAGCGATTCTGGTGGATGGTCTCGGCGTGGGCGACGTGGGAAATATTGTCCTTCGGGATCGTCAGCATCTGGCAGAGGACGGCATTATGATCGTAGTGCTTACGCTGGAAAAATACAGCAATCAGCTTTTAGCAGGGCCGGATATCGTTTCCCGGGGATTTGTCTATGTGAGAGAATCCGAGGATCTCATGGGACAGGCAAAGAGTGTTGTGGAGGATGCTATTGATTCCTGCCTGGACAGAAGAATATCAGACTGGGGTAAGATGAAGTCAGCAATCAAAGATTCTCTGGGAGAATTTTTGTGGAAACGTACAAAGAGAAGACCTATGATTTTACCGATTATTATGGAGGCATAAGAATCCATGGATAGAGTACAGATGTGTGTAGATTCTCTGATCCAGGCGATCAAGGAAGGAGAAGCATATCAGAGGTATTTAAGCTGTGAAGAGAAACTGAGTAAAGATGCGGAACTGAGGAAGAAGATTGACCGTCTGCGGGCGGACGTTTATCGGTTTAATAACAGTGAGGACGGCAGTGACGATCTGTTTGAGAAGATTGATCAGTTTGAGCGGGAACATCGGGATTTTCGAAAAAATCCTCTGGTAAATGAATTCCTTGAGGCAGAACTGGATGTATGCAGGCTTTTACAGAAGGTTTCTGACCGGATACAGAGTGGAGTGCATATCCAGATTCCCCATATTTAAAAAGGAGAATTATGGCAAAAAAGAGGAAAAAAGATACCGCCTATCGGACAGCTGTGAGCGGAGCCAAAAGCGTACTCCGGGTTCTGGTATATATTTGCGTGATTCTGGCAATTATTTTTGCGGGAAAAGCAGCTTATAGTTTCGGTTATCTTGTTTTTGACCAACATCCAATGGCGGCGACAGAGGAAGAAGGACAGGACGTAACGGTGGTTATCAAGGAAGAAGACAGTGTCTATCAGGTGGGAAAGGTACTGGAAAGTAAAGGTCTGATCGAACGGTCGGATATTTTCTGGGTACAGGAAAAATTATCTGATCACAGCGGAAAGATTCAGCCGGGCACGTATCTTCTGAATACCTGTCAGACGACGGAAGAGATGTTGGAGATCCTGTCCGGAGAAAATACAGAAGGACAGCCCTCCCAGGAAGAACAGACAGAGCAGGGTGAGGATTCTGAAAAAGAGCAGGAGGAATCTGAACAGTGATAGTAGATGAGAGAATGGTAACGTATATCAATTCTCTGGACGAGGGACATACAGCTTATCTGGAGGAACTGGAGGCGCAGGCGAAACAGGATCATGTTCCCATTATCCGCAGAGAGATGCAGAGTTTTTTAAAGTTTCTTCTGGCGGCAGTAAGACCAGTCAGGATTTTAGAGGTGGGAACGGCAGTGGGATTTTCTGCGCTTCTGATGTGCGAATATAATCCGGTGCCCTGCCAGATTGTTACCATAGAAAATTACGAAAAAAGGATTCCCATTGCCAGAGAGAATTTCAAAAAGGCGGGAAGAGACAGCCAGATAGAACTGATCGCCGGGGATGCGGCAGAGGTGTTAAAAACGTTGGAAGAGCCTTTTGATTTTATCTTTATGGATGCGGCAAAAGGGCAGTATCTTCATTTTCTTCCTGAGGTGCTGCGTCTGCTTCGCTCCGGTGGGGTTCTTGTTTCTGACAATGTGCTTCAGGAAGGGGATATTATAGAATCCCGTTTTGCCGTGGAGAGGAGAAACAGAACGATTTATAAGCGGATGCGGGAGTATCTGTATGAATTAAAGCATAATGAACAACTGGTGACTTCCCTGATCCCTCTGGGAGACGGAGTTGCCTTAAGTACAAAGCGATAGGAGATAGAATGATGAGAATTCCGGAGTTATTGGTTCCGGCAAGCAGTCTGGAAGTGCTGAAGGTGGCGGTCATCTTCGGAGCCGATGCAGTTTATATTGGCGGGGAGGCTTTTGGACTTCGCGCAAAAGCAAAGAATTTTTCCATGGAAGATATGAAAGCGGGGATACAGTTTGCTCATGAACATGGAGTGAAAGTTTATGTGACCGCGAACATACTGGCGCATAATCAGGATCTGGAAGGTGTTAGGAGCTATTTTCAGGAATTGAAGGAGATTAGACCGGATGCGCTGATCATCTCAGATCCGGGAGTATTTATGATTGCCAAAGAGGTATGTCCGGAGATTGAGCGGCATATCAGTACTCAGGCAAATAACACAAATTACGGTACCTATCAGTTCTGGCATCAGCAGGGTGCAAAACGTGTGGTTTCTGCCAGAGAACTGTCTTTGGAGGAATTGAAAGAGATCAGGAGCAGGATTTCTGAGGATATGGAGATCGAGACGTTCATCCATGGGGCAATGTGTATCTCCTATTCCGGGAGATGTCTTTTGAGCAATTATCTCACGGGAAGAGATTCCAATCAGGGGGCATGTACCCATCCCTGCCGCTGGAAATATTCTATTATGGAAGAAAGTCGTCCGGGAGAGTACTTTCCAGTGTTTGAAAATGAGAGAGGTACTTTTATTTTCAATTCAAAGGATCTGTGCATGATCGAACATATTCCCGATCTGATCGAGGCGGGTATCGACAGCATGAAGATTGAAGGGCGGATGAAGACCGCTCTGTATGTGGCAACAGTGGCCCGGACCTATCGGAAAGCCATTGATGACTATCTGAAAGATCCGGCGCTGTATGAGAAAAATATGCCGTGGTATCAGGAGCAGATTTCCAACTGTACCTATCGGCAGTTTACTACCGGCTTTTTCTATGGAAAACCAACAGAAGAAGCACAGATTTATGATAATAATACGTATATCAAAGAATATACTTATCTGGGGATCGTGGGAGAGCAAAACAGCGATGGCTGTTATTGTATTTCTCAGAGAAATAAGTTCTCTGTGGGCGAGACGATCGAGGTTATGAAACCCAACGGAGATAATGTGGAAGTGACCGTAAAAAGTATTCAGGATGAAGAGGGGAATTTTATGGAAAGCGCTCCTCATCCACAGCAGACCCTGTATATTGATCTGGGGATGGAACTGGATGCTTTCGACATTTTACGGAGAAAAGAACCGGTCACGGAGTTTTAAGACAGCATTTTTTTCTATGCGGGAGACGTAGGAGCGGCTGATCCCCAGCCGTTTTCCTATCACCCGCTGGGTCATTTCTGTATTTCCATAAAGACCATATCGATATTTGATCACATCATATTCCAGTGGAGTAAGCACTTCTTTTAGAAATTGATAAAGTTTTCTGGTATTTTCCTTTTGAATACAAGTCTCTGTAATATCTTCTTCTTTTCCCTCTACAATATCTAAAAGATGAATTTCATTTCCTTCCTTGTCTGTTCCTATGGGCTCATAGAGAGAGACGTCCCGGGAAGTTTTCTTCTTATTTCGAAGCATCATAAGCAGTTCGTTGTCGATGCAGCGAGCCGCATAAGTTGCCAGTCTGCTTCCTTTCTCCATATCATACGTTGAAACTGCTTTGATCAGTCCGATGGTTCCAATGGAAATAAGATCTTCCGGATCTTCGTCCAGACCCTGATATTTTTTTACCACATGAGCTACCAGCCGGAGATTTCGCTCGATCAGGATATCTCTGGCTTCCCGGTCACCCTGTTGGTATTTTTGAAGATAGAATTTTTCCTCTTCTATGGTGAGGGGTTTTTGAAACGTTTTCAAGGCAGCCCCTTGTTATAGATTTTATTTAGTCTATGCAAAAAAGATAAGAAATGTGCTTTTCCAAGAAGAATCAGAGAGAATCCGGACGTTTTCCGGAAGAAAGGAGTTATGATGTATACAAGTGTAATGTCAGCGTCTATGCAGGGACTGGAAGCAGTTTTGGTACAGGTGGAGGTAGATGTGAGTAATGGATTTCCCGGTTTTTTTATCGTGGGGAATCCCAATAGTCAGGTGAGGGAGGCGCAGGATCGGGTGCGTACGGCGCTGCACAGCAGAAATATCAGTATGCCTCCGAGAAGAATCACGGTAAATCTGTCTCCGGGGGATATTCAGAAAACAGGGACAGCATTTGATCTGCCCATAGCTGCAGCCATTATGGAAGCGATGGGGCATCTGCCTCCGGGAGGTCTTCAGGGAGTACTGGTGGCTGGAGAACTGGGGCTGGACGGGAGAATCCGGGCGGTGCGGGGAATCTTGCCCATGACTGTGATGGCGAGGGAGCAAGGCTGTATTGCCTGCATCGTTCCCAAAGAAAATTTGAAAGAAGCTGAGATGGTGGAAAATATTCCAGTGGCAGGGGCTTGCAGTCTGGAAGAATTTGTCCAGATCGTGAAGAAAAGAGCATGGACAAAGGAAAAGAATCATATAGAAGATAATAAGAGGGAAATGAGCTGGGAGCAGGACTTTGCAGATATCCGCGGGCAAGTTCCAGCCAAGCGGGCGGCGCTTTTGGCAGCCGCCGGGTTTCATAATCTCTTGCTTATGGGAACACCGGGATCTGGAAAGACCATGATTGCCCGGAGACTTCCGGCGCTTTTGCCCCGGCTGACCCGGCAGGAAGCTTTGGAAATTACCGGTATTTACAGTGTGGCAGGTATGTTGTCCCGGGAGCATCCTCTGATTGAGGAGAGACCGTTTCGGTCACCCCATCACACAATTTCTCCTCAGGCATTGGCTGGAGGGGGAAGAATCCCTTTGCCGGGAGAGATTACGCTGGCACATCGGGGAGTACTTTTCCTGGATGAATTGCCGGAGATGTCCAGAAGCAGCCTGGAAATTCTTCGGCAGCCGTTGGAAGAAAAGCAAATCTGGATTGCCAGAACAGGGGGAAGATACTGTTTTCCAGCGGAATTTCTTCTGGTAGCGGCGATGAATCCCTGTCCCTGCGGGTATTATCCGGACAGAAATAAATGCTGTTGTACGCCGGGGGAAGTAAGCCGTTACTTAAATCGGATCAGTCAGCCGCTGTTAGACCGGCTGGATCTGTGCGCGGAAACGACGGCGCCCACCTATGGGGAATTTCGCGCCTTACGAAAAGAGGAAGAGTGGACAACGAAAAAAATGAAAATACAGGTATCGGAAGCTCAGAAGATACAAAAAGAACGCTACAGGAAAGAAAATTTTCAGTTTAATGGAGAGATTCCCCCAGAGAAGATTAGTCAGTATTGTGTGACGGATGGTGCAGGGGAAAAACTTTTGCAGGCAGCTTTTACCGATCTGGGAATCAGCGGGAGAGCATGCAACAGGATTCTGCGAGTAGCAAAAACGGCGGCGGATCTGGCAGGAAGTGAGATCATTCGGGAGGAACATGTGGGAGAGGCGATCGGATTTCGCAGCATGGATAAACAGTATTGGAAATGAAAGGGGGAGAGTGCATGGATACGAAAAGAGAAGTGCAGGTGATTACCCGGCAGGAAGAACAATATCCGGAGAAATTCCGGCAACTTTCCGATATGCCGGAAAAATTTTGGCTGATGGGAGAATTGCCTCCCGGGAACGCCCCTTGTCTGGCGATTGTGGGTGCAAGAAATTGCAGCAGTTATGGGGAAAATATGGCGTTTGAGTTTGCAAGACTTCTGGCAGGGGAAGGAGTCTGTATTATCAGCGGTCTGGCGGCCGGTGTGGACGGGGCAGCGCATCGGGGAGCTCTGGCGGGCGGCGGGAAAACGTATGGAGTGTTGGGATGCGGGGTGGATATCTGTTACCCTTCTGGGAACAGAAAAATTTATGAAAAAATGAAAAAACAGGGAGGGATTTTATCGGAATATGAGCCGGGAAACCCTCCGCTGGCATATCATTTTCCTAAGAGGAATCGTTTGATCAGCGCACTGGCAGACGCGGTATTGGTGGTGGAAGCGAAAGAAAAAAGCGGATCGCTGATTACAGCGGATATTGCTTTAGAACAGGGAAGGACGGTTTTTGCCCTTCCAGGGAGAGTGGGGGATCTCCTGAGCGTGGGGTGCAATCGCCTGATTTATCAGGGGGCAGTGCCAGCGTGGAAACCAGAGATTATTCTGGAGGAGATGAACTGGAAAAAAGGGGGCTTTTCCCACGGGGAAAAAGAAAAAAAGTGTTTAGGGCTTGCAAGTGAGGATGATTTGGTGTATAGTTGTCTCGATTTGACCCCAAAGACGGTTACACAGCTTCAGGATGAGACGGGATTGCCTGCGGGACGCCTGCTGACATCGCTGATGCATCTGAAAACTGCCCGGCTGGCAGAAGAACCATGGAAAAATCATTATATTCGGATACCGTGAGGGGAAAATGGAAAAAGTACAAATAGGATGAAAATATCCTGTTGTTTGAAAGATCGGGGAGGAAAACATTGGCAAAATATCTTGTGATCGTGGAATCACCGGCAAAGGTAAAAACAGTAAAAAAGTTTCTTGGAAGTAATTATGAAGTGGCTGCGTCCAACGGGCATGTGAGGGATCTTCCGAAAAGCCAGATGGGAATTGACATAGAGAATGATTTTGAACCGAAGTATATTACCATCCGGGGCAAAGGGGAACTGCTGGCGGGACTTCGCAAAGCTGCAAAAAAAGCGGATAAAGTCTATCTGGCAACTGACCCGGACCGTGAGGGGGAGGCGATTTCCTGGCATTTATCCAAGGCGCTGAATCTGGATGAAAAGAAAATGCGCCGGATTACTTTTAATGAAATTACCAAGGGGGCAGTGAAGGAATCTATCAAACACGCCAGAGACATTGATATGAATCTGGTGGATGAGCAGCAGGCAAGAAGGGTGCTTGACAGAATGGTAGGTTATAAGATCAGTCCGCTTTTGTGGCAGAAGATCAAGCGAGGCTTAAGCGCAGGCCGTGTACAGTCTGTGGCTTTGCGGATCATCGGAGACAGGGAGGACGAGATCAATGCGTTTATCCCGGAGGAGTACTGGACACTGGATGCAGTATTCAAGATTCCCGGAGAGAAGAAACCTCTGACAGCCAAATTTTACGGCAAAGAGAAAGAAAAGATGCATATTGCTTCCAAGGAAGAATTGGATCGGATCTTAAAAGAGCTGGATGGAGTTTCTTATCAGGTAAAAGATGTAAAAAAAGGCGAGAGAACGAGAAAAGCTCCGTTGCCTTTCACTACCAGTACGCTGCAGCAGGAGGCGGCAAAAACCTTGAATTTTTCCACTCAGAAGACTATGCGTCTTGCCCAGCAGTTATATGAAGGGGTGGATATCAAGGGAAATGGAACTGTGGGTCTGATCTCTTACCTGCGTACGGATTCCACCAGAATATCGGAGGAGGCAGACACCCTTGCCAGAAACTTTATTCAGGAACAGTATGGAGAACAGTATGCGGCGAAGGGAGAAGAGAAGAAGGCGGAAAAGAAAAATGTGCAGGATGCGCATGAAGCTATCCGCCCTACCGATGTGACGAGACTTCCGGCGCTTATCAAAGAATCATTATCCAGAGATCAGTTCCGTCTGTATCAGCTGATCTGGAAGCGATTTGTGGCGAGCAGAATGAAACCGGCAGTGTACGAGACTACTTCGGTAAAGATTGCAGGAGGCGAATATATTTTTACCGTTTCTGCATCTAAGCTGATCTTCGATGGATTTATGTCGGTATATACCCAGGAGGATGAGGAAAAGACCCAGAATAATCTTCTGGTGAAAGGGCTGGATGAACATACGGAGCTGAAATTGCAGGATTTTGACAGCCAGCAGCATTTTACTCAGCCGCCTGCGCATTATACAGAAGCATCTCTGGTAAAGACGCTGGAAGAGCTGGGAATTGGACGGCCAAGTACGTATGCGCCTACGATCACCACGATCATTGCCAGAAGGTATGTGGCAAAGGAACAGAAAAATCTCTATATGACGGAGCTGGGGGAAGTGGTAAATAATATGATGAAAAAAGCCTTCCCCAGTATTGTAGATGTGAATTTTACAGCGACGATGGAAGATCTTCTGGATAAGGTGGGAGATGGAACCGTAGACTGGAAGGTGGTTGTGCGAAACTTTTATCCGGATCTGGATGAGGCGGTGAAAGCGGCGGAAAAAGAGCTGGAAGAGGTGAAGCTGGAAGATGAGGTTACCGATGTGATCTGTGAAAATTGCGGAAGAAACATGGTAATCAAGTACGGACCTCACGGAAGATTTCTGGCATGTCCGGGATTTCCTGAGTGCAGAAATACGAAACCGTACCTGGAAAAGATCGGCGTTCCCTGTCCGAAATGTGGAAAAGAAGTGGTTCTGAAAAAGACCAAAAAAGGAAGAAAATATTACGGATGTGAAGATAACCCGGATTGTGATTTTATGTCCTGGCAAAAACCCTTAAAAGAAAAATGTCCGCAATGCGGAGGATATATGGTGGAAAAGGGAAATAAAAAAGTATGCGCCGATGAACACTGCGGTTATGTGGCAATGAAAAAAGAAGAAGAATAGAGGAAAGTGGCTGCGTCAGGGTCAGAAAAGATCAGCGCAGTCCTTTTTTGTTGTCTCGGTAAACAAATTTTTTGAAAAAGAATGAATATTTAGAAAATATCATTGAAATTTTATAATTTACATGATACAATGAGAAAGAAAAAAGAAAATCAGTAACCAGAGCTGGTATGTGAAATAAATCAGGAAAGGAGTAAAAAATGAGCGTACAATTATTGGACAAGACCAGAAAGATCAACAAACTGCTGCATAACAACAGTTCTACAAAGGTAGTATTTAATGACATCTGCAAAGTAATGATGGAAACCCTGGATTCCAATATTCTGGTGATCAGTAAGAAGGGGAAAGTACTGGGCGTTAGCCTTTGTCCGGGAGTGGAAGAAATCAGGGAGCTTATTAAAGATCAGGTGGGAAGTCATGTAGACCCTCTGCTCAATGACCGTTTTTTAAGTGTGTTATCCACCAAGGAGAATGTAAACCTTCAGACATTGGGATTTGAAGAGGAGAATATTGAAAAGTATTGTGCGATTATCAGCCCTATTGATATTGCAGGTGAGCGACTGGGAACCGTATTTATGTATCGCAGTGAGAAACAGTATGATATAGAAGATATTATTGTGAGCGAATATGGAACAACAGTTGTTGGTCTGGAGATGATGCGATCCGTAAATGAAGAAAATGCAGAAGAAGCCAGAAAAGTACAGGTAGTTAAATCTGCATTCAGCACACTTTCATTTTCCGAATTGGAGGCGATCATTCATATCTTTGACGAGCTGGATGGAGATGAAGGCATTCTCGTAGCCAGCAAGATTGCAGACCGGGTGGGCATCACCAGATCAGTGATCGTAAATGCTCTGCGGAAGTTTGAGAGCGCAGGCGTGATTGAATCCCGCTCCAGCGGCATGAAAGGAACCTACATTAAAGTATTAAATGAAGTGATTTTTGATGAGCTGGAAGAGTTGAAAGCCCGTAAGAATGTGAAAAATTACGAAAAGAACGTCTAAGAGTAAAAAAGATACCGCAAAAAAGCGGTATCTTTTTTGTGTGAACGCATAAAATGATGATGCCAGGGTCAAAAGAAAGGAAAATATAAAAAAGGGAGAATAAATGAGTAAATAAGATTAAATAAGAGAAAAGATATGAAATAGTGAAAAAAAGTGGCATAAATTGAAGTTGCGAAAATAGAATAAAGTAACTAATATAGGACTATCGGTAGCACTCGATTAAAGCGAGTGCTAATAAAAAGGCTTTTCATTTGATAAGGAGGCAATAGATATGAGATTAGTACCATTGGGAGACAGAGTTGTATTAAAACAGTTAGTTGCAGAGGAAACCACAAAGTCCGGGATCGTTCTTCCGGGACAGGCACAGGAAAAGCCACAGCAGGCAGAGGTAGTAGCCGTGGGACCTGGCGGAGTTGTTGACGGAAAAGAAGTGAAGATGGAAGTGGTAGCCGGGGATCAGGTTATCTATTCAAAATACGCAGGAACAGAAGTAAAACTGGACGGAGAAGAATATATCATCGTAAAACAGAATGATATCTTGGCAGTTGTAAAATAACAGGTAACTGGGAAGAAAAAACAGTTACAGGCATAGAAAACAGACAGATCAGGAGGATTGATTATCATGGCAAAAGAAATTAAATTTGGAGCAGAAGCCAGAGCGGCTCTGGAAAAAGGCGTAAATCAGCTGGCTGATACCGTAGGAGTAACCTTAGGACCGAAAGGAAGAAACGTAGTTCTGGAAAAATCTTTCGGAGCTCCGCTGATCACCAATGACGGTGTTACCATTGCAAAGGAAGTAGAACTGGAAGATGGATTTGAAAATATGGGAGCGCAGCTGATCCGTGAAGTGGCTTCCAAGACAAATGATGTTGCCGGAGACGGAACAACAACAGCAACGGTACTGGCACAGGCTATGGTGAACGAGGGAATGAAAAACCTGGCAGCAGGCGCAAATCCCATCGTTTTGAGAAAAGGAATGAAAAAAGCTACCGATAAAGCAGTGGAAGTGATCGCATCCATGAGCAAACCGGTAGAGGGAAAAGATCAGATTGCAAGAGTAGCAGCGGTATCTTCCGGAGATGAAGAGGTAGGACAGCTGGTAGCAGACGCTATGGAAAAAGTTTCCAAAGATGGCGTTATCACTATTGAAGAGTCCAAAACGATGAAAACAGAGCTGGATCTGGTAGAAGGTATGCAGTTTGACCGTGGCTATATTTCCGCTTATATGGCTACTGATACAGATAAGATGGAAGCGGTTCTGGACAATCCATACATTTTGATCACTGATAAGAAGATTTCCAACATTCAGGATATTCTTCCTCTGCTGGAACAGATCGTTCAGTCCGGATCCAAACTGCTGATTATTGCAGAGGATATCGAGGGCGAAGCTCTTACAACTCTGATTGTAAATAAATTGAGAGGAACTTTCTCAGTAGCAGCTGTAAAAGCGCCGGGATATGGTGACAGAAGAAAAGAAATGCTGCAGGATATCGCAATCCTTACAGGCGGTCAGGTGATTTCTGATGAACTGGGTCTGGATCTGAAAGAAGCTACTTTGGAGCAGCTTGGTCGTGCAAAATCTGTAAAAGTTCAGAAAGAAAGCACAGTGATCGTAGACGGCGAGGGAGACAGAGATGCGATCAAAGCAAGAGTAAGCCAGATTAAGAGTCAGATCGAAGAGACAACTTCTGATTTTGATCGTGAAAAACTGCAGGAGAGACTGGCAAAACTGGCAGGCGGCGTAGCAGTTGTACGCGTAGGCGCAGCTACAGAGACTGAGATGAAAGAAGCAAAACTGCGTATGGAAGATGCTCTGGCAGCTACGAAAGCGGCGGTGGAGGAAGGTATCATCGCAGGCGGCGGATCCGCTTATATCCATGCGACAAAAGAACTGCAGAGTCTGGTAGATTCTCTGGAGGGCGATGAAAAGACAGGAGCAAGAATTATTATGAAAGCTCTGGAAGCTCCTCTGTATCACATTGCTGCAAATGCAGGACTGGAAGGATCTGTGATCATTAATAAAGTAAGAGAATCTCAGGTGGGCGTAGGTTTCGATGCATACAAAGAAGAGTATGTAGATATGGTAAAAGCAGGTATTCTGGATCCTGCAAAGGTTACAAGAAGCGCTCTGCAGAATGCTACCAGCGTAGCTTCCACCCTGTTAACTACAGAGTCAGTAGTTTCTATTATTAAAGAGGATACACCCGCTATGCCGGTAGGCAATCCGGGAATGGGAATGATGTAATCAGCTGTTTGAAAGAACAGCATTGTTCACAAAGATTTCAGAAAAAGCAGGAGCCAATTAGATAGACGTTGGCTCCTGTTTGTGTTAATATAAAGATGCCGCATAAAATCAAGAGTTTATCAACAGGGAAAGGGCACAGGATGGAGGAGAAGAGATACGAAAGTGACTTGACAAGAAAAGAAAAAAGACATCTGGAATGGGAAAAAATCAAGGGTATGAAATGGAAAGCACGGATAGGATACATATGGGAATATTACAAACCCCATATGGCAGTGGGGCTGGGCATTATCCTTGTTTTGTGTATCATAGGCCAGATTATTTACCGGTCGCGGTTTGAGACGGTACTTTCGGTGGCTGTACTGAACAGTCCCATGGGAGATTCCGAAGGGATGGCTGCTGATTTTAAAAAGTATCTGAAGGATACGGACAAGTTTCATGAGATTACGGTAGATTCCAGCATGATCTTCGGAGGAGACGGACAGTCGGATTATACGTCTACTATGAAGCTGACGACGTTGATCGGAGCGCAGGAGCTGGATGTGCTCGTGGCGCCGGAAGAGCAGTTTAACCACTATACGGAGATGGAGGCATTCTTCCCCATGGATGAGATTCTGACTGAGGAGGAGAAAGAAGCCTATGGAGATGCGGTGACAGAATATGGAATTCGTATAGGAAATACGGAAAAGCTTCAGGAATTTCAGATGACAGTGGGAGAAGACGCCTATCTGGCAGTCTTTATCAACACAGAAAATGTAGAAAATGCAAAATCATTTATCAAATACATATATGGAGGAGGAGAGTCATGAGTGATTTGTATTTAGAGGAAATGGTAAAGAGAAGAAAAACAACGAAGGATATGATACTGAGAGCCTTGTTGATGGGGCTTACCGGAGTATTGGTGGTGTTGTCGATTCTGACTTTTAATATTATCATTACCCTTCCGGCTATTGCTGTCTGTATTGCAGATATTTTCATTTTCCCGAGATTTAACGTGGAGTGGGAATACCAGTATGTAAACGGCGAGTTGGACGTGGACCGTATTCTTAACAAATCCAAGAGAAAAAGAATTGCCAGCTATGATATTGCCAATGCAGAGATTCTGGCGCCGGTATCTTCCCACCGCCTGGATTATTATAATAATAACACGAAGATTTCCGTGAAAAATTATACTTCCTGCAATCCAGAGAGAGAAAAACTGGTGTATGCGATGGTCATTCCCAGTGAAGGAGAGACAACAAAAGTTCTTTTTGAACCATCGGAACAGATGTTAAAAGAAATGCGTACAAAAGCGCCCAGAAAAGTCTTTTTTGACTAGTTTGCAGATTGACAGGGAGATGTATTTTTGTTACACTAAGGGACAATAAAAGGCTACGAGCAACGAAAGGAGAAAAAAATGGGTACAATTATTGGTGAAGGAATTACTTTTGATGATGTGCTGTTAGTTCCCCAGTATTCAGAAGTGACTCCCAATATGGTTGATTTGACTACATATTTGACAAAGAAGGTAAAGCTGAACATTCCTATGATGAGTGCGGGAATGGATACCGTAACGGAGCATCGGATGGCGATTGCTATGGCCAGACAGGGTGGTATTGGTATTATCCACAAGAATATGTCAGTTGAGGCGCAGGCAGAAGAAGTTGATAAAGTAAAGCGTTCAGAGAACGGAGTTATCACGGACCCATTTTTCTTATCTCCCGAACATACTCTGGAAGATGCCAATAATCTTATGGCAAAGTTCAGAATTTCCGGTGTGCCGATCACAGAAGGACGGAAACTGGTGGGTATTATTACTAACCGTGATCTGAAGTTTGAAGAAGACTTCTCCAAGAAGATCAAAGATTCTATGACTTCTGAAGGTCTGATCACCGCAAAAGAAGGCATTACGCTGGAAGAAGCAAAGAAGATTCTGGCAAAAGCAAGAAAAGAAAAATTGCCGATCGTAGATGATGATTTCAATCTGAAAGGTCTCATTACGATTAAAGATATTGAAAAACAGATCAAGTATCCGCTGTCAGCGAAGGATGATCACGGTCGTCTGCTCTGCGGTGCAGCCGTTGGTATCACCGCAAATGTGATGGAACGTGTGGATGCGTTGGTAAATGCCAACGTAGACGTGATCGTTATCGATTCCGCTCACGGACATTCCGCGAATATCTTCAAGACACTTCGTCAGATTAAAGAAAAATATCCGGAATTACAGGTGATTGCAGGTAATGTTGCTACCGCTCAGGCTACCAGAGATCTGATCGAGGCGGGAGCAGACGCAGTAAAGGTAGGTATTGGACCTGGTTCCATCTGTACCACTCGTGTAGTGGCAGGTATCGGTGTTCCTCAGATCACAGCCGTTATGGACTGTTATGAGGTGGCAAAAGAATACGGTGTTCCGATCATTGCCGACGGTGGTATCAAGTATTCCGGTGATATGACGAAAGCCATTGCAGCCGGAGCCAACGTATGTATGATGGGAAGTATCTTTGCCGGATGTGACGAGAGCCCGGGAAGCTTTGAATTATATCAGGGAAGAAAGTATAAAGTTTATCGCGGTATGGGATCTATTGCAGCTATGGAAAATGGAAGCAAGGATCGTTATTTCCAGACAAATGCTAAGAAGCTGGTGCCAGAAGGTGTGGAAGGCCGTGTCGCATACAAGGGTCATGTGGAAGACACTGTATTCCAGCTGATCGGAGGACTTCGTTCAGGAATGGGATATTGTGGAGCAAAAGATGTGGAGACTTTGAAGGAAACAGGAAAATTTGTTAAGATTTCCGCTGCATCCTTAAAAGAATCTCATCCTCATGATATCCATATCACAAAAGAAGCGCCAAACTACAGCGTGGATGAGTAAGAAAGAAGCGATCCCTTCGGGGGTCGCTTTGCTGATTTACAGGATCGTATAATGCGGGGAAGTTACAAAAGAGAAGGGGTGTAATATGAGGAATAGTAGAAGAATCAGCGATTCCAGAAGAAAGCGCAGAAAACAGCTTGTCAGACGAGGGGTTATTTTGATTGGAATTGTCTGCCTGGGGATCGGCGGATTTACCTTAGTGAGGGAAAAAATAGCGTCTTCAGGAGAAAGGGGAGCGATCACCGCTCAGAAGATGGAGGAAGAAGAATGGGTGGGAGCCCCTTCTCTGGATGTGCAGCTTTTGGATGTGAATGAGTATTCCAGACCGGGGACTCCGTTGAAAGAAATCAAAGGGATTGTAATTCATTATGTGGGAAATCCGGGAACCAGCGCGAAAGCAAACAGGGATTATTTTCAGAGATTGAAGGATGCGCATACCACCAAGGCAAGCAGCCATTTTGTGGTGGGACTGGACGGGGAGATTGTACAGTGTATTCCGAGTACAGAGATTTCTTATGCATCAAATGAGAGAAACAAGGATACTTTATCTATAGAATGCTGTCATCCCGATGAGACAGGGAAGTTTAATGAAGCGACGTATCAGTCCATGGTGAACCTGACGGGGTGGCTGTGCGCCAGATTTGGGTTGGACAGTCAGGATGTGATCCGCCATTATGATGTGACGGGAAAGATCTGCCCCAAATATTTTGTGGAGCATGAGGATGCCTGGGAACAGTTTAAGTCAGATGTGCAGACAAAAGCAGAGAAAATTAAGAAAATGAATCATTGACGGGAAAGGAAAACGAATCGTATGAGCGAAATGACAAGACAGGAACAGAAAAAGAAAAATTGCTGGGCGATTGAGGATTTATATGCAACGGATGCAGAGTGGGAAAAGGATTTTGTATCGCTGTCCCGGCAGATCAAAGAATTTGTACAGTATCAGGGGAAACTGGGAGACGATGGAAAGATTCTTTTGGCAGCTTTTCAGGAAATGGATCGGTTAAGCTGTAGTCTGGAAAAAATTTATGTGTATGCCAATCAGCGATATCATGAGGATACGGGAAATCATAAGTATCAGGAGCTGTCCGCCAGAGCGGCGCGGCTGGAGATGGAGGTTTCTCAGGCGTTGTCTTTTGCAGAGCCGGAAATCATGGAAATCCCGGAGGAAAGACTGGAGCTGTTTTATGAGCAGGTTCCGGGGTTGGAACAGTATCGGAGAAAACTGGACGAATGTCTGCGGATGAAGCCGCATATCCTGTCTAAGGAGATGGAAGAACTGCTGGCACAGACCGGAGAGATGGCAAACGGACCGCAGAATATTTTTTCTATGTTTCAGAATGCAGATCTCACCTCCGGAAAAATTTTGGTGGATGGAAAAGAGACAGAATTGACCCAGGGAAATTTTGTACGGATTCTGGAGAGCAAGGATCGGGAAGTGAGAAAACAGGCATTTTGTCAGGTATATGCCAAATATAAAGAATTTCAGAATACGCTGGCAGCAGCATACAGCGCAAATCTGTCAAAAGATATTTTCTATGCAAAGGCGCGCAAGTATTCTTCCAGTCTGGATATGGCTTTGGCTCAGGGAAATATTCCGAGAGAGGTATATACGCAGTTGATCGAGGCTGTTCACAGCAAGCTTCCTGCAATGTATGAATATGTAAAACTCAGAAAAAAGATACTGGGGCTTGATGAAATCCATATGTATGATGTGTATGTACCTATCGTGGACAAGGTAGAAAAGGAGATTCCTTTCGAAGAGGCGAAAGAGATCGTAAAAGAAGGTCTTTCTATTTTGGGAGAAGATTATGTGGCGCTTCTGGAAGAAGGATTTTCCAATCGATGGATCGATATTTATGAGAATAAAGGAAAGAGAGGCGGCGCATATTCCTGGGGAGCTTATGGAACTCATCCGTATGTTTTGCTGAATTATCAGGGAAATTTGAATCATGTATTCACACTGGCTCACGAGATGGGTCATGCTCTCCACAGCTACCATTCCGATCAGGCGCAGCCTTTTACGTATGCGGGCTATTTTATTTTCGTGGCAGAGGTGGCATCCACCTGTAATGAGGCATTATTGATCCATCATCTGCTGAAAAAAGCGCAGGATGACAAGGAAAAAGCTTATTTGTTAAATTATTTTCTGGATCAGTTTAAGGGTACGATTTACCGTCAGACGATGTTTGCAGAATTTGAATTGCTGGCGCATGAAAAGGCAGAACAGGGAGAAGGCATCACGGCGCAGCTTCTGGAAGATCTTTATTATGAGCTGAATAAAAAATATTTCGGCGAGGAAATGGTGAGCGATCCGGAGATTGCCATGGAATGGGCAAGAATTCCGCATTTTTATAATTCTTTTTATGTATACCAGTACGCTACAGGATTTTCGGCGGCTATTGCCATCAGTAACAAGATTCTGAAGGGAGAACCAGGAATCGTGGAAGCGTATAAGAAATTTTTGAGCGGCGGTTCCTCCATGGATTGTATCGATCTTCTGAAAATCTGCGGTGTGGATATGACAAAACCGGAGCCGGTGGAAAATGCGTTGGGGGTGTTTGAGGAAACCCTGGATGAATTTAAGAAAATTATGGAAAGAATGCTGTAAACGATTCGCCCATACTTTGAAATAAATGCGGAAAAATGCAAGTCCCTGTTGCAAATCGGAAAAAACATGTTACAATAGTATTACAAAAAAATTAAAGGTGATAACATGAATTTATTTGAAGCAATTTTTGTACGAAAATCCGTTCGGAGTTATACGAATGAGGCTCTTGCACCTCAGATGTTGGAAGATATTTTGACACAGTTTGAAGAGATTAAAGGGCTGTTTGGAGGAATTGAAACAGAGCTTGCAATTTTTGATAACCGGGAAGGGCAGTATAAGATGCTCAGTATGCTGGGAGTGAAGGCTCCCTATTATCTGATATTATATTCAGAAGAAAAGGACAGAGCATTGATGAATGCGGGATATCTGATGGAACAGCTTTCCCTGTATCTGTGTACACGGGGACTGGGGAGCTGTTTCGTGGGAAATCCCATCCTCAGGAAGAAGTATGTTCGTCGGGATAACAAGAAGATCATGGCGGTGTTGGCTTTTGGAAAGGCACGCGGTTCCTGGGTGAGAAAGCCTGCGGAGGCTAAGCGGCTCAGTTTATCGGAGGTTTGTGTCTATAAAGAGACGCCCCGGCAGTGGATGAACCAGCTTTTGGACGCTGCTCGCATGGCTCCCTCCAGTATGAACAGTCAGCCCTGGCGTTTTGTGGTGTTTGACAGCAGGATTCATATTTTTTCCAAGAAGCATGCCAGCGACCGGTTGGGAAAATGGGATGAGCTGAATTTTGGGATTATGTTTTCTCATATGATGGTAGTGGCAGAAGAACTATGGCTGGATGTGGATCTGATTCGTCTGGATGAACTGAGTCAGAAGAATTTTCCAAACAATCAATATGTGCTCAGCGCCATCCTTCGTCCGTAAAACAATTTATTATTCAGAAGAAAAAATTGTTGACAAATGAGAAGGCTTATAGTATATTAGTCTTTGTTCGGAAGAACAGAGAGATGCACGAGTGGCTCAGTGGTGGAGTATCGCCTTGCCAAGGCGAGGGTCGCGGGTTCGAATCCCGTCTCGTGCTTATAAAAAAAGAAGCTATCGGGAAATCCCGTTTTAGCTTCTTTTTTTTGTGTTTAGGGAGAAAATTAAGGTTCCAGACGATATCCGTTGGAGTCCCTGCAGATTTTTGTCTGATAAAAGGCTTTCATGGCCTGATAGAGATACAGAGTATCTTTTGCCCCTCCGGTTTCGTAAGGGGAATGCATAGCAAGAAGCGCAACACCGATATCTACTGTGGGAATAGAAACCTGAGACATGGAGATATTTCCCAGAGTAGAACCGCCCTGTTCGTCAGAATGATTGAAGAAAGTCTGACAGGGGATATCGTTCTTTTCACACAATAACTGGAATAAACCGCCGGTAAGTCCATCGGAGGTATATTTTTGATTGGCAGAATATTTGACCAGTACGCCGCCATTTAAGTAAGGATGGTGGGTGGGGTCTGATTTGCCGGGATAGTTTGGATGAAGTCCGTGACCGTTATCAGCAGAGATCAGAAAGCTTCCGGCAAGAGCGCGAAGGTAATCTTCCTGAGTATATCCCAATGTCATGTTGATTCGTTCCAGACAATCTTTCAGGAAGGTAGAACCGGCTCCCTGCAAGCTCTGGCTTCCCACTTCCTCAGAATCGAAGATCACTGCGGCAGATAAAATATCCGGGTGGCAGGTTTCACTGAGCGCTTTTACGGAAGCAAAAGCACACTGCAGATCGTCCAATTTGGAACAGGAGATAAATTCCTTGTCAGCGCCCCAGAAAGTTCCGTCCATCCTGTTATAAAGACAGAGATCGAAGGAAAGAATATCGCTGGCTGGGATGCCTGTCTCTTTGGCAATCAGTTCCGGCACTGAAAAGTCCTTGTCACCACTTCCGATGATGGGAAGAAGATCCGTCTGAACATGGTAGGGGTAGCCGTTATTGATTTCCCGGTTCATATGAATGGCGAGATTGGCGATCATGGCAAGATCCCTGTCCAGGTTGATCAGCTGACTTTTCATTCCCTGTTCTGTTTTCAGGATCACTCGTCCGGCAATGGAGAGAGGACGATCGAACCAGGGAGAGAGAATGGAACCGCCATATCGCTCCACATTCAGCTTGGTGTAATGTCCGTCTACGGTCATCTCCGCTTTTTTCTTTAATTTAAAGCAGGGAGAATCGCTGTGGCTGGCAACGATCTGAAAGGTGAGAGGGGCAGCGGTAAGCTTTTCGGGCATACGAAAAGCAAACAGAGAAGTTTCGCCCCTGCTTACATAATATTTTCCTCCGGGCAGCAAGGTCCAGGCATCCTGCTCAGAAAGAGGGGTAAATCCCTGATCTGCAAGGAGACGGGAAGCAGCCGTGATGGCGTGATAATTGGTGGGACTTTCTTTGATAAAGGAAAAAAGCTCCTGATTTAATAATGTTTGATTCATGAGATAATCCTTTCTTATAATGATATAAAGTAAACGATTTTATTATAGCAAATATATGAAAAAAAAGACAGAGACGGATAGACAATTTCATGAAAAATAGATATAATGAATTTTATACATACAGCTTATCAGGAGGCAGGAAAAAAGATGTTTGGACCAATGTTTGACTGGATTTTAGCCGCTGTTTTGGGAGTGGTCACTGTAGTTCTTTTGATGGGAAAAGGTGATTCCATTTTAAAGGCGGTCAATGGAAAAAGAGGACGGGACAAAAAGAAAAGTGATGAGGATAAGAAAAAGTACAGCAGAGCTATGGGAATTTTTACCGGTGTGCTTGCTTTGGATGAGGTGGTTGTAGCCTTATTTCCAGATAATCCCTGGGTTATATGGGGAAGTATTCTGGTTGCGGTGGGAGCGATTATAGGAATCGGTCAGTTCACGAAAAAGTTTAATGGCAGATAAGATATCTGCACAGAGCGGAAGCTGTCGCAGAATATTGCGGCAGTTTTTTTTGACAGGAGGAAACGATTATGGGATATGAGAAAATTATCAGAACAATGCGTTCTTTGGTAGATGGGCTGGAACTGGATGTTTTGGAGGTGGTGCCGGAGGGAGAAATCAAGGGGATTTTCCAGATTCACCATGGAATGTCTGAATATAAGGAGCGGTATCTGCCTTTTATGGAGTATCTGGCGGCAAATGGTTATGTGGCGGCGATACACGATTGCCGGGGACACGGAAAAAGTGTGAAGATCAAGGAAGATCTGGGATATCTGTATCGGGGAGGAGCCCGGGCGTTGGTGGAGGATGCGCATCAGCTTACCAGAGAATTAAAAGAAAAATGGCCGTCCCTGCCGTTGATCTTGTTTGGGCATAGTATGGGGTCCATGGTGGTTCGGATGTATACAAAAAAATATGATGATGAGCTGGCGATGCTGATTGTCTGTGGTTCTCCCAGTAAAAATCCGGCGGTGGGAGTGGGAGAAAACATTGCCCGAATACAGAAAAAATTTCGGGGAGACCGATATAAGAGCAAAATCTTAGAAGCAGCGTCCTTTGGAAGTTTTGCCGGAAAGTTTAAAGGAGAAAAAAGCAGATTTTCCTGGTGCTGTTCTGATCCGGAAGTGGTTAGAGCGTATGAGCAGTCTCCTCTCTGTGGTTTTACTTTTTCTATTGATGGATATGAGGCATTGTTTCAGCTGATGCGGGAATGCTATGGAACAGAGGGATGGATTTGCAAAAATCCCGCACTGCAGGTATTGTTTGTAGGCGGAGCAGACGATCCCTGTATTGGAGGAGCGCGCAAGTACGCGCAGGCAGTACAGCATATGCGCCGGGTAGGATACAAAAATACCAAAGGAAAATTATATCCGGGGATGCGTCATGAGATCCTCAATGAACCGGGAAGGCAGCAGGTATTTCAGGATATTGTGAAATATACGGGAAAACAGCTGGAAAAGACGGATCATTTCCTGAAAGGATACTCGGACTTTACGTAAATTTAACATGGAGCAGATGATAATTTTACGTAGATTTTATATAATGACAATAAAATAGAAGCAGTATGTAAAGGAACAGACAGAGAAAGGAAATCAGAAAATGGATTTTTTTAGTGTATTATCGATGATCGGAGGGCTGGCATTATTCCTCTATGGAATGCATGTGATGGGAGACGGGCTTGCCAAAGTATCCGGCGGAAAATTAGAGAGGATTCTGGAAAATCTTACGTCCAGTCCATTGAAAGCAGTTCTTCTGGGCGCTGGCGTAACAGCGGTGATCCAGTCCTCATCGGCGACTACCGTTATGGTGGTGGGATTTGTAAACTCAGGAATTATGAAATTGTCTCAGGCAGTGGGAATCATTATGGGAGCGAATATCGGTACGACCATCACCTCATGGATTCTCAGTCTTTCCGGACTGGAAGGAGATAATTTCTTCATTCAGTTATGTAAACCGACTTCTTTTTCGCCGGTACTGGCGATGATCGGTATCGTACTGGTACTGTTTGTAAAAAGTGAAAAAAAGAAGGATATCGGAACGATTCTGGTAGGATTTGCCGTTTTGATGTATGGAATGGACGCTATGAGCGCAGCTGTAAAGCCGTTGGCTGATGTGCCGGAATTTACCGGAATCCTTACGGCATTTTCCCATCCGCTTTTGGGAATGCTGGCAGGCGCACTTTTGACGGCAGTGATCCAGAGCTCTTCTGCATCCGTGGGTATTTTGCAGGCGCTTTGTGTAACGGGGGCAGTAACGTACGGTTCCGCTATCCCTATTATCATGGGACAGAATATCGGAACCTGTGTGACGGCGCTTCTGTCCGCGATTGGGGCAAGCAAGAATGCAAAACGCGCGGCCATGGTACATTTGTATTTTAACGTGATCGGAACTGCGGTATTTATGATCTTATTCTATTCGGTAAATTATTTTGCTCATTTTGCCTTTCTGGCAGATGCGGCAAATGGCGCCGGAATTGCAGTTGTACACAGTTTATTTAATGTATTTGCAACTATGGTACTCTTACCGTTTTCTAAAGGGCTGGAAAAGCTGGCGTACCTTACTATTCGAGAAGAAAACCAGGGAGATCAGGAAGAAGAAAAAGACGAACTTCTGGTACTGGATTCCCGTTTCCTGGATCAGCCGGCTTTTGCGATTGAGCAGAGTGTACATGCGGCAGTTCAGATGGCAGAAGAATCTAAGAAAACCTTGTTTACCGCTATGGAGCTGATCGGAAATTATACAGAAGAAAAGGCGCAAAAAGTACTGGAATTGGAAAGTCTGGTGGACCGCTATGAGGATGAACTGGGAAGTTATCTGGTGAAGCTTGCCAGAAAGAATCTGAACAGTCATGACAGCCATACTTTGTCTATCGTGCTTCACAGCATCGGTGACTTTGAGCGTATTTCAGATCATGCGGTGAATATTATGGAAGCGGCGCGGGAGATGGATAAGAAGAAGCTGACTTTCTCCAAGAAAGCGGAAGCAGAGTTGAAGGTATTCTGTCAGGCGGTGAGAGATATTGTGGAGAATTCCTATAAGGTGTTTACAGAACAGGACAGACAGCTGGCGCAGACTATTGAGCCTTTGGAAGAAGTGATTGACGGATTGAATCAGGAATTGAAAAAACGTCATATACGCCGGCTCAGAAATGGAAAATGTACCATCGAGCTGGGATTCATTTTATCTGATATCACAACCAGTCTGGAGCGTGTGGCAGATCACTGTTCTAATATTTCTGTTTGTGTGACGCAGGTGCGGGATGACGCTTATGAGACGCACAGTTATCTGGATAGTGTGAAAAATGAAGATGGCGGAATGTTCCGGGGTATGGTACTTCAGGCAGAAGAAAAATATATGCTGCCGTAGAAATAGGAGTGACGGATTATGATTTACTGTGTGGAAGATGAGAGAAATATTCGGGAACTGTTGGTATACACCCTTCATTCCACCGGATTTACTGCAAAGGGTCTGGAAAATGGAGAACAGTTGTATGAAGCGCTGGAAAAAGAGATTCCAGAGTTGATTCTTCTGGATATTATGATGCCGGGAGAAGACGGCTATACGGTGTTGGAAAAGATCAAGGTGATGCCGGAGGTAAAAGACGTTCCGGTGATCATGGTGACGGCGAAGGGCGCTGAATTTGATAAGGTGAAGGGACTGGATATGGGAGCAGACGACTATATCACCAAGCCCTTTGGAATGATGGAATTTATATCCCGGGTGAAAGCGGTGCTCCGGCGGGGAGGGCCGAGAACGGAGGAAGAGCTGGTGCATGGCCCTATACAGTTGAAGATCAAACGTCATGAAGTTTTGGAACACGGAAGAAAAGTGGAGCTTACCCTGAAAGAGTTTGAACTGCTCCGCTATCTGATGGAGAACCGGGGAATTGTATTAAACCGGGATCAGCTTCTTACTCGGATCTGGGGCTATGATTTTGATGGAGAGACCCGGACGGTGGACGTCCATGTGCGGACACTTCGCCAAAAATTGGGAGAGTCCGGTTCCTGTATCGAAACGGTGCGGGGCGTGGGATACCGGATGGGTGACGAGGAATGAGGCAGAAAATATTAAATCAGGTAGGTATTTTGCTGATCAGTTCTGTTTTGGTTACTTTTCTCGTAGTAAGTCTTGCGATGTACGACAAATTCAGCGGCTATATGCAGGAGGATGTACGGGAGGAGATTCAGTATATCAAGGTAGCTGTTGAGGAAAGTCAGGGAGATGATCTCTTAGAGAAGATGGGAGAATTTACCGGCAGCAGCAGGATCACCCTGATGCAGGAAGATGGAACGGTGATTTTTGATTCCGTGGAGGATTCCCAGATGCTGGAAAATCATCGGAATCGGCCGGAATTTGAAGAAGCTCTGGAAAAAGGGTACGGAGAAGCGATCCGTTATTCAGAAACGCTGGCAAAGCAAACCTTTTACTGTGCGGTGACTTTGAAAGATGGGCGAGTGCTCCGGCTGGCAAGATCGACGGATACGGTGCTTATTTTTCTGGAGTCTAGTATCACACTGGTGGGTATTTTGGTATTTGTGATCATCATCGTGGCATTCTTTGTGGTTCAGAAACAGACCAATCGTCTGATCGAGCCCATCAATAAGCTGGATCTGGAGCATCCTTTGCGGGAGGTCAAGTATGAAGAATTGCGTCCATTGCTGATGCGTGTACATGAGCAGAATAAGCAGATCGCCCGGCAGGTTCAGGAGTTGAAAGAACGGCATGAGGAATATATTGCCATTACGGAAAATATGAAGGACGGTCTTGTGATCGCCAGTCAGACAGAGGTGCTTTCCATTAACCGGGCGGCGCAAAAAGTCTTTCAGGTGCGGGCAAGTGACTGTATTCGAAAGTCCATCAGCCGGGTCAGCAGAAATCAGGAACTGCGGAAAGCGTTGGATCAGGCGCTGGCAGGAGAGTATAATGAGACGGTTCTGCAGATTCGTGGGCGCACCTATCAGTTACTGGCAAATCCGGTCCGTATTTCAGGAAAGACCTTTGGAGCTGTTATTTTGGTGTGGGATATCACTGAAAAAAATGCGGCAGAGAAAATGCGCAGAGAATTTTCGGCAAATGTTTCCCATGAGCTGAAGACACCCCTGATGTCCATTTCCGGTTATGCTGAGCTGATTGAAAATGGTATGGTGCAGATGGGAGATATCCCGGAATTTGCCGGAAGGATCCATCAGGAGGCAAATCGTCTCACAGCGCTGGTGCAGGATATTATCCAGCTTTCCAAACTGGAAGAAGGTCATGGAGAATTTCCGGTGGAAGAGGTGGATATCTGCGAACTGACGGAGGATATCCGAAAGACGCTGGAACATGCGGCACAAAAAAAAGATATCAAGGTTACAGTGGACGGCGAGGGTATCATGCTGGACGGTGTACGTCAGATCCTGTATGAGATGTTCTATAACCTGATGGATAATGGAATCAAGTACAATGTGGAACATGGCTGGATGAAGGTGCACATTGGCAGAGAGCAGGGAAAGATTTTCTGGCAGGTAGAGGACGGCGGTATCGGAATCGCCCAGGAAGATCAGGAAAGAATTTATGAGAGATTTTACCGGGTGGATAAGAGTCACTCCAGACAAACGGGAGGAACCGGGCTGGGGCTTTCCATTGTAAAGCATGGAGCGATGATGCACCAGGCGGTGATCACGACAGAGAGTGAACCGGGACAGGGGACAAGGATTACCCTGGAATTTCCTGAAAATGAAGAATAGACGCGACAAATATCAGAGCAGGAAGCATACGTTAGAAAAGGATGCTTCCTGCTCTATTTTTACAATTTTCGGATCAGTACAGGGATGGGAGGATGATTCGGGCGGTTGTAATAGGAAGAAAGGATTACCAGATATTTTCTGGAATCCAGAGTTTTCAGGTAGGCGAGCAGTTGATCCCGTTCATAAAATCCGCTGTCTCCTCCGCTGTAAATACACAGAGTCATAAGCCCGTTCTTTTTTAGAAGCCGCAGCCCCTGCTGAATGGCGGGAATGCTGGTTTCCGGTTTGGTGGCTATGGAATGATCGCCAGAGGGGAGATATCCGAAATTAAAAACGATACAGGAGACCGTGTCGGGAGCGGTATATTGTTCCATATGGCTGTGGCTGTCCAGAATCAGAGAGACATTTGATGGGGCGTTTTCCTCCTGCAAACGCTGTCTTGTAGCAGCAAGAGCCGCCGGCTGTATATCAAAGGACAGAACTTTTCCCTGCGATCCCACAAGGCGGCTAAGATACAGGGTATCGTGTCCGTTTCCCATGGTGGCATCGATACAGAGGTCGCCCGGTTTTACCTGCAGGGACTGAAAATGACGACACCATTCGGTAATCTGATAATTGTTCATGTAACATATCCTCCGTAGTGAAATTTTCTTCTTAATCTTATTATAAGAATCTGAAAGAAAATTGTAAAGAAAAGGAAGAGAAAAATGAAAGTGTGCTACTTGCAGTTTTGAAAAAAAGCAGGTATCATAAGTAATAAGCAGCTTATGTTTGATAGAAAAGATAGTGGAGATAAAGATGGAAGAAAAGAAAAAGATACAACAGGAAAGAACAGGGCGTTCAAGACAACCGGAGGCGCGGAAAAAGAGTAAAAAAATGAGTTACCGGAAAAAGATTGTCATGTTTCAGATCGGGGCGATCACGCTGGCTATCTTTCTGACGCTGATGATCGGGGCGGTGATGCTTACCAGAATTTTTGTGGATGAAAACAAAAGTGCAGAAACGGTCAATGCAAAGCCGGCGACCGAGGGTGGAACGGAGGCTGGAGATGCAAAGAAAGGAGAAGCTTCCGGTGAAAAAGATCCTTCGTCTGATGGCGCAGAATCAACTCCAGCGGAAGAGCCCACCCAGGAGCCGGAAAGTGTGCAGCCGGTGGAATCCGTACAGCTTACAGTCAGCGCGGTGGGAGACTGTACCATAGGAACCGATGAACAATTCGATAAGAGCAGTAATTTTGACGCTTTCTATATCGTAAAGAAAGATCCAGCGTATTTCTTTCAGAATGTAAAGGAGATTCTTGGAGGAGACGATCTGACGATTATCAATATGGAAGGAACGCTTACAGAATCTACAGACAGGCAGGAGAAAACGTTCGCCTTCAAAGGAGACCCAAAATATACGGAGATTCTTACAGCGGGAAGTGTGGAAGCGGCAAATCTTGCCAATAATCACAGTAAGGACTACGGGGAACAAAGCTATACCGATACAATTCAGTATTTGGAAAATGCAGGACTTACCACTTTTGGGTATGATCGCGTTGCTGTAAAGGAGATCAAGGGAATCAAGGTTGGTCTTGTGGGAATCTATGTTCTGGCAGACGGCATGGGAAGGCAGCAGCAGGTCATAGACAATATTCAGGCGGTAAAGGATCAGGGTGCGCAGGTAGTTATCGTGAGCTTCCACTGGGGAACGGAAAAATCAAATTATCCGGATGAGACACAGAAAGCATTGGCGCATACGGCAGTGGACTCAGGAGCGGACCTTGTTCTGGGACATCATCCCCATGTCCTTCAGGGAATTGAAAAATATAAAGGGAACAATATTGTATACAGTCTGGGAAATTTTTGCTTTGGCGGAAACAGAAATCCGGCAGACAAAGATACGATGATTTTTCAGCAGACATTTACGTTTGAAAATGGAGCGCTGGTGCAGGATGATGTGACGAATATTATTCCCTGCTCTCTTTCTTCCGTACAGCAGTATAACGATTATCAGCCTACGCCGCTGGAGGGAGAAGAAGCGCAGCGGGTGCAGCAAAAAATACAGGAATTCAGTTCTGGATTAAGTGCAGAACAGTAGAGGAAAACAGATGAATAAAAAAGAGTTTTTAGATGCGCTGGGCAAGAGATTATCCCAGCAATTATCCCAGGAAAAAGTGGCAGAACATATACAATACTATGATCGTTATCTTACAGAAAAGATGATGCAGGGAATGACAGAGGAGGAAGCCGTTGCCCAGTTGGGCAATCCTCTTCTGATCGCAAGAACGATCATGGATACGGCGGTGGAGGAAGAAGAGCCAAAAGTCGTCTACGAAGAAAATGCTTCCGGCGGGTATCAGCGAAGCTCCAGGGAAGGGGCGGGACAGCAGCGTCCTGTACATCATGGGAAAATATCTTATCAGGCAGGCTGCCTGATCTCTGCAATCGTAGTGATCTTGGTTCTCACCCTGATTTTAAAACTGGTGGGGTCGGTACTTTCCCTGATCTTGCCGGTCGCAATACCGGTATTAGTAGTCCTTATGGTGATTGAATACTTTAAGAAACGATAAAAAAGCAAAGAGAAAGACCGGTAGGGGAGCTACCGGTCTTTCGAGGGGAGTATAAATAATTAATAAGGGGTTATTAATTGTAAAAAAAATTTTTGAAGGGTAAATTCTTTTTACAGGAATGATTATAATACAGAATGGTAAAAATTGCAACAAAGAAATGAATAATCTCGTAAGAATTTGGCATACTAATCCTGTAAACCCTTAAAAGTATCGTAAGAAAAAGGAAAAAACTTTTTTCCAGAACTTTTGAGGAATCTAAACTTTCATGTACAGGAGGAAGAATCATGTCAAAAAATTATAGTAATGAAACCAACGAGATGAACAAAATGAACAACAGTACAAAAGAAACCAACTGCCATAATTCCAATAAAAACGCTTCTAAAAATACTTCCAAAAACAGAAGCACAAATCAGGCAAAAAACAAAGCTTCTGATGAGTATAGTGACAGATATTAAGAGAACAGATAAGAATAGACATCAGGCTGGTAAGGGCTGCCCCATAAAAGGGGACAGCCTTTTTCCGGTTTATGCCATTTGCTCATAATCTTTCATATAATAAGAAAAAAGGGAAGAATCTATGAAACAGATGCAATTAATTTCCGTGCGGGAGCTGGATCAATATGTGAACAGATACCCGGACGTTTTGATTATAGATGTAAGACCGAAAGAGGAATACAGGGATTCTCATATCCGTCATGCCATTAACATTCCCTATGAAGAGGAGAGGGTGTGGAATCTCCCAAAAGACAGAGAATTGGTGGTATACTGTGAGCGGGGTTCCGCCAGTATGTTTGCAGCTCGGCAGCTGCAGGAACAGGGATATGATGTGATGTCGGTGGCGGGAGGTATTTGGGAATATCAGGGAAGAAATCTTGTGTTTTCCAGATAATCATAGTAAAATAGTAACGATTCAGTAGATTGCTGAATCGTTACTTGTCAGGTGTTTTTGAATTTATCATTACGAGGAGAAGAACGAATGAAATATATGATTGCATCAGATATTCATGGCTCCGCATATTATTGCAGAAAAATGCTGGAAGCCATGGAGCGGGAACATGCGGAACGACTGATTTTATTGGGAGATCTTTTATATCACGGACCGAGAAATGATCTGCCCAGAGAGTATGCGCCCAAAGAAGTGATTGCGATGCTGAACGAGAGGAAAAACTGCATCTACAACGTGCGGGGAAATTGTGATGCTCAGGTAGATCAGATGGTGTTGGAGTTTCCGGTGCTGGCAGAGTATGGATTTTTTGAAATTGATGGAAAGACTATTTACTGCAGCCATGGTCATGTTTATAATGAAAAGAATCTTCCGCCATTGAAGCGGGGAGATATTTTTCTTCATGGACATACGCATGTGCTGATGGCAAAGGAAGTGGAGGGGATCACGATTCTGAATCCGGGTTCTGTGTCTATTCCTAAGGAGGGAAATCCCCCCACTTATGCGGTGTTGGAACGGGGAATCTTTACCATTAAAACATTTGAAAATGAAATAATAAAGGAATATCGCTTATGAGACAATTTGAATTGATTGCCCCCTGTCATTTTGGGCTGGAGGCTGTATTGAAAAGAGAAATCATCGATCTGGGGTATGAGATCTGCCAGGTAGAGGATGGAAAAGTCACCTTTTGGGGGGATGAAGAGGCGGTGGCGTATGCCAATATGTTTCTTCGGACGGCAGAGAGGATTCTTCTGAAAGTGGGACAGTTTACAGCGGTTACATATGATGAGCTGTTTGAGGGAACCAAGGCGCTTCCCTGGGAGGAATATATTCCTGAGGATGGAAGATTCTGGGTGAAAAAGGCTTCTTCCATTAAGAGTAAGCTTTTTAGCCCCTCAGATATTCAGTCTGTCATGAAAAAGGCCATGGTGGAACGACTGAAAAAACAGTATAAAAAAGAATGGTTTGAGGAGGATGGAGCGGATTATCCGGTTCGGGTTTCTCTGATGAAGGATGTGGTGACGGTAGCGATAGATACCACGGGTATTTCTCTTCATAAGAGAGGATATCGGAAACTGCAGTCCAAAGCGCCTATTTCAGAAACACTGGCAGCGGCGCTGATCATGCTTACCCCCTGGAAGAAGGACAGGATTCTTGTAGATCCCTTTTGCGGCAGCGGAACCTTTCTTACCGAGGCGGCTATGATGGGATGTAATATAGCGCCGGGAATCAACCGCTCCTTTCTTGCGGAGGACTGGAAACATCTGATTCCGAGAAAACACTGGTATCATGCGCTGGAAGAGGCGCAGGATCTGGTGGATAAAAATCAGGAAATGGACTTGCAGGGCTATGATATCGATCCTGTAGTAGTGAAAAATGCCAGAGAAAATGCAGCGGCAGCAGGGGTGGATCACCTGATTCATTTTCAGCAGCGGGAAGTGGCGAAACTTCGCCATCCGAAAAAATATGGATTTATCATAACGAATCCGCCGTATGGAGAACGGTTGGAGGATAAGAAAATGCTTCCGGATTTATATCGCCAGATCGGACAGGTCTATGAACAGTTAGATGATTGGTCCATGTATCTGATAACCAGCTATGAGGAAGCAGAACGGTATATAGGAAAGAAAGCCGATAAAAACCGTAAGATTTACAATGGAATGATTCGGACTTATTACTATCAGTATCTGGGAGCAAGACCACCCAGAAGAATGGAGCGCACAATATGAGAAAAATAATTTTTGCTACAGGCAACGAGGAGAAAATGCGGGAAATCCGTGAGATTCTCGCTTTGCTGCCAGTGGAAGTGCTTTCGATGAAGGAAGCGGGAATACAGGCAAATATTATAGAAGATGGAAAGACATTTGAAGAAAATGCAGTGATCAAGGCGAAAGCGATTGCCCAATTATCAGAAGAAATTGTATTGGCAGATGATTCGGGACTGGTGATTGATTATCTGAACGGGGAACCGGGCATTTATTCTGCCCGCTATATGGGAGAAGATACTTCCTATAGAATCAAGAATGGAAATTTGATTCAGCGTTTGGAAGGAGTACCGGATGAGGAGCGAACAGCGCGATTTGTCTGTGCGATTGCAGCGGCATTTCCAGATGGAACAGTGCTGACTACCGAAGGGACAGTGGAAGGTCGGATCGGATATGAAGAAAAGGGAGAAAATGGATTTGGCTACGATCCTATTTTCTATCTTCCAGAATACGGCTGTACAACGGCGCAGTTGACAGAAGAGAAAAAGAACGAAATCAGTCACAGGGGAAAAGCTCTTCGTAAGATGGTGGAGAAACTGAGAGAAAGAGTGGATATGAGATGAAAATATTAGTTGTCAGCGATACTCATGGTCACAGCCGTGAACTTTTAGAAGTTCTTCGCCGGGTCAAACCGGTGGATGCCCTGATCCATTGCGGGGATGTGGAAGGACAGGAAAACTATATCCGACAAGTGGCGGAGTGTCCCTGTTATATTGTGAGAGGAAATAATGATTTCTTTACGGAACTTCCCCGGGAGGAGATTTTTCAGTTAGGGGGATATCAGATTATGGTAACCCATGGTAATACCTATGGAGTATCTATAGAGACAGCAATGCTGGAGGAAGAGGCGAGAAGCAGGGGCGTGCAGGTGGTTATGTTCGGACATACTCACAGACCTTTTCTGGAACAGAAGGAGGGGCTGACGCTCCTGAATCCGGGAAGTCTTTCCTATCCCCGCCAGGCGGGAAGAAAACCCAGCTTTCTGATCATGGAGATCGATCGGGAGGGTGTAGCTCATTATGCTCAAAATTATCTGGAAGAGTACTGAAAAATCGCTAAAAAAACAAAAAGCAAAAAAAATAAAAAAAATTGAAAAAAAGTGTTGACTTTTGCGAATGTCTATAATATAATACGTCTTGTGTTGAGCGAGAGATGCTTAACACGAGCGAAACGGGGTGTGGCTCAGCTTGGCTAGAGCGCCTGGT
>HF995357.1:0-3108 GCA_000432335.1 Firmicutes bacterium CAG:646
TTGTGTGATGCAGGGGTAGGAATTGGAAAGACGTATGCCTATCTGGTAGCCTGCGTATTATTGCGGAAGTATTCCATGTTGACAGGGAGAGGAAATCCGTTGGAGCAGCGTCCGGTGGTCGTATCTACTTCCAGCATCGCGTTGCAGAAAGCCATATTAACAGAATATATTCCATTTTTATCCAGGGTGCTACTGGAACAAGGCATGATCCAGTCTCCTCTTCGGGCAGTCGTGAGAAAAGGGAAGGAACATTTTGTCTGTGACAACAGGCTGGAACAACGGATCGAGGCAATCCGCCATAAACAGAAGAACGCTACACAAAAAGAAGCGTTACTGTCCTTGCGAAAGCAATATGACATGGATACTGTGAAGGACTTGAGTGGGTTTGACAGAAGGTTGGTCTGTGTGCCGAAATTCTGTCCAAGGGAATGCTCGGGCAGGCAGATGTGCCGCTATCAGAGATATTTGAAAGAATCCAGGAAACAAGATGTGTTCCTTCAAATCTGTAATCACAATTATTTACTGGCGGATGCGTATCACAGAGCAGAAGGGTACAAGCCCTTATTGTCTGATTATCGGACATTGATTGTAGACGAAGCTCATAAGTTACCGGAAGCGGCCAAGCAGATGTTCGGGAAAAACCTGTGTATGGATGATATAAAGGAAATGGCATATTATCTGGAACGGGAGCATCAGAAAGAAGAGGCAAGAATCCTGCGGACAGTGTTATGTGAGGCGTTGCGTGTTGTTGGCGAAGAACAGCGGATTGGAAAAGGACTCCGGGAAACATTCCGTCATACAACCGATAGTGTGGTTTCCCTGTGGGAAGGCGTAGAAATGTTGGAATTCCTTTTAGAAAAGTTGGAGCGAAGTGTTCCAAAGTGGATCAGGAACCGGCTGGAAGAAGCAAAGGATGTACTGGAGTGTTTTTGTAGCAGCGATGGAAAATATGTCCGCTATCTGTATTTGGACAAAGAGCAGCTTCCAATTTTGTGTGCAGCTAGCCGGAAAATCCCAGGACTGCTTCGGAAGATGCTATGGGACAGGGAAGAAGGAATGTCTGCCATCTTAACCAGCGGAACGCTGAAAGCCGGACCAGGATTTTTGCGCACCCGGCAGATCACCGGGCTAGAAGAAAGGACAGGAGTGCAGGAGTATGTGGCAGAGTCCCCCTTTTCCTATGAGAAGAACTGTCTGCTATACCTGCCCAAAACGCTGGAGCATTGCAGGAGAGGAAGCCGGGAAGAGGCAGTGATGGTGGCAAACCATATTCATTCCCTGATCTGTTCTACTTACGGACATACGCTGGTGCTGTTTACTTCTTATACACTAATGGGAAGTGTGTATCAAATTTTAAGAGACAGTCTGCCATTTCCCATGGTGGAAGTATGGAGGCACTCCCAAGAGGAAATCCTGCGGTTTAAGACGATGGAGAATGGAGTGTTGTTTGCAGCCGGTTCCTGCTGGGAAGGGGTGGACTTTCCGGGAGATATGGTGTCTTCGTTGATTATTGTGAAGCTGCCTTTTGCAGTACCAGATCCCATCAGTGAAGCAGAGAAAGAAACGTATGACTCCTTAGAAAACTATATTCAGTCTATCATCGTGCCGGATATGCAGAAGAAACTGCGACAGGGATTTGGAAGAGCCATTCGGACAGAAACCGATACTTGCGTGGTGTCTATCTTAGATATCCGGGCAGTGAAAGGCGGCAAGTATCATGAAGAGGTAATGTGTGCGCTTCCATCCTGTCCGATAGCAGAAGAGTTGGGAGAAGTACAGGATTTTATCCGCAGCCGGAAAGATGTGAAGTATTATCTGTAACAGGAAAAATCCTCTTTCCAGCCTTGTTGCTTGTGCTTATTTTCTGGACATTTTTAAGGGAAAAGTTTAGTACAGTTTTCTGGACAGTTTTGGAGGGATTGTTGGTATTGCTGAATAGCTATTTGAGCATGAAGTTGGTATAATGTGTATAGCGTTAAAGAGTTGGAAGGAGGTGCTGAGATGGCAAAATATATAATGGATATGCAGATTGATAAAAAGGAAGAATTCTATTTTATCCGAGAAAAAGAGAGTCATGATATTGTATATTTACCTTCCAAGTATTTAATGCATAAGAAACGGTCAAAGTTATCACCGAATACCATACGAAGGAGTGCCTTCATATTATCCTATTATTTAAACTTTATGGATGAACTGGAATTGCATTTGGATGATATCTATGAGATGAATTACATGGAACAGCATGAACATTTTACAGATTTTCTGATCTGGTTACAAGCAGGTGAGCATAGTCGGGAAGATTACTCAAAACTTCCAAACAATGAAACATGCAATGCATACTTAAAAGAGGTATTCCGGTTTTATACTTTTATGGAACAGGAAAACAAGCAGTCAGAAAGTCTAAAGGTGCTGTCAGATGCACAGATGATTGTAAGAAATTCGATAGGTCTCAAAAGGGTGCTGAACCGAAAGAGCTTTCGAGGGTATTTAAAAGAAAAAGGACATCAAGGAAAAACCATTGAGCAGGACAAGATTGTAGGCTTGTTGCAGGAATGTGCAAACAGCCGCGATCAGGTTCTGCTTTTATTGTTAGCAGAAACGGGATTTCGAATAGGGGAACTCTTAGGCGTCCGATATGCAGAAGATATAGATTATGAGAAACATATAATTTATGTCAACTTCCGAGAAGATAATGAAAATAGGGCAAGGGCAAAAAATGCAGAATTCCGCAGAGCAAAAATCAGTGATGCAACCTTTGATATTTTAATGTTCTATATAGAAGATTACAAAGAATTGATCTTAGGACAGGAATATCTGTTTATCAATGTCTCAGGGGACTATGTCGGACAACCCTTTAAAGGAAGCGGAGTATATGCAATGCTGCGCAGGCTGGAAAGAAAGACTGGAATTAAAGCATCACCTCATATGCTTCGACATTATTTTGCAAATGCAAGACGAAAAGATGGCTGGAAATTAGAAATGATCAGCCAGGCACTCGGACATCGGAATATCGAAACGACCATGAAATATCTGAACATAACAGAGGATGAACTAATAGAAGTAAGCGATGCGTTTTACAATAAGCATCAGGCAATGTATGGAGTTCAG
>HF995357.1:3150-24905 GCA_000432335.1 Firmicutes bacterium CAG:646
AGGCGATCAAGTGTCTGCAATTCGATTGCTGCAAGCGGAACGCCAGGAAGAGATACAGCATCTTCACAGGCAGCTTATGTTAGGCGGAATATTGCAGAGAGAATTATTGGAAGAAGCAGAGAAATTCCTTATCCAAAGAGAAATTTATGATGTGATTTTAGCAGAAGAACAAGATTTGCGGGAATACAAACAAAGTTTGTTGGATAGTGGGAATTATACGAAAAAGCAGGTGAAAGAGCAGTCATCCGCATTACGGAGGATACAGAAGTATTGGATAGAAACAGAATATGGAGAGCTGCTCTCAGAAATCCAAGAATGCCAAGTGTCAGATGGAGCATTGAAGGGAAACATCAAACGATTTCTAATCCGGCAGGGAATACATCATATCAAAGAGATTGATTATAGGATACGAAGCCGATATGAAGCAGAACTGCAAAAAATGTGGGATGAAGCGAATGTAATGAAATATTTAAAGGTCTTCGATCATGTCAAGCAGTATAGTATTCAACAAGAAATAGAAAGTCTGCCGGGAAGAATCGAACACCGGAGGAAATATCAAGGACAGATTGTATTCCTGCCATACTTACCAGATTTGGAATTGGTTAAGGATTTTGAATATGTCCGAGATAAACAGGAACTGGTGTGGGATTTTTCAAGAAGAGCATCTGAAAAATTAAAAAAGCAGGTTTTCCTACTGTTGAATTATATCTTGGACAATTTATATCGGGACGATCCAAAAGCGAGAAGAGTTCGTTATTTACTGCCATTGCACTGGTTATATGATTTTTGTGTGGATGAAGAGATTGATGATCTGGAAAGATTGGAATTAGAACAGATCCAGCGCTTTGAAAAAATTGTGGAACAGAAAGTAGTCAATGTAAAAAATGCTATGCAGATTGTTGACAATAGTCGGAAAATCTTATTTTTAACAGCACCAGAAATTCATTGGCATGCCAATGTGTGGTATATGGAACGATTTCACCTGTCAGAAGATCGGCTTAACCCAAGCAATCCAGTACAGAGATTGAGTTTTATAGAAGTTACTAACAAAAAGAATCGAGAACTGCTACAGGAATATGCAAAATATCATGTCGGTATTGGTGGATTGACAATAGCAAATATCCGTGGACAACTATATGAGATAAAAAGACTTCTGGAATATTTTAAGGAAGAAGAATCCATCTGTCTGGTAGACGAAAATCAATTGGAAACTTATTTTCGGGAACTGGAAGAGAAGGACACCAAAGATGACACATTTAATAAAAGAATTGTGCAGTATCTGAAATTTTATCAGTTTTTAAACGTACGAGGATATATGAAGGAGATACCTTTTAAACCAGAGTATTATCTGAAAAAAACGTATCCAGAACATCATGACAGAACGGTGGAAGAAAAAGTTTATATGGAAATCCTGCATAAACTGTATGCATTTCCATTGGTTTCAAGGTTGATATTTTTACATTTATGGTGTACCGGATTGAGAATCAGTGAAGTGTGTACGTTAAAAGGAGATGCCTATTACTGGGATGGAGAAGATGCATGGCTAAAAGTTTATCAGATCAAGATGAAGGCAGATAAAATGATGCCGATACCGCTTGTGATGTATAGAATCATGCGTAAGTATATTGAGCAGGAACACATTCGTCCGAAAGATTACATCTTTAAAGGAAAGAATGGTGGAGCATACCGTGTAGGAACATTCCGGCAGGAATTTCAGCAACACTGTGATAAGAATGGGATTGCGGATGGAGATTATATTTTCAAATCTCATGACTATAGACATACGCTGGCAACTCAATTTTATGATGAGGATGTTTCTATACAGACAATCCGAGATTATTTAGGACATTTTTCAGAAGAAATGACAAAACAGTATGTAGACTTCATGCCAAAGAGAATTGAAAAAGCAAGTGATACGTACTTTAAGAAACCGGAAAATGACTTGGCTTCTACCATTAAAGTTAAGAAGCGTGGTGACAGAAAATGAAAAAAAGAATTTACATATATGAACTGGATTGTTACAAAGCAGCATCTGAAGAACAGCTGCAGAGAATGCGTATCAGCCCGGAACGGTATTTTAATCTGGAAGGATTACCAGCCGAAGAAATAACCGAAAAGCTGGAAGAATTTATATGGGAAAGAGGAAAAATGCTCGCCCCGTCCAGTATGGCAAGTGAAGTGACCTATTATAATAATATTCGGGAATTTCTGATTGATCGGAAAATACAAAGGCTAGATTCCAGAGAAGAAGAAAAAATCATCCTTATGCTAAAAGGCTGGATGCTGGAACGAGGATATGCTTTATCAAGCAAAAAATATCGGCCAGCATATGACAAGGTAGGAATTGAAAGTCCTGGCATTGTAAGGCATATGAAAAAAATCTTGAAGTTTCTGGAAGAAGAGGATGACAGGGACGAGCAAGAAAAAGACATCTGGACTCTTAAAAATTTCGATTTTCCTATTCAAGGAAATCCAATTTTGAATACAGAAACGATTAACTTTACTAAAATTGTACAGCCAGATATCCGAGAAGAAGTAAAAAAAGTAATTTTTATGCATTTGAAATATTCCCCTTTAGGAACGATTCATAGTGAAATGACTGCAGTAAAGAGGTTCTCAAAATTTCTTAAAAGAAAATATTTGGACATTCAATCGCTGCAGGATTTGGAACGGATGCATATAGAAGAATATCTGATATATCTTCAAACGGAAGCACATGACCGGAAAAATTATAGATCTGACCTCTATGCACTACGAAGGGTAATAGAAGATGTTGGAAATTTATATGAACGACAGTACATGAGTGAATTATTCCTGAGTAATGATTTTCCAAGTACACCAAGGCATGTATTCAAATTTTACTCAGATGCGGAAATTAAGAGATTAAACGAACACATTTTCAAAATGGATGAGCAGATATGTAGAGCATTGATTATCCATCAATTACTGGGAACGAGGATTTCAGATACGCTGACCTTAAAGACAGACTGCCTAAGCATGCGGAACAATCGGTATTTTATAAGGATCGACCAGGTGAAGTCAGTTACCTATGAAAAATCTATCAGTGAAGAAGTGGCACAACTGATTATGAAAGCAATTGATTATACAAAGGAGCGGTATGGAGAAACAACCTACATTTTTGTAAAGAAAGATGATCCAACAAGACCTTATCAATATAGCATGATTCAAAATCAGATTATGACAATGATTCGCCAGGAAGATATCCGGGATGATAATGGAGAGTTCCTGAAGTTTGGAACCCATATTTTCCGGCATTGCTATGGAAAGAAATTGACAGAAATGCATGTGGACGACTGGATGATAGCCAAGTTACTGGGGCATAACTCTATATATTCGGTACACCATTATCGGAAAATAGGAAATAAACTGATGGCGGATGAAACGAGAGCTGCAAGAGAAAAAATGGATATGATCCTATTAGATATCATAGAAGGATGGGATGATTATGAAATATGATAAGATGGTAGAAATTACGCAGGCTGAGAGCCAAAGAAAAATGGAAATTGCAAGGAAGGCTATCGAAGAGATGTTAAGTAATATGGAGCGTGTGACTGTCGCAGGATTGGTTCGTAAAACAGGTTTATCAAGAGGATTTTTTTATAAGAACCCATTGATTAGAGAAGAACTAGATAACGCAATAAAAAACCAAGGTGCTTGCTATAATCCGAGACAAGTGATTATCGATAAAGCTATGAATAATACGCTTATGATTTTAAAAAGTGAAATTCGAAAGGTAAAGGCGCAGAATGAAGAATTACAGCTGAAAAATCAGGAATTATGTGAGCAAAATGAGTGCCTAAATAAGGAAGTAGAAAATCTGAAAAAGCAACTGAGAAGAAAAGAAATCGGATTATTAAAGAAACTGTAACGGCTATGAGAGAAAGGATGAAATCTAATGAAATATGATAAAATAGTAGCCATAAATAAAGAAAAGAGCAAGAAAAAAGCAGACATAGCAATTACTCAAATTCAAAAGATGCTTGAAAATCAAGAGAGGATAACTGTGGGAGCACTCAGGAAACGTACTGGTTTTGCAAAATCTTTCTTTTATAGAAATCAAGAAGTGCGGAGAGTATTAGAAAATGCTAGAAGCAAACAGCAAATGCCATGTAACAGCATGGAAGTGATAAGAGCAATTGAAGCCGAAGATGAGATAATAAATTTAAAAATTCAAATTACAAAATTAAAGAGTGAAAAACAGAAGTTGTTGGAAGAAAATGAGAGACTTAGGAAGAAACTGAGAGAGTTAAGCCAAATGAGTAATTAGTAATTAGAAATCTATAATATAAGAAAATTAAAGAAGAAAATAATCAAGGCAGTGGGCTACAATTTGAGTCTACTGCTTTTGTATATATAAATAAGCTGAAGAAGTACGATAAATGCACAGAAGAAACAGTTTACACAGAGTGCGTATGAGGAAGAAAAGGCGTGTGCTAAGGGGTATCAGCCTAGGGGCTAAATTTATCGTTGTCTTAGTGGGATTAGTAACCATTTTTAAGAAACAGTTAGTCAGTCTGGTCAATAATATTCTCTCAAAAATAACAAGTCAAAGTAACAAGATCTAGTTACAAAATCCAAAGAAGGAGGAGTATCCCTTGAAGAAAAAGGGTAGTGTTACTGTATTTTTTAGTTTGTTTATGGCAGTTTTTTTGATTCTTATTCAGGTAATGTTTCATTCGGTGCAAATCGCCGGAGGAAGAGTCCAGGCGCAAGCGGGGGTGGAAGAGGGTTTATATTCTGTGTTTGCAGGATATCAGCGAGAATTATTAGAAAAATACCATGTGTTTTTTCTGGATGGAGGATATGGGAGCGGAACGCTTCAGCCAGGTTATATGTATCAGATTCTGGAGGAAAGTATCAATAGAAGCTGTTCACCTGGAAGAACATTCAGGGATTTTCGTGGGGAAAATCAGTGGAAAATTTCAAATCCATCAGGAAAAATTTTGGGGTATACACTTGCAACGGATCAAAAAGGTCAGGCTTTTAAAATGCAGGCGGTGGATTATATGAAAGACACAGTAGGGATTCAAGGGATACAACTTCTTTTACAGCAGATGAAAATGCAGACACAGATTATAAAAGAGCAGGAGCAAAGCGGCAGTATTGATCAGGCAAAGCAGGCATTTCAGTCCTATAAAGAAGAAAAGGAGAAAGCGGAGCAGGGAGAGCAGGAAAATCTCCAACAGGGACCAGCGGAATCGGTTCCAGAAGATTTTATTAATCCGCTGGAAGTGATTCAACAATGGAAAGACAGAGGGATTTTAGCGTTGGTTCTTCCGGCAGAAAATGTGATTTCTTCTGGGAAATTTTCGAGAGCAGGAAGCCTTTTAAAGAGAAATTGTGAGCAGGGAATGGGGGCGATTTACAGTGGTGAAAATCCGAATACTGCATGGAATAATATCGTTTTTCAAGAGTATATGGCGAGACATTTGAAGACATATATTGATGGGGAAGAAAGAGACGGTTTGTCGCAGGAAGGACTTTCTTATCAGCTGGAATATGCAGTGGCAGGGAAAGATACGGATATGGAAAATCTGAAATCAGTGGTTATGCGGCTTCTGGCAGTGAGAGAGGCAGCGAATCTTACGTTTCTTCTCAGTGATCCATCCAGTCAGGCGCAGATTCAGGAGATGGCTCTTACTATTTGTTCTTATATAGGGATGCCGTTTCTGGGACCGGTGGTAAGTCTGGCGCTTCAGGCGGCATGGGCTTTTGGTGAAAGTGTTTTGGACGTGCGGCAGCTTTTACAGGGAAAGGAGATTCCTCTAATTAAGACAGGAGCAAGTTGGCAGCTGTCCTTGAATCAACTGGGAAAGCTGACACAGGGATTGCAGAGCCAGGGAACGCAACAAAAAGGTATGAATTATAAAGAATATCTTCGGCTGTTATTATTTTTGGGAGATTCTCAGGAACAGGTATTGCGGACGATGGATATTGTGGAACAGGAAATTAGAAAAACAGAGGGAAATGGAAATTTTCGGATGGATCTGTGTGTGTCTTATCTGAAAACAGAGATACAGGTAAATTGCAGTGGAAAGGATTTCTTTATTGAGAGGGAGTACGGGTATGAGATGTAGTAAGAATATAAAGGAATGCCTTCCGGGGAAAGAAAAAAGAAAGATGGCTCTTCAGGCAGATAAAACGAGACAATCCCCTTTATGTTCGTTTTTGAAAACATCCCGGAAGGTATTCCTTTGGATTCTGAAAAAAAGGGAGGGACGATACAGGAAAGCATCTTTGACAGTGGAGGCGGCAGTGGCGCTTCCTGTTTTCCTTCTTGCTGTAGGAAGTATTTTGGGGATTTTGGATATTTACAGAATGCAGTCTCTGATCAAAACGTCTCTTCACCAAAGTGCTATGGAACTAGGAATGTACGCATATGAAGAAAACGGAGATTCTTCTATTGGATCAGGCATTTCCAGCGCTTTTTGTATGGCATATGCGAGAAGTAGAATGCCTGATTTTGGGGAACATGTAAAATTTTCTTATGTAGGGACTGCTTTCAGGAATAACGAACTTATCCTCCGGGCGCAGGCAGAATATAAACTTCCGGTTTCTCTGACATTTGTTCCGCCCATAAGATTTACGAATGAAGCAAAGGTAAATTGCTGGGTAGGATGGGATAAAACAAAAGATATAGGGGAGGGGGATGCCCAATGGGAAGAAATGGTATATATATCAGAAAATGAAAGTGTTTATCATACGTCACCGTCCTGTACTCATATTGAACTATCGATACATAAAGAATTTGCGGAGGATTTGGATGGTCAAAGAAATGCATATGGAGAAAAATACCACAGTTGTGAAAAATGTGGCAGTGATGGAGAAACAGGGATTATTTATTATACAGAGAAGGGAAATCGCTATCATTCGTCAGAACATTGCAGTGGTCTGAAACGAACAGTTCATATGGTAAAAAAATCGGAAGTATCTCATATGCATCAGTGTCAGAGATGCAGCGGAAAGGAATAAATGTGAACGGAATTGTTTTTCTGTATTTGCTAATAAATGGATGGACGGATTACAAAAAAGGGGAAGTGGATCTGCGTTATACCGTGGCTATGGCGGGCGTTACCGGGATTTATAAGGTGGGAACGGAAACTTTAGATAATTGGTGGGGGATTTTGCCAGGGCTGCTTCTTTGGGTGATTGCCGTAAGTCGCAAAGGAAAAATAGGATCAGGGGATGGCTGGATTGTTATGGCGGTAGGTTGGGCTCTTGGTATGAAAAAGGTATGGAATTTGTTGGCGATCGCTTTTTTTACAGCCGGAGGAGTGGGGATTTTTTATTTGTTTTTTAAAAAAGAGTCAGAGAAGGAGATTCCGTTTGTACCATTTTTATTGCTGGGATTTTTAGTAGGAGAGTGTTTGGCATGAGAAGGTTTGATAAAAATTGGAAGAGGAAGGGTTATTTAACGGTGGAATCATCTGTGATTTTTAGCCTGTCAGTGATTGTGATCGGTTGGATGCTGTCTCTGTGTTTTCATACCTGGCAGAGATGCTGGTATACGCAGGCGGCTTGCGAAACCGTACTGACTGGAAGTTTTGAGGGAGTCTTAAAGGGAACGGAGCCGAAAGAGAAAGCGGCTGAAAAGTGGAATCGTCTGAAAGGAGAATTTTATATGATTCCTGAAAATCTTGTGGCTGCACCGTCGGGAAACAGGGAAAAAATTATTTATAAGATTTCTGCGGATACAAAGATGTGGAAGAAAAGTCCTCTCCGATTTCAGCTTGCAGTTTCTCAAAAGGTGATCCGTCCAGTGAATTATATACGAAAACGAGAAGCTGTGGGGGAGGTGCTGGAATAAGTGAAAATAGAATATAGAAGAGATCTCCAACATAGTTATCTGGTGATTCATCGTGAGGATAAACAGGAAAAAGAAGCATACCCATCAAAAATGATCACAGAAAATAGTATTCCGGGCTTATTGCAGTGTGAAGCAAAAAGGATGGATAATGAAATTTTATATTATTATGATCTGACATCTAAAATATCTTTGGAGGAGAGATGGCGAGGCGGAAAGGCAGAAGGAGAAGAGGTTCTTACGGTAATTTTTGCGTTTTTAAAGGTTTTGGAGAATATGGAAGAATATCTGTTATCAGCAGATTCTGTTTACTTGAAACTAGATCAGATTTATGCGGCTGCGGGAATGGAAGAGATAGAATTTTGTTATATACCGGGAGAAACCTGGGACTTAGAACAACAATTTCGGGAGTTATTGGAAGAGACGCTTCCTCTTTTGAATCATGAAAATAAAAAAGCAGTAGTGGATATTTACAGTTTGTATCATTATGTTGTTCAGGAAGGGCTGACTGCAGAGGGACTGAGAGAACACATGGAGAGATATAGAAAGTCAAAAATAGCGGATTCGTATGAAACTCTGTATGAAGAAGAAAAAATAGAGGAGGAAACAGGAAAAGAAGACTTTGAAGAAACAGTACGAAAAGAACAGCAAAAACATTTGGAACAAAAAATGCATGAGCAGGCGTTGGAAGCATTTTTTCAAGATGAAGATCCGGAAGAGACGAAAACATTTTCCGGGGGGATAGCGGTAAGCGCCGGCGCAGTATTTGTATATGCACTTATAGGATGGTTAATGTGGAGAAATTACAGGGAGGGGATACTCATCTGGCTGGGAATTGGAATGGCGCTGGCGGCGGGATGGGGTATTTTCCTCAAAGTGAGGAATAAAAAAGATATATTGAAAGAAGATAATGAGATTCCGATGCTGCAAAAGGATAGGAAAGAAGACGCTTATGAGCGGGGGTGGGTAGAAGATTCTTCTTATCAGGAAGAGTACCTGACGAAAATTTTGGGAAACGAAAGTGTCAGACCTGTATTTCAATTGGAAGAAAAATATCCCCGCCAGGACAGGAGTATTCTTATTAAAGATAAAGAAATACAATTTGTCGGAACCATGAAGGAGAGAGCAGACATTATACTGCCCTCTCAGGCGGTAAGCAGGCTTCATGGGAGAATCAGAATAGAGGGCAATGACTGTTATCTTAGAGACCTGAACTCAAGGAATGGTACATGGATTAATGGAGTGACTTTGGAAGGCGATCGGGAGGAAAAACTGGAAGAGGGGGATGAAGTCCGATTTGCAGATTTAATCTATCGCTTCAGAAAATAGAGAAGTCCAACGGAAAGGGAAAGCTCTTGTAAACGGATATCAGGTGTTTTATAATAAGGATAAATGTGAAAAAAGGAGTGAAAAAATGCAGGAATCCGATAAAAACAGTAGTCCGCCTGATGCTTTGGAGCGTATTTTTCAGGGACCTTTGAATTGGGTGAATCTGACAATTATAGGTATCAATATTTTGGTGTTTGTCGTGTTAGAACTTGTGGGCGATACGCAGAATACAGAGTTTATGATGAAGTGCGGGGCGGCTTATACGCCTTGGATATTGGAGGGAGAATGGTATCGGCTGATCACCAGTATGTTTCTTCATTTTGGACTGTATCATCTTTTGAATAATATGGCATTATTATTATTTTTGGGAGATACTTTAGAAGAGTTGGTTGGGCGGTGGAGATATCTGGTTATTTATCTGGGAGGAGGAATAATAGGAAATTTACTTTCTATGTTGTGGGACTGCCGTACAGGTTTTACGGCTGTAAGCGCAGGAGCATCGGGGGCTGTATTTGCAGTTATTGGAGGTGTCTTCGTGATTCTTCTTAAAAACAGAGGAAGGATTGAACAGATGACAGCCTCCAGATTGTTATTTGTAATTGTCCTGACTATTTATCATGGATTTCAGTCCGCAGGAGTAGACAATGCAGCGCATATCGGCGGTGTACTGGGAGGTGCTTTGCTGACAGCGCTTCTGTATAGGAGAAGGACGATTTCTCAAGTGTCATAGGACAGGGGAAGTTGTATGGTAAAAGTGGTTTCTTCTGGGGAAGAAGAGACGAATACTTTACCTTTATGAGCCATGGCTACATTATGAACCACTGCCAATCCCAGACCGGAGCCATTATTTTTATGGGTGATAAATGGTTCAAAAAGGTTTTCCAGATGGTCAGAGGGAATCTGCGGACCGTTGTTGGAAATGGCAATATAAAAGGAAACTCCGTCAAAGGAAAGAGAAACTTTTATTTTACCATGGTTAGAATCTCCGATTGCCTCTTCGGCATTGCGGATAAGATTTAAAACGGCAGCGCGGATTCGTGTTCCATCCAGAGGGACAGACGGAATGGGAGAAAGTTTCTCAAAGTCGATCTGGATGGGAAACAGTGCAGGACGACAGGAAGTTACGATGGATTCCAGAAGTTTTGTGAGTGAACACGGTTCCTTGTGAAGAATCTGAGAATTATTAAAAGTTGATATTTCTTCCAGAAGGTTTCGCAGATAGTTCATGTTTTCCATAATGGGAGACCAGCTTGTAAATTGCATGACTTCAGGATGTCTGGTCTGCGTAAGCTGGAGAAAACTGTTGATCAGTGTAACTGGATTGCGTATTTCATGGGAAATACGGGAAAGACTCATCCGGTGCGAAGCTTCCATTTTTTTAATTAAATCTGCTAGATGTTCGTCTTTTTCACAGAACAGATGTAATTGGTGTTGTTCCTCCTTGGTTAACATAAGGTATTCCTCTTTTCTATAAGATATAGGTAACAGTGTATCATCGAACGAAAGGGGAAGCAATGAAAACCATTTTGCAAATTTCGACAACATCATTCTATTTCACGACAAAAAAATTATAAACAAGGAGAGAAGATAAAATGGAAAATTGTATTTTTTGTAAAATTGCAGCGGGTGAAATTCCGTCAACAACGTTATACGAGGATCAGGATTTTAGAGTGATTCTGGATCTGGGACCAGCCAGTAAAGGTCATGCTCTGATTCTACCTAAAGAACATTATGCGAACATTTATGAAATTCCAGATGAATTAGCTTCCAAAGCCATAATTTTGGCAAAAAAAATGGCAGGAATTATGACGCGGGCGTTGAACTGCGATGGATTTAATATTGTTCAGAATAATGGTGAACCTGCAGGTCAGACAGTATTTCATTTTCATGTGCACCTGATTCCGAGATACGAAGATGATCAGGTTGGTTTGACCTGGAATCCGGGAAGTCTTACAGAAGAAGATAAAGAAGAGGTTCTTCGTAAGGTGATGGCAGAACTGTAAAAAGATGAGAATAAAAAGGGACAGACCAAGTAAGCTGTTTGCCTGCCTGGTTTATCCCTTTTTAAAAATATTTTGTAGTTATTTCGCGCATTCACAGAGCATGTCAATAATCTTTCCTATAGAATCCATCTGATTGCTTTCGCCCATAGCTTTTATATAGGTTTCGCGATTCTGATATAATTCCCGAATCGTTTTCAGGAGAAGGTCGTTGGTAAGCTCCTCTTCTTCCAATACCTTACTGTAGCCTAATTTTTCAAAGGATCGGGCATTCAGAATCTGATCACCACGGCTGGCATTGGCAGACAGAGGAATCAGAAGATTCGGTTTTTTCAGTGCATTGATCTCACAGATAGCGTTCGCGCCGGCGCGGGAAATTACGATATCAGACAGAGCAAAGAGATCGGCCAGTTCTTTTTTAATATATTCATACTGGACATATCCTTCCAGAGAAGTAAGCGTTGGATCCAGCTTATCTTTACCGCAAAGATGAATCACCTGAAATTCTTTCAGAAGTTCAGGGAGTACTCGACGAACAGCAGTATTGACAGCTACAGATCCGAGACTTCCGCCGATAACCATGAGAACGGGTTTATTGGCTTTTAAGCCAGTGAATTTCAGGGCTTCCAGCTTGTTTCCCTCCAAAAGTTCCTGCCGGATAGGCGTTCCGGTGAGTACTGCTTTATCTGCAGGAAGCTGCTTTACGGTCTCTGGGAAATTGCAGCAGACTTTCACGGCAGAAGGAATGCAGAGTTTGTTGGCAAGCCCCGGCGTCATATCGGATTCATGGATGATCGCAGGGATTTTTCGGTGCTTTGCTGCGATTACAACCGGTACTGTAACGAAACCGCCCTTTGAAAATACAACGTCTGGTTTCAGCTTTTTCAGAAGCTTTCTGGCTTCGTGGTAGCCTTTTAGAACCTTAAAAGGATCTGTAAAGTTTTTGGGATCAAAATATCTTCTCAGTTTTCCAGAAGAGATTCCGTAATAGGGAATGCCCATTTCTTCAATCAGTTTTTTTTCAATTCCATCGTAGGAACCAATATAAGAAATCTGAAAGCCTTTTTCCTGAAGCGCGGGGATCATGGCAATATTTGGTGTAACATGACCTGCGGTTCCGCCGCCGGTAAGTACAATGTGTTTCATAGATATCCTCCTGCAAAATAAATACTTTTCCATTCATTATTACCCTATAGAGAGAAAAAGTCAAGTTTGCATTCACTTTTCAGAAAGCGTATAATAAAAGATAATTAAAAATATAATAAGCCTGTGGAGAAAGGGGGCTTTATATGCAGCTGACATTTATAGGAGCTACACATGAGGTGACGGGGAGTTGTTATTATCTGGAAGCGGCCGGAAAGCATTTTCTGGTAGACTGTGGTATGGAACAGGGACCGAATCATTTTGAGAATATAGAGATTCCGATCCCGCCGTCCGATTTGGATTTTGTGTTGTTGACGCATGCTCATATCGATCATTCGGGAAAACTGCCGCTTTTATATGCGAGAGGTTTCCGGGGCAGTATTTATGCCACATATGCCACGACAGATCTGTGTGATATTATGCTTCGTGACAGCGCTCATATTCAGATGTTTGAGGCAGAATGGAAGAACCGGAAGGGCAAGAGAGCTGGAAAGGAAGCGGTGGAACCTCTCTATAATATGGATGATGCGTTAGGAGCGATCGCTAATCTGGTGGGATGTCCGTACAATGAGAGAATTACGCTGGCAGAAGGGATTCAGGTACGTTTTATTGATGCGGGACATTTGCTTGGATCTGCCAGTATAGAACTCTGGCTGACAGAAGGAGGGGAAGAAAGAAAGATCGTATTTTCCGGCGATATTGGAAATAAAAATCAGCCGCTTATCAAAGATCCTCAGTATATTCACAGCGCAGATTATGTGGTGATGGAATCTACGTATGGAACGAGAAGTCATGAAAAAGTGATAGATTATGAAAAATCGCTGGCAGAGCTGTTCCAGAGAACCTTTGAGCGGGGCGGTAACGTGGTGATTCCTTCTTTTGCAGTGGGAAGAACGCAGGAGATGCTGTATTTTATCCGAAAGATTAAGGCAGAGCATATGGTTCCGGGATTTGATGATTTTCCGGTTATTGTGGACAGTCCTCTGGCGGTAGAAGCAACTACTGTTTTTCGGGAACATCACCGAGATTGTTTTGACAGACAGGCTATGGAACTGGTGGATAAGGGAATCAATCCGCTTTCTTTCCCCGGATTGAAGCTTTCCGTGACCACGGATGAATCCAGAGCGATTAACAGTGATGATCGTCCGAAGGTCATTATATCAGCCAGCGGTATGTGTGATGCAGGAAGAATTAAGCACCATTTGAAGCATAACCTGTGGAGAAAAGAATGTACCATTTTGTTTGTGGGATATCAGGCTGTAGGAACTCCAGGGCGAACTCTTGTAGAGGGCGCTACGGATATTAAACTGTTTGGAGAAGAGATTCAGGTGAATGCGGAGATTCTTGTATTACCGGGTGTAAGTGGTCATGCGGACAATAACGGGCTTATGGAATGGGCTTCTGCATTTCAGTTGAAACCGCGTCAGGTGTTTGTGTGTCACGGTGACAGTGAGGCGTGTGAAACTTTTGCAGGGCGTTTGGAAAATGAACTTCATTATGATGCAATGGCGCCTTACAGCGGTACAGTCTATGATCTGAAAGAGGGACAGTTCCTGAAGGAGACAGAGGGACTTGCAATCCGGCAGCAGACAGCAAAACAAATCAAGGCTTCCGCTGTTTATCAGAGACTTCTTGCGGCTGGCCAGAGACTGCTTACGGTAATACGCCATAACGAAGGAGGCGCCAATAAAGATCTTGCAAAATTTACCAGTCAGATCAATAACCTTTGTGATAAATGGGACAGATAGGAAAGTTTTGCAAAAAGATATTCAAAAAAGCACTGCGGTTGTTACTGCATTGACCGCAGTGCCATTTTTTACTGATTTACAGCCTGTTTTAAAGCCTGCGCAAGCTGATCAGGACATGAGGTAGATTTGAAACCGCACTTGATACCCTCCAGACGTGTGATGACATCATTTACTTCCAAACCTTCTACCAGCGCGCCAATACCTTTCAGGTTGCCGTTACATCCACCGGTAAACTGTACATTATGCAGTTTTCCGTCTACTACATCGAAACTGATCTGAGAAGAACAGGTTCCTCTTGTCTTGTATACCATCTTGATTTTCCTCCTTAATAAAAGTTGTCTGAGCTTGTAGCTTTCCAAGGGATATTATAACAAACCATGAAAGGGAATTCCAGATAAATCTATGGTTCACAGGGGTCTTTCTGTTTGCTATAATAGAAAACAGCAGAGAATAACAGAGGATGGAGGAAAGAAGTACATGAAGAAAATAGGTATCATCGGAGCTATGGAAGTTGAAGTTGAAATTTTAAAGAAGCAGATGGAAGAGGTTACTCTGACAAAAAAAGCTTCCATGGAGTTTCATCATGGAAAATTAAATGGTAAAGAAGTGGTTGTGGTAAGATCCGGGATTGGGAAAGTAAATGCAGCGGTATGCACACAGATTCTTGTAGATGATTTTCAGGTGGATGCAGTGATTAATACGGGTATTGCAGGTTCTTTAAAGAATGAGATTAATATTGGAGATCTTGTAGTATCCACAGATGCCCTTCAGCATGATATGGATGCCAGAGAATTTGGATATCGGAAGGGACAGATACCGCAGATGGATGTATTTTCCTTTACGGCAGATACCCGGTTGAGAGAGTGTGCAGTGGAAGCGTGTAAAAAGGTGAACCCGGATATTTCTGTATTCGAGGGCAGAGTGGTAAGTGGCGATCAGTTTGTGGCAGATTCTGCTGTAAAAGAAGAAATTATTCAGGAGTTTGCCGGATCCTGTACGGAAATGGAGGGGGCTGCGATCGCACAGGCAGCTTACCTTAACCAGATTCCATTTGTAGTCATTCGCGCCATTTCGGATAAAGCAGATAATAGTGCAGTGATGGATTACCCTGCCTTTGAAAAAAAAGCAGTAGAACATAGTGTGCGTCTGGTAGAAGAGATGGTAAAAAACATATAAAAATCATAGAGATGGCGAAAGAGCAGAGAATTTGACGAACGATTTTAGTTTCAAATCGGGAATATGGGCGATATAATATCTCCAGAAGCTTCCGTCGAGGGAAGATGAAAAATTTAAGGGGGTAATCGTATATGCTGCATGATCTGATGGAAAGAAACGTATTGTTTTATGGAATGATAGGAGCTGGAATTTTAGGGATTCTCTGTATTGCCATGGTGAATAGTTTTTATGGAAGAGTCATCCGTGATCTGCGTCAGATAACAGAGCCAAAGGGAAAATGGACAAAAGAGTTTTTAAATGAGTATCAGATGAGAAAGACAAAAGAACAGGAAATTAATAATCCGGAAGTTTTTATCCGGACGCAGATGATACGAGGAAAGATGATGGGGATTTCTTTGCAAAAGTGGAAACAGGGCATCGGATATGGAGCGTTTATATGTTTTCTCCTCATGATGGCGGCGGTCTATGGGACATACCGATATCAGGAGATAGAATTGATGAGATATCAGTATGTGCTGGTAGGGGCAGGTATTTTTGCGCTGCTTTTATTGATGAAACAGTTCATGGGATTTATGAATAAAGAGGATATCATATTGGACGGGCTGATGGATTATATGGAAAATACGGTAAGTTCGCCCAAACAGGAGGCACAGGTGGATGCAGTCAGAGAACAGACCAGGGAAGAACTGATTGATCGTGTCACAGAAGGGATTCGCCAGACGGCCTCCAGCGAAACGAAATTTTCTCATATGCTCACCCCAGAGGAAGAACATATTATGCGGGAAGTTATTCGGGAGTACCTGATTTGACTTGATAAAGGGAAAGTGATTTGGTAAACTAACAATGGTAGATGTAGGAAATCATCTGAGAAAAGGAGCAAAAGATTATGAGTAAGGTAACATTTGATTATTCAAAAACAGCCAAATTTATTCGTGAAGAAGAAGTACAGTCTATGAGCAAAATCGTAGATGCTGCAAAGCAGGAGCTGGTGAGCAGAGAAGGTCTGGGAAATGACTTTTTGGGATGGATCGATCTTCCGGTTGCGTATGATAAGGAAGAATTTGCCAGAATAAAAAAAGCGGCAGAAAAGATTAAAAATGATTCAGAAGTGCTGCTGGTCATTGGTATCGGAGGGTCTTATCTGGGAGCGAGAGCGGCTATTGAATTTTTGAGACATGGATTTTACAATAACGTATCAAAAGAAATTCGTAAGACTCCTGAGATTTACTATGTAGGTAACAGCATCAGCAGCAGCTATATTCAGGGGCTGGTTGATGTGATCGGTGACAGAGATTTTTCTGTAAACATGATTTCCAAGTCTGGTACTACTACAGAGCCGGCGATTGCTTTCCGTGTATTTAAAGAAATGTTGGAGAAAAAGTATGGAAAGAAAGGAGCCGCTGAAAGAATCTATGCTACCACGGACAGAGTGAAAGGAGCTCTGAAAAAGGTTGCAGATGAGGAAGGATATGAGACCTTTGTTGTACCGGATGATGTGGGAGGACGTTTTTCTGTTTTGACAGCAGTGGGACTTCTGCCTATCGCAGTGAGCGGCGCAGATATTGATAAATTGATGGAGGGCGCGGCTTCAGGAAGAGAATTGGCTCTGAATCAGCCGTTTGCTTCTAATGATGCTCTGCAGTATGCAGCAGTGAGAAATATTCTGCATAGAAAAGGAAAATCAGTGGAGATTCTGGCAAATTATGAGCCAAGCCTTCATTATGTATCTGAATGGTGGAAACAGTTGTACGGAGAGAGTGAAGGAAAAGATCAGAAAGGTATTTTCCCTGCTTCTGTTGATCTGACGACAGATCTGCATTCTATGGGACAGTTTATTCAGGATGGCGCGAGAATTATGTTCGAGACAGTTTTGAATGTGGAGAAATCTTCCGCAGAATTAACAATTGGAGAAGAAGCGGTGGATCTGGACGGGTTGAATTATCTGGCAGGCAAAACCGTTGATTTTGTAAATAAAAGCGCTATGAATGGTACAATTCTGGCTCATACAGATGGAAACGTACCGAACCTTATGGTGAAAATTCCAGAACAGAATGAGTTTTATCTGGGACAGTTATTCTACTTCTTTGAATTTGCCTGCGGTGTCAGCGGATATGTATCTGGTGTGAATCCATTCGATCAGCCAGGTGTTGAGAGTTACAAACGCAATATGTTTGCGCTGCTGGGTAAACCGGGTTATGAAAAAGAAAGAGAAGAGTTAATTTCCAGACTGTAATAGAAGATGCTCTTAGGATCTCTTAAGAGAGGAGGGAGTTTCATGTTTCGGTTATGGGGAAAAATCTGGAAGGACAATCGTATGCTCAGGGATACTGTGATCTGCGATGAGACGAATGACACCAGAACGCATAAAATATTCAATTCCCTGGAAGAAATGTGCTATCTGTGGGACTTGAGCAAACCTATCTGGCTGGATCATAATATCAATGAATTTCAGTGCCACGATAAGACGCGGTTTTCAGCAGATAATTTTATAGATTCCATAGATTTTGACTATCTGGAGATTCAAATTCTGGAAGAGTAGAGAGGAAAGGAAGGCTGCAGTAGGTATTTTTGATGTGCATACCTATGCTGTTCATATTTATATGCAGCCTTCCGATTTAAGTGCAGCAGTCATTTTGCAGTGCAGGAGGAAGTTGAAGGAGACAAAGTCCCTCATCTAATAGATGTATCAGTTTTTCCGAGAGTGATTCTGGAAAACTTTCCCAGATGCGGTTGATGGCATCGGAGTAGTATAAGTGATTTTCTAAAAACAGTAAGGGGGAATACGAAAGCTTTTCGTACAGTGTCGCCAGTACGGCGGCATCTGGCATGCTGAGCATTTTTTCAAGTCTGCGATAACGTTTGATATCAATATCCATAAGTTCTGCCATTTGCAGTTGAGAAAGATTCTCCGCTTTTCTGATATTAATCCAGATATTTTCCAGAATATATTCATTTTCTGCCAGAGATATATATTTCCACATCTGAGTCAGTTCTCTTTTCTCATGAAAATTTACTTTATTCATTCCCTGTTCCGTTACCCAAATGATTAATTTTAAAAATTGAGCGGCTTCCTGAGACGTATGGCATTGTTCTATATAATTATCCAAAATGCCAGGTTGATATTCTTTTCCTGTAATCAGGTAATAGACGTCTCCCCCTTCTTTTCGGAAATATTGTAAACTGTGGAAAGAAATGATATGCTGTCCATTTTCCAATTTGTTGTACTGACTTTGGGAAACATCCAGAGATTGCCCCATTTCCTCCTGGGTTTTATTCAATTTTTTCCTATACTCGTGTAAACGATGGGCAATATCGGTAATCGTAGAACACATAAACATTCTCCAATTTTTTCTTTTATTGTAGAATGTTTCTTTAGCCCTAATTATATACTAAATACGAATAAAATAGAAAAATAAAAAGACAACCCCCGAAAGGTGTTGCCCTTTTACTCTTGAAATTTTTTAGATTCTGGCGACACCGGAATCTTTTGCAGCTTTTGCAACGGCTTCTGCCACAGCCTTCGCTACCCGTTTGTCAAAGGGGTTGGGAATAATATAATCAGCATTTCGCTCTTCGTCTGTTATGATATTAGCGATAGCGTGAGCGGCAGCCACTTTCATATCATCGTTGATATCGCTGGCCCTCACATCCAAAGCTCCGCGGAAGATTCCAGGGAATGCCAGAACGTTGTTGATCTGGTTTGGAAAATCGCTGCGTCCAGTTCCGATAACGGCAGCGCCAGCAGCTTTGGCTTCATCCGGCATGATTTCAGGAACAGGATTTGCCATAGGGAAAATGATGGGATCTTTTGCCATGGATCTGACCATATCCTGAGTCAGTGTACCTGGAGCAGATACGCCGATAAATACGTCAGCACCTTTGATCACGTCTGCCAGAGAACCTTTTTTCATGGAACGATTGGAGATCCGTGCCATTTCTTCTTTTTCTTTGTTCAGTCCGTCCCGTCCTTCGTAGATAGCGCCCTGACGGTCGCACATGATTACTTCTTTTAATCCCATACGGATCAGAAGTTTGATGATGGCAATACCAGCAGCGCCGGCGCCAGAAGTTACAACGGTAACTTCATCTAATTTTTTTCCAACGACTTTTAATGCATTTAACATGGCAGCCATAGTTACGACAGCAGTTCCATGCTGATCATCGTGGAAAATGGGAATATCGCATCGCTCTTTCAGTTTTTGTTCAATCTCAAAGCAACGGGGAGCGGAAATATCTTCCAGATTGATTCCACCAAAGCTTCCTGCCAGAAGACTGACGGTATTTACGATTTCATCCACATCTTTGGAACGAATACACAGAGGAAATGCATCTACATCGCCAAAAGCTTTGAACAGGCAGCATTTTCCTTCCATAACCGGCATACCGGCTTCCGGTCCAATATCGCCAAGCCCAAGAACAGCAGTGCCATCTGTTACAACGGCAACCATATTATGGCGTCGGGTGTATTTGTAGGAAAGATCAGTATCTTTGGAGATTTCCAGACAGGGTTCTGCGACTCCGGGAGTGTAGCATACGGCAAGATCTTCCGGTGTATCCAGATTTGCCCGGTTTGTGATTTCGATTTTTCCAGACCATTTTTCATGTTGTTGTAAAGCAAATTCTTTTTTATCCATAAAACGCCTCCTCGTATTAGTTAACTTCATAAAACTCATATTTATTGTACGAGTTTTGGAGGGATTTTGCAATGGAAAAAAAGTACAAATTATTGGTGTTGGTTTTCTTGTCGATACTGTCTGGGAGAGATTCCCGTATTCTTTTTAAATATCTGTGAAAAATAGTTCTGCGAGGAAAATCCGGAAGATTCTGCCACCTGCGTTATAGAATAATCGGTAGTGCGAAGTAGTTGTTTACTGTGTTCCACCCGCAGATTCAACAGAAAATGAATGGGGGAGATTCCGTAAGCATTGGAAAATTGGTGAGAAAAGTAAAATTTGTCCCAGTGCAGTAATTTCGCCAGAAGCTCCAGAGTAACCGGTTCACGAAAATGTTCTTCCATATAAGATTTTGCCCGTTCACATTCATATGGAATGGAGCTGGGAGAGGAGAGGATAAATTCTTTTCCCGTGATCCGCTGGATTAACAGAAGAAGAATATGCAGATAATGCTGACAAATTTCTTCATAGGAAGTTTCCTTTTTTTGAAGTTCTTTTATAATGCTTTCCAGCAGCGGTAAAATAATCTCCCTCTGGGAAGGAAGTTCAAAAATCTGGAAAGGAAGGAAAGTTCCTTTTCTATCAAAATGAAATTGGAGATTGTCAATTCCGAGGACAATATAATGCATTTTATTTGCAGAGGAAGAACGCTCTGTATGGTGAACTTTGGGATTGACGATCACCAGTTGATCTTTTTTGAGAGGAATATTTGTTTCATCTGTACAAAGCCATCCTTCTCCCTTCGTGACATAAAAGAGTTCTGTGCAGCCGTGAGCATGGAGAACACCGTTCCAGTCTTTTCCAAAGGTCGAGGAAGTGGCATAGCAAAGTCGCTGCTGATGAAAATGATCTGTAGCAAGGTCAGTAAATGAATAGGTAAGATTTTCCATGAAATATCCCTCCGGATCGTATCTTTCTTTTAGTATACCCATTCGTTTTTTGAAAAGCAAGATATATAATATTTGTGACAAGAGAAACGTAGAAAGAAAAAATAAGATTGCGTATAATAAAGTTATCAGCAACAGAAAAAACGATTCGGTTGAAAGGAGAAGGTTATGAGCAAAGAGTGTACAAAAGGTCGTGTAACGATTCCTACAGATGTGGATGTTGTTCCGGAGACTTTGGAACTGGTGGAACGCTGGGGGGCAGACGCCATTCGAGACTGCGATGGAACAGATTATCCGGAAGAATTGAAGAAGGTGGATGCAAAGGTATATGCCACCTATTACACTACAAGAAAAGATAATGAGTGGGCGAAGGCAAATCCGGATGAGATTCAGCAGATGTATATTATGACGTCTGTTCGGACAGCCACCAAGGGGGAACTTTCTATTCATTTGATGGACAATCTGTATCCTGATATGTTGAAAGTAAATTCTCATGATGATATCAAGAGATGGTGGGAAGTGATTGACCGTACTACCGGAGAGGTGGTCCCTGTAACAGAGTGGAGTTACAGTGAGGAGACGGGAGACGTTACCATACGCCCGGCAAAACCATTCCATGATTATACGGTAAGTTTTCTTGCATATATTATGTGGGATCCGGTGCATATGTATAATGCAGTGACAAATGACTGGCAGGGTGTGGAAAAGCAGATTACTTTTGATGTTCGCCAGCCAAAAACAAAAGAATTTTCCAAAAAACGTTTGAGAAAGTTTTTGGAAGATCATCCATACGTGGATGTTATTCGATTTACAACCTTTTTCCACCAGTTTACGCTGATTTTTGACGAGCTGGCAAGGGAAAAATATGTGGACTGGTATGGATATTCCGCATCCGTAAGTCCGTATATTCTGGAGCAGTTTGAACAGGAAGTGGGATACAGATTCCGCCCGGAATTTATTATCGATCAGGGATA
>HF995358.1:0-7345 GCA_000432335.1 Firmicutes bacterium CAG:646
ATTTGGGGTATGGGAAGTCTTAGTAATGTAATTCAGATGGAGCTGTTGCTTTAAGTGTATATCAGAAATATTTATACAGTTAAAGTGACAGCTCCATTTCGTACAGCAGAAACTCAGTATTTACTATTCCAGTTTACCATTCAAATCCAAGGGTGTCCACCAGCGTTTTGGCGATGATCATATGACCGACCTGATTGGGATGTACTCGATCCCAGGACATATAAATGGCTGGATAATGCTGAAAATAGGCGTCCATGTCTGCCTGAGCATCCCCATACAGTACGCCGTATTCCTGGGCAAGTTCTTTTACCTTATCCCGGTAACGGTCGGCATCCGCCCGCATGGCATCGTTATGATTCTGTTCCATAAAACAGGGAGGAAGCAGAAGGATCCCCTTTACGGCGGGGAGGGTTGTCTTGATCATCCAACGGAGATTTTTTTCATATTCTTCCAGTTCTACTTTACATTCCGGGTGAAGGCATTGATCGTATTTTCTCCAGATATCGTTGATTCCAATCATAATAGTCACCCAATCCGGTTTCAGATCCAGTACGTCTGTCTGCCAGCGTTCTTTTAAGTCCCGGCTGGTATTTCCACCGATTCCCATATTGAGAACCCGGATGTGTCTTTCCGGGTATTTCATATCCAGAAGAGCCTGAACATTTCTTGGATAACCATTTCCCATGTTGCCGTCTCCTTCACCTACGGGACGGGCGCGGTCGCAGTCAGTTACAGAATCCCCAATCATTAAAAGTGTTTCTCCATTTCCAATTACCATAATGAAATACCTCCTGTGCTTTTTGGCCATTGTATCATTTCTAAATCAAAAAATATAGTTAAAAGTATATATTTATACAATGAACAGGAAAGGATTCACAAATTTTTCACAAAATTTTAGCACTCAAGGCTTGACATGGCTAACAACAAGTGTTATATTACAACTAGAACAAAGGAAGGGAATAAAAGATTGAAAGATATACTTCTATTTCTAACATCCCAGTTCCAAGGAAACAAGGTTACAAAGCATAGAATGAAAAGGAGAGATGACTTATGTTGATGCCTAGTATTTTTGGAGAAAATTTGTTTGATGAATTTTTTAATGACTTCCCGTTTTATGATGATAAGGATCTGAGGAGAACAGAGAAAAAGTTATATGGCACAAGAGCCGGTAATTTGATGAAGACAGATATTAAAGAACTTGAACATGGATATCAGCTGGAGGTTGATCTTCCGGGATTTAAGAAAGATCAGGTCAAAGTTTCGCTGGATAACGGTTATTTGACGATTGAAGCCTGCAAAGGTTTGAGTCAGGATGAACAGGAAAAAGAAACAGGACATTATATCCGAAGAGAGCGGTATGCAGGTTCCTGTATCAGAAGTTTTTATGTGGGCGATGAGGTTGAACAGGGAGATGTACAGGCAGAATTTAAACATGGTATCCTGAAACTGTTTGTTCCAAAGAAAGAGCAGAAGCCGGCGGTAGAGGAAAAGAAATATATTTCCATCGAAGGCTGATGATACAGTGTGATTGATGAGGAGGTCGGTTGATTCCGATCTCCTTTTTAAAATGGAAAAAGAGGAAATGAGCGGTTTTCATAATGCCGGAGAAGGAGGGTGACGATGGTGAAGAAAAGAGATTATTACGAAGTTCTTGGTGTAAGCAGAGATGCGGATGAAAATACGATCAAGAAAGCGTATCGGAAGCTGGCGAAAAAGTATCATCCCGATACCGGGGGCAATTCCAGCGGAGAGGAAGAAAAGTTTAAAGAGGTTACAGAAGCCTACGCAGTCTTGAGTGATAAAGAAAAGCGAAAATTATACGATCAATTCGGGCATGGGGCTTTCGATCAGGAGGCAGGAGCAGGACAGGGGAGAGGAAATGATGGTTTCTGGTCGGGCTTTCAGTCTTCAGGGGATGGACAGCGGGCTTACCGGGAATATCATTTTCAGGGGGGTGCGCAGGATATGGATGATATTTTCGGAAATATTTTTGGAGATATGTTTCAGAATGGAGGAAAAACGTACGGAAGCAGTTTCAGAGGAGATGGATTTTGGCAGAAACGCCCGGATCGAAGAGGAAGTGACCTGAATGCAGAAGTGACGATAGAGTTTGACGAAGCAGCACTGGGTGGGAAAAAAAGAATCAGTTTTCAGAATAGCAAAACCGGGCGGACGGAGTCTTTGGAAATCAGGATTCCAGCAGGAATTGAGGAAGGAAAGGCGATTCGTCTCAGAGGAAAGGGGGAGCCGGGGACAGGGAGCGAAGCAGCAGGAGACTTGCTTTTGAAGGTGCACATTAAGGAAAAACCAGGATTTGAGAGAAAGGGGATGGATGTGTATACAAAGATCACCATTCCTTTTGCCACTGCCGCATTAGGTGGAAAGGTGAGAATCCGTACATTGGACGGCAGTGTGGTGGAATGTATGATTCGGGAAGGGACGCAGTCGGGAACAAAGATCCGTTTGCGGGGAAAAGGAATCGTTTCCATGACAAATCCATCCCTTCGAGGAGATCAGTATGCCGTTGTGGAGATTCAGGTTCCCCGCGGATTAAACGCAGTGGCGAAAGAAAAACTCAGAGAATTTCAAAAAGCCTGCTGATTATTTGATCAGGGCAGAGATGTCTCTGAAATGGGGATGAAGAGACGTCTCCATCAATTCAAATAAAAGGGATTCGTAGGTAGTTACAGAAATTCCTTCCTGGATCATTCTCTGTAAGGCGGTGCCCTTGTCAGAAAGCCTGCGGGAAGAGGTGCAGTCTGTCACCAGGATGGTTTCGTAGCCGGCATGAACAAGATCCAGGGCTGTTTGAAGTACGCAGATGTGTGCTTCGATTCCAAAGAGGATAATCTGACGGCGGCCGGAGGCTTCGATGCGACGGCGAATGGTGTCATCTTTCCAGCAACTGAAGGTGCGTTTTTCCAGATATTCCATAGTTCCAGTGTGGAGATAGATGGAAGGATCGGACATTCCCAGTCCTTTGGTGTATTGCTGGGTGATGAGCATGGGAATATCTAAAATTCGTAATCCCTGAATCAGGATACCGGTGTTGCGCATCATAAGTTCTCCATCGGCGATGGAGGGAAGAAGCCGAATCTGATCGTCAATGATCAGGGCAAGGGATTGGTCGGATATGAGCTGCATAATGTGTACCTCCTTACTCGTGTTACCTTTTACGGTGTTTCATAGAGTATATCACATTTTACAGGAAGTGCATATAGTATTAGAGAATGATTTGGTGAGGTGATTTTATGCAGTTTGATCAGTCGTTTCCTTTTTACATGCCTTATCCTATATGGATGCCCTTTGAGCAGGAGCGGGAACAGGAAAAAGATCGGGAAGTTATGAAATCTTATTATTCCCGTCGGGCAGCTATGATTCAGGAAAAAGTGGAACGGGAATGTGATCGGATGGAATATGACGGGAGTATGATGTTTGATGAATATCCAGATAAATTCATGATGGAACATCTTTGCGGAAAAATTGAAAAGGAACTTCTGGAAGAAGAACAGGAGGAAATGAAAGAACTGGAGATGCAAAACCGGCGGATAGGAAATGATCTGCGGGATCTTATCGGGGTACTGTTATTTAATGAAATGTACCGGAGACGATGCAGACATAGAAGGTGCAGGAGATATTTTTGAGGTAACAGGAGCTGTTACTTTAAAGAAATGAGCATCTCATAATAGCTTGACTTTTTTGGATTTTCTCATATGCTTTTTTATATATATTGGTTGCCCATTTATAAAAAAGGAGAGGAAGACTATGATCGATTTTCAAAACAAAAAAGTTTTTAAGTTAAGCAAGGGAAAAGAAAAAAATATTCCCAGGGAAGTTTTTGATTTACTGATTCAGGGGGAAGAAATTGTAGAATACTATTCTTCATTAAGAGATTTTGTTATTTTTACTAATAGAAGAATTATTGCCTGCAATGTGCAGGGAATGACAGGTTCCAAAAGAGATTATACATCTTTGCCGTATTCTAAAATGCAGGCGTTTTCCATTGAAAGTTCGGGGACTTTTGATATGGATTCGGAACTTACGGTTTGTTTTAGCGGGTTAGGTGAAGTACGATTTGATTTTACTTCTAATTCTGATGTACGGACGATCAATAAACTAATAGCGACTTACGTTTTGTAAAATATTTTCTACAAATGCCGAAAAACATCTTGACTTTTTTGTTCGGCATTTGTAGAATAATAGTATCAGAAGGGAGGTGCTATGGTGAAGAGACTGCCGGATTCAGAACTGGAAATTATGATGGCGATTTGGAGCTGCGAGCAGCCGGTGACACGGATGCAGATTGAAGAGAAGTTGGACAGGGAGCCGAAAATTTCTGCTACTACGGTGCTGTCGTTTTTGTCCAGACTGGAAGAAAAGGGGTTTGTCACGGTTACAAAAGAGGGGAAAACGAATGTTTATCGTGCCAGAATTTCAAAAAAAGAGTATCTCGGCGAGGAGAGTAAGTCTATTTTAAGCAGGATGTATGGAAGTTCTCTGAAGAATTTTGTCACGGCATTTTATGATGGAAAACAGGTTTCCAGAGATGAGATACAGGAACTTCAGGATTTCCTGGATACTTTTAAAAAGTAAAGGGGAGGTGAGAGGATGCAGCTGTTTCAGGGAATGGTTTTTCTCTCTTTTCTCAGTGGAATTTTTATCTTGCTTGGCTGGGTAGTTCAGAAGATTCTGGGAAAATGGTATCAGCCCGTTTGGCGGTATTATCTTTGGATGCTTCTGGGACTGCGGCTTTTGATTCCAGTAGATTTTTCACTGGACCAGGCTCCGGTGCGTCTGGAAGTGGCAGAGATGAAGGTCGCAGAGACGCTTCAGGAAGATAAGCATGTGGAGAAGCAGATTTTTGCACAAGTAACAGAAGAACAGGAGATTTCTTTCTGGTGGACAGGAATGCTGGTATGGATTAGTGGCTTTGGCATTCTGACGTTATATTTTATAATACGTTATCAAATCCAGTGGAAGCGGCTGAGACGATTTTCTCTGCCGGAAATGGACAGGAGTATCTGTAAGCAATGGAATGAGACGGTGAGAGCGCAGGGAATACGAAAGAGCATTCCCGTATATCGCTCAGAATGTATCTATGCCCCGGTACTGATCGGTTTGCGGAAAAAATATCTGTTGCTTCCCGCAAAGCATTTTGAAGAGGAAGAACTGGAATATATTTTCTGCCATGAAAGTAAACATTTGGCATACCATCATATGCTGATAAAGCTTCTGGGTCTGTTTTTATGTTGTGCATATTGGTATCAGCCGATGATTTGGCTGATGAAGCGGGAGATGGACAGGGATATTGAAGCTTTTTGTGACAGAAAGGCTGTTCAGAAGCTGGATGATGAAGAGCGTTATCTGTATACACAGACGATGCTTCATTGCATGACATTTGCAAAGGATTCCCCCGTACTGGTTTCCTCTGGATTTGGGGGAACGGTAGGGGCAATGAAAGAAAGGATTCGATGGATTATGAAGGGTAATACGTTAAAAAGAGGAATAGGAGTATTTGCAGCTTTTGCTGTTATGATCGGAGTTGGAAATTGTCTGATTGCTTATGGAGGTCAGGACGAGGAGCAGGAATTGCCGCAGCAGACAGAGAGCATACGGGAGATAAATGAAAAGACACAGGAAATGCCAGAAGATGTGGCAGAGAGTATAGAAATACCGGAAGCTATGGCAGAGATTCATGAAGATGAAGCGAGAGAGGCAGAGAGTACAGAGATATCGGAAGCCTATGCGGAAGATATCGCAGATAATGCAGAAGTAACGGAAAATGAAGCAGTGGAAGCCTATGCGGGAGATATCGCAGATGATGCAGAAACGGAAATTCCCGAAGAAGTAAATGCGGAACAGGAAGTGTTGGGAAACGAAAGTTATGCTGCAGAGGCGTGGAGCGAATAAGAAAGAATGTGTCCTGGAGAGAGAATGTGCCAGGACACATTCTTTTTTTATTTCAGGTGTTGTGATTTTGGCGAAAAACCATTAGAATAGAAGTGTTACAAAAATGGTGAGTAATTGTTTCGGGAGAATAGAGAATCAATGACAGAATTACAGAATGTTTTAGATAGATATCTGGATATGGAACTGCTGCAGATTGTTCTGAGCGGAGCCAGAACCAAAGATGGTGTTTCCAGAATACGAATCCGTCCGGTGATCATCCGGGAGGAGCTTTTGTTTCAGTGTACAAAGACGGCAGGAACGAAAGAATTGCATGAGAATTTAAAGAAAAGCGAAGCGCTTTTAAGGATCGATCAGTGGCTGCGGGAGGATTTTCGTCAACTGCAGCTGGAGAGTGGAAAAGGAACGGTAAATGCCCTGTCCAGTAAGAAAGGCAAGATTACGGTAAAAGAGAAGAAAAACAAATGTACAGAAAGCATTTGCAGGACAGAAGAGGAGAGAAGGCAGGAGCTTTCTCATAATAGAAAAAAGAAGTATATACTGGAAGCCGGGAAACCGGTGGATTTCCTCATTGATCTGGGCGTTATGACACCGGAAGGAAAAATTGTTAATTCCCGGTATGATAAATTCCGCCAGATCAACCGTTTTTTGGAATTTATTGAAGATATCCTTCCCCGGCTGGCAAAAGACAGGGAAGTGACGATTCTGGATTTTGGATGTGGAAAGTCTTATCTTACTTTTGCCATGTATTATTATCTGCATGAACTGAAACAGTATGATGTGAAGATTATCGGGCTGGATCTGAAAGCGGATGTGATCGAGCATTGCAGCAGGCTTGGAAAAAAATATGGGTATGAAAAGCTGTATTTTTATCAGGGAGATATCGCATCCTATGAGGGAGTGGAGCAGGTAGATATGGTAGTTACTCTCCACGCCTGTGATACGGCTACGGATTTTGCGCTGGCAAAAGCGGTGAACTGGGGAGCTTCCGTTATTTTGTCAGTACCCTGTTGCCAGCATGAGCTGAATCGGCAGATTTCCAATGAAGCGCTGGCGCCTGTCTTTTCTTATGGTGTGCTGAAGGAACGGATGGCAGCCCTGATGACAGACGGGTTGAGAGCCCAGATGCTGGAACATGCAGGGTATGATACGCAGATTCTGGAGTTTATCGATATGGAGCATACGCCGAAAAATCTGCTGATCCGGGCAGTTTATACCGGAAAGAAGAANNNNGTTTATACCGGAAAGAAGAAAGAAAATGGGAAGGAGCTTCGGGCGTGTCTGGAGGCATTCGGACTTCATCCTACATTGGAGGGATTGTTGTTTGAAGGAGGAGTAAGAGAATGAAGAAGGGGTTGATAAAGGCGGGAGTATTGCTGCTTTTGTTTTTCGGAGCGCTGGGAGGCACGGCAGCATTTATCAACAGAAATAAAACAGT
>HF995358.1:7455-27663 GCA_000432335.1 Firmicutes bacterium CAG:646
GAGGAGATGGAACAGCAGTATATGAGAGACAGCCTCACGCCTTTGCCGGCGACAAGGGAACTGACCATGATGCTGGACCCTATGGAAAGTAAGATTGATTCTGTCAATTATCAGGTGTCTACGGCAGATGGGACTACAGTGGTGGAGACTGGGAAAATTCCAAATTTGCAGGAGGAAGGGGAAAAGCTGAGGGGAGAATTCAAGCTGGAAATCCCCATTCTGATGAATCAGGAATATACACTGCGGTTTGACGTGAAGATGAAGGATGGAAAGACGTACTATTATTATACGAGAGTTCTGCAGAGGGCATCTGCAAATCTGAATGAATATCTGGATTTTGCAGAGAATTTTTACCAAAAATGTATCAGCGAGGAAACTTCCTCGGAATTAGCTTCTTATCTGGAACCGGATGCCACGGAGACAAACAGCACATATGCTTCTTTGAATATCCATTCCAGCTTTGAGCGGGTGACCTGGGGACAGATGGAAATGAAATTGGAGAAGAAAGCTGTTCCTGTTATTAAGGATATGAATGAGACAACCTGCAGTATTGCCATGTCGTATGTACTTTCTGATACGGAGGAAAAGGAGCAGACGGATTATTACAATGTATCCGATTTTTATCGGATGCGGTACGATCAGTCCAGAGTGCGGCTTCTGGATTTTGAACGGAAGACGGAAGAATTGTATGACGGAGAGCATACAGAACTGACCAGTAATGGTATTAATCTGGGGGTTGTGGATAAGACGGTACAGTATCAGTCCAACAAAAATGCAGATATTGTGGCGGTCGTTCAGGGAGGCGAGCTTTGGTCCTATAATCGAAGCGCCAATAAAACTACTCAGGTATTCAGTTTCCGGGACGGAGAACTGGATGAACGGGAAAATCTTCAGGAACACGGCATTAAGATCGTGAGGGTGGAAGAATCCGGTGATATTGATTTTGTCGTCTATGGCTATATGAACCGGGATGTCCATGAAGGTCAGGTAGGCATCGGGGTGTATCATTATGGGGCGGAGATGAATCAGGTGAATGAACAGTTGTTTATTCCCATCCAGACGTCCTATGAATATCTGAAGAGCGATATGGAACAGCTTTCTTATATCTCGAAAAATGATATTTTATATCTGATGCTGGAGGATGACCTGTACCAGATTGATATTAAGAAGAATACTTACACAATTTTGCAGGAAAATATCCGGCAGGACTGTTGTGTGGTTTCAAAATCCCAGGCAAGTATCGCCTGGATGAATGAAATGGAAGAAAACGCTTCCACTTCCATTACCATGATGAGTCTGGAAGAGGGAACTGCCAATGTTATCCAGGCGCCGCCTGAGCAGAAGATCAAAGCCCTTGGATTTATCAATGAGGATCTCATCTATGGACTGGCGAATGAAAACGATATTGTGAAGGATAATGCGGGAAATATCACGTTTGCCATGACAACAGTGAAAATTCAGCAGTTTGACGGAACGGTGGTAAAGGAATATCATGAAGATGGTATCTGGGTGAGCCGTGTCAATCTGAAAGAGGGATCAGTGGAAATGGAACGGGTAAAATGGGAGGACGAGTCTTATGTACCGGTAAACAGCTCCCACATTATGAATAATCTCCAGAAAAACGAGGAGACTGTAAGTATCCGTCTGATCACTACGGACCGGAAGGCAACCCAGATAGGATTGGATTTTGAGAAGAATATTACAAATAAGAATGTGTTGTGTGTAGATTCCAATATGGTGGCGCAGGAGCATCTTTCCACGATGGATCTGGAATTGATCCGACAGGAGAATAATATTTATTATGTCTATGCCGGGGGTGTTCTGGACAGCACATGGACGAAGCCCAGTGATGCGATCATCCGGGCGGATCAGAAGATGGGAGTGGTTCTGAACCGACAGCAGCAGTATGTGTGGGAGAGAGGAAACAGGGACGACAGCCATCAGATTAATTTGGAAGAGGTTCCTTCCGCAGTGCTGGAAGGAGGGCTGGACGAAAATGCTCTGCAGCAGGCGCTGGGAGAAGATTATACAGCGCTGAATCTTACAGGATGCAGTCTGGACAGTGTACTGTATCTGGTAGGAAAGGGAAATCCTGTGATCGCTAAAGTATCTCCGCAGGAGAATGTGGTGATCGTAGGATATGACAAATTTAATACGATTTTATATTATCCATCCACGCAGGAGACGAAGTATTATGGACTTCAGGACAGTACGAACCTGTTTGGAGCTTCGGGTAATGTATTTATCGGATATATGGATAGCATGGGAGAACCAAGTAAAGGAGAATAAGATTATGGATGAAAGAATTGTAAAACTGGCAAAAGGACTGGTACAGTATTCTGTAAAAGTAAAAGAAAATGATAAGGTGTATATTCACTATGCGGGAAAAGATACAGAAGATCTTGCCCGTCAGTTGGTGAAAGAAGTGTATGCAGTGAAGGGAATTCCTTTTGTACATCATACGGAGCCGCGGGTGGACAGAGAGATTCTTATGCATGCCACCAAAGAACAGCTGCAGCTGATGGCAGAGATTGACAGCAAAGAAATGGACGCTATGGACTGTTACATCGGAATCCGCGGTACAGATAATGTTTCTGAACTTTCCGATGTTCCAGCTGAAAATATGGCAATGTACAATAAGTATTATAATACGCCGGTGCATCATGAACGCCGTGTGGCTCATACCCGCTGGGTAGTACTTCGGTATCCGAACTCTGCTATGGCGCAGCTTTGCGGAACCAGCCGGGAGGCTTTTGAGGATTTCTATTATAATGTATGTACGCTGGATTACGCAAAGATGGGAAAAGCGATGGAAAATCTGGTGGATTACATGAACCGCACCGATAAAGTACGTCTGGTGGCAGAAGGAACAGATCTCACATTTTCTATCAAGGATATTCCGGCGATTCCGTGTGCGGGCGAGGCAAATATTCCTGACGGAGAGGTGTATACTGCGCCGGTGAGAGACTCTGTCAACGGTGTGATCACCTATAACACCCCATCTCCGTATAACGGATTTGTGTATGAAAATGTTCGTTTGGAATTTGAAAATGGAAAGATTGTAAAAGCGACAGCCAATAATACAGAAAAAATCAACGAGGTATTTGATACGGATGAGGGGGCAAGATATGTGGGAGAATTTGCGATTGGCGTAAATCCATACGTTCTGAAACCGATGCAGGATATTTTGTTTGATGAAAAAATCTGCGGTTCCATCCATTTTACTCCGGGAGCTTGCTATGATGAGGCTCCAAATGGAAATCATTCTGCAATCCATTGGGATCTGGTGCAGATCCAGCGTCCGGAATATGGCGGCGGTGAGATGTATTTCGACGGCGTACTGGTTCGGAAAGATGGAAGATTCGTGGTTCCGGAGCTGGAATGCCTGAACCCGGAAAATCTGAAATAAGATACAAACCTTGAATTTGCAGGGGAATCATGCTACAATGAGCAAAATATAAGAAAAGAGGGAGGTCTGCTCACCATGCAGCTTACTACTGTCAGAGAGATTTACAGGGATCGGGAAGCATTCCTGGATAAAGAGATTACCGTTGGGGGTTGGGTACGAAGCATACGTGACTCCAAGACATTCGGATTTATTGTGCTTCATGATGGAACATTTTTTGAGACATTACAGATTGTTTATCATGATCAGATGAATAATTTTGCTGAGATTTCCAGACTGAACGTGGGAGCAGCCATCATTGTAAAAGGAACTTTAGTGGCAACACCACAGGCAAAACAGCCGTTTGAGATTCAGGCGACAGAGATTACTGTGGAAGGGGAGTCCACACCGGATTATCCTTTGCAGAAGAAACGTCACAGTATGGAGTATCTGAGAACAGTGAGTCATCTGCGTCCAAGAACGAATACATTTCAGGCAGTATTCCGTGTGCGTTCTCTGGTAGCTTATGCGATTCATAAGTTCTTCCAGGAGCGAGGATTTGTGTATGTGCATACTCCGCTTATTACGGGAAGTGACTGTGAGGGAGCCGGAGAGATGTTCCAGGTTACCACTATGGACCTGAACAATATTCCTAAGACAGAAGACGGAAAAGTGGATTTTTCCAAGGATTTCTTTAACAAAGCTACGAACCTTACTGTCAGCGGTCAGTTAAACGGAGAGACGTATGCGCAGGCATTCCGTAATATTTACACATTTGGACCTACTTTCCGGGCAGAAAATTCCAATACGACTCGTCATGCGGCAGAGTTCTGGATGATTGAGCCGGAGATTGCTTTTGCAGATCTGGAAGATGATATGATTCTGGCAGAGTCTATGTTAAAGTATATTATCCGTTATGTGCTGGAAAATGCGCCGGAAGAGATGCAGTTCTTTAACTCTTTTGTGGATAAGGGACTTCTGGAACGCCTGAACCATGTGGTAAATTCTGAATTTGCTCATGTTACCTATACAGAGGCGATCGAGCTTCTCAGTCAGCATAATGAGGAATTTGAGTATAAAGTATCCTGGGGATGCGATCTTCAGACAGAGCATGAGCGTTATCTTACAGAGAAGATTTACAAACGTCCGGTATTTGTTACCGACTATCCGAAGGATATCAAGGCGTTCTATATGAAGATGAATGAGGATGGAAAGACCGTTGCAGCGGTTGACTGTCTGGTGCCGGGTATCGGTGAGATCATTGGCGGAAGCCAGAGAGAGGATGACTATGATAAACTGGTTGCCCGTATGGAAGAAATGGGTCTGAATAAGGAAGATTATGATTTCTATCTGGATCTGAGAAAATACGGCAGCACCCGTCATGCAGGTTTCGGGCTGGGATTTGAGCGTTGTGTGATGTACCTGACAGGTATGAGCAACATTCGTGACGTGATTCCATTCCCACGTACCGTAAATAACTGCGAGTTGTAGGAGTTTTTATGCGATTTATTCATATTGCAGATGTTCATTTGGGGGCAGTTCCGGATTCGGGCTGCCCCTGGAGTGCTTATAGGGAAAAAGAAATATGGGAAACTTTTCAGAGGGTGATAGCTCTGACAAAGAAGGAGAAGATAGACCTTCTTTTGATTGCAGGAGATTTATTCCATCGCCAGCCTCTTTTGCGCCAGCTGCGGGAGGTGAATTATCTGTTTTCGGAGATTTCGGAAACGCAGGTGGTGTGGATGGCGGGGAATCATGATTATCTGCGGGAGGATTCCGCTTATAGGAAGGTGCAGTGGGCGGAAAATGTGCATGGTTTTTTCAGTCAGAAGCCGGAGGTATTTTATCTTGAAAAGATTCACACCTGGATTTATGGACTGAGTTACGAAAACCGGGAGATCACTCAGCGGCTTTATGATGGGATTCACCCCAATGGAAAAGCGGGATATCACATTCTGCTGGCGCACGGGGGAGATGAGAAGCACATTCCTTTCAACAAGGATATTGCCCGGGAATTTGATTATGTGGCTCTGGGACATATCCATAAACCTCAGGTTTTGATTCCCGATCGCATGATCTATGCGGGAGGGTTGGAACCTTTTGAAAAAAATGATACAGGTTCCCGGGGGATGATTTATGGGCAGATCACCGGGGGAAAATGGGAGAAAGAGGGATCCTCTGTTCAGATAAAAACTGGTTTTGTGCCGCTGGCTAGCCGTTCCTATATGCCTCTGGAAATTGCCATACATTCTGCGACTACCCAGTTGGGACTGGAGCAGAAAGTGAGAGAGGCGATCGAACAGAAAGGCAGAAAAAATATTTACCTGATCCATCTGAAGGGATTTCGCAATCCAGATATGGAGTTTGAAAAGGAGTGCCTTTACAGTCTGGGAAATGTGGTAGAGGTAACGGATGATACCCGTCCCTGTTATGATCTAGAAAAGCTGAGAAAACAGCAGGAGGGGACGCTGGTGGGAGAATATATCCGAAGTTTTGATGGAAAAGAGGGAACGGTAGAACAGAAAGCATTGTATTATGGTCTTCAGGCTTTGATGGAAACAGAATTATGAAATTGAATGATATACAGATACAACAATTTGGAAAATTGAAAGAAAAGAAAATCTTTCTGGAAGATGGGATCAATGTGATTTATGGTCCCAATGAAAGCGGAAAGTCTACGCTGCATGGTTTTATCCGCAGCATGTTTTTTGGGATTCCCCGTTATCGGGGAAGGGCGTCAAAGACGGATCCCTATACCCGCTATGAGCCCTGGGACAGACCGGTGGATTTTGCAGGAAATCTGGGATTTTCGGTGGGAGAGAAGGATTTTCGCATTTGGAGAAACTTTTATAAAAAGGATGAGAGGGCGCAGTTAGTCTGTGAGACAGACGGGGAGCAGCTCTCCATTGAACAGGGAGATCTTCAGATGCTTCTGGGGGATATCAGCGAAAGTGTTTATGACAATACAGTTTCGGTGAGTCAGCTTCGCAGCGAAACGGACGAAGGCATGGTGCGGGAACTGCAAAATCATATGACGAATTATGAGGGAGCAGGAGCTGCGGATGTGGATGTGGAACGGGCAGTGCAGCGCCTGAAAAAGAAGAAAAAAGAGTGGGAAGGAAAGCGAAAGCAGCTGGAAAATGCTCAGAGACAAAGAAGAGAGCAGCAGGAGAACCAGATAGAATATCTGCGGGAAGAGCAGAGAAAATTAGATGAACAACAGAATCGTATCCGCGAGGAATATACGCGAATGGAGGATGAGTACCGCAGGCTGTCCAGCGAGAATTTTCAGCAGAGGGAAGAAAGGGAAATTAGAGAACCGGTAAAAAAGAGAGGAAAGACGCTGCAAAAAAGTATTCTTTTGGCGGTGAGTATCCTTCTGGCAGCTGCAGGATTGGCATCGGGAAAGGTTTTTCTGGGGGTGTTTATGACGCTGACAGCGCTGGCTTTGGCGGGGATAGGAATTGTTCTGATAAGCAGAGCAGAGGAAAATCGGAGAGAACAGACGGAGCACAAGAGAGAAGAGAATCATATTCCAGCGTTGCGGGAACGTTTGAAGGAACTGGAACAAAGAATGGCTCATATGCAAGGGCAGCAGGAGACTCTCGCCAGTCAACGGGAGGAAAAGAGAGTTATGCTGGATAATCTTTTGGAAAATCTCATGGAAATGCAGGAGATTTCCCCGGAAGTAAAAGCGTGTGATGTGGAACTGGAGAGTCTGGCGCTGGCGCTTGCAACCCTGGAAAGTCTGTCTTCTTCTATGCGGAAAAGAATCGGCTACCGCTTGCAAAACAGGATGGAAGAGATTCTGGGGGAGATGACAGAAGGAAAGTATAACAGGATTTTTCTGGACGATCAGATGAAGATCCATTTGCTTGCATGGGATCGTCAGATCTCTTTATACCAGCTTAGCCGGGGAACCGTGGAGCAGGTGTATTTTGCCTTGCGGATGGCGGTGAGCGAAGTACTGTGTGAAGAACCCCTGCCAATCCTTTTGGATGATGTATTTGCCATGTATGACGAAAAACGGTTGGAACAGACGCTTTCCTGGCTGGAGCGAAGAGGCGGGCAGATTTTGATCTTTACCTGCCATCGTCGGGAAATAGAACTTTTGGAGAAATTAGGAATTAAGAGTAATATTGTGAAGTTGGAGGAACAGATATGTTGAGAATAGGATGTCATTTATCTTCATCTAAAGGATTTTTGCATATGGGAAAAGAAGCGGTAAAAATAGGAGCGAATACCTTTCAGTTTTTTACGAGAAATCCCAGGGGCAGCAAAGCCAAGGAAATTGATGAAAAAGATGTAGCAGCGTTTTTAGAATTTTCCAGGGAACATGGGATCGGTCAGATTCTTGCCCACGCGCCGTATACGCTGAATCCCTGTTCCAAGGATGAGAAAACACGGGAATTTGCTTTACTTACTATGGAAGATGATTTGAAAAGGATGGAGTATATTCCCGGAAATTGCTATAACTTTCATCCGGGAAGCCATGTGGGTCAGGGAAGTCAGGAAGGTATCCGCATGATCGCAGATACGTTAAATCAGATTCTGAAAGAAGAGCAGAGAACCACCGTCCTTCTGGAAACAATGGCGGGAAAAGGTACTGAGGTAGGGCGGAGCTTTGAGGAACTGCAAGCGATTCTGGAAAAAGTGGAATTGAAAGACCATATGGGAGTGTGTCTGGATACCTGTCATGTGTATGATGCGGAATACGATATTGTGGAACATCTGGATGAGGTTTTGGAAACCTTTGATCAGATCATAGGACTTCAGAAACTGAAAGCGATTCATATGAACGATAGTAAAAATCCTTTTGGAAGCCACAAAGACAGACATGAAAAAATAGGAGAAGGTTCTCTGGGGCTGGAAGCATTTCGGAGAATCATCAATCATCCCAGCCTGAAAGGAATCCCTATTTACCTGGAAACACCCAACGAACTGGATGGATATGCACAGGAAATCGCCCTGCTGAAATCAATGGAAATAAAATAAATTTGGGGCGAGTCATAAAATGAAAAACAGCCACGCGAACTTGTGTGAAAAATGTAAATGCTGATATGGATATTGTGAAAAAAGATTTATGCCGACTCAAACGAATTTGTCGAGCACATCTTTGAGACTTCAGGCTCAAAGTGAGCGCAGACTGAGTTTGAGTGGCATAAATCTTTGAAAATGACATCTACGCAGTTACAGGAATCTCACAAACCTCGCGCGGCTGTTTTTATAATCAAATCTTTTCGTGATTGCGGAATCGGATGAGTACTTTCTGGATTCTCTCTACCGGATTCAAAAGCTTACTGATGGAATCGTCGTGGTTCAAGGTATCGATGATAAGCGCAATATATTTACTCATATCACAGTTTACATAATACGGACGCTGCAGAAGCTCCGGGGTCTGATAGATCAGGTTGGTAGTCAGGATACGGTCAAACATACCTTCTTCGAATCCTTTATCAAATTTGGAAAGACCATTTGTGAAAAGTCCGAAAGTAGCGCACATGAAGATTTTTCTTGCTCCCCGGGCTTTCAGAAGCTGAGCAACTTCCAGCATACTGTCACCGGAGGAAATCATATCATCAATAATGATCATATCTTTACCTTTTACATCAGTGCCAAGGAATTCATGAGCGACAATCGGGTTCCGTCCGTCTACGATGGTAGAATAATCCCGGCGTTTATAGAACATACCCATATCTACTCCCAGGTTATTTGCAAGATAGATAGCTCTTCCCATGCCGCCTTCATCTGGACTGATGACCATCAGGTGGTCTTTGTCAATCTGGAGATCCGGCTGATTTCTCAGAAGATTCTTAATAAACTGATAGGAAGGCTGTACTGTTTCAAAACCGTGAAGCGGAATAGCGTTCTGGATACGGGGATCGTGAGCGTCGAAGGTGATGATATTTTCCACACCCATATTTACCAGTTCCTGCAAAGCCAGAGCGCAGTCCAGAGATTCCCGTCCGGTACGTCGGTGCTGGCGGCTTTCGTAAAGGAATGGCATGATTACGGTGATACGGCGGGCTTTCCCAGCCACAGCGGCGATAATACGCTTCAGATTCTGGAAATGATCATCAGGAGACATATGGTTTACCTGACCGCTGAGGGAGTAGGTGAGACTGTAATTACATACGTCTACCAGAATGTACAGATCGTCTCCGCGAACAGATTCCAGAATAATGCCCTTCGCTTCTCCGGAACCGAAACGCGGCAGCTCTGATTTAACCAGATAAGTGTCTCTTTCGTAGCCTTCAAAGGCAATCGCAGAGTGCTGCTGCGTTAATTTGCCTTTGCGCCACTGTACGAGATAGTTGTCCACTTTGGCGCCCAGTTCAGCACAGCTGTAGGGAGAGAGAATACCCAGACGTCCGACGGGGAGTTTTTGTAAATCTTTTGTGTCTTTATGAGTCATATTAGTGTCCTCCTAATAATTTTTTCTGAATACGGATATCGTTGCCTATCAGTTTGATCATCGTATAATTGCTGGAAACTCTGGAAAAAACCCTTTCAGAATAGCGCTCCATAAAATTTCCCAGCGAAAGATTGGTGGAGATGATCGTGGATTTTTTTCTCAGGATTCTTTCGTTAATACAAAGGAAAAACTGAGAAGCCACAAAACGGTTGGTGAGTTCTGTTCCCAGATCGTCGATAATGAGAAGATCACAGTCCAGAATATAATCATTTTTTCCCTGAGACTCTTCCGAATTAGAAAATGTCTTTTCGGCAAGCGCATCAAAGAGATCAAAAGCGGAATAGTAAATTACGCTGTGGGTGGTATCCAGAAGCTCTTTTGCCACGCAGCAGGATAAAAAGGTTTTTCCCACGCCGGTATCTCCGTACAAAAAAAGATTCTGAAAGGTATGATCAAAATCCCGGACAAAATCCTGGGTCTGCTGGAGAGCTTTTGCTGCTGTTTCCCGGGCAGTCATTCCCGTAGCTTCGTTGGTGAGATCATTGGAATAGTAATCCAGTGAAAAATTTTTGAAACTTGTAGTATTTAATAATTCCCGAATATTGGACTGGGTATACAGATGTTCGCTGATTGCTTTTTTGAAACAGATACACTTTTCATTTTCCACATAACCGGTGTCATGGCAGAGCGGACAGGCGTACTGCATTTTCAGGTAATCAGCCGGAAATCCGTGAGAGAGAAGCAAAACCTGTCGTTCTTCGGAAAGCTGCTGAATCGTTTCTGCCAGATCAAAATCCTGCCCTTCGCTCTCTCCCAGAAGAAGGCGGGCTTTTTTCATACTCAGAGAAGCGATCTCCCGGTCAATTTCGGCAAGTCGGGGAATTTTAGCGTAAGCTTTAGCGATTCGTTCATCCTGATCATGCTTGTTGCGAAGCTGTAATTTCTGATAATAACGCATGAGCGCGTCGTATTGGCTGTTTCGCAGTGACACGGTGTACCTCCTTTATTTTAGAAGCTGATTTTCCAGTTCGGCATAATTATAATCCCGCTGCTGGAAATTGTTGAAATTATTAGAGGAAGAGGCGGTTTTTCTGGAATTTTGGGCTTCGCGGTCAGCTTGCAGCTGGCGATGAAGCGTGTCCAGAGCCTGAATATCCGTTAAATGGCGCACCCCTTTTTCTTTCCAACCGGCCAGAATCTTATCTGCATATCGAAAATTCGCTTTTCCGGTAGCGGCAATGGTGCGGGCACAGGCTTCGGTGAGGATATCCATAGAAAAACCATAATCTTTCATCCAGTGGTTAATTGTATTTACCTCAGAAGGCACAGGATTTCGATTGGAGATACCGAAGGCTTTCAGGATCGTAAAATAATTCCGATGGTATGTAGTGGTTTCCTGCTTTGCTTTTGTTACGGTATCAATTCCATTTTCGTACCAGCTGAAAGCTACTTTCTTAATGTAATGGATATCTCCGCTTCCTTTGGATACACAGTATTCGATCAGATAGTCAATGAGATCTACAGAAAAATGCAAACCTTCATAAATATAGAGCAGTTCATCCGTAACAGTCCGGGAAAGCGTGGTTCCCAGATATTGTTCGGCGATAAAAAGCATCTGCCGTACTTCTTCATTTTCCTTCAGTTCCCGGAGACGGTCGGCGCTGGGCTTCGATACTTTTTCGGGAGAAGCGGCTTCGCTGTCAGGGGCAGAAGCAGGCGAAGGCTCCAGAGCAGGAGCGGCTTCCGGCATAGAAGGAGAGACAGTCTCTTTTTTAGGGACGGAAACAGCAGGCGAACGTTCTGCCAGAGGAACAGATGCGCCCACCGGAATCATGGGCTCCAGAAAATCAATGGAGGTTTGACTGTTCTTTCCGGAGAGAACCAGGAGCTTCTGGCTTTCCCAGTAACGCAGCGTACGCAAAATATCAGTTTCCGTACAGTTGAAAACATCTGCTATAGACGCCAGATCCAGATGGGTCTGTCCACCCTTCAGACAGCGCAGCAGATAAAGATAGATCTTAACAAATTCCCCATTGGACTGGGGCATGTAGTAATCAATAAAAATGTTTGAGATTATGGTAACTCCGCTGGAGCTTCCGTTGTGTAAAGATAATTGCATGATACACCTGCTTTTTTGATTAAGAAATTTACTGTGCTCATTATAGCATATCCAAAAAAGAAAGCAAATAGGGATTTTCCGGGAAGAGCAAAGGGGAAAAGTATTACGAAAAATGTGGACAATGTGGACAATGTGGAGGATAAATTTTACATAAAATCTTTGTAAACCAAATCTTGTCGATATATGGGGAAAAAACGCGTATTATGAAAGAAAAGAGGAAAATTTTATGTAAACAGGTTTATGCACAAAAAAATCCACACGTTTTTTCACAAATAATGTGTATAAACGTGTGGATAATGTGGATAACTTATTTTCCCAGAAGGTTTTCGCCTATTTTTACCACGTCTCCGGCGCCCATAGTTATCAACAAATCGCCGGGGATACAATTTTCTAATAAATAATTTTCAATTTCGTCAAAGGTAGGAAAATACTCGCAGGGAGTTCCCAATTTCAGGATGCATTCCTGAAGATCTCGGGAAGAGATTCCGATCGTATTTTTCTCACGGGCAGCGTAGATGTCGGCAAGAACTACATGATCCGCCATGGTCAGAGCTTCTGCAAAATCATGTAGCAGAGCCTTGGTGCGAGTATAAGTATGAGGCTGGAATACGCACCAGGTTTTCTTGTGAGGATATTTTTTCGCTGCGGTGAGAGTGGCTTTGATCTCGGTGGGATGGTGTGCGTAATCGTCTATGATCGTCACGTCGCCAATCTTTCCTTTGTACTGGAATCGCCGGTCCGTTCCCGTAAACTGTAAAATTCCTTTTTGAATATCTTCCAGATTCATATTTAACTTGATTCCCAGAGCGATAACAGCCAAAGCGTTGGATACATTGTGGATTCCCGGTACGCTGAGAGAGAACTGTCCGATGACCTTTCCATTTCTTTTACAGACAAAAGAGGGATGTCCTAGTTCGTTATATGTGATATCTTCTGCCTGATACTGGGCGGAAGATTTCAGTCCATATGTAATGACTTCACAGGGCAGATCACGGATGATTTCTTCATAAGAAGGCGTGTCGCTGTTGATGATTAAAGTTCCGTCTGCGGGAAGCTTTTGGGCAAACAAGCGGAAAGAATGGCGGATATCATCGATATCCTTGAAAAAATCAAGATGATCTGCATCGATATTTAAAATGATGCTGATCTTAGGGAAAAAGCTCAGGAAACTGTTGGTATATTCACAGGCTTCCGTGATGAAAGTTTCGGAATTTCCTACCCGGAGATTTCCTCCGATGGCAGGAAGAATACCGCCTACGGTGATGGTGGGATCAAAATTTCCTTCCATCAGGATATGGGAAGCCATGGAAGTCGTAGTTGTTTTTCCGTGAGTTCCGGCTACTGCAATGGGAGTCTGATAATTTTTCATGATCTGTCCCAGCAGATCTGCTCGGGTCATGGTTGGAATACCTTTTTCTACGGCGCAGGAAAACTCCGGGTTGTCCGGGTGAATGGCAGCGGTATAAACCACCAGATCAATGCCTTCTATAATATTAGAAGCCCGCTGACCATAAAAAATCTGAGCGCCTTTGGCTGTAAGGTGATCGGTGAGGGGGCTTTCTTTGGAATCAGAGCCGGAAACCGTGAAACCTTCCTGAAGAAGAATTTCAGCCAGACCGCTCATACTGATACCGCCGATACCGATAAAGTGAATGTGGATTGGTTTATTAAAATTAATGGTATACATAAAAATCTGCTCCTCAATATCGTATTATTATCACAACTTTATTATATTCCGAAAAGGACAAAATGAAAAGGATTTTTTGGGAATCTCTATGGAGGAAGAGGAGGAGAGAATTAGAAAATGTGCTGAAAAACGGGAAGAAAACAGGAGGAGGAAAAAGGGAAAAGCAAAAAAAATGTTGTCGGATATTGGGGGTGAAAGAAGAATTCTAAGAAAATAGAAAGAAAAAATGCGAAAAAAGCCAGATTGAAGTTGTATAAATGTGATAAAAAGATGAAAATTTATGATAAAGATATGTAAAAGATGTTCACTATTCTTGAGAAGTATGTTATAATTTTTAATCATATATGACAAGAGGTGATAGCATGATTAAGAAAGAAATGATTGCGATGCTATTAGCAGGTGGACAGGGAAGCCGTTTGGGCGTCCTCACTGAGAAGGTGGCGAAGCCGGCAGTAGCATTCGGTGGAAAGTATCGGATTATCGATTTTCCTCTGAGTAACTGTATTAATTCGGGAATTGACACGGTGGGCGTTTTGACTCAGTATCAGCCCCTGCGTCTGAATACTCATATCGGAATTGGTATTCCGTGGGATTTGGACAGAAATGTGGGCGGTGTTACCGTACTTCCCCCCTATGAAAAAAGCGGTAACAGCGACTGGTATACGGGTACAGCGAACGCTATTTTCCAGAATATGGCGTATATGGAAACGTATAATCCAGATTATGTATTGATCCTTTCGGGAGATCATATTTATAAGATGGATTACGAAGTTATGCTGGATTACCATAAGGCAAATAAGGCAGACGTGACCATCGCCTGTATGCCGGTTCCGATTGAAGAGGCAAGCCGTTTTGGCGTTATGATCACCGACGGTAATGGACGGATCACAGAGTTTGAAGAAAAACCGGAGCATCCGCGGAGCAATTTGGCTTCTATGGGTATTTATATTTTCTCCTGGCCGGCACTGAAAGAATCTTTGCTGGCGCTGAAAGATCAGCCAAACTGTGATTTCGGTAAACATATTTTGCCTTATTGCAGAGATAACGGAAAAGCTCTGTATGCGTATGAATTTAATGGCTACTGGAAAGATGTAGGAACCCTTGGGTCTTATTGGGAAGCCAATATGGAACTCATTGACATTATTCCAGAATTTAACCTGTATGAAGAGTTCTGGAAGATTTACACCAAAGGGGATATTATCAGACCCCAGTATATAGCAAGCGAAGCCACCATTGACCGCAGTATTATCAGTGACGGTGCTGAGATTTATGGTGAAGTACATAATTCAGTTATTGGCGCAGGTGTTACGGTGAAGAAGGGAGCGGTGATCCACGATTCCATCATTATGAAGGAAACGGTGATCGGAGAAAATGCTCACATTGATAAGTCAATTATCGCAGAGAACGTTATTGTGGGTGACAATGTGGTGATGGGCGTGGGAGAAGAAGCCCCGAACGTATTGAAACCGGCGGTTTATGGTTTTGGTCTTGTTACGATCGCGGAAAATACAGTGATTCCGTCCAATGTGAAAATTGGAAAAAATACAGCCATCAGCGGCGAGACTACACTGGAAGATTATCCGGATGGAGAACTTGTCAGCGGCAGCGCTATTGTAAAGAAGGACGGTGAATAGAATGAGAGCATTGGGAATTATTTTAGCTGGCGGCAATAACAACAAAATGAGAGAATTATCACATAAAAGAGCTATCGCAGCCATGCCTGTTGCAGGAAGCTTCAGAAGTATCGACTTTGCTTTGAGCAACATGGCCAACTCTCATATTTCAAAAGTCGCTGTCTTGACACAGTATAACGCAAGATCTCTGAATGAGCATCTGAGTTCATCCAAATGGTGGGATTTCGGAAGAAAACAGGGAGGGCTTTTCATTTTCACTCCTACGATCACTCCGGATAACAGTTTCTGGTATCAGGGAACAGCGGATGCGATCTATCAGAATCTTGACTTTTTGAAGAAAAGTCATGAGCCGTATGTGGTGATCGCTTCTGGCGATGGCGTTTACAAACTGGATTATAATAAAGTTCTGGAATACCATATTGCAAAACGGGCAGACGTGACTATTGTTTGCAAGGATATGGAAGAAGGAGAAGAGGTTACCCGGTTTGGAGTCTTGAAAATGAATGAGGATCACCGCATTGAAGAGTTTGAAGAAAAGCCTATGGTTTCCACCTCTCATACGGTGTCTACGGGTATTTATGTGATCCGCCGCCGCCAGCTGATTGAAATGATCGAGCGGTGTGCGCAGGAAGACCGTCATGATTTTGTAAAGGACATTTTGATTCGTTATAAGAATCTGAAAAGAATTTATGGTTACAAGATTGACGAATACTGGAGCAATATTTCTACTGTAGAGTCTTATTACAAGACAAATATGGATTTTCTGAAACCGGAAGTTCGGGATTATTTCTTCCATCAGTATCCGTCCATCCAGTCTAAGATCGATGATCTGCCTCCGGCAAAATACAATCCGGGAAGCGAGGTTAAGAACAGCCTTGTAGCCAGCGGATGTATCATTAACGGTCAGGTAGAAAATTCTATCCTGTTTAAGAAAGTCTATGTGGGTAATAATTGTGTGATTAAAAATTCCATCATTCTGAATGATGTATATCTGGGAGACAATACTCATATAGAGAACTGCATCGTAGAAAGCCGTGATACCATTCGAGCAAATTCCTATCACTGCGGTGAGGATGAGATCAAAGTGGTCGTTGAGAAAAATGAGCGTTATGCTCTCTAATGCCGACACCAGGTTACTTTAAAGGAAGGCATATGAAAGGGGCAATATTATGAATATTACAGACGTAAGGGTAAGAAAAGTAGCAAAAGAGGGTAAAATGAAAGCTGTTGTATCTATTACGATTGACGAGGAATTCGTGGTACATGATATTAAAGTGATCGAGGGCGAAAAAGGTTTGTTTATTGCTATGCCCAGCAGAAAAGCAACAGATGGAGAATACAGAGATATCGCTCATCCGATTAATTCTGATACACGGGAGCGTATCCAGAGTATTATCCTGGAAAAATACGAGGAAGTAATGGCAGAAGATGCCGTTGCAGAAGAAGCGTAGCCAAATGTCATATATGGGGTAACGTGGAAAAGCGGTGGCTGGGGGGTCACCGCTTTTAAATAACAAATCAGGGCGTATCTGCCAAAATTCTCAGCATATTTCAAGATAAAACAAAATATATTTCTGGTTTTACAAACGTTGCAAAGAAGTGAATTGCAAAGTATAATAAAAGGAAGAGATAGACAGGAGGTATATGAAACAAAAAGATATATTTACTGGATATACAAAGATTTCCTCATATAGAATGTTTTCAGAATTTAAGAGAGGATGCTTACGATGTGATACAGGCATATGGGAATATACCGATTTTAAAGAAGGTAAAAGAGAACTATAAAACAGAGTTGGGAGGGTATAATATGTGTCAGGCGTGGGATGAAATGATGGCGGAAGAGCGATTGATGGGTGAAAAAATAGGAGAAAAACGTGGCAAAAAAGAAGGAGAAGAAAGAATGGCTCGGTTGATAGAAGTTCTGACAGAGAAAAATCAGATGGATCAGGTCAAAAAGGTCATAAAAAATAGAACATACAGAAAGAAAATGTACAAGGAGCTGGGAATTTAGTGTGATAGGAGAAAGTTGGCATAAGAGCGGATCTGTGCTATGATAGGACAGAAAAAAATACCGGGAGGAAATTATGGGTCAGGAATTACCGAAAGTGTTTGAGGAAAGAATGAAAGATATGCTGGGAGATGAATTTGCAGCATATTTGGCAAGTTATGAGAATGTGCGTCAATATGGTCTGAGAATTAATCCTCTGAAAATATCGGGGAAAGAATTGGAAGAAACGGGATATTTTCATCTACAACAGATTCCCTGGGTGCGGGATGGATTTTTTTATCAGGAGGAGGATCAGCCGGCGCGCCATCCTTTTTATGCGGCAGGTTTATATTATCTTCAGGAACCCAGCGCCATGACACCGGCTTCCCGTTTGAAGATAGAACCGGGAGAGCGAGTTCTGGATCTGTGCGCAGCTCCAGGAGGGAAGGCAACTGCTCTGGGAGCGGCGCTTCAGGGAAAAGGAGTATTGGTGGCGAACGATATCAGTAATGCCCGGGCAAAGGCGCTGTTAAAAAATCTGGAGATTTTTGGAATTGCTAACGCTTTTGTGACGAATGAGATTCCCGGAAAACTGGCAGAAAATTTTGAAGGATTTTTTGATAAAGTATTAGTGGACGCCCCATGTTCAGGAGAAGGAATGTTTCGAAAGGATCCAGCGGTAATGAAAACATGGAACCCGGAAGGACCGGAATATTTTGCAAAACTGCAAAGAGATATTTTGAAAAATGCAGTGCGCATGCTTCGACCAGGTGGACTGTTGCTATATTCTACCTGTACATTTGCTCCTGTAGAAAATGAGGGAAGTGTTTCCTGGCTGCTGGAAAATTATCCCGAAATGGAGTTGTTGGAGATAGAGCCATATGAGGGATTTTCCCGGGGAAATCCTGTCTGGGGAAATGGGGATATCCGGTTGGAAAAATGTGTACGAATCTGGCCCCATAAGATGAAAGGTGAGGGACATTTTCTGGCTCTTTTGCACAAATCAGAAGATGCAGAAAGGGTAGAAGTGAAGCTGGGAAGTAGTGCAAAATTGGACAAAAAGAGTCGGCGGATATTGGAAGAGTTTTTTGAGGAATGTAATTGGAAACCAGATTGGGAAAGAACCGAGATTCGAGGCGGAAAAGTCTATCTGGTGCCGGAACTGCCGGAAAAACTGGGAGGCATTCATTTTCTCAGAAATGGTTTATATATGGGAGAAATGAAGAAAGAACGATTTGAGCCTTCTCAGCAGTTGGCTATGGCGCTGTTAGGCAGGGATTATCCTGGGAGATTATCTTTGCGGGCAGAGGATGAGCGTATAGGGCGTTACCTGAAAGGGGAGACGATTCTGGTGGAAGAAGGAGAGGCTACGCAGGAGAATGGATGGCTGCTGGTGTGCGTAGAGGGATATCCTTTGGGCTGGGGGAAATTGGTTCGAGGAGTGCTGAAAAATAAATATGCCGCCGGGTGGAGAAGACAGGGGTGAAGTATAAATTTTCAATAATTTCCTCGGAAATATTACGCAAGTATTACGAGTTGTTAAAAAAATTCTTCACATATGGAGGTTTCTATGGTATAATAAAAAATACCTGAGAAATGAGAGGGATTTTATAATGAGAAAAAGAGCTATTATGAGCATTCTGCTTTCCGTCTTTTTGTTTACCGGAAGTGTGGTTTCTCATGGGGCTACCACCCAGGAGAAAATCTCAGATGCAAAGGAGAAACAGCAGGAGAATCAGACAAGCCTGCAGCAGACTCAGGAGAAAATTGAAGAGCTGGAAAGTAAAAAGGGAGAGTCAGAAAGCTATCTGCAGGATTTGAATCATCAGCTTCAAGATCTGAAAGAAAGTCTGGAACAGCTTCAGAAAGATTATGATGAAAAACAGGAAGAGCTGACGGAACTTCAGGGAGATTTGGAAGAAGCCAGAAAAGACGAAGAAGAGCAGTATGAGGATATGAAGCTTCGTATCCGTTATATGTACGAGAACTCTGCGAATGATTATGCAACGATGCTGTTTGAGTCAGACAGTATTGTGGATTTTTTGAATCAGGCAGAAAATATTTCCAAGATCACAGAATACGATCGGGAGCAGTTGGAAAACTATAAAAAAACAAAAGAAGAGATAGAGACAAAAGAACGGGAAGTAGCGCAGGAAAAAGAAGCAATCGCTAAGGTTCAGCAGGAGAGTGCAGACAAGCAGGCGGCTGTGGAAGAACTGGTGGAAGCTACATATAATCAGATTCGTGAATATCAGGCGGATATTCAGGATCAGGAATCTGAGGAAAATAATCTTCTGGCTCAGATTTCTCAGCAGGAGGATGCAATCAATGATCTGCTGAGACAGGCGAAGGAAGAAGAAGCAGCAGCTCGGCTGGCGGCTCAAAAAGCTGCAGAAGAGGCAGCGGCAAGAGAGGCGGCGGAGAAGGCGGCAGCAGAGAAAGCAGCGGCGGAAAAAGAAGCTGCCAAGAAGGAAGAAGCGGAGAAACAGGAGGCTCAGAAGCCACAAAAACCGCAGAAACCATCGCAGGAGAGCAACAGCGGACAATCTTCTGAACAGAATAATAATAATTCATCTTCATCTGAAGATGAAGAACAGGAACCATCAATAGATTCATCTCAGGGAAAATATTTAGGAAGATTTAAACTGACAGCTTATTGTACTTGTTCCATTTGCTGTGGAAAATGGGCAGGAGGCGGTACGGCCAGCGGAGCAGCGCCGACGCCGGGAAGAACGGTTGCCATGGGCGGTGTTCCCTTTGGAACAAAATTGTCCATCAATGGAACAATCTATACGGTGGAAGATAGAGGTACTACTTACGGACATGTGGACATCCTGATGGGAAGCCATGCAGAGGCTTTGCAGTTTGGATTGAAATATGCAGATGTGTATCAGGTGAATTAATAAAGGTGTACATAGAAAATGGCAGGTGGAAGATTTTTTCACCTGCCATTTTGTAACAGTTCAGCCATACAGATGTCC
>HF995359.1:0-38215 GCA_000432335.1 Firmicutes bacterium CAG:646
TCAAATAATCAAAAAAACTGTAAACACGACAGAGAATAATCTCTAGACAAAATTGATTAGTAATTGTCGAATTTGAATAAATTATATAAAAGGAGCATAAAATTTTTACAGAAAGCATTATTGACTTTCTTCTTTGTACTTGTTAATATATTAGTAGAAAGAAAGTTTACCACTGACCGATATGTGGTATATAAATGGTCGGGGTGTGCGTTTAGTCCTTCGCCGAAAGGCGGGGGACTTTTTCCATATTTCATAACTGTTCAGTACTGCCCTCGCGAAACAGCAGATGACTGAATAGTTGCACCGAAAATACAGCTAAAAGAAGGTATGTTCTATGTTACCAACAAGAGAAGAAGCTATGGCATTAGTCCGGGATGGTCTGTCATGCAATCCTGGAGCCTGGGGAAGACATTGTTTAACAGCTGCGCATTGTGCCGAAAAGATTGCTAATGCATGTGGCGATATGGATGCTGAAAAGGCATATATCTTAGGCTTGCTGCACGACATCGGAAGAAAATTTGGAGTAAGACATCTGGGACATGTTTCCGATGGTTATACATATATGAAATCTTTAGGATATGATGAAGCGGCAAAGATTTGCCTGACACATTCCTTCAATGCTCAAACCGTGGATGAATATATTGGAAACTTCGATGTTTCAGAAAAAGAATTAACGCTTATCAAAACAGAATTGGCTAAAGTTATATTTGACGAATACGATTGGCTGATTCAATTATGTGACAGTCTGGCAGGCGCAGAAGGCGTTCTCGATATTGAGGCAAGAATGAATGATGTAAAGAAACGATATGGCTCTTATCCGCAAAAGAAATGGGATTCTAATATACATTTGATGCATTACTTTGAGGCAAAAATGGGGCAGAATATTTACCTTGTCTGCGAGAAGGATACATTTGTGCCGAAAGAGATTTGATAACAGATTTATTTTCTTAAAAAATGCCGTATTTATGCGGCTTTTGGCGTTTTTCAACGCCTATCACATCTTCATTAAAGAAAGGAGAAACTAGTATGATCAGAGTAACAGTGTGGTACGAAAACGTACAGGAATCAGGGGAATTCCGGGAGGATCTTTTCGCAGGTGCGCCTGAGGAAATGAAAGAAAACATGAAAAACTGGCTTCCGAAATGTGCAGAAGAAATTAAGAAAGTCTACCCGAAGGGCGTTATGGGAACCGTAGTGGAACATTTGGAAAAGTGCCCGGATTTTCAGGTTACCTCTGTAAATATGTACATGCCCGAATATGGACTGCCGGATGAACTTCTGAACAACACCGATGTACTGATCTGGTGGGCTCATGTAGCTCATGAAGTTGTGCCGGATAGTCTGGTAGCAAAGATCCGTGAACGCGTATTGAAGGGAATGGGATTTATTCCGCTGCATTCCGCACATCCCAGCAAACCGATGCAGGCGATCTTAGGAAGTTCCGGTACACTAAAATGGAGAGAAGACGATTACTGCCGTGTTTGGAATCTGAACCCCACTCATCCTATTGCGCAGGGAATTCCAGAGAGTATTGAACTGCCAGGAGAAGAAATGTACGGGGAATTCTTCGATATTCCGAAACCGGATGATCTGGTATTCATGAACTGGTACCGAGGCGGCGAAGTATTCCGCAGTGGATGCACCTGGACACGCGGATATGGTAAAATTTTCTACTTCCAGCCGGGTCATGAGACAGCTCCGTCTTATCACAACCCATACGTTTTGAAAATCATTGAAAATGCAGTACGTTGGGCTGCACCGGTTATGTGGCGCAACACTCTGGATTGCCCCAATGCAGTAGAATCACCGGAGAGCAAAGTACAGAAATAGTACATCCAAATCAAATGCCAGAAAAGAGACTGTTGTCATGAACGACAACGGTCTTTTTTTATTAGGAAAATTAATTTTCTTGCTAAATTTTAATCAGTAGTTAAAAAAGCGACGTTCCAATTAAACAAATGCTTAATTGTAAACACACCTCAGGAAAGATATAATGGAAGTATATACAGGAGGTAACCACCATGAACATTGGCAAACAGATAAAAAATTATAGAAAAAATGCGAGCTTGACTCAGGAACAGGTAGCAACTTATTTAGGGGTTTCAACCCCCGCGGTAAATAAATGGGAAAAAGGAAATACCTATCCGGATATATCATTACTTCCAGCGCTTGCCCGATTATTAAAAATTGATATGAATGAATTATTTTCATTTCGTGAAGAACTAACAGAAACAGAAATTGGATTATTTGTCAATGAACTTTCAGAAATATCCTTAACAAACTTTACGGAAGCATTTGAAATGGGTAAAAGTAAGATACAAGAATATCCTCATTGCGATTTGCTGATTTATTCGACTGCGACTATTTTAAACAGCACTTTACTTTTATCTGATGTTGATGATGAAAAAAAGTCAAAATACAACACGGCAATCATTGACTGGTTGGAACAGACTTCAAATAGTCAGGTGGAAAAAGTGCGAACTTCAAGTATTTTTATGCTCGCGGCAAAATATATCCAAATGGAACATTATGAAGATGCAAGTGTTCTTTTAAATAAAATTCCTGATACAGCAATAGATGCAACAATTATGAAAGCAAATGTATTAATCCATCAGGAAAGTATCGATGCTGCTGCACTCTTTCTGGAAGGAAACCTCCTGAAAGCAATTACAAATATTCAGAGCTATTTATATAAATTGATAGAGCTAGAAGAAGAAACCGGAAACCATTCCAAAGCAGAGGAAATTGCCGAAATCACAGCCCAAATGGTATCACTGTTCGGTCTATGGAATTACGGCAAAGTTGTTCCCTATCTGTTGATTGCCGGATATCGAAAAGATGTAGAAAAATCCCTTCAGTTACTCAGAAAAATATTGGATGAAGCACAAAATCCTTGGAACATGATAAAATCACCTTTGTATTACAGATATTCGGATACGGTGCAGGGAAAAGCCTTTTCTGGTCTTGGAAATAATTTTATTCGCGCATTAGCTTCGGAAATTGAAAGCCAGAAAAGCTATGAATACTTGCGAGGAAATAAAGAACTGGACACAATTTTTGAGGAATACTTAAAATAATAGGTAATAACTTTCTGACAGTTCTCCGTAAAATCCACATTGAATTTTACATCTTTTTGCGTATAATGAAAGTAAGACGTGGAGGGCAGACATGCGGCAACATACATTTATAAAAAGAGAATTAATCAATAAAGGCTGGTCGGGAGATAAAAAGTATTGTATTTTTGATACGCAGGAAAATAAGTTCTTTCTTCGTATTTCTCCCTACGAACAATATGAGCGCAAGAAAACGGAATATGAATTTATGCGTCAGGCGGCAGAGCTTCATGTTCCAATGTGTACACCTTTGGAATTTGGCATATGTGAAGAAGGGGTTTTCTCCATTCAAATCTGGATCGATGGCGTTGCTGCCGAGGAATATGTACGGAATCTAACGAGTGAAAAACAATATTCTTATGGTCTAAAAGCAGGAAAAATCCTGAAAGAAATTCACAAAATTCCAGCGCCCAAAGGCCTTGAAGATTGGGAAGTCTTTTTTAATCGCAAAGCGGATCATAAAATCAAAATATATGAGGAGTGTCCTGTCAAATATGAAAATGGACAGGTATTTATTGAGTATATCAATACCCACAGACATTTGCTTGGCGGTCGTCCCAGAACCTATCAGCATGGGGATTACCACATTGGAAATATGATGATCGGCAACGATAAACAGCTCTATATCATTGATTTTGACAGATACGATTTTGGAGATCCATGGGAAGAATTCAATCGTATTGTATGGTCCGCGCAAGCCGCTCCTTTGTTTGCCGCTGGAATGGTAAACGGATATTTTGATAATCATGTGCCTATGAAGTTTTGGAAACTCCTTGCCCTTTACATAAGTAGTAATGCCCTCTCCTCTCTTCCCTGGGCAGTTCCCTTTGGCGAAAAGCAGGTACAAATCATGATAACACAAGCAAACGATATTCTGAACTGGTATGAGCATATGAAAAATCCAGTTCCAACCTGGTATAAAGAAAGATGGTGAAATGAAAAATGGCAAAAATAGAACGTGAAATACATGGTAATTTTCAAGAACTACTGAATCGTATTGAACAGGGAATTATGAATGGAAGTTCAACATCCTCCCTGGAAGATTCCAGTGATTTCGCAGATGAAAATGCGAGATGCAGTGTGCGAGTTTTTGAAAGATTCAGCGCCATGGGAGGCAATCGCGTAAGTTTAAACGTTACTTTATTTCAAAGTGGACATGGTCCTATAAAAATTTCAGCAATTACCTCCGGCGGAAGCCAGGCTATGTTTTTCAAAGTCAATACTTTGGGGGAGTCAGCATTTCTTGACTGTCTGAGAGATATTTTAGATTAGGAGTTTCATCATTCGCTCTATGAATTTCTCCGATGCTTTCGAGAATACCTGATATTTTTTCCAGATTATATGCATTCCCTCTCTTTTCTCGGGGTTCAGCGGTCGAAAGCAAAGGGCCCCTTCTGGATAGGTATGGATAATTTTATCCAGCCCTATCGCATACCCCAGCCCCTCTTCTACCATCAGAGACGCATTAAAGAGCAAATTATATGTCGCTATAATCTCCAAGTCTTCCAGATCTCGCTTCATCCAATCCGTAATTCCATCCCGGGCGCTCTGTTCCGAAATAATCAAAGGCTTATCCCACAAATCTTCCGGTTCAATAACAGTCTTTTTAGCCAATGGAGAATCCTTGCGCATCAATACGCCCCACACATCCTGAAAAGGCAGCTCTATAGATTGATAACGGGCAGAATCCACCCCACCAAATACCAACCCAAAATCAATCAGTCCTTTATCCAGCTGTTCCATGACAAACTGAGCATTGCCACTGACGATATGATAATGAATATTGGGATAACTATGATATAATTCCCGAGCAGCTCTGGCGAGATAGCGAACTGCATCGGTCTCCCCTGCCCCAATATAAACTTCCCCCATAATCATCTCACTAGAAAATGATATCTCCCTCTCCGTTTTCTGCACCAGATTCAAAATTTCTTCCGCTCGTTTTCGAAGAATCATCCCCTCCTCCGTTAACGTCACTTTTCTGGAACCTTTCGTTCCCCGAATCAGTAATTGTTTCTCCAACTCCTCCTCCAGCTTTTTGATCTGTGTAGAAAGCGCAGGCTGCGAAATATGCAGAGACTTCGCCGCTTTTATAATACTTTGCTCCCTTGCTACTGCCAAAAAATATTGTAATACACGTAATTCCATTTTCTCAGACACCTCCCTTGGTTTCATTCATACTCATGGTACCATGATTGCTGCGCAATGGTACAATTCGCACTACGTGCTCATTGTACCATATTTCATTTCTTTTATAAGAAAAAATTATTCATATGTATATTTTATAAGTATTTGCTATTCAAAAACTTTTTTCCTATACTAAAACTATAGCAAAAGAAATTTAAGATAAGGAGAAATCATGGATAAAAAATGGATGGGGCTTGCGGATCTAATTGCCTATGGTTCTGAAAAAAAAATCATTCAAAATCTGGTAGATGCCGGATGCAGTCCGGAAACCATTGATTGCTGTATTTCCTGCCTGAATAACGGTAAAAAAGAAGAATTACTCCAACGACTGGAAAATCACCGAAAGGGTCTTTTAAGAAAAGTCCACGAAAGCGAAAAGCAAATCGATTGTCTTGATTATCTGGTCTATCAGATAGACCGCTGCCACCAACAACAAACTAAAGGAGAATCTGAACATGAAAAAAATTGAAAATGGAACTTTTGATGAGGAACGAGCTTTTTATGGAACCCACGATGTAATCGTAAAAAAATGTTCCTTCGACGGTCCTGCTGACGGAGAGAGCGCATTTAAAGAATGTGAGAATATTTCTGTAGAAAACTGCTTTTTTAATCTGCGATATCCCTTCTGGCACGATCACCACCTGAAAATTGTTGATTCCGAAATGACAGAATTGTGCAGAGCCGCCTTGTGGTATTCCGACCATGTAGAAATTGCAGATACAAATCTCCATGGAATCAAAGCCCTGCGGGAATGCAGCGATATCATGATTAAAAACTGCGCTATTATTTCCCCTGAATTCGGCTGGTCCGCACAAAATATTCACATGGAAAATACTACTGCTGTCAGCGAATATTTTATGATGCGTTCCGAACATCTTACCTTTTCCAATGTGAATTTTACTGGAAAATATTCTTTTCAGTATGTCAAAAACGCTGTCTTTGAAAATTGTAACTTTGATACCAAAGACGCCTTCTGGCATGGGAAAAATATCACTGTAAAAAATAGTGTGATCAAAGGAGAATATCTGGCATGGTACTCTGATGGTCTCACCCTTATCAACTGTAAAATCATTGGCACACAGCCATTTTGTTACTGCAAAAATCTGAAACTGGTAGATTGTGAGATGATCGATACCGACCTGGCATTTGAAAAATCGGAAGTCCATGCCACTCTCACTGCCAAAATTGACAGTATTAAAAACCCTCTTTCCGGTGAAATTCAGGTCCCTGAGGTAGGTGAAATCATCATGGACGATCCTGTTGCACAAGGAAAAATTACTATTTCACCCTGTATATAACAAAAGGAGTCTTCTATGGAATATACAAAATTAGGAAATTCAAATATCGAAGTGTCCAAAATCTGTCTGGGCTGCATGAGTTTCGGCAAAGCCGGAACCATGCACGACTGGACACTGAATGAATCAGAAAGCGAAAATATCATCAGGCATGCCTTAAATCTGAGTATTAATTTTTTTGATACAGCCAACAGTTATTCAGCGGGAACCAGCGAAGAATATCTGGGAAGAGCCCTGAAAAATAATATTGCCCGGGATAAAGTTGTCATTGCATCCAAAGTTTATTTTAATGAAGGACGTTTATCCAGAGCAGCTATCCTTCGGGAAATCGAAGGCACATTGAAACGCCTCGGTACAGATTATCTGGATCTTTATATCATCCATCGTTTTGACTATGAGACGCCCATCGAGGAAACTATGGAAACCCTTCACGAACTGGTAAAATCAGGAAAAGTACGAGCGCTGGGCGCCTCCGCCATGTACGGCTATCAATTCCATACCTTGCAGATTGCAGCAAAAGACCATGGTTGGACACCTTTTTCCACCATGGAAAATCATTATAATTTACTATATCGGGAAGACGAAAGGGAATTGATCCCTCTCTGTCAGCAAATGGACGTATCACTTATGCCCTACAGCCCTCTCGCCGCCGGTCATTTAACACGACCGAAATGGAACACTGATTCCCTGAGGAGCAAAACAGACCGGGTTGCCCGAGGAAAATACGATGGTATGGAAAAACAGGATATGCAGATCGTTTCCCGGGTACACGAACTTTCAGAAAAATATCACTGCAAAATGTCCCAGATTGCCCTTGCATGGCTATGGGCAAAAGGCATCGCCTCTCCTATCATTGGAGCCACCAAAAGCCACTATCTCGATGATGCGGTAAAAGCGCTGGATATAAAACTGACCGAAAAAGATATCAGCTGCCTGGAAGAACTGTATATGCCTCACCCCATTGTAGGCGCTGTCAGTCAGAACCCTGCCCCCTAAGAAGGTTTTTACTCCGTTATTCCAGCAAATCCTCTGCCTTGCAGCCAAGTGCTTGTGCTAATGAAAATAAATTACTTACCGTTGCCTTATTTATATCTTTTGCGCGCTGTTCATATTGCTGAATCATTCGGAGCGTTACCCCTGATTTTACAGACAGTTCTTTTTGCGAAAGTCCGATTGCTTTCCGTACTGTCTGTAATTTCGTAGGGAAGTTTTTACATTCAAGTATGGCATTTGCCACATCAACAAATTTTTCCTCCGCTGCTTCATGCAAGGTAGGGTATAACTTATAAATCTCACTCATAGGCAAATATTTTTTGATTTCCTTGAAACTTTTTCTGATATTCCATTGATAAAACGCAAGAATCCAACCGCACCAATACTCAGAGGAATAGTCATATACCGTTTGTGGTGCAGGAAAATCCACATTTCCCCCGATCCGATTGAGGACTTCCCATACAAGCTCTGTTCCCGAAAGACCTGATACGAACTTTGGAACACCACTGGCAAATTGTTCGGCAATACCGCTTATAATAAACATATCAAGAAAATCATCCATGGAAATATGCAAAACAGTTACTGAATAATCAAATGCTTCCCCAAGATTTCTCATAGCATCCTCGAGATACATCTCATCGTAAGCGTACATCATCCCCTGTCATCTCCTCCCTGATAATATCTCTCATATAAATCCCATGAATATCTTCTTTTTCAAGCTCTGTAAAAAAAGCGTTACGGGCTTCATCATCTCTCCTTTTTCTGCGCGCATAGTAAATAGTATTATCTGCCAATTCAGCAGATTTAAACACCAACTGCTTAAATGCTTGTTCAGTTTTTAAAACATATTGTTCTCCGAGTCTGCCAAGACGCATTGCATAGTTTAGCTGACTCAAAGAAATTTCGTTACTGATAAAAGCTCTTGCGAATGAAAAATAGGAATCATCTGCACGATAGCCAATAATCAGATCGTATTCACTGATATCAATTAAAAAATAATCCTTCAGCCACTGAACACCTCTGCGCATGACAGGCGTTGATACACGGAAGCGACGATTTTCCATAAGCAGAGCGAGCCAATGAAGAATCGTATATTCTTCCGAAGATAAATTTAAAATCTTCAAACCTGATGGATCAAGCCCATATTCATTCACAAAACCGTCAACGCCTTCATTACAAGACCATTCCCTGGCAAGTTCTATATGTTCTGTACAGTAAAATCCCTGACCATAATCGTTATAAACCTTACCTTTTCCCAAAAGAGGCTTCTCAATTTTTTCCTTTGAACCGTGATATAAAACTATCTTACCCATAACAAATCTCCTCGCAGTATCTCTCAAGAGTTAGTTATATACTATCTCCAAAGAGTCAGTTTGTCAATGATAAAAAAATGGAGCTGTCACGTCAAGCATTATTCCGAATATTTATGCATTTTTAGCGAATTTGTCGATCGCATCTTTGAGACTTTAGGCTCAAAGTGAGCGCAAACCGAGCATAAAATGTATAAATATTTCAGATATACACTAAGTGCCAACTCCATCTGAAAATTATTTATGATTGTATAAACAACCACTTTTCTCATACCTTAATAACAATTTCTCTGTCTGTATGATTATACTGATAATATCTCACCCCTGCTGCATCCAACATCCTTTTAGATGCCTTTACCGCCGGTGTGTCTGCATATTTATCTACTTCATAGATAATGGTTTTGATTCCCGCCTGAATGATTGCTTTTGCGCATTCATTACAGGGAAACAGGGAAACATACAGCTTTGCCCCCTCCAGCGATCCTCCTCTGTAGTTCAGGATCGCATTCAGCTCGCTGTGGGTCACATACAGATATTTCGTATCCAGAGCTTCCCCGTCCCGCGTCCACGGAAATTCATCATCGGAACATCCCATAGGAAATCCATTATAGCCCATAGACAGAATCTTATTATCCTGACTGACGATACATGCTCCCACCTGAGAATGAGGATCTTTGGAACGCATACCTGACAGCTTTGCCACTCCCATAAAATATTCATCCCAGGTAATATAATCTTCTCTCTTACCTTTCATGACAGACACCTCTTTATTTCGTTCCGAAAATACGGTCTCCTGCATCTCCCAAACCCGGAACGATATATCCATGATCATTTAACTGCTCATCTAAAGCTCCGATATACAGATCCACATCCGGGTGAGCTTCCTGCATTCTCTTTACTCCTTCCGGAGCCGCAATAATGCACATAAAACGAATATTGCGCACACCCTTGTCCTTCAGCATCTGAATCGCCGCCTCTGCAGAACCGCCGGTTGCCAGCATAGGGTCCACTACAAAAATATCTCTCTCAGAGCTGTCTGCCGGAAGTTTACAGTAATATTCCACAGGCTCCAGAGTTTCCGGATCACGATACAGACCGATATGTCCCACTTTAGCTGCTGGAATCATTGCCAGCATACCTTCTACCATACCAAGACCTGCACGAAGGATTGGAACTACCGCCAATTTTTTACCTGCCAGTTCCTTTGCCGTCATGTCCGTGATCGGTGTTTTGATATCCACATCCACCAGTTTCAGATCTCTTGTTGCTTCATAGCACATAAGCATAGCGATCTCACTGATCATTTCTCTGAACTCTTTAGAACTGGTCTCCTCTCTCCGGATAATTCCAATCTTATGCTGGATCAACGGATGATCCATAACTACGATTTTTGACATTTGTACCCCTTTCCACTTTCTTTTATTTGAAAGTATACCTCTTTTGTTATTCAGTATCTCCATTTATCAGTCATTTTCACTGTTTTCAATCAAATTGATCCGGCGAATATGACGTTCATCATTGGAAAATGGTGTTTCCAAAAATGTTTCTACGATTTTAACAGCCAGTCCCGATCCTACAACTCTTCCTCCCAATGCCAGAATATTCGCATCATTGTGCTCTCTGGTAGCCTGAGCGCAGAAGCAATCGGTACACAGGGCTGCGCGGATACCCGGAATCTTATTTGCTGCTATAGAAATACCAATTCCCGTTCCGCAGATAAGGATTCCCTTATCACACTCGCCGTCCAGAATGGCATGCGCCACCTTTCTTGCATAAACAGGATAATCTACAGATGCCATACTGTCACATCCATAATCCTTATAGGCAATTCCTTTGCCATCCAGATAGGATTCTATCTCTTTTTTTAATTCATAACCGCCATGATCACAGCCTATTGCTATCATTACAGTTCCTCCTCTTCATTTAATCTTATCACCAGCCTGCGTATCAAAAGTTCCATTTCTGTATAACATTGAGAATACACAGACAACGGTTGTCCATAAAGCGGCGGGATATCTCCCGACTCTCCCACATATTCTTTCAGCGTGTATACATGGGGAGCATCCTCATAAGTCTCCCAGATTTGGGATTTCTGTTTTTCTTCCATGGTAATCAGAAGTACGTCTCTGCTGATATCCTCCTGCTCCAACTGCATGGCCACATGAACAGGCGTAGGATATCCATGATTTTCCAATACTGCCTCCGCCTTGGGATTCATCGGTTCTGGAAACAGTACCACCAAACCCCGGGATTCAATGGTTAACGGATTTGTCAAAAACTTTCTCTTTAGTATCAATTCCGCCATGGGAGCTCTGCAGTTATCATTGGTATCCACAAAAATCAACTTTTTATACCTTATTACCATGTTACTTCCTCACACCTTAATCTTCTGCTGTCCAGCAGCCTTCAAAAGCCTGTTCATGATCGCCTGCCCCATCTGGGGAGTATCAAAAGCTTCTGAGAAAATATATTGCACACCGCTGTCATCAAATTCGCGCAGCACTCCAAATAAATGCCTGGCAATACTTTCTTCCTGTTTTCTTGTTCCAATACACTTCACAATACCCTCCGGGTATGCGCTCAAACTCTCTTCAGTGGCAATAATCCCCACCTGAAATCCTTCCTCTATCTTTTCCCGGGTACGTCTGCGAATCTCCTCCTGTACCGCCTCCGGCGTCCCTTCCACCACTGTCAGATTGGCTTTCGGAGCATAATGGCGATATTTCATCCCCGGCGCCTTAGGATGAACTTCACTGTCTGAAGAAATAAGTCCTCGGTCAATTTGAACGCTTCCGATCACTGCTTCCAACATACTCTGATTAATATAACCGGGACGCAGAATCGTAGGAACTTCTTCCGTAAAATCCACAATCGTAGATTCCAGACCGATCCCCACTTCTCCTCCATCAAGAATCATATCTATTTTCCCGCAAAGATCCTCTTCCACATGCGAAGCTCTGGTGGGACTGGGTCTTCCTGAAGTATTGGCGCTTGGCGCTGCCACATAACCGCCGCCCGCTCTTATCAAAGCCAATGCCAGGGGATGATTCGGCATTCGTACCGCCACCGTCTCCATTCCTCCTGTGGTTCCATAGGGTACTTCTTTACTCTTTGGAAAAATCATTGTCAGCGGTCCTGGCCAAAAGGCCTCTGCCAATTTTTTTGCTTTTTCCGGTACTTCCTGTACAATCCTATCCAAATCCGAAAATTCTGCGATATGTACAATCAACGGATTATCCGAAGGTCTCCCCTTCGCGCTGTAAATCTTTTCTGCTGCCTGTTCATCCAACGCATTTCCCCCCAGACCATAAACAGTCTCTGTAGGAAATGCCACAAGTCCTCCCTGTTTCAGGATCGCTCCCGCTTTCTTCATGGTTTCCTGATCTATCTGAGCGGGATCCATTCGGATCACTTTTGTTTCCATCTTCTCACCTTTTCTCTTTACGTCTGCTATACCCAGTATACTAAAGACCGCCCCCATCGGCAAGGGAAATTTTAGCGGTTTCCAGATATTCCATAACTCCTTTGCATATAGCCTTCGCTACCTGTTCCTGATAATCTTCCTTAGAAAGCTTGCTGCTTTCCTCCCGATTACTCAAAAAACCACACTCCACAATCACTAACGTAGCGTCTGTCTTCTTCAAAAGATAATAATTGCTGTTTCCTTTTGCCTGTCTGTGATTCGCCTTATCCAGCCCTTCTACCAGATTCTTCTGCATGATTTCTCCCAGTCTCTTTCCTTCCGCCGAGTCCGTATAGTAAAACACCTGCGCTCCCTTAATCTCTTCTTCCGGATAACTGTTCTGATGAATACTGATCACGCAATCCGGATGCACCTTATGTATCAGTTCACAGCGATTTTTCAGATCCTGCACCTTCTTATTCTGACTCTCCGCCTCTGCCAGTTCCATATCTTTTTCTCTGGTCATCACCACCTGTACTTTCTCTTTTTCCAGCTTCTTTTTCACTTTCCGGGCAATCTGCAAGTTGATATCCTTCTCTTTTTCTTTATGAATTCCAATCTTTCCCGGATCACTCCCACCGTGACCCGGGTCCACAACCACCACAAAAGAATCTTTTTCCCGCTGCACCGACACCATTCTTGCACCCTCTCTTGCCAGCCAGAATACGCCAAACAACAACAGGCATGCCATACCCATTTCTAAAATTTTCTTCTTCACAAAAAAACTCCCGGAGCATATTTATTAAATTATATGCCCCCGAAGTTATTTCACTACTTATTCTTCATCTCTCGCTTCTTTTTCCAGAATCTGCATCCATTCTTTTTCGGAAATTTCATCATCCGACTCATCCAGACTATCCGTTTCCGCACTTTTATCCTCCTCATCCTCTAACTCCTTCATGGATTCCGGCATTGTACTGATGATTTTATGTACTTCTTTATAAGAGGACATGAAACGCTTCTGTGCCTCATTGATCAACTGAACAATCTCATTCATCTCTTCCTGCACTGCGATATATTTTCGTTTCCCCTCTGCAAGCTTCTCATCTACTTCTGATTGAACAGCATCGAGGCACTTCTGAGCTTCCACTCTCGCCTCTTCCATAAGCATATCCCGTTTCTGTTCCGCATCCTGAATAATAAGCTCCGCTTTCTCCTGGGCTTCCAGAATAAGACTTCCGATCAGATCATACCGATCAATATACTTTTGATATTTTTCAGCAATCTCCCATTCCAGCTTTTCTTTCTGGGCATTCTTGGCTTCCAGAAGCTTCTCCATTTTTTTCAGTTCCTGTCGGTGTTCCGCTCTCAGCTCATCCATCTCCTGAGCCTTTCGAATATTATTCTGATTAATCTGATCCTGAAGCGCTTTGATCTTTTTATCCTTTTCTTTCCCCGCTTTGATCAGCTTACTCTTTTCTGCGTATGCCTCATCCTTAATATTTTTTACCTTTGCCAGAACGTCATCCTTGTCAAATCCACCCATCAATGTTGTCTTAAACATTTCTTCTGCCATATCTTTTACCGCCTTTCTAACTTTATACCTTTATATCTCGCCCTCAAAACAGGAATATGTCTTTTGACTATAACATCATCTTACAGATACTGTGCGATCACCGGCCATACGGATGCCCGCTCAAATCCCAGCTTCCATTCTGCAACTCCTGCCAGTCCATTTTCCTGAATCAATTTCATCTTTTCCGCAATCGATTGCTCATCTTCTACCCAGATGGTATACAATGCATCTTCGCCTTCATAGGTAGCTATATTTTGTCCTGCCTGCTCATCCCAGTAAACATCCATTCCTTTATCTGCAATATAGCGGGAAGTTCCATCCATTCCCAGTACTTCACTGGTAAGATTTCCCCCACCAAAAGGTTCAATCCAGACCCGCGTATAAAATGGTATGGCATTGATCACCTTTTCTGCTGGAACTTCTTTCAAAGTTTCTTCGATTCCCTTCTTCACAAATTCCAGGGATGCCACTGAACCAGCCTCCGTATCACCGGAATGATGTTCATCATAGCCCATAATAATCACATAATCAGCCATAATTCCCTGTTCTTTCCGGTCATAATGCTTCGTATATGGCATCGGTACCGGATTGTCCACCGACAATACCAGTCCCTTATTTCTGCATGCCACCGATAATTCCCGAATAAACTGCACATAGTGCGCTCCCTGTTCCTCGGTGATCGACTCAAAATCCAGATTAATTCCATCCAGACCCACGGCATCTGCCTGAGCCATCAACTGATTGATAATATTATTTCTTGCCTGCGTGTCTGAAAGAAATGTCAGCGTATCCGCCGTAGTGCTAAAATTATCAATCAATCCCCATACTTCCAAGCCCATACTGTGCGCCTGATTTACATAATCCGCACTTGCCAGTGAAGATATGGTTCCACTGTTATCTACCACGGAAAACCAGGTCGGTGATATGGTATTCAGTCCCTGCGTATTTGCCAATACAGAAGTCAATGACGCATTTCCCTCTGCGCTTGTTACCTGATGCCAGCCCAAATTGATCTTGTGATCTCTCCTGACACTGGTAAATTCCGGCATCGTACTTGCATATTCTACCGTAACCGTCTCCGGTTCCGAAATATCTTCCTTCTTGATATATCCTGTATAACCATCCTTCGTGGACACCTTACTCCAGTTTTCCATCTCTTCCTGAAGATATAACGTTTCTTCTTTCTCTACTTTATCCACGATAATGCTCTTAATACCGCCCTTCTGACGGATCTCACTGTCCTTTTTTACTGTTACTTGCTGAAATTCCGGCCATTCCGTCTGAATTACTACTCTGTTGGGATTCTCATATACGGTATATTCCATATCTGAATACTGCTTGATAAACTCCAGATCCAGATAATAGCTGTCCCCTATCGATTTCAATATCACATAATCTGTCTGCTGAACGCCCGCGGACGTCTGATACTCCTTGGTATCCGGTACAATCTGAAATACCTCCGTAGGAAGCGTATACAGCATAACCTTCTGCTTATCATCCCAGTAAAATCTTCCATTAATATATTTTCCCACAACGGCATCTTCCACATAATATCTGCCGTCTGCTGTCTTCAATTTTTCTTCCGCCAGTACCCGGTTCACAATAAGAGCCGCCTGATCTCCTTCTGTCACTCCAAAATATGTATTTCCATCCATCGTCTCTCTGGACGGGACATAACGCTTCACCAGCATAGTGATCACTCCTACTGCCAGCACCAGAAAAATGAGCCCTGTCACCGTCACTACCGATATCATTTTTTTCTTCATGTGATAACCCTCCTACTGCATCTCATTATAACAACAGAATCAAATTCCGTCATCCTTTTCTTCGACATTTTTTGAAATTTTAAGATTTGTGTACCCCCGGCAGATGTACACATCGGAGGGAACCTAATAAGATGCCGGGGGCACATTGTTCTGTACAGTTATTCTTCCTTCACTTTACCAAATTCCAGACGCTCAAGATTCCCTTCCTGATCTTCCACATAGTCTCTCATATAGGTAGCATTTTCAGCGATCTTATGCGCTTTCACAATCTCTCCGGGCGTACTGGGACTTCCATCCAGCCACAAGGGAATTCCCTGCTTCGCATAACTGTCCAGTTCTCTGCGAAAATCATCTTTTCCTTTTTTGCTTTTTTTCTTCATTTTTCAATAAACAGCAGAATTACTCGTGATATATTATTTTCCGCTGCCAGGGTCAAAAAGTCATAAGCCCTGACATACTTTCCGCTCTCCTCTCTTAAATTTTCCAAAAAGCCTGTGGTTTGTTAGAAAAGATGACACCTGTCCCTGTTACTTTTATTCATACTTTTTTGTAAATTGGAATATAGTACGGTGAACAACCGAATAGAAAATACTCAGAAACTTTGAAATGAAATTAGAACTTCAACTTTATAGGCTGGCATCACATCCTTTCTTTGGACTGTGCCACCTCTTCTACTCTCCATTATAAGCTCTTTTCTTTTATTTGCAAGAAACTTTTCGGAAAAACTATGAAAAAATTATGAACCTCTTTACATTCTCGAGGATTTCAGTATATAATAAACTAGAATCATTATATGTAAAATGTTGTGGGTACTTTTTGTATCCGGCATTTCCAATTAGAATCGTTATAAAAAGGATGTGATATCTGTGAAAATAGAAAAAATAAACGATAATCAAATTCGCTGTACCCTCACCCGGGATGATCTGGCAAATCGACAGATCAAACTCAGCGAACTGGCTTACGGAACAGAAAAAGCAAAAAACCTTTTCCGTGATATGATGCTGCAGGCACAAGATGAGTTTGGATTTGAAGCGGATAATATTCCTCTGATGATCGAAGCTATCCCCATCACACCGGACAGTATCGTATTGATCATCACAAAAGTAGAAGATCCGGAAGAGCTGGATACCCGTTTTTCCAAATTCGCCATGAACGAAGATGACAGTCCTGTTTCTGTCTCTGATGTACCTGATATCTCCGGGGCAGATGATATTCTGGATTTGTTCCAAAAGCTGTGTGAAAGCAAGCTGAAAAAATCTTCTTCCATGAAAAAGAAAGAAAAAGCTCCATCCAGCAAGTCTAAAGTTTCAGAGGAAGAAACAACAGTTCCGGAAGATAACTCCGAGGAAAAGTCCCCGAATCTGACCCGAATTTTCACTTTCCCGGACTTGGATGTGATCATCTCCGCTTCCCGTGGGTTAAATGGATGTTATGACGGTGAAAATACCCTGTATAAGGATAAAAATCAGAACTACCTTTTGATTCTCCACCAAACAGACAGTACTCCCGAAGAATTTAACAAAGTATGTAATATTCTCTCCGAATACGGAAGAGGAAGAGCATGCTCTTCTTCTGTAGAAGCATACTTAACAGAGCATGGGGAAGTCATCATTTCTCAGCAAGCTCTGCAGCAGCTTTTTCAGCTGACATAAGATAAACAAGGGTTGTTACCTCTGAAAAAATACCAGATGATAACAACCCTTTGACTTTTAAAACAATTCCTCAATTACTGAGCCAGATAATCATTAATCTGATCTACCAGCATATCTGCATCAATTCCATGAACCATCGCTGCTTCTTCCAGACTTTCTCCCTGTGCGGATGGGCAGCCAATGCAATGCATACCTGCTCTCATCAGAATTGCTATAATATTCTGATCAATATTGATCAAATCTGCAATAATCATATCTTTGGAAACTTTTGCCATTATGATATCCTCCTTTTCTTTGACCTGTAAAAGCGAAGCCTGACTATCGTCACACTTACTTTTTCCATTATAATACCTTTCTATTCCCTTCGCAACTGATTTGTTTCACTTCCTGTCATTGTTCCAAATTTAGTACTTGTAATCTTGCTCTTCTTATATTAGAATGTGCTTAGAACCTGATGTGGTGCATCCTTTCAGGTAATACTATAAAGGAGGAACAAAACTATGGCATACGTTATTACAGATGAATGTGTATCCTGCGGAACATGTGCAGCTGAATGTCCAGTAGAAGCTATCAGCGAAGGCGATGACAAATACGTTATCGATGCTGATACATGTGTAGACTGCGGAACATGTGCAGGTGTTTGTCCTACAGAAGCTATCGTAGAAGGCTAATTACATACAAAAGCGGAGTGGATCATTCCTCTCCGCTTTTGCTTTATCCTTTTTTTCTTCCCTTCTTTGCCGGCACATCCTCGGTAACCGCTACCATCTTTCTGGACTGCTGATGTCGGCGGATCGCCTCATCCAGCCTGCGATACCTTCCTTCCTTTTTTTCACTTCTCTCAATATCGTGAATCAGCCGCTCCATGATCAGAACAAACTTTTCTTCCTTGGTTTTTCCCTCCGAAGCCGTCTCAGAATCTTTAGCTTCCGGCAGAACCTCCGTCTGCTCAGATTTCTCCTGAATCTCTTTTTCTCTTTCTATTTGAAAACGCTGAGGCTTTACAAGCACCACCCGGGGTAATTCTTTCTCCGCCTGTTCCTCCCGACAATCATCCTCCTGTTTTTCATCTTCGTGAACCTTTTCCTTAATCGCACGAAGCTGCAGCCCTTTTTTCTTCAGCTCTTTTATATCCAGAAATCTCTGAATATCTTTCTCGGTATAGTATCGATGTCCCATTTCATTCCTCCCAATCGGCAGTTCCAGCTCTTCCTCCCAGTACCGCAGTACATGAGATTCTACTTGAACCAGCTTTGCCGCCTCGGAAATCAAATATCTGGTTTCATTCATATACTTAACCTCCATAAGAACGTGATATCGCGATAAACAAGCCAGACTTGTCTCCACTCACTACCATTCATTATATCATTCATCCGACGAAATACAAGAAATTCTCTTCGACACTTTCAGTCCTTTTTTGCATTAACAAATCTTGTATACTCCGGCATCCATACCAGATTAACGGTTCCAATCGGACCATTTCTCTGTTTTGCAATGATAATCTCCGCCATATTTTTATTTTCTGTATCTTTGTTGTAGTAATCATCCCTGTAAATGAACATAACCACGTCGGCATCCTGCTCGATTGCCCCCGATTCACGCAAATCAGAAAGCATAGGACGCTTATCATCTCTTTTCTCCACAGCACGGCTCAGCTGAGACAATGCCACCACCGGAACGTTCAATTCCCTTGCCACACCCTTTAGCGCCCGGGAAATATCAGAAATCTCCTGCTGACGGGAATCTCCGCCCCGTCCGCTTCCAGACATCAACTGCAGGTAGTCAATAATAATAATATCCAGCCCCTGCTCCAGTTTAAACTTCCGGCACTTGGACCGCAGCTCAGAAATAGAAATACCCGGCGTATCATCAATAATCAGATGGGAATTTCCAATAATCCCGGCGCCTTCGATCAGCTTTGCCCAATCCTCATCCTCCAGATTACCAGTACGGATCTTCTGCGAATCCACTTTAGATTCCAGAGAGAACAGACGATTTACCAACTGTTCTTTGCTCATCTCCAAGCTGAAGATTGCCACTGTCTTTTCTTTTCTGAATGCCATATGCTGCGCCATATTCAGGACAAAAGCCGTCTTTCCCATAGAGGGACGGGCAGCCACCAGAATAAAATCTGATGGCTGCAAACCGGAAGTTTTATAATCCAGATCTACAAATCCTGTAGAAACACCGGTGACAGTTCCTTTCATCTGAGAAGCCTTCTCGATCGTACCCAAAGCATTCAAAACAACCTGACGAATAGGTACACAGTCTCCCCCTGTCCGCCGCTGCAGCAACTGAAACATACGTTTTTCCGTATCTTCCAAAATATCTTCTACAGAATCTTTACTCAGGTAGCAGGTATTTGCTATCTCTTCATTTAGCTTGATCAGCCGGCGAAGCATAGCCTTTTCATTTACGATATTGGCATAGTACTTTACATTTGCCGAAGTAGGAACAGAATTAAACAGATCCTTGGCAAATTCCATACTGCTCACTTCCGGAGGTACATCTTTTTCCTTCAGCTTTTCCGGAAGCGTGACAAAATCAACGGGTTTACCCTCATTATACAATTCCACCATAGCGTCAAAAACAACGCCCATCATCTGCAGGTAAAAATCTTCTCCCGTCAGGATCTCGGCTGCTACCATGATAGCGTCCCGGCTCATCATCATACAACCCACTACGGACCGTTCCGCCTCCTCACTGTGGGGCAGAATCCGTTTAATCAATGCTTCCTCCACGAAAAACTTCCTCCTAAGCTTCTTTTACGATCACTTTTAATTCTCCCGTCACCTTTGGATGGAGACGTACCGATACGATCGTTGTACCCAGTTCCCGGATAGGATTCGGAAGCTGCATCTTTTTCTTATCAATATCATAGCCTAACTGTTCTTTTACTGCCTCTGAAATTTCTTTTGTAGAGACAGAACCGAAGGTTCTTCCTCCCTCTCCAACTTTAATCGTTACCACTACTTCCTTATCTTTTAATTCATCCGCAAAAGCTTTTGCCGCATCCAGATTTTCCTGGGCAACTTTCTCCTCATGCGCTTTCTGAAGTTTCAGATCATTCATGTTCTTTGTAGTCGCTTCCACACCCAATTTTTTAGGCAAAAGCATATTTCTTGCATAGCCGTCGCTTACATTTACTACCTGGCCCTTTTTTCCCAGGGATTTTACATCTTCCAATAAAATTACTTTCATTTTAAATATCTCCTTCATCCAACATTTTCTGTAACGTTCGCTTCAGCGTATCTGTCGCCTCCGCAATACTATAATGTTCCAGCTGTGCGCCGGCAATATTCAAATGACCGCCGCCGCCCAACCGTTCCATAATAACCTGTACATTGATCTCATCAATAGACCTTGCGCTGATATAAATCGTATTTCGATAATCGGTAAGCACAAAGGATGCCCGCACACCGATCACATTGAGAAGCTCATTTGCCGCCTGCGCCCCCACCACAGTAGGACTTTCCAGCCCTTCGCTGGGACACACGGAAATAGCAAAATGTTCCCGGAACAGTTCTGCATTCCGAATTGCCTCTCCTTTTGCCCTGTAATCTTCTACATTCTCCCGGAACAGTTTTCTCACCCTGGTTACATCCGCTCCACATCTTCGCAGGAAGGCGGCCGCCTCAAAGGTACGTACTCCGGTCTTCGTGAGGAAATTATTGGTATCGATCATAATTCCGGCATAAATACTGTCCGCTTCAATATTTCGAATACGGATTCCATCTGCAAAATACTGAAGGATTTCTGCCACCATTTCACAAGCCGAAGATGCATACGGCTCAATATAGGAAAGCACCGCATTCTGGATCACATCCTTACCCTGTCGGTGATGATCGAGAACCACAATCGTTTTTGTCATCGACAGCAGTTCCTCACACTCCGTATAATTCGGTCGGTTTGTATCTACCACCACGACAACGGTATTATCATCTACAATCTCCTTCGCCTCATGACTATTCACAAACATTCGGGAATCGTATTCCTGACTGTGAAGAAATCCATCCATCAGCGGGCGAATAGAAGAAGTGGGCGTATTGATCACAATATATGCCTTTTTTTCCAGCGTCTTTGCCGCCCGATAGATACCGATCGCAGCGCCAAAGGTATCTACATCTGTGATCTTATGTCCCATAACTACCACTTTATCCTTACTGCTCATAAACTCTTTCAGCGCATGTGCTTTTACACGAGCCTTCACACGGGTGGTTTTCTCCATCATCTGGGACTTTCCGCCATAATACGTGATATTATTGCCATCCTTCACCACCACCTGATCGCCGCCACGTCCAAGAGCCAGCTCCATAGCGATTCTGGCGTATTCCGAAGTGTGCGCATACGTATCCGCATTCATACCGATACCGATACTGATAGTCACTGCCATTTCATTTCCAATATTAACGGTTTTTACTTCCTCCAGAATACTGAACTTTTTCTCTTTCAGGATATCCAGAGACTTTTTGCGCATCACCAGAAAATATTTGTCTTTTTCCAGCTTTTTCACAACGCCGTCGATACTTGCAAAATACTTATTGATCTTTCTATCGATAAGAGCGATCAGAAGAGAACTGCGTACTTCCTCCATACTTTCCAGAGCCTCTTCATAATTATCCAGATATAAAAGCCCCGTCACCAGCTTCTCTTCGTCTTTCTGGCGAATATAGCGCTTCAGCTCTGTCTCGTCAAATAAATACATGGAGATCAGATAGCTTCTGTCTTTATCCGCTTCCACGATGCCAGAGGCATCCAAAAGCTCCTGAATCTCCACTCTTTTCATATTCAATCGATAACTGTGTTCCTGATAAACGATTTCCAGATCTCTCACTTCATCCGGAAGCGGTAATTTCTCCGAAGTCACCTCAGGAAAGATATTCCCAATAAATTTTCGATATCTTTTTTCTTTTCCGGTAAGGAATAAAAACTCATCATTCATCCAGAGAATCTTGCCATCTGCATCCAGAAGCGCATACGGAAGTGCAAAGCTTTGCATCAGATTCTTCTGCACCTGCCCGTATTGGGTAGCAAAAGAAATCAGCTCATTGAGAATGGAGGGACGTCTGTGAAAATACAGAAGGACCGCCGCCACAATGTAAACTGCAGTAAATCCTGTCGCAATCGCACCCGCCTTCACTTCCACCATATACAACATAACGTTCATGATGATCAGAAGGACTGTCATAATCAGAGGCCAACGCAGATAGGACTTCAACTGCCCTTTTAGTTTGATTTTTTCTTTCATATCTTTTACCTATTTCCACCTGTCTAAAAGAGGACTGCTCCCTCACACCCGATCGTATGCTGCAGTCCCACACATTACTACCCATCCATTATAACATTTCCCTCTGCAATAAAAAAGTCTTTTTTTAACTTAAAAACCAGCAGGTATATACCTGCTGGTTCCATGTACATCTTAATTAGTCTGTCACATATGGCATAATAGCGATATGTCTTGCTTTTTTGATCTCTACAGTCAGAGCTCTCTGATGTTTTGCACAGTTTCCTGTGATTCTTCTGGGAAGGATTTTTCCTCTCTCAGAAACGTATTTTCTTAATTTATTTACATCTTTGTAGCTGATTTCGTTATTCTCTTTACCACAGAATACACAAACTTTTTTTCTTCTGCGACCGCCTCTTCTCTTCATTGGAGATTCTGGTCTTTCACCTTTATTGTAAGCCATGAGTCTTACCTCCTTTTTACAAATCTGATCTCAGATGACCGCTCATCTGACCTATATGCTAGTTGAATGGCAGTTCCTCGTCGATACCATCGGGAATATTCATAAATCCATCTGCTGATGCGCTGCTTCCGCCTCCCATAGGAGCAGACGGAGCGCTGCTTGAACCGGCAAAGCCTCCGCCGAAATTATTACCACCCTGGTAATGATCGCTGGCTGCCTTGCTCTCTGCAAATTCCTGATCTTCTACCACAACCTCTGTTGTATAAACCTTCTGTCCGTCCCGGTTGGTATAGCTTCCTGTCTGGATCCGACCGCTGACAACAATCTTTAATCCCTGACGAAAATATTTCTCGGCAAACTCTGCGGTTCTTCCGAAAGATACGCAACTGATAAAGTCAGCAGTTGCCTCTCCGTCTCTCTTAAATCTTCTGTCTACAGCCAGAGTGTATCGTGCGATTGCCAATGAATTCTCTCCTGCTGAATATCTTACTTCAGGATCTCTTGTTAAACGTCCCATTAAAATAACTTTGTTCATATTCTTACCTCTCTTTATAAGTCTCTACAGGTACCATACAAACCTTTAATGGGCTTTTTGGCACTTAAGAAATTAAGCTTCTTTTTTTACAACTAAATATCTCAGAACATTGTCCATGATACGTACATGTCTCTCAACTTCTGCCGGGCATGTAGCGTCTGCTTCGAACTGGATGAAATAGTAGAAGCCTTCTCTCATTTTCTGAACTTCGTAAGCTAATCTTTTCTTACCCCATTCTTCCACTTCTGTAACGGTTCCGCCGTAACGTGTCACATAATTTTTTGCTTTCTCAACTACGGCTTCACGAGCTTCATCCTCGATTTTTGCATTCACAACCAATGCTAATTCGTATTTGTTCATGCTGTTTTACCTCCTTTTGGACTTTTGGCTTCCGGAAATCTGTCCGGAAACAAGGATAAATAATATATCACGAGGTCTTATTCTACCATGCCGCCCATAAAAGTTCAAGTATTTTCTGCATTATTTTTCCTCAAATTTTTCGTATTTTTCTCCACCAGTTTTCTGGAAACCATGATCTGATGACCACACCCCATACATTTCAGCCGAAAATCTGCTCCCACCCGAAGGATTTCCCATTCGTTGCTCCCACAGGGATGCTGTTTTTTTAATTTCACAATATCTCCCACTTCATATTGATATGCCATATCTCTTCTCCCATTATCTGTCTTTTCCTGTTCAGATATGAATCTGATCTAATACCTGCCCGATTGGTTTCTGAATCAAAAGATCCGCATTCTTATCCTGAGGGGTGGCTCCTTTATTAATCAGAACCAGCGCCTCTCCCTGAAAATAATCCAAAAGTCCTGCTGCCGGATATACCGCCAGAGAAGTTCCTCCCACTATGATCATCTGTGCTCTGGCTATCGTTCGTATCGCATCACGAATTGTATCCTGATCCAGCCCTTCCTCATAAAGCACCACATCCGGCTTAATCATACCGCCGCATGCACATCTGGGAATCCCCTGGCTCTCTAGAATATCCCGAGCGCTGTACGAATGATCATGACACTTCATACAATAATTCCTGTGCACCGATCCATGGAGTTCCATTACATGTTTGCTCCCTGCCATCTGGTGCAGCCCGTCAATATTCTGCGTAACCACACCGGTCAGCTTTCCCGCCTGCTCCAGCTGCGCCAGCTTTCGATGAGCGGCATTCGGTCTGGCATCCAGCGCCAGCATTTTATCCCGATAAAACCGATAAAATTCTTCCGGATGACGCATAAAAAATGTGTGACTTAAAATTGTTTCCGGCGGATACTCATACTTCTGATGATACAGACCATCAGCGCTCCGAAAATCTGGAATCCCGCTCTCCGTAGATACCCCCGCCCCTCCAAAAAACACGATTCTGTCATACCGATCTGTTAATTCCTGAAGCTTCTCAATATCCTTCTCCATAACACGCCACCCTTTCCTTTTTTAATACGTGCCTACCCATCTCGCCTGTACCACAAACCTCACCTGATCATTGGAAGTACAGGTGGAAAGAGTCACAATATAATCGTCCTTCGTCAGATTCTTAGCACCAAGATCTGTTTTGGATTTTTCCTGCATCTTGATCAGATAATTACCAAATTCTTCACTATGATCACTAAAAAGCGTATATGTATCACTATTCACATCCGCATACTGCATAGAAAAAATCTCATAGCGATACTTGCCCTGCGGCGTGCAAATCCACAGATACTTACTGTCCTTATACTTTTCTTTCTCATAAAGCTGTTTCAGCTTTCCAAACATAGAACCATTCTTCATATTATGCCCGTAAATAATCGTATTACAATCTGAAAAATCGCTGGCATTCGTATAATCTATAAAAATTGATCCGGCATAATTATCTGTTTTCTTAAAGGTTCGGTGAAGGTAAAAGTCATTATCCTCCCCCTGAACAATGGGGTAACTGATATCCTCCAGCGCCTCGATCTCCAGCCATCCGATCACATCAGGATTGATCTGCTGCAATTTTTCAAAATCCACCTGCGGAGGCTGAAAATCCGTCAGTTCCGGCGTGAGGACTTCGCCCTCCTCCGTCACTTTCTGCTCCTTTGCAATCAGAGGTTCTGTGGACTTCACTACCGTTTCATGCGCCACATCCTGATACTCGTCTACCCCCTCTTTATACCCCTGATAAATGGTAAAAAGCTGATAGGCAGAAAAGCAAAACACACATAACGCCATCAGAAATAAAACCTTCCAGAAAAATCCTCCGCCCTTTTTCTTATTCTTCGCCATCGATACTCCCCTTTCCGCTATTTTATTTAAAATTATCCGGGCGATTGGGTATTTTAAATGAAATTTTCTCCAAAACTCCCGTCAAATTACAAATATGCCCAAAATTCCAATCCAAACTACATTTGACAAAAAATCTATGTTTCATATTATACCACATGTTTCCTCGTATAAAAAGACTGCCATACCGGAATATTCAAAAGAATGCCCCCGGCGCCCTGGCGCTTCATGTACTGGAAATTATGGACAGCCTGATAAAAAGTGCACACCAAGGGAAAATAGTTACAATAATACTAAAAACCCCCAGCAAGCACATATACTGCCGGGGGTTTTACATTATCTATAATAAGAATTGCGGGAGCAGGATTTGAACCTGCGACCTTCGGGTTATGAGCCCGACGAGCTTCCAGACTGCTCCATCCCGCGTCGATAATTATATTATAGTCCTCTTTTTCTGATTTGTCAAATTTTCTTTTCTTCCATTTTCGACATTTTTGCAAGCGGACACTGCATGGCTGAACTATTACACATTTTTTCTTAAGATTTCTCATGGATTTTTTTAATTTTTTCTACGTTTCTTGCGCCTGCTCTTCTCTTGTGTTACACTCGTTTCAGACTTGGGAAACCAAATCTACTATTTTGAGGGAGGAAATCATAATGATAAAAAAATATCTTCACCGTGTTTTTATCGACGGTCTCAGCGGCATGGCCATGGGACTTTTTGCAACGCTGATCGTAGGTACGATCATTCAGCAAATCGGAACGCTCATCGGGGGGCAGATCGGTGACCTGATCTTTCTTGTGGGAAAGGTTGCGGCGGCGGCCACCTGCGCCGGCATCGGTGTGGGTGTCGCTCACAAGTTTCAGGAAAGCTCTCTGGTAGTGCTTTCTGCGGCCACCTGCGGTATGATTGGCGGCTACGCCTCGAAGCTGTTGGCTGGAACTGTATTTTCTGATGGTTCTATTATACTGGCTGGTCCTGGAGAACCTCTGGGCGCCTTTATCGCAGCTTATGTGGGAATTGAAGTCGGTCATCTGATCGCCGGCAAAACAAAGATCGACATCCTGCTTACGCCTCTGGTAACCATTGGAACTGGATCCGCAGTGGGAATCCTGGTAGGACCGCCCATCTCCTCTTTTATGACCTGGCTGGGAAGCCTGATCAACTGGGGAACGGAACAGCAGCCTTTCCTTATGGGAATCGTGGTAGCCGTCCTGATGGGAATGATCCTCACACTGCCTATCAGTTCTGCCGCCCTTGGCGTAATCCTGAATCTCTCCGGTCTTGCCGCTGGAGCTGCCACCGTGGGCTGCTGCTGCAATATGATTGGATTTGCCGTAGCAAGCTATCGGGAAAATAAACTGGGCGGACTTCTGGCTCAGGGAATCGGAACTTCCATGCTTCAGGTACCCAACATTATGAGAAAGCCTGTCATCTGGCTCCCTGCCATCCTGTCCAGCGCTATCTTAGGACCTGTTTCCACCATGCTGTTCCACATGACCAGCAACGCTACGGGCTCCGGTATGGGAACCGCCGGTTTTGTCGGTCAGATCATGACATGGCAGGTGATGACCGCCACCGAATCTCCGGTAGCTGTTATGATCAAAATCATTCTGATCCAGTTCCTCCTTCCGGGACTTCTCGCGCTGGGAATCTCTGAATTTATGAGAAAACACAACTTCATCAAAACAGGAGATATGAAATTGGACATCTAAGAAACACATTTACAGAAAGGGGATTTGTATGATTTTATTTCTTGTAATTCCCATTTATATCCTTTTGAACCTTTACATCCTGCACCGTGTCCACAAATGGCTGACCGCCTGCTCCAGAATTTTTCATTCTAAATGGTTTGTCATTCCCTATATCACGATCTATACCCTGCTGGCGCTTTCTCTGCTGTTCGCCTTCCTGCTTCCCACTTCCGGGTTTCAGGTCTTTGTCAAACGGGTGAGCAATTACTGGCTGGGAAGTTTTCTGTACATCCTGCTCTTCGTGATGATTACAGATATCCTGCGAATTATCCTGAAACGTATCCCCGGAAAACTGCACGATTTTCTGTTTTCCAAGCTGGGATATGTCTTTGTGGGAATTTTATTGACCTCTCTGGTGGCTGGATTGAGTGTTTACGGTTCCCTTCACGCCAAGGTAGTGCAGGTAAATCCTTACGAGGTGACGATTGAAAAATCCTGCGCCGGACGGGAGGAGCTTAAAGTTGTCCTTCTGGCTGATCTTCATCTGGGATATAATTATGGAAAACGGGAAATTTCCCGGGTAGTAGAAAAGGTAAATGAGCAAAAAGCAGATCTGATTCTTCTGGCGGGGGATATTTTTGATAACGAATACGAAGCGGTACAGCAGCCGGACATGATTGCTCAGGAATTGGCGCAGATGAAAAGCACTTACGGAACCTACGGGGTATTCGGTAATCATGATGTGACAGAGAGACTATTAGGAGGATTTTCTGTTCCTTCTGATAAAAATGACCTTCGGGACAGCCGCTTTGAAGAATTTGCAAAAAAAGCAAAAATCACGATTCTGGATGACGAAGTTGTTTCCATTGACGACGCCTTTTATCTTGTAGGACGTATGGACGCCTCCAAACCGGGAGACGGTACAAAAAATCGTATGTCTCCGGAAGAAATTCTGGATGGTCTGGACAAAACAAAACCGATTCTTGTCATGGAGCATCAGCCAAAACAACTGCAGGAATTAGCGGATGCGGGAGCAGATATGCAATTATCCGGTCACACCCATGACGGTCAGATTTTCCCAGGCAACCTTCTCATTGATCTTTTCTGGGAAAATGCCAGCGGTTATCTGCAAAAAGACCAACTGCACAGCGTCGTCACCTCTGGTGTGGGCGTATGGGGACCCGCCATGCGGGTGGGGACAGACAGTGAAATCTGTCCCATCACTATCCATTTCCAGAATCCTTAAGACCGAAGCTTAAAAGTACGGGGTGCAAACCGATACACCAGCACACAGGCAACAACCGAATAGAGGAAACAAAATAAAATACACGCGGCGCCAAATACCAGCGCGGGCATCTTCACCTGCATCATCCAAAAGCAGACCAAATAAGTGCCCCACATCACAATCTGGTAGGTGCCGCTTTTTATTTCCGTCCCTGCATTATACGGCTGCAAAAGATAGTAAACCGTCAGATAATGAACAGAAAAGAACAGGCTCATACACAGAATGGAAATAAAGATCACTGCATAATTTACAGGATTTTCTGTTCCTCCGGAAACCAAAAGAAGAATACAAAGCCCTGTCCCGATCACTGCTGCCGGAACAGCATTAATTTTCATGATCTCCCGCAGCCGTATCTTAAAAAGTTTCAATACAAAATCCGGTTTTTTATAAAAAGAATACGTCAGCAGACTATGGTCACAGTTCATAAAAAGCGCGCTGGTAAATCCCGTTCCCCGGTTGATCATATACATGATAAAGACAAAATACGGGAGCCAGTTTAAAATTAATTCATTTATTTTTGTTTTTATTTCTGGAACAAGTGTCAGTCCCAGCACACCACCTGCGATCAAAAACACACATACATACGTAATTTTCTTTGTGGCATTCCACAAAATCTTCTGATGCCTTTTGACAAACAATTCATTGAGATACTCAAATCCTGTCCGCTCACTGGTGATACTGGTATCTGCGGAAATCATTTTTTTATTGGATTCTTTCACGATCTGCGCCGCTGTATCCATCTGCGTATTCAACTGTGCCAGCAATTCCTGATTGATCGCCCGATACTCCTTAAACTTCAGAACCTTCCATCCTCCCCAAATTCCTGCCGGTATGCAGAGCATCCATAGAAGGATCGACCAACTTCCCGGTATCACAATTTTTACTGCTGGAAGACCATAAGCTCCTGCTAGAAGCAATCCAATGGTAAGCCACTGATACTTGTTTAATTTATTTTCATTATAAGCAAATCCTCTCCGCTCATAATCCCACAGGGAATACGCCGACATCGCCAGCTTCATACCCGCAACACAAAACGGTAATACCATACACAGCCACAGGGGTACTCCAAACCCTGTTTCGAACAGAAGCGTAAAGGGTAAAAATCCTACGATTACCTTCAAAATACTATATCCATAGTTCACCAGCGTATACTCTCTCGCATCCATTCGCATCAAAATCATAGCATAATACTTATCCCGGGTGGGGTAAAACAGATGCGTGTTGGCAAATGCCCCGATTATAGTAAGCAGCAACAGGATATGCAAAAACACCTGATCTGGAGAGCCCTGTTCATATAAAACTCCGATTCCGCACACCATAGTAAGAAAATACAGAAACTTACCTAAAAATATGGAAATGATCTCCCAAACCACCGACAGCACATTGGCAAATATTTTCGGCGCCCGCATCCGATACAAAGCCTCCGGCAAAAGCTTTTTTACCAACGGAATCTGCTTCAGAGAATAGAGTATACTATTCACCCGATATGTATTTTTCAAGGAAAATGAAATTCTCAGTGTTTTATTCATTTTCTTCCCCCCTCAAAGCTGCGATAATTTTATCCTTAAATTCCAGACTATCCAGATTGGCCTTTTCCACCACCTCTAACTCCCCGTGGTGAAGCAGAACAATCTCGTCACAAAGATCCAAAGCCAGATCCATAAGATGGGTAGAAAAAATTGTTATCCGCCCGCTTTTCAAAGAACGAAGCAACTGTTTCATTTCCTCCGCCACCACCACATCCAGCGAAGTAAGAGGCTCATCCAAAAGAAGCACATTCGGCTGGGCAATTATATTTACCAGCATCTGCATCTTATTCTTCATGCCATGAGAATAATCTTTCAAAAGTTTGTCCCGATCTTCCCTGGCTATGCTCATATAGCTGAAATACTCATCAGCGGACTTGGGATCTTTTATTTCCTTTCCGTTGATATCCATAAAAAACTTCAAAAACTCCCTGCCGGTCAGAAATTCAGGAACCACCGGCGTCGACAGCACATACCCGATATCCTCTGCTTTCGTCTGGCGGCGAACGCCATTTTCTTCCAGAAAACACTGCCCTCCATCTGCTTTGATATCCCTGTTGATACAATTAAAAAGCGTTGTCTTTCCCGCTCCATTTCGTCCTAAAAGACCATAGATTTTTCCTTCCTCAAAGGAAAAATCTATATCCGCAGAACTTCCTTCTTTTCAAAACTTTTACTCAAATGCTCGATGATAAACTTCATATGGCTCTCCTTACTCCTCTGAAAATTCATTATATAGCTCCATTATATGGTATTGTCAGAAAAAGTCACGTAAAATCTCCATTATTAAGTTGAAAGATGCCTAACGAATTGTTTCGTGCTGCGCACTTCCACAATTCTGGCATTAAAAAACGCTGTCCCCTCCAACATACAAATGCTGAAAGGCAACAGCGTTCTTTCTTATAACAAATGTGCTCTCTGTTCTTCCGGTGTCATCGGACTGAGATAAGACGGAGCTACATCAAAAACGGTCTTGCAGCCCACAATCCCTTCTTCACGCATCCGTTTCACTGCTCTCGCATATGCAACCAACACACTGGAGGTAAATTCCGGATTAGACTCTAACTTCAGAGAATACTCGATCATCTGATGCGTTTTTTCTCCTTCTCCCGTCATGCCGCTGCGCATAACAAATCCCCCGTGAGGCATTTTATTATGAACCGCATCGAATTCTTCCTCTGTAATGAAATGCACCGTGGTATCATACTCATCAAAATAATTTTTCATTGTCTTGATAGATTCTTCTATTTTTTTCCGATCTGCTCCCTCTTCCGGAACCACATAACACTCCCTGGTATGTTTCTGACGTGTCGTCAGTTCTGGCTGCGCACCGGAGCGAACCTGTTCCATAGCTTCTTCCACTGGAACCGTATACTGGATTCCTCTTTTTACACCCTCAATCCGGCGAATTGCATCGGAATGTCCCTGGCTGACGCCTTTTCCCCAGAAGGTATACGTTTTTCCCTGAGGCAGGATTGCCTCTGCATAAATGCGATTCAGGGAGAACAGACCTGGATCCCAGCCCACGGAGATCAACCCCAGATGTTTGTTTTCTTTGCAGGAAGCATCTACTGCTGCAAAATGCTGAGGAATCTTTGCGTGTGTATCGAAACTGTCGATCACATTAAAATACTTTGCCAATTCCGGTGTCTGCTTCGGTAAATCTGTAGCGCTTCCTCCACAGATGATCATCACATCAATCTGATCCTGCATGGATTCTGCTTCATCCATTCCGTAAACTTTTACTCCCGGAGTTGCCAACTTTACAGTCTCAGGCGCACGGCGGGTAAATACGCCTGCCAATTCCATATCTGCATTCTGCTGAACAGCCAGTTCCACGCCTTTGCCCAGATTGCCATAACCAGCAATACCAATTCTGATTTTTTCCATTCTGAATTCCTCCTTCTGCTTTTTCCTTAACATCCTAACATATTTTTTTTCTGTTTTCAACACTCTAATGTGGCAAATTATTTATATCGTAACCGTCTGCAGCTGCGTAAGTCTTTGATCGATCCAGTTATAATGCTCTTCTATGGCAGCCAGCCCCTCTTCCCTCTGTCCTTCCAACAGACAATGATAAATTCTGTTGTGTATCGCATCCCACCACGCTTCATGTTCTCTGGTGGTATTTTCCAGGATAATAGAAATCTCTTCCCGACTCACATGCGACAAAGCGTCCATCAGCATTCGCAACAGACAATTTCCGGAAGTTTCAATTAACATTTTGTGAAAATCATGATCCGCCCGCACCATAGACTGGTAATCACTCTTCTGGATTCTTCCCATAATTTCCCGAAATTTTTCTTTTTCCTCTTCTTTCAAGTTTCCCACTGCCAGATCAAACGCCTGTGCCTCCATCGCCCTCCGAAGCTGACTGACCTCCAGATAATTACTTTCTTTCATAAAAATCAGCATAGAAAATACGCTGCCAAGACTTCTTCCCATGTGATTCACAAGAAAATTGCCCTTTCCCTGACGGCTTTCAATAAGCCCCATGTGCTCCATAGTGCGAAGCGCCTCCCGAATAGAATTTCGGCTAAGTCCCAGCCGCTCCATCATTTCCCGTTCTGACGGAAGTTTTCTTCCAAACTCAAGTTTTCCCTCTTTTACCAGTAACTTAATATACTCGATCACCTGATAGTATACCCGTTCCTGAAAATTTTCTTTATAATTTACAGAATCCATTTCCTGCTATCTCCCTTTCCTATCCAATAAACCCTGAGAACAGAGACGCTCCCACCACGGTCAAAAGACCTGCCACTGCAATGGCAAGACTGCTCATAGCTCCCTCAATCTGTCCCAATTCCATAGCTTTTGCGGTTCCTATCGCATGAGAAGAAGTTCCCAAAGCCACTCCCCGGGCTATTGGCTCCTGAATAGCAAAAACCTTGAATACCATCTCGGCCAGCACATTTCCCAAAATTCCGGTGATTACGATCACTGCCACCGTAATAGTCACAATACCGCCCAATTCTTCTGATACGCCCATACCGATAGCCGTAGTAATGGATTTTGGAAGAAGCGTCACATACTGCTCATGGGTCAGGTCAAACAGAATCGCTAAAGCCAATACCCCTGCTAGGCTTGCCAGCACACCGGAAAAAATTCCTGCCGCCAAAGCCTTAAAATTTTTCTTTAAAAGCGAGATCTGCTCATATAAGGGCACCGCCAGGCATACCGTAGCCGGAGTCAGCAGATAGCTGAGATATTTGCCTCCCTCATTATACTTTTCATAATCCACATCGAAAATCAAAAGAATGCCCATAACACAGATCACACCAATCAAAAGCGGATTAAAAATAGCCATCTTAAATCTCTTTTTTAAAATCAGTCCCACTTCATATCCTGCCAGACTGATCAACGCTCCGAAAAATACGGAATCAGTCAAAAATTCCTTCATTTTTTCTCCCTCTTTCTGTTCTTGCGGATCATCCTCTGGGTTATGCGACCGGTTACTGCCATAACCAAAACGGTAGTAACCACAGTGATTACACTCACCGGAAACCAAATCGGCTGCAAAAGCTTCCAGGATGTCAACAGTCCCACTGCTGCCGGTATAAACATCACCGGCATGATCTCAATCAAAAATACTGCCGCTTCCTTTACCTGCTCCACCTTACATATCCCCGTCAACAGCGCTGCCAGAAGCAACAAAAGCCCATACACACTGGCCGGCACCGGAAGAGGCAGAAGAATATGAAGCAGTTCACCCAGAAAAGAAAACAACAAAATCAAACCAAACTGTCTTAAAAACCTCATTTTCTTTCTCCTTTTTCACAACTGGTACTACCAGTAAATTATACGGGGCACAATTCCAAATGTCAAGGGATCTCTTTCTGCACAAAAAAGAAGCTATCATAAGAAACAGTTTCATACATCTGTTTCTTATGATAGCTTCTCTTTTATTATTGTACGGCTGGAGTTTTTTTCAATTTTCTAATCTGTTTCAACGCCCAGTCAAAGGCAGGGACAAAAAGTATGACAAATAATACTGCAAACCCATTATTAACCACTCGCAAAGTAACAGAACCCCCGGAGCCAAAGAAACTCATAGCAATTCCCAAAGCGCCAAATGCGTTGAAAACTGTCTGCCATTTGTATGTAGCACAAAATCCTACACCAATTCCTCCCAGAATTCCCAACAAGCCATAGCTGCTCTCTGGAAGTATCTGAATCAATAACATGAAGCCCACACATCCTGCCAGAGTTCCAAGAAAACGATAGATCATCTTTGTCTTCCGATCGGTATCAAAGGGCTGTAACACCGACATAGCTGCAATTCCAATCCACATCGACCGGGGCAATCCCAGCAGTTCTCCCACAAGCATCGACAAGCATACCCCTAAAGCCAGCTTGATCTGCCACTGACTTCTGGTAGACTCCAGACAAAATTCCTGAAGAACATCCTTCAAACGTCTCTTACATTCCGTCTTCCGATGATTTCTGTACATACACAGGGCAACCCAAATTCCGCCCAGCATAAGCCCAAGCACACGTTTTCCATATACCACGCCGTTTACATCATTTCCATAAAGAAGCAGGTAAGTCAACACGAAAGTAGCATGGTTAAAATAAATAACATTATGACATCCCAATACCAACATCACAAAAATACAAACACTGTTAATGACAAAACCAACTACAGAGGGTACCTGATTCGCCATGTGCGGTCCCACTGCCAGAATACCGAAAATTCCAATCATAACCCACACGCTTTGAGAAGTCTCAAATCCCAGATTCACCTGACGAAACGCCAGCAATGCCAGAAGAACTCCCACACCAGCTACACCATTCTCTTCGCCAAACAAAGAAGTAAATACACTTACAAAAATCACACAAAAGGCTACGGTAAGACTGATTTTCAACAGATATACCGCTATGTGCTTTCTTTTTTCCTTCTGATCTGCACAGGATCGGATAAGATTCTTCGAACCTGCCTGATTTAACTGTAATTCCTGATATACCGTCATATATGCTCCTCCTCTTTCCCATTTACAGGTAGCAAAGAGGTATATTATAAGAAATACTTCTAAATGTCAATTAAATCTTTATAAAATCTCTCCGATTCTTTTCCCACTATGGAACCACCCGAAATGTTTTCACAACTCCATTCATTTCCTTCTGGAGCGCCATATAGCTTTCCACACATTCCGGTTCTGCTTCCAGATAGTTTACCTCTTCCGGAATCTTTACGTAGGCATAAAAACCGTCCTCACTGCAGATCAGTTTCTCTCCATCCCGGACATTCTTCTTTTCTGTCGATACTTCAAAAGAAAAAACTGTTCCAAAATTGTCTCCGTAAAGGCTCAGTCCCCGCTTATTATTCAACACGTCCACACAGTGGATCACCATTCCGGAATCTGCCAGACTCACACGAAACATAACCTTTTTGCTCCAATAAACGGGATATTTAAAAGCAAATGTCACTTCTCCCAATGAATCCTGATAAGTAAATGTATCACTGGTAAAACAATTCTTTCCTATCTGCGCGTCTGCAAGATATTCTACATTTTTCTTTTCGTACTCATTAAAGACATCTGTTTGAAAATCCTCTGGTTCTATGGATGGAATATACCAGGTTTTGCTGCGAAAATACTGATCCAGATCTTCATCTTCAAAAATTCTCCCATGCCGGGCGTAAATCTCATTTTTAGCAAGCCGAATCTCATCCACGCTCCATCCAGTAATATCATATTCATTCAGATAACGAATTTCACTATCTGGAAGTATATATTCATCTGCTCCCGTCTCTCTTGCAAAAACCTGGTCCTCCACCGGAGCTGTTGCTTCCTGCTTGCTCTTTGCTGCACCTCTGGTATATCCGGAAAAAAAGATTGCCAGAAAAACACCAGCTAATATCATTACCAGTACGGCAATCGTTATAAGCCCATATAAAATTGTTTTTTCTGCGCTCTTCTTGCTGTTTAAACCGGACATAACATCCTCCTGTATCTTTTCCTTTTTATCTATTATACCCAGAGACTTTATAAGATACAAGTAAATATAATCTGTATGTCCCTTAACACTTTCTTACATTCCTTTTCTTAAATCTTACGATCCTTTTTATCTCCCCTTGGAATACACAATTTTATCTCTTTCCACCAGAGCATCCTTCAACTCCTGAGATGTTTTCACTCTTCTGTCTAATACTATTCCACCACGCGCCAAATGTTCCGGTCCATGAAAATCAGATGCTGAAATCTGAATGTACTCTGGATGCCGCTCCAAAATCTCTTTGACCTTTTCTGGCTCCTGTACCCAGTTACAGTTACCATTATAAGCTTCTATACCATCCAGCTTATCCTCACACATCAGATCACAAACTTTTAATTTTAACGGCATTTTCCACTGCTCTACGGGAGTGTTTTTCAACATCTTCATTCCTTCATTATAGGACATTTCTTCCATTTCTGGGTTAGCTTCCAGAATATGCAGCATCTGTTCACTTCTATATTCTGTATATAGCTTTCCCGCCTCAATTCCCACAATTCTGCATCGAACCGGATGCGCCTGAATAACCAGCATCCCATTTTCATGAAATCAGTGATGTCATGATTGATAAGGAGGAAATTGCCATGAAACCTTGTCAAGGACGGTAACTTTGGTATGCCGTACCTTCCGGAGAAGCTTTATGAGGAGCTTCGCAGGTTATCCATGTTCAGAGACCAGCTGAATGAGGACAGAATCCGGGCAATCAACCGTATGCACAGGGAAATGAAGATTTATTTTCCGGAATATAAGGATGCGCTTGGAAAGGTAGATGGCGCATTCAGTCTGGAGTTGCTGAAATCTGCACCATTTCCGGATGATTTAAAAGCGCTTGACGAAGACGGAATAAGACAGATCTGGCACGAAGCTAAGCTTAGAGGACGCGGCTATAGCAGGTCAGGAGAAATTGTAGGGTATGCGAGATCAAGTGTTGGTATCAAGGATGGAGCGGATGCAGCCAAAATGGTTGTACAGTGGTTTGTTAAGAAGATTATGGAACTGGATGAAGAGCTTGCTGTTATAGAGAATCTAATCAACCAGAAATGCAAGGAAATACCGTATACAGGCAGCATTTTGGAGATATCCGGGATTGGAGAAAACACACTGTCCGGAATCCTTGCAGAGATGGGCGATATCTCAAGATTTGATGATGTGAAGGAAATACAGAAACTAAGCGGATTAGGGCTTGTAGCGTGCAGTTCGGGAAAGCACAAGGGAGAAACCAAGATCAGTCACAGAGGACGCAAACGACTCAGATACTGGTTGTTCCAGGCGGCAAAGTCAGCGGTAGCACATGCTGATGAATTTAAGGAGCTTCACATATACTACACGACCCGAACAAAGAATCCGCTCAAAAAGATGCAGTCGCTGATCGTGATTGCCTGCAAGCTTCTGAGAATCATCTATACGATTATGAAGAAGGGAACTGCGTATGATCCGAAAAAGATGCTTACGGACATTAAACGGCAGGAAAAGCAGGAAGCACTTGCTGCATAAGCGCATCAAAATGATTATTCCAGAGCCTTGCCGGGGCCCGGATAATTCCGAGACCGGGCAGGGTTCTGGAAAGAAACCCGATAACGATGGAATTGCATGGACAACTGCATCAGCACAATGACCAGCAGAAAATGAAGCAGGGGATGCGTCCACGGAATAACCGTACCCTGTGGAATGAGCAGGTCAGTAATATCAAAATACAAACAAGAGCTGTAGCCTGCAGTAATTCACTCCGTAGGGCGTGACCCTGTTCGAAAGCTTAGCAGGCACTCAGTGTATGAACAGGTGGGACGAAGGAAGTTGGTACACGATACCATTAGACACGGAAGGTTCACCATCATAGTTAACAGAGGATTTATAGCCTTTATAAAGCAGACCAGTGGGACGCTTTATAAACTGCACCCTCTTTCAGCCATTCAGTACAAGATACAATGACTGTCATACACTTCTGGCT
>HF995359.1:38284-50783 GCA_000432335.1 Firmicutes bacterium CAG:646
TGAAAAATCAATGATTTAGGGCTTGACAATATAGGAAGGAGATTTTGTTATGAAGAAAAGGTGGTTAAAGTTTCTTTTGGAGATTGTGGTATCTGGAATGCTGATTACAGGCTGCAGCAAGGAAGAAAAGAAAGAGGAAAGTCCCAAGACGGAAGATGTGGCAAAAGACGAACCCAAGGAGGAAGTGCCAGTGGTTACTCCAGAAGCAGAGGAGAATGAAACAACTTCAGAAACGATGCAGACAGAAGAGCCTCGGCAGCCTGCTTCGGATGAACAGCAGCAGGAGACAGTAAAAGAACCGCCGGTCCTACAGGAAAATGAGGAAACTCCAAAGACAGATTCGGAGACATCGGAGGGAGTACCGGCAACTGTGATTTTATATGAAGGAACGTATTTTGCTGAGGAAGTATATAAGATGGCGGCAGATTTGGGAGATGGCATTTATTGTGAAATTGATATTTCCAATATTACAGATACATCTTTTGATTTTACCGTGTATGAAGTGAATGAGTCGGAAGAAACCAGAAGTATGATTTTTAAAACCCATACGGCAGTATTTCAGGGAGATGGAACTACGGCGGTTTATAATGGGAAAGAATATACTCTGAATTTTACTTTTCCAGACTATCATACATCATTACCGCATGTTACAGATATGGAAGTGACAGGGTTTGCACTGTTGGAAGGAGAAACATATATGAACAATAGCGTTCCCGGGCATGAATTTGGATAAATTTTTGGAAATTTTTTAAGAAACCAAAATTAACAATACAATTCAGAAAATTATGTGTAAATAAACAGTTATAAAAAGAGAAGATCAAATAAATAAAAAATAATTTTAAAAATAATTAAAAAATGTATTGACAAATATAGGGGTGTCTGTTATTATAATCTCAACAACAAACAAAACACTTACTTCAAAACATCGACACCCCATTTTCTATGAAAGAGACGAGAAATCTTCATATGAAGAATGGAAAAAGAACCAAAGATGAAATTAAATCTTACAAGAGTATTTGATTATCTGGTTAGTTGAATCGGATTTCCAGAAAGTTTGGGCGGTAAGATGGGAACGAAAGGTTTATAAAATCTTATTCAAACATGGAAAGAAATCAAAAACAAATAACCTGATAAATTAAAAGTACAAAAGATTAGTATTCGGAAATGGAATGTGGAAAGTAAGTGAGCAGAAAAAACGATAGAAGGGAGCGAGTCCCGTGGAAATGGAAAACTTGAATCATCAATATAAGAGTGGTAAGATTTAACATTCCCCGCAAGAAAGACCTTTTATGAATGATGAAAAGAAAAAGAATATACCAGAGTGTATAAAGATAGATAAAAGGTAAAAGCGTTGATCCTTATATTGAATATATTACCACAAAAATAATAGTAAGATTTTAAAAGATGTGTAAAGAAACATTTTTTAAAAAGGTCTGGTGATTTATTGAATGTAACTATACAGAATATGGATGTCGAAGTTTTCATCGAAAAAAGTTGATCGCATAAGAAGTAGGATGCAGTTGCTATTCAGATAGTAAGAGTATTTGAAAGAAGCGAAAGCAACGAGATAAAGTTTAGGATTCAACGTCTGTATAGGAAATGAAAGTAAACATCAAGATTTAGAAGATTTATAGACGAAAGAATAAATCGGAAACTTTCTATTATCCTTTATAATAGATATAACATTTCTAAGTAAGATGTCGAAAGACAGACTGGTATAAAAGATACCGCTTACGAGCAGGGAGGAAAAGATACAATTTTATATAGATAATTGAATAGGGAACTTATAAATAGATTCAAATCCAATGTCAGTATAAAACGTAACTTGTAAAACAAAAATCAGAATAAAAGAGAGATAAAAGAGGAAAAATAATTGAATAAAGAAAATCATTAGAACAACCGTTATATCGATCGAGATGAGATATAGCGGTTGTTCGTTTTGCATATTGAAACAAAAAAAGTTGTTTGGTATTTTTGGGGTATATTTTATAATAGTTTATAATAATTACAAAAAAATAAAAAGATTGAGAATTTTAGTGATATATGGTACTATTTGACTAGATAGATTTTTGGTGGAATGTAACAAAAAATTGAAAAGGAAGGAAAGGAGCAGATGAAGTACTGGTCAGATATTTTTAAGCATCTTACAGCATTAACGCAGTTGGGGTTGTCTTTTATTACGCCTGTCCTGGTGTGTCTTGCTCTTTGCGCCTGGGCTTCGCAGCGCTTTCAGTTGGGAGGCTGGATTTATATTCCAGGATTTTTCTTTGGGATGGGAGGTTCATTTATGGTTGCTTATAAGCTGTATGTGAAAATAACCAGACGTCAGGAAAAAGAAGAAAAAAAGAAGAAGGTAAGTTTTAACAGACATATTTAACAGGAGGAATGTATGGGAAGTATTTTGCGTGGTATTCAACCAGCGGTGAAAAAGGAAACGAAGAGAGTGACAGTGATTACCGCCATTGGCATTGGCTTGATGTGGATAGGTTTTTGGGTTCTTCACTGGATTTTTCCAGAGAAAGTTCCTTTTAATTATACAGTGTTGCTGGGCGGTTTGGGTGGAGGTCTGATTGCCGTACTGAATTTCTTTTTGATGGGTCTTACCGTTCAGAAGGTGGCTTCTTCTGATGATGAAGAAAAGGCCAGAATGAGAATGAAAGCAAGCTATTCTCAGAGAATGCTGCTGCAGATGGTTTGGGTAATTGTCGCTGTTGTGGCGCCTTGTTTTCAACCGGTAGCAGGACTTCTTCCTCTGCTGTTCCCTGGTTTTGGGATTAAGATCATGGGAATTGCAGGGCGAAGTTAAGAATATATGATAGATAGGAGGTGGAGACAGGCATGGAGTTGGATTTTTCAGGAGCAAAAGTCTATTTTACACTGCCCATTGATTTTCCCATATTGGGTGAGCTGCAGATCAGTGAAACGATGGTCGTCAGCTGGATCGTGATGCTGGTGATTACAGGGGTTTGTATCTGGCTGACGCATGATCTGAAAGTGAAAGATATTTCCAAACGTCAGGCAGTTGCGGAACTGCTGGTGGAGACTGCGAATAAGTTTGTTATTGGAAATATGGGGGAAAAGTTTCGGCATATGATTCCATTTGTAGCGGCGCTGTTTATCACCAGTGTCGTGTCGAATCTGATTAGTCTGATCGGTCTGCGAAGCCCTACGGCAGATTTGTCCACGGAGGCGGCATGGGCTGTAGTGGTATTTGTCATGATCACTGGCCAGAAGATAAAAACAAATGGATTTGGCGGTTATCTGAAAGGTTTTACAACGCCGATAGCGGTTATGACTCCGTTTAATATTCTTTCAGAACTTGCTACTCCTATTAGTATGGCTTGCCGTCATTTTGGCAATATTCTTTCAGGTGTGGTTATCAATGGTCTGATTTATGGAGCGTTGGCTGTAGCAAGTTCCGCGTTATTTGGTTTGCTTCCGGGACTGTTGGGTGATGTTTTTGCTAAAATCCCTGTTCTCGATGTGGGGATTCCAGCAATTTTATCTGTGTATTTTGATTGGTTCTCGGGATTTATGCAGGCATTTATTTTCTGTATGCTGACAGTTATGTATATAGCAAATGCAGCAGAAGAATAAAAGGTAAAAAAATAATTATATTTACAGGAGGAAAACATTATGGAATTTCAATTACTTGCAAAGGGTATCGCATTGGCAGGATGTGCAATTGGAGCGGGAGCAGCATTGATTGCTGGTATCGGACCTGGTATTGGAGAAGGTAATGCAGTGGCGAAAGCATTGGAGGCGATTGGACGTCAGCCGGAGTGCAAAGGTGATGTTACGTCTACGATGCTTCTGGGATGTGCGATTGCAGAGACTACCGGTATCTATGGTTTTGTGACTGGTTTGCTGCTGATTTTCGTGGCTCCTCGTATGTTTATGAACTTCCTCAGCTAATACGGCAACAGAAAGACAGGAGGTTACAGGTATGCAGGTGCAGGAATTAGTTGGAATTGTACCATGGACCTTTCTAGCGCAGATTGCAAATCTTTTTATTCAGGTGCTTTTGATCAAACGTTTTTTGTTCAAACCGGTAAATGAGATTTTGAAAAAAAGGAAAGAGCTGGCGGATGCTGAGATTCAGAAAGCTGTCAAGGCAAAAGAAGAGGCTCTGGCTATAAAAGCAGAATATGAGCAAAATATGCAGGAAGCAAAGAATAAAGCGAACGACATTTTGATGACGGCGCAGAAGACAGCGGCGATTCAAAGTGAAGAGATGCTGAAGGATGCTTCCGCACAGGCAGCAGCGATCAAGGCGAAGGCAGAGAAGGATATTGCCCAGGAAAAGAGAAAAGCTGTCAATGATATCAGAAGCGAGATTGGCGATATGGCGGTAGAGATTGCCGGAAAGGTTATCGAGCGAGAAATCAGTGAAGAAGATCATGAGAAACTGATCAATGATTTTATATCGAATGTAGGTGATGTATCATGACCCAGACTGCCAGAATATATGGGGGAAGCTTATATGATCTTGCTGTTGAAGAACAGCTTGCAGACATTATACAGGAACAGATGGGGATTGTTCGGAAACTTTTTCAGGAAAATCCCGATTATATACGTCTGCTTATGGAACCCTCTATTTCTCAGGATGAGCGAAACGGTCTGATCGAGAGTGCGTTTGGCGCCGGAACAGAACGATATTTGGTGAATTTTTTAAAGATTTTGTGTGAAAAGGGCATTCTTACAGAATTTGGAGGGTGCTGTGAGGAATTTACACGGCGTTATTATGCAGATCATGGTATTGCTGAGGCGGTTGTGACCAGCGCGGTGGCGTTGAGTGAGCAGCAATGTGAGGCATTGAAGGAAAAGCTGGAGAAGATCAGCGGAAAGAAGATTTCTCTGAGTATCAAAATAGACCCTTCGGTGCTGGCAGGTCTGCGTGTGGAAGTAGAAGGAACGCAGCTGGACGGAACGGTGCAGAGCCGTTTGGCAGGTGTTTCAAAAAAGATGAATGACATAATTATGTAATAATCGAAAAGTTATGAAACAATAAGTAAAAGGATGGGAATGGAAACATGCAATTAAAACCTGAAGAAATATCCAGAGTCATCCGCAGCCAGATCAAATACTATGAAAATGCAATTCAGCAGAATGAGACGGGGACCGTTTTGATGGTAGGTGACGGTATCGCAAGAGCCAGCGGTCTTGTAAACTGTATGGCGGGAGAATTGCTGGAGTTTGAAGACGGAAGTTTTGGTATGGCGCAGAATCTGGAAGAAAACAGCGTGTCCATCGTATTGTTCGGTTCCGGTGAAAATATTGGTGAAGGGCAGACGATTAAGCGGACTGGTAAAGTTGTATCGGTGCCAGTGGGCGAGGCAATGATAGGCAGAGTAGTGAATGCTCTGGGACAGCCGATTGACGGAGTGGGACCTGTTGTGACCAGTGAGTTTCGCCCGATAGAAAGTCCGGCGCCAGGTATCTGTGAGCGAAAATCCGTACATGAACCTTTGCAGACGGGAATCAAGGCGATTGATTCTATGGTGCCGATCGGACGAGGCCAGAGGGAATTGATCATTGGCGACCGGCAGACAGGAAAAACAACGCTGGCGGCGGATACGATTATCAATCAAAAAGGTAAAAATGTCATTTGTATTTATGTGGCGATTGGACAGAAACGTTCCACAGTAGCCAACCTGGTGGAAAATTTATCTAAAAACGGTGCGATGGATTATACTATCGTGGTGGCGGCTACTGCGTCGGAATCCAGTCCTTTGCAGTATATTGCGCCATATTCCGGCTGTGCCATGGGTGAATATTTTATGAATAAGGGCCAGCATGTATTGATTGTATATGATGACCTGAGTAAGCATGCTGTGGCTTATCGTGCGCTGTCTCTGCTGATTCGCCGTCCGCCGGGACGGGAGGCATATCCGGGGGATGTATTTTATCTTCATTCCAGACTTCTGGAACGTGCTGCAAAACTGGATGACGAACATGGCGGAGGTTCTTTGACGGCGCTTCCGATCATTGAGACCCAGGCAGGTGATGTATCTGCTTATATTCCGACCAATGTGATTTCTATTACGGACGGACAGATTTTTCTGGAAACGGAATTGTTTCATTCCGGTATCATGCCGGCGGTAAATCCGGGTATTTCCGTATCTCGGGTAGGAGGAAATGCACAGATTAAAGCTATGAAAAAGGTGGCAGGCTCTCTGAAACTGATTTATTCTCAGTATCGGGAACTGCAAAGTTTTGCGCAGTTTGGTTCAGATCTGGATGCAGATACTAAGGCGCGTCTGGCACAGGGAGCCCGTATCGTTGAGGTGCTGAAACAGAATCAGAACACACCGATACCTGTCGAAAAACAGGTGGCAATTTTGTATGCAGTTACAAAAGGAAATTTGGTTCATGTGGGGGTAGAGGATGTAAGCACTTATGAAACAGGGCTGTATACTTATCTTGATACGAATGCGGAAGGCGTAAATGTTATGCAGACGATTCGCTCCACCGGAAAATTGGAGGATGATACAGAAGATAAGTTGAAAAAAGTACTGGACGAGTATACGGAAGAATTTCTGAATACACGCCCTGAAAAATAAAGAAATCAGGAGGAAGTAAAATGGCTGCAAATATGAAATCGGTAAAACTGCGGATGAAAAGTGTACAAAGCACGATGCAGATCACAAAGGCCATGGAGCTGGTAGCATCCTCCAAACTGCGGAAAGCAAAAGAAAGGGCAGATATTTGTCGTCCTTATTTTCGTGAACTTTATCGTACTCTTCAGAATATTGCTTCTGAAAATACAGAGTTTTTTTCCGTATATGCAAAAAAGGCGGTAAGCGACAGATATTGTTATATCGTATTGGCTGGAGACAGGGGTCTTGCAGGAGGCTATAATGCAAATCTTTTGAAGTGCCTGGAAGCGGAAAGCGAGGGGAAAGATTTTGTGGTATTGCCAATAGGTAAAAAAGCAGTTGAATATGTACAGAGAAAGAAAATTGATTGTGTTACAGAAACATTCGGAGAGATTGCTGATATATCTGTGGCAGACTGTTTTGAAATTGCCCATCTTCTGTGTGAAGAGTTCAAAAAAGGAAAGTTTGGACATATTGAATTGTGTTATACAACTTTTGTATCTATGTTGTCCCAGCAGCCGGAGGTATCATCCTTATTACCTTTGACAGATCTGGTAAAAGAAGAGGGAGATGGGGAGAAACCGCGGAATCTGATCTGGTATGAGCCAAACAGTGTGGAGGTGTTTGATGCTATTGTTCCAGAGTATCTGGCAGGAGTAATTTATGGTGGAATTTGTGAAAGTCTTGTCAGTGAGCTGGCGGCTCGAAGGATGGCTATGGAATCTGCAACAGGCAATGCGGAAGAAATGATTGATAAGTTGAATCTGTATTATAACAGAGCGCGTCAGGCTAGCATAACGCAGGAGATTACAGAGATTGTTGGAGGAGCAGAAGGTATATGAGTGAAAAACACATTGGTGAAGTGGTGCAGGTCATCGGTCCTGTTTTGGACATTCGCTTTGCGCATGATGAATTGCCTGCATTGCTGAATGCCATTGAAATTGATAATAAAGGCGCAAAGCTGATTGCTGAAGTGGCTCAGCAAACCGGGGACAATCTGGTACGGTGTATTGCCATGAATTCTACGGATGGTCTTGTTCGTGGAGCAAGGGCGGTTGATACGGGAAGCCCTATTAAAGTGCCGGTAGGAGAGGAATGTCTGGGGCGTGTATTTAATTTATTAGGAGATCCGGTAGATGATCGTCCGGTTCCGGATACAAAGGAACGGTGGCCGATTCATCGTCCGGCGCCTTCTTATGAAGAGCAGGTTCCGGCTACGGAGATTCTGGAAACGGGTATTAAAGTTGTAGATCTGATCTGTCCTTATGCAAAAGGTGGTAAGATTGGTCTTTTTGGCGGCGCCGGAGTAGGAAAGACCGTTCTGATTATGGAATTGATTCATAATGTCGCTACAGCCCATGGAGGACTTTCTGTATTTACCGGTGTAGGAGAGCGTACCCGTGAAGGAAATGACCTTTACAATGAGATGAAAGAAAGCGGTGTTATTGACAAAACGGCGTTGGTATATGGACAGATGAATGAGCCGCCGGGAGCTCGTATGAGAGTTGGTTTATCCGGTCTTACCATGGCAGAATATTTCCGTGATGTGAAGAATCAGGATGTGTTGTTATTTATTGATAATATTTTCCGTTTTACCCAGGCGGGTTCCGAGGTTTCTGCTCTGTTGGGACGTATGCCTTCAGCGGTAGGGTATCAGCCTACATTGGCAACGGAGATGGGAGCTTTGCAGGAACGTATTACTTCGACAAGAAAGGGTTCTATTACCTCGGTACAGGCTGTTTATGTTCCGGCAGATGACCTGACAGACCCGGCTCCGGCGACTACTTTCTCCCATTTGGACGCTACGACAGTATTGTCCCGTGAGATTTCCAGTCAGGGTATTTATCCGGCGGTGGATCCTCTGGAGTCCAGCAGCCGTATCCTTTCCCCGGAAGTGGTGGGAACCGAGCATTATGAGATTGCCCGAGAAGTGCAAAGAGTGCTCCAGCGTTATAAGGAATTACAGGATATCATTGCTATTATGGGTATGGATGAATTATCAGAAGAAGATAAGCTGACGGTAAACCGCGCCCGTAAGGTACAGCGTTTTCTGTCTCAGAGTTTTTCGGTGGCAGAGCAGTTTACGGGTATGCCGGGACAATATGTACCATTGAAAGAGACGCTGAGAGGATTTAAGATGATTCTGGATGGAGCGTGTGATGAACTTCCGGAAAGTTGTTTCCTGTTCTCTGGAACCATTGATGAAGTTTTTGAAAAAGCGAAAAAGTTGTAAAGGAGGCTGTCTATGAAGACATTTCCGTTACGGATTGGAACACCGGATGGTCTGCTTTTTGAAGGAAATGTGGTACGTGTTGTCTGTCGTACGATTACCGGAGATCTGGCAGTGCTGGCAGATCATTGTAATTTTTGTACTGCTCTCGGGATGGGAGAAGCCCATGTGGTAATGGAAGACGGTGAAAGATGGGATGCAGCCTGTATCGGAGGAATGCTTTCGATGATGGAGGGGACTTGCCATTTGCTGGCAACCACCTGGGAGTGGAAAAAGGATATTGATGAACAGCGTGCCAGCGAGGCAAAGCATCGCGCGGAGAAGATGCTGGCAAAGGGCGGTCTGACAGATAAAGAATATAAGATCGTGAAAGCGAAACTCCAGAGAGCGTTGGTTCGTCTGAGTGTTAAGGAATAAAAGAAAAAAGGGGAACATGGATATGGGAAGAACCGGTTGGAGCCAGAATGATATTTTATATGAAGACGCTGAGATATTGGTATGCAGAAAACATGCAGGAATAGCGGTTCAGAGCGCGCGCATCGGGCAGATGGATATGGAGAGCGCCTTGAAAAGTTATTTGCAAGGGGGTTTTCTGGGAATCGTGCAGCGATTGGATCAACCGGTGGAAGGGATCCTGGTGTTTGGAAAGACACCGCAGGCGACGGCGGAATTGAACCGGCAGCACCAGAATGGAAAAATGAAGAAGAAATATCTGGCAGTTTATCGAAGAGATCTGTCAGGTGGTGAAAATGAAAAAGGGTGTACGGGGCAAGATGCGGAGAATGCGCTTATTTGTCTGGAGGACGTTCTTTTGAAGGATGGCAGATCCAATACCTCTCGTGTGGTGAGAAATGGAACGCCGCAGGGGAAAAAAGCCGTACTTTTTTACAGGATTTTGCAGGAAAAGGAAGATGCAGGTCTGGCAGAGGTGATTCTTCAGACCGGCAGACATCATCAGATACGTGTGCAGATGGCGCACCATGGAATGCCTTTGTGGGGAGACGGAAAGTATAATCCTCAGATTACGGAGGAGGAGCAGGGAGCAGCCATTGGTTTGTGTGCGTATAAGCTGGAATTTCTGCACCCCAAAAAAGGAAAAAAATTACAGTTCCAGATAGAACCGGAAGGCTCTGTTTTTGGAAGATTCAAGTGAAGTGTTGAGTGAAATGAAGAAACTGGCAGTATAGAAAAAAGCCCGAAACGGATACTAAGAAAGAAGTTATAGCTGGTTATGTAAAGTATCGAAAAGGGCGGTGATGGCAGTGGAATGGAAGAAATATATACTTTTCGCAGGAATAGGAATCGTTGTTTATGCAGGTATGCGTTATCTGTTGCCGGCAGCGATTCCTTTTTTGTTGGGTTGGCTGTTGGCATCCATGGTCTTGCCAGCGGCAATTTGGATAGAAAAACATCTGCGGATACGCCGGGGAATAGCGGGAGGGGTTCTGATCGGCGTGTTTGCGGTGATTTTGGGATGGGGAGCCTGGGAGTTTGTGGGGCTTTTGGCAGAGCAGGGCAGAGAGCTTTTGGAAAAAGCAGGTATTTTGGCGGAACAGGCGCAGGAATATCTGGAACATTGTTGCAGTCTGGTAGCGCAATTTACAGGAATCGGAGAGGGGGATGTAAGGGAGTTTTTAGTATATCATGTGGGGAAAATACAGGAAGAGGTGCAGAAGAAGGCAGATACCGCATGGCTGGGTTATGCGGTGACAATGACTAAAGGGATTGTAGCGCTGGTTGGCGGCATGGTGATCGCTATCTTGTTTGGAACTTTGTTGGTGAAGGATCTGGAGGAAATTCGAGGATGGATGGCGGCAGGAAGGGTAAGAAGGAAAATTCAGAATATAGGGCAAAAAATCTGTCGGGCAGGAGGACGGTATATCAAAGCGCAGTTTTTGATTATGAGTCTTGTGGCTTTGGTATGTATAGGTGGTTTCTGGATTTTGAAGAATCCCTATTTTGTTGTGGCAGGTTTGCTTGTAGGGCTGTTGGACGCCTTGCCACTTATCGGTGTGGGGACAATCTTAATTCCCTGGGCAATTTTGTGGTGTATACAGGGAGAGTATATTACAGGTCTGGGATATTTTATTCTTTTTCTGGCGGCAAATCTCACTCGGCAATTTGCTGAGCCGAGAATTGTCGGAAGAGAAATGGGAATGCATCCGGCTTTGCTGTTGATTTCTGTTTACGGGGGATTTTTTGTTTATGGATTTCCGGGATTTTTGCTGGGACCTATCACGGTTTTGATATTGCAGGCGGTATGGATGGAATTAAATACTGGGGATCAGATTAAAAACAGGTAAAAATTAAATAAAAAAGACGAAAAAAAAGTACAAAAATCTTAAGATTCGGCTATAGACTATTTTTCTCTGTCATGTATAATGGAAAGGAAAACATGCAGGATATCCGGGATTGTACAGACGTCTCGGATGCAGATATAAAGGGGTAGAAAGAATGAGAAAAGTAAAAGGATTGGGAACATTGCTTTTGGCAGGCGCCTTGTTGATCGGCTGCGGCGGCAGTGATACGGATAAATCACCTTCTAAGTCAGAGGAAAGTAATCAGACAGCGGAAGTGACAGAGGTGCCAACGAAAGAGCCGACGGCGCAACCAACAGAGGAACCGGCAAAAGAAACGGAAGAGGCGGAAACGGATAGGGAGCATGAGATTGAATTGCCGGAGGATCAGAAGCTTGTGGCAGACTACACGAAGGTGGATGGTTTGATAGTGGAAAAAGGAACCCGACTTGCTTTTGTGGTGAAGAGCACCGAGACAGGATATTGGAAAGCAGTGCGCCAGGGAGTAAAACAGGCGGTGGATGATCTGAATGAAACTTTAGGTTATACGGAAGAAGACAAAATCACCTTTACTTTTGAGGGACCTAAAACGGAAACGGATGTGGATGCTCAGATCAATGCGCTGGATGCGGTGGTGTCTGAGAATCCATCTGTTTTATGTCTGGCAGCGGTGGATATGGGTTCCTGCGTGGCTCAGCTGGAAGCGGCTCAGGAAAATGGTATTCCTGTCATTATTTTGGATTCTGGTGTGGACAGCGAGGAATTAGTATATTCGGTTTGCGCTACGGATAATTATGCAGCGGGACGGGAAGCGGCTAAAAAACTTTGTGAGAAGATCGGAGATGAGGGGGAAGTGGCAATTGTTTCTCATCTTCAGGTGGGAGAGAGCAGTAAGAGCCGCGTAGAAGGTTTTCAGGATGAAATTGCTGAAAATCACCCGCAGGTGGAAGTTGTACAGGTTGCCTATGAACCTCAGAAAGAGGGGGATGTAACGGTAGAGGAGTCTATCGATGCGATTATGAAACTTTATCCTCAGTTAAAAGGAGTTTTCTGTACGAATGAATCTATGGGTATAAAGGCTTTGCAGGTATTGGAAAACTATGCTGACAGAGGGATTCAGCTTGTAGGCTTTGATATGGGACCAATGCAGGAAGAAGCGATTCGGAACGGAAAAATGGCAGGTGTGGTGAGCCAGAATCCATATGGGATGGGATATGCTACGGTAGTAGCTGGAGTTCGGGCTATTTTGGATATGGAGAATGATGCTTTTGTAGACGCAGGATATCAGTGGATTGATGCGGAAAATATTGATTTGGAAGAGAATCAAAAATATCTTTATAAATAATGTAACTCAAACTTCCCACACCAATAAG
>HF995360.1 GCA_000432335.1 Firmicutes bacterium CAG:646
ACCTTCACAGTTACGAGCAAAAATCCCATCGCCTCCGGCGATGGGATTTTTGCTCGTATGTCTCGGGATTGGCTTGCATTCACAAACCAACACCTCGCGGAACAGTGGACTGCTGAATAGTCACAAAATTTCAATATTTGCTTTTTTTCACATTTTGACTTTTTATAAAGTCCCTGCTATAATATTTATCATGATTCACATTCCTTTAAAATGTACATTTTATCATATCTATCGTAAGGAGGACACATCTTATGACTTTATCTCGTCGTATCAAAACACAAAAACAACAATTAGAGAAAGAACTTCAAAAAAGCCAAGCATTTCTCAAAAGTGCTCCGGAAGGCGCCCTGATCTGCCAGAAAACTCTCCATGGAGTTAAATGGCTGCAACGACAAGAACCGAAAGATTTAGAAACAAGCAGAAAACGAATCTACATTTCTCAGAAAAATAAATCTCTTGCTGAACAACTCGCTTTGAAAAAGTATCACAAATATAAAATTCAGGAAATAAATGAGGAATTAAAAGCTCTCAATGCATATCTGAAATATCACAAAGAAAATCTATCAAAAATGACAGGAAAAATTTTAAATACCGTAGGCCTTCAGGAATTGCTCCAGCCTGTTATCTGTCCTCTTTCCGAAGAATTGAAACACTGGATGTATGCCTCTTATAAGCAAAATCCCCTATACCCGGAGCAAAGAAATATCAAGACTCTTTCAGGACAAAAAGTCCGTTCAAAATCAGAATCCCTGATTGCGCTGAAACTTACAGAGTTTCAAATTCCCTTCCGCTATGAAGCAGAATTATATTTGGAGGAACAAATTTAACTTGTTGTGCTAGATAAAA
>HF995361.1 GCA_000432335.1 Firmicutes bacterium CAG:646
ATTTGGGGTATGGGAAGTCTTAGTAAGGTCAAAGCAAAAAAATTTTTATAAAGTAAAAAAATATTTTTATAACCACAAAGAAAATATATATAGACCAGATTTTATACAAAATGTAATTATATTTGGAACAAAAGAAAAATCAGATAAATGGATTTTTTTTTCAATAATAAAATATGTAGAAAGTATAAAGCAAATAAGTGACTATAAGATAAAACGTAGATATATATTGTTTATTCGCAAAAATATAAAAATATCAGAATTAAAAAAGTTAAAGAAGAATTTGATTGCAATATTTTATCCGCAAAAAAGAGATAAAATATTGTATGAATGGTGTCAAAAAAATGAAATTCTAATATGGGATGAGAATTCGTATATAGATTCTTTAATATTACAACAAAAAAGGTGGAAATCACATTCAGCTAATGATACATTTGTGCTGGAGATATATAATACAAATATTGAAATTATGGTAAAAATTGCCAGATTATTCATAGAGAAAGGATATAATAGCTGGGCAATGTCGAATATGAAAAAATCTTATTTATATGGGATAGATTATATTCCTGAGAATATAAAAATCAATGATTTTATTAGTGCAGTATGTGAGAATTTGTCATTAGATATATTGATATTATTCGTAGATAAAAGCTTGTATAAATTAAAAGATTTAGCTGTCACAATAAATTATGAAACTGTTATTATTAAAAATGGAGAGCATTGTATAAAGAGGTATAAGTTTAATTTAAATTATTTTGTAGAACTAATAGAAATGGTTGCCAATACCGGAACTTAGCAATTCTTACATAATTAAAGAGTTTTTGATTTGCTTTTTAAAATAATAAAGGGGGGATTTTATGGTTACTAAAAG
>HF995362.1:0-7779 GCA_000432335.1 Firmicutes bacterium CAG:646
GGGTCACAGGTTCGAGCCCTGTAGGTTCCATTTTGGCGAGATAGCTCAGTTGGCTAGAGCATACGGTTCATACCCGTAGTGTCGAGGGTTCGAATCCCCCTCTCGCTACTAAAAAGATTCCCAATGATTGGGAATCTTTTTTTATTCTAATAATTTAAATATCATTCCCTTAAAAGGTACCAATCCATCAAATATGATCCGATTACTATCCACTTCTTTTTCCCCACAGTCAATAATTCCGGTATGTACCTGCAGTCCCTCACAGATCTGCGCCAGTTTTCTATGTATTCCTTCCTGTTCTCTGGCGTGTTCTTTCGCCTCTATCCTTTTCAGAACCTTATCCACATATACATGGATCAAGATTTCCACCGCCATAGAATCCCTGCTGATCTTCAGTTCTCTTCCGTACAATTTTTTGTATTCTCTCAAAATATATTCCGACAATACCAGAGCATCTTTTTTACTCTTCTGTTCCAGAAAATCGTACAACGGCTTCCTGGCATAAATATGTACTTTCTGTCTTTCAAATTCCACCCGAATTTCTTTGTAGTATCTCTCTATCATTCGTTTTCTCCCTGTTTTACAGGATAAGGCTGTCCTACAGAATCCCTGCCTTTCGCAGACATCCCGTTGGACAGCCTTTCCATTACTTTTTATTTAAAATATGCTACGCCGGATTCAAAGATCTTAATATCCTGTTCTCCGTAAATGTTCATAGCAACAGCATCGCCGCGGCGTTCGCTGTGAGCCATCTTACCTAACACACGACCATCCGGGCTGGTAATACCCTCGATTGCCGCATAAGAACCATTTACATTCCATTCCTCATCCATGGATACATTTCCATCCAGATCGCAATACTGAGTAGCCACCTGACCATTTGCAAACAGCTTATCCATCCACTCTTTGCTTGCCACGAAGCGTCCTTCTCCATGAGATGCCGGATTTACATATACATTGCCCAATTCTGCCTGCGCCAGCCATGGGGATTTGTTGGTAACAACTTTTGTATAAACCATCTTGGAAACGTGACGTCCGATGGTATTATAAGTCAGTGTAGGAGAATCCTCTTTCTGTCCCACAATCTCGCCGTACGGCACCAGACCCAGCTTGATCAGAGCCTGGAATCCATTACAGATACCAAGAGCCAGACCATCTCTTTCGTTGAGCAGTCTCATAACAGCTTCTTTGATCTTTGCATTCTGGAATGCTGTAGCAAAGAATTTTGCAGAACCATCCGGTTCGTCACCAGCGGAGAATCCGCCTGGGAACATGATAATCTGTGCCTGATTGATCGCTTCTTCAAAGATATTTACAGAATCACGGATATCTTCCGCTGTCAGATTCTTAAATACTCTGGTGATCACATCTGCCCCTGCCCGCTGGAATGCTTTTGCACTGTCGTATTCGCAGTTTGTTCCCGGAAATACCGGAATAAATACGGTAGGACGAGCCACTTTATGTTTGCATACGTGGATGCTGTCTGCCTTATACAGCGGACTTTCCACTTTTTCCATATTGTCAGTTCCCTTTGTTTTAAATACTTTTTCCAGAGTACCTGTCCATGCGTTCAAAGCTTCTTCCATGGAAATGTGCATACCGTCTTTGTATTCAAATCCGTCTCTATCAGTCACTTCACCGATCACTGTATAAGAAGCTGACAATTCTCCCACTTTGTCAGCAGGGACTTCACATACGATATCACCAAATCCCGGCGCAAAGAGATCTCTCTCATCCAGATTGGATTCAATTTTCACACCCATATGATTACCAAACGCCATCTTGCTCACTGCTGCTGCGATACCATGGCGATCCAGCGCATAAGCGGACAACACCTTGCCATTCTTGATATCCTGATGCAGCTTGCCGTACAGATCCATTACTTCTTCATATTTCGGAAGATCATAAGTATCCTTCGGCAGACGGAACCATACCAGTTTGCTTCCTGCTTTCTTTAATTCTGGGGTAATGATCTCCTGCTGTTTTGCCACATCCACCGCAAAAGATACCAGTGTCGGAGGAACGTCGATTTCATTGAAACTTCCGGACATACTGTCCTTTCCTCCGATAGACGGAAGACCGAATCCCATCTGTGCCGCATAAGCGCCCAGAAGAGCTGCAAACGGCTGGCTCCAACGGCTGAGATCTTCTGTCATACGCCGGAAATATTCCTGGAAAGTAAAACGAATCTTAGAATAATCGCCGCCATTTGCCACGATACGGGCTACAGATTCTACTACTGCATAGACAGCTCCATGGTACGGGCTCCAGCTGGAAACATACGGATCAAATCCATAACTCATCATAGTAACAGTATCTGTTTTTCCATTCATAACAGGAACTTTTGCCACCATTGCCTGAGTCTCTGTCATCTGATATTTTCCACCGTGAGGCATGAATACGCTTCCGGCTCCGATGGAACCGTCAAACATCTCCACAAGACCTTTCTGAGAACAGGTATTCAGATCAGCCAGCATATCCAACCACTGTTTTTTCGTATCTTCCGGCGCTTCGGCAGGACGTTCCAGTGTATTTCCCTCTTTATTCGGAATATCTACCTGAACTTCTGTCTCCTGATGCGCTCCGTTAGTATCCAGGAAAGCGCGGGAAATATTCACAATTTCCTTATCTCTCCATTTCAAAACCAGACGAGGCTCTTCTGTCACCTGAGCTACAACTACTGCCTCCAGATTCTCTTCGTTGGCATATTTCATAAATTCATCTACATCTTTCGGGTCTACCACAACAGCCATACGCTCCTGAGACTCCGAAATAGCAATTTCTGTTCCATCCAGACCTGCATATTTTTTCGGAACCTTGTCCAGATTCACCTGCAGACCTGCTGCCAGCTCTCCGATGGCTACAGACACACCGCCAGCGCCGAAATCGTTACATTTCTTGATCAGGCAGCTCACTTCTTCCCGGCGGAACATACGCTGGATCTTACGCTCTGTAGGAGCATTTCCTTTCTGTACCTCTGCGCCGCAGACCTCGATAGATGCCTCTGTATGTACCTTGGAAGAACCTGTTGCCCCACCGATACCGTCACGACCGGTCCGTCCTCCCAGAAGGATGATGATATCTCCCGGATCGGAAGTTTCTCTCTTCACTGCACGTCTTGGAGCTGCGCCTAATACAGCACCAATTTCCATACGTTTTGCCACGTAATCCGGATGATAAATCTCTTTTACATAACCGGTAGCAAGACCAATCTGGTTACCATAAGAACTATAGCCATGAGCTGCGCCTCTCACCAGTTTCTTCTGAGGCAGTTTGCCCTTCAAAGTTTCTTTTACGGAAACTGTAGGATCTGCCGCTCCGGTAACACGCATTGCCTGATATACATACGTACGTCCTGACAGCGGATCACGGATCGCACCGCCCAGACAGGTAGCTGCGCCACCAAAAGGCTCGATCTCTGTGGGATGATTATGTGTCTCATTTTTAAAATTGATCAGCCACTCTTCTTCCTTGCCGTCCACATCAACCGGAACTACGATAGAGCAAGCATTGATTTCCTCAGATTCCTCCTGATCCTGCAGTTTTCCTTCGGATTTTAATTTTTTCATAGCAAGAAGAGCCAAATCCATCAGACAGATAAATTTGTCATCGCGACCTTTGTACAGAACCTCTCTGTCAGACAGATACTGTTCATACGTTTTCACGATAGGCTCTTTATAATCGCCTTCTCCAAAAGTAACTTTTTTCAGTTCAGTGGAGAATGTAGTATGACGGCAGTGATCAGACCAGTAGGTATCCAGTACACGGATCTCTGTCATGGACGGATCACGTTTTTCTTCATTCTTAAAATAATTCTGAATATGCTGGAAATCCTTGAAGGTCATGGCAAGATTCAAAGAACTGTACAATTCTTTCAATTCCGCTTCTTCCATCTGAGAAAATCCTTCAAAAATCTTTACATCTTCCGGCTCTTCAAACTTTGTCACCAAAGTCTCCGGTTTCACCATATCGGTTTCTCTGGAATCCACCGGATTGATACAATGATTCTTAATCGCTGTAAATTCTTCCTCTGTAATCTCACCCTCGATCACATACGTTGTCGCTGACTTGATGATCGGCTGTTCATCTTCTTTTAAAAACTGTACACACTGTACTGCTGAATCTGCTCTCTGATCAAACTGACCCGGCAGGTATTCCACGGAAAATACCCGGGCGCCTTCTGCCATAGGAATCGTTTCTTTATATAAGATATCTACCGGCGGCTCAGAAAATACACAGCCACATGCCTTCTCAAATACTTCCTCGGAAATATTCTCCACATCGTATCGGATAAATACGTGCACCCCTGTCACAGTCTTAATTCCCAGATAACTGCTGATCTCATGCTTCAGCTCCTTCGCCTGTACGGCAAAATCCGGTTTCTTTTCCACATAAACGCGTCTTACATCACTCATATGTTTCTGTCCTTTCTTTGGTTCTGGCTTATAATCCAGTAGATATATACAAAATATCATAATTTTTCTTATAAGTAAAATTAATATATTTAATGTTTTTAATAAGGTATGCTTATTTTAAAGTGTGACGTTTATTTCCTTCTGGAAATCACTTTTCTTTTCTGCTATACTAAAAATACTTTTTAATATCACGAATCGAGGTATCTTATGGACATTAATTACGAGTTATATAAAGTTTTTTACTATGTTGCTGTCTCCCTGAGTTTTTCCGATGCTTCCAAGCAATTATTTATCTCCCAGTCTGCGGTAAGTCAGTCCATTAAAGTTCTGGAGAAGAAACTGGGAATCAGTCTCTTTATCCGCAGTACCAAGCGGGTACAACTCACCCCGGAAGGGGAAACTTTGCTGCGCCATATCGAGCCTGCCATGAATCTGATCAAACGGGGAGAAGCCCAGATCATGGAAGCCAGCAATCTGGGCGGCGGGCAGCTCCGTATCGGCGCCAGCGACACCATCTGCCGGTATTATCTGGTTCCATTTTTAAACCAGTTTCACAAAGCCCATCCCAGCGTACACATCAAAGTGACCAACCAGACTTCTACCCGCTGCGTCAATCTTCTGGAAATGGGACAGGTGGATCTGATCGTAACAAACTATCCGAATTCCAGCTTAAGTCATGGGGAACACGTACGGGAACTTTATACCTTCCACGACTGTTTTATCGCCAGTTCTTCTTATTATGAAGAACTTAAAAATCGAGAATTATCCTTAAAAGAACTGCTGTCCTATCCCATTATGATGCTGGACCGCAAAAGTACCACCAGCGAATTTCTTCACAATCTTTTTCAGCAGCACCAACTGGATCTGGTTCCCGAAATTGAGCTGGGAAGCAACGATCTTCTGATTGATCTGGCAAGAATCGGTTTGGGAATCGCTTTCGTCCCCGATTACTGTATTCCAAAGGACGGAGAACTCTTCCCTCTTCATATCAAGGAAGACCTCCCGCCCAGAAAACTGGTAATCACACACAATCCCCAGTTACCTCTTACCCGGGCGGCAAAAGAATTTTTAGATATTCTATGATTCCTTAAACTCCTGCTTCTGTCTGCGTAGGCTCCGGTCCCACCACCTGATCGACGCTGTAGTACACCACCACGGGGTATCCGATCTCTACGGTATTAAAAATCTTTTCCATGGCATCTCTCGGTGTGTTGATACATCCGTGAGAGCCATTGGTCTCATAAGTGGTGGGAACATACTGATCCGGCGTTCTCCAACTGGCATCATGAATCCCCACATCTCCGTTAAAAGGAAGCCAAAAATCAGAATGTGCCCGATATTTCTTAAAGTCAAAATCTGCCTTTTTCCCATCGATCGCCCAGACGCCGCCGGAAGGCGTATCGTGACCGCTGGCATGGTTTCCCGTTACCACCGGTGTCTGCACCACCAGATTCCCATCCTTATAGCACCACATGGTCTGGGTACTGATGCAGATTTCCACATAAGTTCCGCCAATATCATTTTTCTTTCGATCTACGCCTTTATACAGGTATACGGGTTCCCGCGTCTCCTGCACTCCTGCCCGAACAGCCTCCAGCAAAGCTTCCGTAGTCTTATCTTTGTTGATCACCCAGCCGTAATCGCCCCGATGTTTGGGAAGGGTAATGGTCTGCCCGGTAGATGTCTGAAATTCTCTGGTAAGAGAATAGGTGTCCGTCTCATACGCCATATTTTTTACCCATTCTGCCGCTTTTCCCTCATCCAGACTATAAGTTCCGTCTTCGCTCTTTACCAGCCAGCTCTTGATAAGATTTCGATCTACCGTAAACTGCCTGTCCTCAAAATCATATACAATATTCGCAGAAGTCAGTGTCTTCAACTGATTCAACTGTCCATTCAGCCCTTCATCTGTGGAGAGTACCGCCGGTTTTTCATACAGATCCATCTCTTCCAGATTGATCTGTGTTTTTCCGCTGTCCACCGCATCAAGCACCGCCTGCTTCACTTCTTCCCGTTTTAACGTATTTCCCAGTTCTTCCGGAATGATGGAATATCCCTCCTCCGTCTCCTGCAAAGAAGCATTGACCGGAGCGGTAATATTTTCCGGTGCAAAACACTTCAACTGATCCAAAATACCGTCTATTCCTTCTCTGTTGTATGTAATATTTGCCGCCGTCTCATAAGCGGTATCCTTTCCCAGCGCCACCGGCCACCTGTATGCATTTTGCTTTTTTAATAATTTCTCCACGCCCTGATCATCCACATAGGTAATTCCCAGCATATCGGCGGTAAGTACTTCTGCGCTTCCTCCTCTCTCCTGCATCGTCAGCGTATATTCCTGAAGTCCTTCCTGAATCTTTTCCTTTACTTTTTCTACTGTCATCCTGCCGCAGTCAATTCCATTGATCTTTGTTCCAGGAAAAAAATGCGTCTTAAAATAAGAACTGATTCCCAGATATCCCCCTGTCAAAGCGATCAGAAGCACTGCCAAAATTCCTATGGGTATCAAAAACTTCTTTCTTCTTCGTCTGGATCTCTTCTTCATAAATAACTCCCTCCCTGTCTGATAGTAATAACCGGTTCCTTATCTCCTCCAGCATACCATCCCAATTTTACAAGGTAAACCCTTTTTCCAATCTGTAAGAAAGGTTTAAGAATCTAACGCTCTCTCCCAAAACCCTTCTAAAATCCCCTGTACCGTATTTCTGGTACAGATCTGGTAATCCTCCCATTCTCTCGGAAAAAGATTCCGGTAATCAAAAGAGCAAAACCGCTCGTCCAGCAAAAGGATCACACCCCGATCCTCTCTGGTCCGAATCACCCGTCCCGCAGACTGCAGCACCTTATTCATTCCAGGAAAACGATAGGCATAATCAAACCCATTTTCCTGCTTTCCATCGTAATACTTTTTCAGAATTTCCCGCTCATAGCTGATCTGAGGCAGTCCCGTCCCTACGATCACTGCTCCCACCAGTTTTTCTCCGGTAAGATCGATTCCCTCTGCGAAAATTCCTCCGAGAACGCAAAAACCTAAAAGTGTATTTTCTCTCTGCTCTTCAAACTGTTCCAGAAATGCTTCCCTGTCATTTTCCTGCATGGCGGGACTCTGCATCAGGATCTGCCGCTCCAGATGTCCATAACGCTCCTTATAAATCTGACAGATATCCTCCATCATTTTATACGAAGGAAAGAAAATCATGTAATTTCCTGCTCTTGCCTGTGCCACCTGATCAATATATTCTGCAATTCTTCCATATTCCTCCGGTCCTCTTCTGGTATAACGACTGCTCACATCCCTTCCCAAAAGTACCCTCTTCTGCTCCGGCGCAAAAGGCGTATGCGCATAAATGGCATAATCGTCTGC
>HF995362.1:7838-13374 GCA_000432335.1 Firmicutes bacterium CAG:646
AGCAGCGTAGCAGAAAAAAACACCGCGCTGCATCCCTTGTCCAAACATCGCTGCAGATTCACTGCCGGATTCACACAGTACAGCTTCACTCGGAATCTCCCATCTTCCTCATGCTGAGTATACATCACATAATTTTCATCCAGAAGATCATAGATATAAAGAAAACTCCTCACCTGAAAATAAAATTCCAGAATTTCCTTCCGTGTCTCTCCATCCTCCAATTCCTCCAGATAATTTTCCATTTCTCCCATAACATTCATAAGCGCTATGGAAAATCCCCCCAGTGTTTCCAGTATCTGATACGTCTCACATTCCCGTTTCAGTTCCAACAGTTGGCGATTACACCGTTCCAACGCTCTTTCCAACTTTTTTCGATACGGTTTGACCAGTTTTTTTATTTTCAGGAAATCTTCTTTATATAGAACGGCGCTGTACATTTCACGCCCCCGCTCTACCAGATTATGAGCCTCATCAATCAAAAATACATAATCTCCCTTACTTCCTTCCGCAAAAAATCTCCTGAGATAAACATCCGGGTCAAAAGCGTAATTATAATCACAGATCACTGCATCCACCCAGGTCGCCAGATCCAGACTCATTTCGTACGGACATACCTGATAACGCTCACTATATTCCATCAATACATCTCTGTCATATTGATCCTGCTCCTGCAACAGTCGGAAAACAGCTTCATTTACCCGGTCAAAATGTCCTTTTGCTCTGGGGCAGTCAATCGGATTACATTCTACCTGCTCACAGACGCACATTTTTTCTTTTGCCGTAAGAATCAGCGTTTTGCAGGAAAGTCCTCGTTCTTTTAATATCTGAAACGCCTCCCACGCCACTGTACGCGTGATGGTTTTTGCAGTGAGATAGAAAATTTTTTCTGTAAGTCCTTCGCCCATAGACCGCACCGCTGGAAAAATCGTAGACATAGTTTTCCCCACACCGGTAGGCGCCTGTATAAAAAGCTGTTTTCTCCGAAGAATCGTGCGATATACCCCGGAAACCAGATCTCTCTGCCCTTCCCGATAAAAGAATGGAAATTCCAGCCCCTCCATAGAAGTGTTCCTCGTCTGTCTCCACTGATGCTGCCACAGCGCCCACTGGTAATACTGATCTAACACCCACTGAAACCACGCTTCCAGCTCCTCTACTGTGTACTCCTCCTCAAATCTGCGTATTTCTTCTGTATCCAGATGACAATAGGTCATCTGCACTCGGATCTGCAAAAGTCCTTTTTCTTTCCCCAGAAAATAAGCGTAACATTTTGCCTGCGCCAGATGCACTTCCACCGGTCTCTCCAGAAATCTCAAATCTCTGTGCACACCTTTGATCTCATCCACCATGACAAAATCTTCTCCGTAGATAATTCCATCCGCTCTTCCTTCCACCAGAACAGAAAACTCCTCAAATTCTGTAGAATGTGCCAGAGGAACCTCCGCCTGATACGCAGCCCCCATCTGCTTTTGGATTTTTCTATGAATCCTGCTCCCCTTTGCCATAGCCTCCCGATCTGCGAAAGCTCCTCTTCGCGTATCCAGATCTCCGGAACGCAGAATAAACTCCACCAAATTTCTCACTGAAATCCGTATTACTTCCTTCTCCATAATTCTCTCCATTCCCCCCCTTACTTCTTATATTTTCTATGGTTTCAACTTTTTCAACAATATTCTCCAGTATAACACGCCTGAAAAAATTGTCTATTATTTAGATTTTTTTCTAAATAGGTATTGCATTTTTCCAAATTTGTGTTATATATTGTATTTAGAAATATTTCTAAATAGTCTTTAAAGAAACGAGGTGAGAATTTGTCATTTGCCGATACTTTTAAGGCTCTTTCCGATCCCGTCCGGCGGGAAATACTTCTTATTTTAAAAGATGGAAAAAAGCTTCCGGCAGGAGAAATCGCAAAACACTTTGATATGACCCACGCAACGGTCTCCTATCACCTGTCACAATTAAAAAAAGCCGGATTGGTGACAGAAACAAAGTATAAAAATTATGTTTATTACGAAATCAACGTGTCTGTATTTGAAGAGATCATGCTTTGGTTTTCGCAATTTAAGGAGGACTCAGAATGAAAACAAAGAAACTCTTATTTATCACAACCCTGATCTGTCTGCTGCCGATGCTTATCGCCGCATTTCTCTACGAAGATCTGCCCGCTCAGGTGGCTACTCACTGGGGTTCCGACGGAACACCAAATGGCTACTCATCGAAAGCTTTTGCCTGTTTTGGACTTCCCGGAATTATGGCAGGACTGAACCTCCTGCTCCACATAATCATGGATAATGACCCCAAACGCAGAAATATGGGCAGCCGCATCGTACTGATCTCTAAATGGTGCATCCCTGTACTGTCTCTGATTGTATCTACGATCACCCTTGCCTCTGCAATGGGCGTTGAAATTTCTGTCAGCCGTATCGTTCCTGCTCTGGTGGGTATTCTGTTCATTGCTCTGGGAAATTACCTTCCCAAATGCAAACAAAACTATACCGTTGGCATCAAATTGCCCTGGACCCTGAACAGCGAAGAAAACTGGAATCGTACCCATCATTTATCCGGATATCTGTTTATCTTTGCCGGTATTATTATGATTATTACGGCATTTTTGCCCCAGATATCTTTCCTGTCTCTGCCGGCGCTTCTTATCGCCGGATTTGTACCAATGATCTATTCCTTTGTTCTTTTCAAAAAAGGAATTTGATTCAAAAAAGCCTCCAAAACGCTGAAAAACAAAAGTCTTTCATTGCTTTGGAGGCTTCCTCTATACGTTTTCTTCCAACTTATGCGATAGCAAATTTCTGGAGGGTATGATTAAATTCTTTGTTCTCCCCGTAATACTTTACGGTCAGTTCTTTGGTCAGATCCATACTCAAAATCCCCAAAATCGATTTCGCATCAATGACAAAACGATTATAGAAGATATCAATATCAAAGTCACATTTTCCTGCTGCCGCTACAAACTCTTCTACTTCTTTTGTCTCATTCAGTTTTATTTTACTTACTTTGCACTCTGACATACTTCTCATCCCTTTCCTATATTCTAACTGGTAGTACCACCAGTCGAGCTTCGCCTATTATTACACTCCTGCCTCCATTTGTCAATTCTTTTTCCCGGAGTGATTTTTTGTCGAAAAAAGAAATTTTTTGTATAGGATTGCCCAAGAATCCCCTATTTTCCCCCGCTTAATCCGGCAACTTTATCTGTTTGAAATCACTTTCCCCCTGCCTCCCCAAGGTTTCCTGACGTTCATGTAAAATTCCTGTTATATTTTTGTCAAATTCTACCATATGCTTTCTGAATCGCAACGGAAGATTCTGTCTCTGCAAATCGTGATTTTCCCTTTCCCGGATAGAAATGTGCTCGCAAAATCCACGAAACAGACTTTCGTAATCTTCTTCCGTATCCCTGCTCTCCATAAGTTTTTTCATCTGCTCCCCTCTGGTACGATAAACTGCACACGGCTGATACGGTACATGAATCAATGCCTTTTCTCTTCTCTCGTCATAAATAATCCAATACTCACCGGAAAATCGATCTCCAAAATGTTCCTGAAATAGTAGCAAAATATCATTTTCCGGTGCAAAAACTGAAAACAATACCCGACCGGGAAGCTGGCGAAAACGAAGAAATCCCAGATAATGATGATGTTCATTCCATACCTTCCGATATAATTCCATCACCTTGCGCACATAATTGTTTTTCAGATTATCCAGCTTCTTTTTCCCGTAGGAAGCCCCATACACCGATAAACAATCTACCAGCGTGCGATACACCGCCGTTCCTTTCTGCGAATCTGCCGCGCAGGAAGCATAGCAGATATTCTCCGTAATCTCTTCTCCCAGCTTCTTTCTCATGGTTCGCAAAACCTTCTCCGCCCTTACCAGATCCGGCTCCACCGTATGATATTCACAAAATAATTCCAGATTGCCTTCTTCCTCTGTCCTCAATTCCACATTTCCATGCCCCACTCTGGCATCCCAGGCAGAATACACACCAGTGAGAATTCCTTCCAGCGAATCTTCACAAATAAAAATATGTTTTTTATCCATATCTATTCTGTTTCCTCTCTATCCTGCCTCAAACAATGACATCTGGTGATACTCCGGTTCCCGATTCACCGGCATCTTTTCCCTGGGATCTAAAAGATTCCGCAGGATATAATCCTCCTCTAATCTTGTCTGATACATCATCCTTCCTCCACAGGTAATAAAATACAGCGCTCGTTTCAACACTACCCGCATCTTCTGCAAATCTTCAAAAGTAAGTGTTCCAAACTTTCTTGCCCGAACAATCTTCTGCGCAGATCGCACACCGATTCCCGGCACTCGCAAAAGCATCTGATAATCTGCCGTATTCACTTCCACCGGAAATACTTCCAGATGGCGAAGCGCCCAGTCACACTTGGGATCTATCATCATATTAAAATTCGGTCGTTCCTGAGACAACAGCTCTCCCGCCTGAAATCCATAAAACCGCAGAAGCCAATCTGCCTGATACAGCCGATGTTCCCGCAAAAGAGGCGGTCCCTGCGGCAACATAGGAAGAGACGTATCTTCATTCACATTCACAAATGCCGAATAAAATACCCGTTTTAATTCAAACTTCTGATACAAAGATTCTGCTGTATTCAAAATCTGATAATCATTCTCCCCAGTAGCTCCTATGATCATCTGCGTACTCTGTCCCGCCGGTACAAACTGTGGCGTATGACGATATAATGCCAATTCCTGCTTATTCTCATATGCTCGTGTCTGAATCTGTCGCATGGGTGCGAGAATCGTCTTACGGCTTTTATGAGGCGCCAGCGTCCGCAGCCCCTCTGCCGTGGGAAATTCTACATTGATACTCATACGATCTACATAATAACCTGCCCGCTCGATAAGCTCCGAAGGCGCTCCCGGAATAGCCTTCAAATGAATATATCCATGAAACTGATACTGCGTTCTCAGCTTATAAACGGTCTGAAAAAGAAGCTCCATGGTATGAGCCGGACTTTTTATCACACCGGAACTCAAAAATAAACCTTCTATATAATTTCTCCGATAAAATCCCATCGTCAGCTCACACACCTCGTCAGGAGTAAATGAAGTTCTTACTACATCATTGGAGGAACGATTGACACAATACCGACAGTCAAACACACACTCATTGGTAAACAAAATCTTCAACAGACTGATACAGCGCCCATCTGCCGAAAAACTATGACAAATCCCTGCCGCCACACTGTTCCCTACCCCATGACCGCCATTTTTTCTGTCCGTTCCACTGGACGTACATGCTACATCATACTTTGCCGCATCTGATAAAATATTCAACTTTTCCTGCAAACTCATCTGCTCCCGAAACACCATATCTTTCGCCCCTTCTTTCTCGAACGTATGTTTTCTTTTATCATACAACAAACATTTGTTCGTGTCAAGCAGCAAAAAATACTTTTTTACAACGAAAAAGTATTTTTCCCTATAGCAAACGATCCATAAGAAAGTTATTAAGACAACAAAGGAGCTGTTGCGTGAAGTGCATATC
>HF995363.1 GCA_000432335.1 Firmicutes bacterium CAG:646
GGGGAATTATAGATCGTTATGGATGGCAGAATCATATTATCGTAGTTTACGTTGCAAAACGGATTTAATTTCTCTGCTGTTTTCATGGTTGTTCTCCTTTATATTGTTCTGGTAGCGGCATCCAGGCATTTACAAAGAGCCCGTACTCCGAGTACGTTTTCTCATCGTCTCTCGGATAGTATGCACCACCCTCCTCGTCCTCTTCATATCGTGCGATATCCGGAAGACTGAAATTACTGAAGGATACTAAAACATAGCTTTCGTTTTCCGGGGTATGATCCGTATCCTCCACCGGAATCCAATTATTGACCATCCCGTTGAAATCACCGCTATCAGGCATTTTAAAATCAACAATACAGTTGTCCAGATATTCCTTTCTTGTCTGCTCCGACATTACCTCCGGATAATCAAAGATCTCCATCTGTCCCGGCAGCTGCTCTGAATCAGTCTCCGCCATTGTATTTATCGGTGTTTTCGGTTCTGCCGGCAGAACTTTTTCCGGCTCATTTTCCAGTGTTTTTTTCGGTTCTTCCTCCGGTTTTTCCGGTGTTCTTTCCACCTGATTTTCTACCGGTTTTTCCAGCTCTGCCTGACGTGTTGTCGTTACTGTAGTCGTGACCGTGGTTTCTTCCACTGTAGTTTCTTTCACCGTCGGTTTTCCGTAATAGCTTTCATACGTCCGGTTTCCGGAAATTGCATCATGATAGATCTCCTGCATCATGGAAAATAATTCCCCATAGCTCATGCTGTGGTTTTCCGGGTCTCCGAACACTTTATACTTGATCCCCTTGTCCAGATCGTAGAAGAACAGCATATAGCTCCCTTTCCGGTATACCAGACTCCCAGATGGGTTCAGGATGTCTACCAGCTCTTCCATATCTCCCGTTGTGTATCCGTCAGAGCTGTAGAATTCATTTAAAGCTTCCGGTTTTTCCCGAAAAAATTCAATGATCGTTTCTGTTAACCCGGTATCTTCCGCCGGTTCTGTTTTGTTAAATGCTTTCAATTCCCTTAACTGCGCCCTAGTCGTGTCTGGTGTGATCAGTTCCCGGTCCGCATCCGAAAGTTTCAGCATTTCTCCCAGGATACTGCTGCCGATTCCCTTATAGGGTTCTTTCAGTTCCATGCTGTCCGGACCTTTTGCGAACGTCTCATGGATTTTAATAAAGGTGCTGGTGGTGCTTTTACTGATCTTATACTCTGCCTCTGCAAATTCGCTGACAGAATGATATCCGTCCTGTTCATAGGCTTTCGTCTCCCGGATCCGCCGGAGCCGGTATCCGATCCTCACAAACGCTTCCGCTGCCACACACAGGTCTTTTCGTATAGCTTCCTTTTCCTGCATCCAATCATCCAGTGTCATTTGTACGTATTCCATGATTTCCCTCCTTTGCGTTCTTTTTCTACGATTCGTTTCTGTACCTGTTTTGCAAACCGCCCCATAAATTCCTCCGCTTCTTTTGGCGGCTTTCCGTTATAGATGGTCCGGCACTGTTCGATCTCACTTCCCCTCATTTCCACGGTGCAGAATGCCCTTTCCGGCATTTCCTTTTTCCGCAGGAAAAGGACAACCGACTCCCCTCTTAACATTTTGTCAAAATAAATCCCTCCAACACAGTTATGGTTTTCCCTTCCTTCCCTCCGGAAGTCTTCTTTACAGGTGGGAAGTACAATGCGGAACTGTTCGTTTTCTCCGTGGTAGATCTCTTCCAGTTCCGGAAGCATCTCCTGCAGCAAGTGGTCTTTTTCTTTCACTTGCATCCTTTTTAATTTTTCTTCCCGTTCCTGTCTTTGCAGGGAAATATTTTCATGGGTGACCTGAAAATTTTGGGGGAACAGTTCATTTTTGGTGATCGGGATCTTCAACGCTTTCAGGTCTTCCAGGTAATCAAAATAATCTCCGATTTCCTGTACTGATGCGAAATTCTCGCGGAAATACCGGTGGAATCTTTCCATGTGTCCGAATTTTGCGATCCCCAATATTCTCCTCTCCCCTAACATTTCCGAAAAATACACGAGCTGTTCATCTGTCAGTTTCGCCCCGCAGGTATTGGCATTTTTCAGGACCCGCATTTCCCTTATAGTCGCATTGACCCGGATCAACTGCTGCATCTGGTCTTTTTCAACGCCCAGCAGTTTCCACGGTTTCTTTTCTTCCCATCGGAGGTCTCCCCGTCCATGCCCTGCTTGCCAGGCTATGTTGTAGAGTCCTGCCTTTATCAGGTATTCCAGCTGCGGATGGCGGATCGCTTCCCGTAATAACTGGGTTGGGACGCAGTAACAGCCTTGCCTTTCCGATAACAGCCGTTCCAGCGGTATGTATTGGATACCTGCCTCTTTTCGCAGTTTTTTTATATTTCTGTGATACAGGACACATTCTTCCGCTCCGCCCATCTCCTGCCAATAATCTCCCATTCCATGGTTTAGCTCGTGGCACCACCGGTCTATCCCTGTACGTTTGTATTCCCCAAACTCAAACAGTTCTACCGGCACAAACATTTCTGTAAGCCTCCGGCTCTGGGTTTCCCAGCATCCGGCAAAGCTCACCTTCCAGTCCTTTTCCAATGTTCTTTTGATCCGGCAGGAAAATTTCCGCAGGATGTATCCGGTCCCATTGGTTAATTTCTGTAATATCCCGACTTTTTTCGTGTCAGATAAATATTTCTGTTTCTTCCAGGCTTTGTAATGTACTTTGCTTTTGCACTTTGGACAGATCCCTTCCTCATTGTGTTTTGGTATCTTTTTCAGTTCTACTTCTTTTTCACAATGGGTGCAGTAGCCTTTTCTTGTCCCGGCACGGTACATGATGTATCGCTCCTGGATAAAAGCAGACGTTTTCACCCATTGGTCAAAGTCCTTTGGCAGATCCGGTACTGTATTCATCACCTCGTCAATCGCCTCTATTTCACTTTTGTGCCGTTTTTCCAGTTTTTCTTTCAGGATATCGTTCTGGAAATACAGTACCGCTTCTTTTGGCTCCCTTTTTCCGGTTCCCAGGTAATCATTGATCTTCTTTTTCGCCTCCTCGGAAACCCACGGCTTATTTCCGTACATATAGCCTTTATCGTAATCATAAGTCAGGTTATCGATCTTCGCCGTATACCATCTTCCGGTGGCTGGTTCATACGTCAGGTATTTCTTTTCGTCTTTTGCGATGTATAATTCAAATTCCGGGATATCGTTTCCTGCTGCGATATGTTTCCGTTCAAAAATCGCCAGTTTTAAAACCCCATCCGCTATGACCGCCCGGTAATACTGATAGGTCTTATACTTTTCTATCGTTCCATAGAGCACCCTTTTTCTTTCCATATGGTCTTCTGCTACCATCCGACGCATCTTTTCCGTAACCGTCAGTTTCGGAAGGCTTAATAACTCTTTCTTTTTCATTTCACGCCTCCCAGGTAGTACTCTTTTATGATCTTTTTTGCACGTCCCATCCCCGGTATTCCCAGGGTCACTCTCCCGGCTGACACACCTGCCGCTTTTAAAATCTCCTTATCTACCGGTATCTGGTTGGCAAACGACCATTTCAGCAGTTCAGCCACACACCCTTTCAAGGTTTTCCCTTTCTTTCGGACGGCAAGCGCTATTTTCTCCTGTTCCATGCAGCGTCCTTTGATATATTCCACCCAGTCTTCCATGATCTGTTTCGGCTGCAGTTCCCGGCATTCCACATCGATCTTTCCCAGAGCCGCAGTCAGAGCATCACACAATACCGGAGTCTCGCCATTTATATAAAGCGCCGCACACTCTTCCGGAATACCGTTCTCCGCTGCCATTTCCTTCAGACTTTCCAGGTCTCCCTCATTAAAAAATCCTTCCGCTGCCCAGTTTATTTCTTTATACGTGTCAAATTCTCCAAATTTATCAAACATACTTCTCTCCCTGCTCCTTTCTCCGCATTTCCGTTTGTAGCCAGGCAGTAAATTCATGGGTTCCGCACTGACAACACAATGTTTTCCCCTGTAGTTCCTGGCAGATCTGCTCCCACTGTTCCCGGAATTTGATCTCTTCTCCTTTTGCGTTTTTCCAACCATGTTTTTTATAAATATCCAGCCTTGCCAGGTTCCCGATCAGATACTTATTGTCTGTGTGGATCACCAGCTGGCATTTATTACAGCGCCTTAAAATCTCTAGCAGCATGACCAGATCCCGTCCATTTCTGGTCTGTCGGCAGGATCCGAAAGATATTTTGTCCTCAAATCCCTCGCACCGGAGTACATAACCGAACATACTGTTCGTTTCCTGCGGCGCTTTGTTGCCATTTTCCATAAAGGCATCTATTTTCCACATTTTTCCCTCTCCTTTCTCACCGTTTTTAAGATATGTGGATAACTATGTTCCGCTTTCGTATTTCCGAAATGGAACAAACGCTTCACCGTGCAAAAGTCCAATAAAGTTATCCACTGTTTTTAAGGTTTTATCCACCCATCCGGTCCCCTCCTCATCCTCACGTGGATATAAAACATCCCGTTAAAATCGTTGTAATATACCCCGGCATCCAGATACTGCTTATCCGGGTACCATTTTTTTGCTTGCCCTTCCAATATCGCCCTGTCTTTCACAAATCCATTGATGTAACTGCTGATTTTCCGGTAGCTTCCACCCCTTGCCTCCGGACGTTTGCTGCGCACCTTTCTCACCCGGAATTTTTTCAGATTTTTCGAAGAGTTCCAGCGTCTCTCATTCTTTTTCCGGTTCTTTTCTTTGGTCATATAACAAGACATCCCTGTTAAGCCGAATTCGTCACGGTTGACTCTCCTTGCCTGGTTTCGGTCGCCTTTTGTCCATGCCGCCTCCACCGTATCCATATCCATCTCTCCGTCCATTACAACATGATGATGCCAGCGGATCTCCGCCTCCGGGGAATACTCTGTAATATAAATATATCTGGCATTCCCCAACCCCCTCTTTTTCCTTCGGTAGTTGATCCTGTCAATGTAATTTTGCATGTTCTTGACAGCTCTTTCCATGTTCTCCGGTTCTTCGCCCGGGCGATAGGTCAGGGTCATCCATATATCCCTGTCGGTAAAGTTGTTGTTGACCAGCCGGATCACATACTTTCTCGCATTTTTATCATTTAGATTTTTCTGTGCCCTGCTGTTATCTTTTTTTCTTCCCTCCTCCGGGATCTGGTCCATGGATGTGAACTCCGGATAGATCTCAACCTCGAATTGATCTCCTGCAGTGATCTCTTTTAACGTATATACACATTTGTACCTATTCTTCAGGAGTTCTTCCACAAACAGCTCATGGAGGCTATCCAGATTCTGCTGGAACGCTGCTTCGTAATCATAGGGAATGAATACCATTCCTTTTTTCTTCTTTTTCATATCATCCTCAAGCCTTTTTCTCTTTCCCCGATTTGTTACTATCTATTACAAGCCCGGGAAAGAGTCATTTTTTTGTAAAATTAAAACGGCAGATTTACGCCGTTTTCCTTGAAAATCTGCCGCTCACATGATATGATGATTATGTTGTTATTTTCGTGAGCGACAGTTCACCGGCACGTGTTTTTGCGGAACACGTGCTATTTTTTATGTAGTTTTAAGATCTGCTCCGCCTCTTCCAGTGTGCAGATGTCTTCGATCCGCCCTATGGTATCGACCTTGTTTCCCAAAAGCGTCGGGTATTCCAGCCCCATATCCACCCGGAGATCTGCTGTATCTACAGCGCAGGTAAGGCGGTAATTCCTTCCTCCAGGGTTTTTCATCGTTAAGCGTCTATTTTCCATGTCTGCACCTGATCCTCTCTATTTTATCTTCAATCATCAGGATCAAAATGAATGATACGATTGCCAGAAACCAGAATACAGTGACCTCTTCTGTTGGTGCGTACTCTGTAAATAGGTAGACCATGCTGACTCTTGCCAGCAGTATGGCTATAATCATGTCTTTTATCATGTGCTTGTCCTTCTCCGCCATCAGGCGGTTTTCTCTTCTGTCTTTTCCTTTTCTTCTACTTTCGTGTATTCGTATTGTATTCCTGTTTGGTGGCTATAGAGCTCAACCAAAATTTTCATAATTTTTTCACCGGTTTCACTCACTAAAATCACCTCCTGATTATATGTATGTGACACTGGTTGTACTTGTTTCCTTTCGCAAAAGGTAATGATCGGCATATTAATCCAATATTTTCTATTTTTCAGATGTATCTTTCTGAGAATTTTCTTTCCCTTTTCCTGCTGCCATCGCTTCTGCATAGCCGAGAAAATATCCTTTGTCTCGCTCTGGCATATTGGGTAGGGCTTCTGCAATGGTTTTAAGAATTTCTTTGTCTTTTTCGCTCATTATTCACTCTCCTTTCTGTTCTCTGGTTTCTATCGCAAACAAATCATCTAATAATGTATCTTTGCGTCGTAAAGCGTTGAATTCACTGTTACACATCAACTTGTTTTTCCTATTCTCCTCCCCTATGCTTTTATTACAGGCTCCCCCAGAGCCGAGTAATACGAAAGGAGATTGCTTATGCTTAAAATTTATGCATGTCTCGCCGGAGAATGGGTTTGTCTCAACGATGACCCTGATTGTGTAATAAGCGAATGGCGCAAACCACCATATCTTTGGTGGAAAGAAGGAGCTCCTGTCTACGCTCCTGATAAGCGTCCAGAAGATTTACTGAACACTTTCTACGGCCTTGACTACGTCCATATCTATTACAAAGGTAACGATTGGCGTATCAATCCAATCTACATCCAAATTGTGAATGGATAAGGTCTTCAACAATTTTAGAGTCGGAGAGTTTAAGTTCTTTCTTAAATTCTCCGATTTTCTGTTCAAATCTTCTATCTATTGCAGTTCTCAGTTTTATCCACTCCTCAAAAGTAATTCCTTGTAATGCTTCAATATATTCTTTCACCTATATTACTCTCCTCTCTCTGTTGACTTTCTTTCCACTTTCTCCTATTCTGTAGATATAGGCACCTCCATGCCGAATAGTTTAGAAAAGGAGAATCCAAATGACTAAGAACAAAATACTCAAAACACTGTTAAAATCAAAAACTCCTCTTACTGTTGATGAACTGTCCAAAAAACTTTCTTATCCTATTGAAGATTTATCTGATTATATCGGCAATCTCGAAAAGGAAAATTTAGTAATCGGTGGATCTCGACCATACTCAGAAGAATTAAAATATTCCCGCGAAAGATTAGACACTGTCTATCATTGTTCAGCAATAGTTCCAGAGTATTTAAGAAAAGAGTTTTGGAACAATATTCTTACGATTTCAAGTATTATTGCCGCCATTGCTTCCATAACTGCTCTAATTATTGCCTAACCAATTTTTATGTAATTTTTCAAAAAGATTCTGTGCGCATTCATCAGAACAGCAGTCATATCTGGCTGAATAGGAACCTTTTTTAATTGTTACTTCTATGGATTTTCCCATTTGCGTACTCTTCGTCATTAGATTTCCGCAGTTGTCGCACTTCACTTCTCGCATTCTATTTCACCTCTTTTCATTTAAATAAGAAATAATTGTGCAAACAAAATTCCCAAAATATAGAAAATAATATACGTCACTTTCTCTCACTCTCCTTCTCTGGTTTCTGCTACAAATAAGTGATTTATTCGTACAATATCTTGTGTGTTGTTTACTCTCCTGTAAATATATATTGTGTTTTTCTAAACTTTTTTCTTGACTTTCCACATATTTTACCTTATTATAACCATTAGAACACACATTCGAATTCAATTATGAAAGGGGTGACAATATGGCCAAAGGAAAATCTTCTTGTAAACCATCTGCTACGGTTAGTAAAGCCGGAAGAACTCTGTCTACAAGCAAGTCCAGCTCTGCTAAATCTAAAGCAGGTACAACACTGGCAAATCACAAACACACAAGTCATTAACTTTTGAGACCTGGGACTTTCTCAGGTCTTTTAAATTGTCCGAAACAACATTTTTGAAATCTCTACCATCGCCATTACTTCTGCAGGCGTGGGATTATCCTTTTTCGCTGTTCTAAGAACAAAAATTGCTAAACTTTCCACCATTTCATCATATATGGACTTTTTATTTTTCTTTGCCATTTCAATCACTCTCCTTTCTTATCAGGTATTCTTGGCTTCAGAAATTTGTCAGTATTTACTTTTAATACACCACAGATAAGTTCATACTCCGAAAACGTAAATCTTCTCTTCCCATTCAACGAAGCACTTACTTTATCTGGAGGGATTCCGGTTTCTTTAGAAAGATATGCTTGTGTAAATCTGTTTTCTTTCATATAAGACTTTATTGCTTTACCCAGCCATTCATCAGTCATCTCCATCACTCTCCTTTCCGTTCTATTTTTGTTGGTATATCACAATTATAGGTTGGTTAATTTCTTTTGTCAATACTATTTTTGCCGTTAACCAACATTTTGTTGTTTACCAACATTTTTATATTGATTTTTTTGGTTTCTTGAAGTAAAATATTTTTAAGAAAGGGGTGATTAATGCAATGAAGGATCGTATAAAAGAATTAAGGAAGAGACTTGACCTGACCCAGCAAGAATTTGCTGAAAAAATAGGAATATCGAGAGGTAATATCGCTGCATACGAAGTTGGAAAAAATGCTCCGAGTGATGCTGTTATTTCTTTGATTTGTAGAGAATTTAACGTGAATGAAGAATGGCTTAGAACTGGTACCGGAGAAATATTCGTCTCCTTAACCAAGAAACAGGTAATCACTGACTTCATGGGGGATCTGATTGTTAATGAAGAAGATTCTTTTAAGCAGCGATTAATCGAAGCGCTTGCTAAACTTTCCTCTGAAGATTGGGAATCTTTAGAGAAGATAGCAGAAAACATCACAAAAAAGAGCTAGGTTTTACCCTAGCCCAATAATTTCTTGCAGAATCTGTAGATCAATTCTACGAACTCTGCGTTTGTTGCTTTTTGTACCATTTCAATTATTTTTCTTTTGTGTTCCTTCATTCGGACTTCCTCCCTAAAATACTTTATATATAGTAAAACGGAGAAAGTCTTATCGAATGTCATTAATCAGGTCATTTGTCCTATATATCGGACAGTTCAAAAAGGGAACACGGTTTTACACCAAGCGCCAGGGAAAGAAGGCACAGGGTATAAACGGTGGGGTGTGTATTCCCGTTTTCAATATCATTGATCTGTGTTTTGCTTACTCCGCTTTCATCAGCAAGCTGCCGGACAGATAAGTTCTGTTTTGTCCGTTCGGCATATATTTTATATATAATCTTCATTACATCACCTCATGGACAGTATTTCCATGTGGGTGATACAATATACAGAACATTTGTTCTTTATCTACTATACAATACTTTAGATGATTTTTCAAGAACATTTGTTCTTATTTGATGATGACTTTTCTATTCTTACTTACTATCTGAATTCAAGAGAAACAGTTTATAAAACTTAGAAAGGAGAGCATTTATGTTTTTAAAAAAATTATTTAAATCCAAAACTATTAAAAATCTTTCTTCAGATAATTATAATGTCCCCGAACATAATACTGCTCCACAAAATCAGATATTACAAACAGAGGAGCTTTCTTCAGGAGTTACGAAAAACACCTATAGCAATGGTTCTACTTCTATTTCCATTTCTATTCCAGAATTGGAGAACGGATTTCCTCGGTACTATGCAATAAAAGAAACCGGTATTGTATACGATTTAGGAACCGTAAGTGGAATAGCAGCAATCAAAGAATCTCCTTATCAACATGTTGATATTACTAATTATGATTGGAGTATAGAATACATTTTACAGCGTAAAGCAACCGAATATAAGAGAAATGGTTGCTTGGATTTAGCTATTGCTTGTTTACGAAAATCTAATTCCATTATGGAACTTCGTCTTGATTATTGGACTAAAAAAGATTTTCTAAGACTTCCCGAATTTTTAAGACAAGCAAAAGATTTTGATGGGGCAAGAAAAGAAGAAAACTATATTAATACAATTCTTTTTCCTCCCAAAACAAATAATGATGTCAATATCACCCAAGCATTTTTAGATTTTGTAAAACTATGTTCAGATAAAGGAACCGATTTAGCCGTTTCAGAATATAAGACATTTTGCTCTGCAGAATGTTCTAAATATAGAGCGCGTATATATAGTGTTTCCGGAAATGACAAGCGTTTCCCTAAACTTCCCAAAACTCTATTTGAATTTAATCTTGGAATACGTCCCTTTTTTGAAGAGTTCTCAAAACTTCATCTACCAGAATACATCGTTGCAGACCCCATCGAATACAGTAACAGACCGTTTGAAGATAGTAGAACGGAATATGAAGCCAGGGTATATACCGAATCTATTGAAAAAGCAAAAGCAGAAAAAAAAGATAGAGAAGACTATAATTGGATACGTGAGAATTTGGGCGATATAGCTCCAAAATCTTTCGGTGGATATCGCAATATGAAGCATAAAAATTCTGCTAACTATCAAAATATAATTAAAGAAGCTGCTAAACGAAATTATATTATCTAAGAACTGCCCATTACTCCGGTGCCGAGCATCACCAACTATTATTTACTTTGATCCTAGACTTAGAGTTGCGAAGATGAATGATGATCTTTGACAATATAATATGCTTACCCGGGGAGCCGGGGGACGTGCTGCACCTGTTCCGAGCCTGTCGGAGGTGGTGCCAATGAGTACATATGAGGAATTAAGCCTGATTGTAAGCGTTGCCTTATTAATCGTTGCAATTCTAAATTATACCCATAAAAAATAGCCCGTCCTGACCCTGCAAAAGTCGACGAGCTATTTTTTAATAGTTTTAAACTTAAACGCCGGGGCGGGGAAGTAGCGGTTCCCTTCCGACTCTCCTGTTAAGCATATTATATGTCAATCGGTTTTATTTGTCAAATACAAAACCGCCCCTGCGCCAACAGGAACGGTTTAACATATATCCGAAGATATACAACACTTTTATCAGACATATTGTATCATCTTCGGAACAGCCACGCAAGAGAACGGAAGTTCGCTGGCTGTTATTTTTGTATCTATTTTCAACACACGAAATGGAGGATGATCTTATGAAACAATTACGGTGTGCCTTATATCCCAGGGTTTCCACAGAGGAACAATTTCTTCACGGGCTCTCTTTGGACGCTCAGCGCAAAGATCTGACAGAATACGCTGATCGCATGGGTTATGTTATCGTTGGTATTTATCCTGATGAAGGAATCTCCGCCAGAAAGCCAGTAAGTAAACGCCCTGCTCTTTTGCGGCTTTTGGAAGATGTCAAGCAAGATAAGATTGATATTATACTTGTTACCAAATTAGATCGATGGTTCCGTAATATCAAAGAATACCAGATCACTGAGGAGATTTTACATCAGCATCACTGTTATTGGAAAACCATCTATGAGGATTATGATACCTCTACTGCGAATGGACAGATGGTCGTGAATATTATGTTATCTGTAAACCAAAGTGAATCCGATCGAACCAGCGAACGTATTAAAGCGGTTTTCCAGCACAAGTTAAATAATCGACAACATGTAACCGGAGCAGCTCCTTATGGCTATATGCTGAAAGATAAAAAATCGGTGAAAGATCCTGAAACTCAACCTATCGTCGAAGAAATTTTTGAATACTATTTTTCCTGCTTTTCCAAACGGAAAACAGTACAGTACATTTGCTCCAAATACGCGGAACATCCAAAAGTTCCGAGCGTTTACCAAATCAATCGAGTTTTACAACAGGATCTATATGCCGGATTTTACAACGGGATTCCTGATTACCATCCTGCCTATATCACACCAGAGCAGCTCAAATCCATAAAAGCTCACACTGACTCAAAAACTTATCCACATACCGGTGATTCCTATATATTCAGCGGTTTAATCAAATGCCCGGTGTGTAATACCTATATGAGTGGCTTTGTAAAAAAACAGAAGTTGAAAGACGGATCCTATAGTCATTATAAAAGATATCGTTGTGCGAAAAAATTTTCCGACCATCCAAGTGCTTGCATCACCGAACATATTGTGGAAACTTATATGCTTGAACACCTCTGTCCTGAACTCGATCGGCAAATTTATCATTTAAATCAATCTGTACGACATAAGACATCTTCACCTGTTGACCAAAACAAGAAAATTCGTCTGGAAATGGATCGTCTGAATCTCCTCTTCCAAAAAGGACGCATTTCTGAATCTTACTACGATGAACAATATGAAATTTTGGAAGGTAAACTAAAAGAATCGGACTCTGTGGATTTAGAACCACTGATACAAAAATATAAGAACTTGCAATCAGAATTTTCTTCCGATTGGAAGGAGTTGTACGAGAAATTGGATTCTTCTCACAAAAATGCTTTCTGGAAAAGAATCATAAAAGATATATATATTGACAAAGACACCCACAAAATTTGTGGTTTTTCTTTCATTTGAGAGGTGTAGTAATTAACACCTCTCTACTGTAAAATCTCCCTGCCCACCGGAAAATGCCGCCGCCGTGGAACCAAAATCAATACTCTGATTAATATTCATATCTATGGCGGGATTAAGCCCATTCTTCTTCAGAATATATTCAAAAACCATCTGCGGCATACCACCTGTCGCCATCTTTATAATGTAAATATTTGTCCGATAATTGTTCAGAAGTCATTTGAACCGGTAAATCCGGCAGATATTGATGCATCAATACCGCAAGCTCTTCTTTTGTTTTCACAATATTGTAAGGTTTCAGCGGATTATCCGTATCTTCCAAAATTCCCAATTCTTTCATCAGATTGATATAAGGTAAGATACTTTGTTTCGTTTTCTTAAATCCCAATGCTGTGATAT
>HF995364.1:0-17422 GCA_000432335.1 Firmicutes bacterium CAG:646
TTTTATCTAGCACAACAAGTTAAATTATATTAGAGGTTTACCATATGAAATAGAGGAATCGGCATTTATGGATGGATGTAATGTTTTTCAAACATACACCAGAATTGTTCTTCCTTTGATAAAACCGATGATTTCTACGCTTTTAATTATGGATTTATTATGGATATGGAATGATTTTATGTTACCATTGTTGATTCTTAATAGATCTCAGGAATTATGGACACTTCCATTGTTCCAATATAATTTTAAAACGGAGTATTCTTTTGATTATACAATGGCATTTACGGCATATTTGATGTCTATGCTGCCAATGTTGATTGTATATTGTCTCGGACAGAAACACATAATTAAAGGGCTGACTGCAGGTTCTGTAAAGGGATAGAAAATGAAGAAAATACTGATTATAGAAGATGAAGTATATGCTAGAAAATCCATGAAGAAACAGATTAAGCTGCTTCTCAGTGACAAAAAAATTGAAATTTTGGAAGCATCAAATGGAATGCAGGGATTAGAGATGGTGAAGGAAAATCATCCAGAACTTGTTTTTACAGATATTCGAATGCCAATTATGGATGGATTGGATTTTTTAAAAGAAGTAAAGAAGAATAATTCTGAAGTAAAAGTAGTTATGATAAGCGCTTATGCAGATTTTGAATATGCGAAAAAGGCGCTCCGCTATGGGGCAGAAGAATATCTGTTAAAACCAATTGATGAGCAGGAATTGAGAGAATGTATTGGAAAATTTGAACAGCTAAAACAGCAGGTGCAGGAACATAAAAATTATGTAAGCGAAGATGGATTGGCTAAATACATTAAAAAGAATATTTTTTCAGATACTTTCGTAAAAGATTTTGTGAATCAAAATATATTTCGTAAAATATTTAATGTTTTTCAGGTAATGATATGTCGATTTGAAAAAAATGATGAACCGGGAGCAGAAACACTTTATAAAATCGTAAGAGAAGCTCATCCGGAAGTATTCACGGGATTTCGAATTATAGAAATTCAAAAAGGCTCGTATGCGATTATTATTCATGTGGATGGTCAAAGTATTTTTTTTCAAAAAAATATGGTTAGAATACTGGAAAAACAAGGGTGGAATATTTCAATTGGGGTAAGCTTGGAGAGTGATTGTGTTGAAATGCTTCATTTGGCATATCAACAGGCTGCCGATGCATTAGAATGTAGGATTTTTTATGAGGACAATCTTTTATATTATCAGGATGTAATGTCAGAACATGATCGTAGTTATCATATTTCAGAAATGCAAACTAGATTTTTAAAAATGGCAATGGAAAAAAAGAATTTTGAAAAGGTAAAAACAGTCTTGCAGGAAATATATGGGGAAATAGTGAAGCAAAAATATATCAGTGCAAAAAGTTTGGAGCTATTTTTGACTCAGATAACTGTGATTTTTCGTCAAACTTCTGATGAAAAGAGTAATTGCCATTTTGAATTAATGGATTATAAGTCTTTAACTGAAATGAAAAGGGATATAGAAGATAAAGCAAAGTTGATATGTACAAAAGAAGAGGAGCATAGTGCTACAGGAGAAAATACAGTGCAGATCATGAAGGAATATGTAAAAACAAATTTTGGAAGCGACATTACAGTAAAAACATTAGCTGAAAAAGTTTTTTTTATGAATCCAGCTTATTTGAGTCATTTATTTAAAGAAAAAGTGGGAGAAAGTTTTTCAACATATTTGTGTAAAGTACGAATGGAAAAAGCGAGAAGTTTTCTGGAAAATAGCCAATACTCTATTACAGAAATAGCAACAATAACGGGTTACAATGATACTTCTCAATTTATAAGAATCTTTAAGAGAGAATTTGGAGTTACACCAAAAAAATACAGAGATGAAATTTTAAAAAATAAAATGTGTAAATGAGAGGAGGAAATCAAAATGATAAATGAGGAAAGGGAGAAGAAATATTTATCACTCCTTCATCAGGAAATAGCCATGGCTTTGGGCTGTACAGAACCTGCGGCAGCAGCTTTAGCAGGTGCATATGCGGCAGATATATTGAAAGAAACTGTAGAAACAGCAACCATTAAAGTTAGTCAGTATATCTTAAAAAATGGTATGAATGTTGGAATTCCGGGGACAGAAATGTCTGGATTGCTTATTGCTTCTGCTTTGGGAATTGTTTCGGCTCAACCGGAAAAAGAATTGATGGTTTTAAGCAAAATATCGAAGGAAGATAAAAACATCGCTTACAAAATGGTAGAAAAGAAAGCAATAAGAATAGAGCTGGCAGATACGAATGAAAAAATTTATATTGAGGCAAGGGTAAGATCAAAAAAACATACGGCATGTGCAATTATAGCAGGTTCTCATAAAAATCTGTGTTTTCTTCAGAGGGATGATGTTGTTTTATATCAGAAAAATGATTCGGATATAGGGAATAAAAGGGTAGAAGACGATGAAGAGTATACAGTTACAATGAAAGAAATATTTGAGTTTACACAAAATATTCAGAGTGAAAAGCTTTATTTTTTGAAGGAAATTCTTAAAATTAATCGAGAGATTGCAGTAGAAGGGATTAACGGAGAATATGGTTTAAAAGTAGGGAAAAGTATCTTATATGGAAATGAAAATCGATTAATCGGATTGGATGTGGCAAATTATGCAGTTGCAATGACGGCTGCAGCGGCGGATGCAAGAATGGCGGGATGTGAAATGCCTGTCTTTAGTGCAGCAGGAAGTGGAAATCAAGGATTAACAGCGACAGTTCCGGTAGTAGCAGTAGGAGAAAAATTACATATAGCAGAGGAAAATATTTTAAAGGCGACCGCATTGAGTATACTGGTAACTATTCATACAAAACATTATCTTGGAAGACTATCTGTATTATGTGGATGTTCAATTTCAGCAGCGATTGGTGTTGTATGCGGAGTAGTACGTATGTTAGGGGGAAGTTACGAGAAAATGTGCAAAGCTATTTCAACGATGGTTGCAGATATTTCAGGTGTGGTTTGTGATGGAGCAAAAGCAGGATGCGCATTAAAAGTAGCGACTGCAGTGGATTCTGCGATGCGAGCTGCAAATATGGCTATGTGTGGTATTGGAGCTGACAGTAAGGATGGAATTGTTTGTCAGGATGTAGAAAAAACATTGAAAAATTTGGGAACATTAGGGGATTGTGGAATGAGGGCGGCTAATCCTGTAATCTTAGAAATGATGCTGCAAAAACAAAAGGAGCAGTGAAAATAGATATGAAGATTGAATTTCAAAAAGAAGATGCTTTGATATGGGTGAAAGCACATGAGAAAGAAATGGTTGAAGACATTTCTGCGTTAGTTCGAGTTCCAAGTGTTGCTCAGAATGGAACGGAAAAAGAACCTTATGGATTCGAATGTAAAAGAGTATTGACAGAAATGGAGAACATAGGGAAAAGGTACGGGTTTTTAACGAAAAATCATGGAAGTCGTTGTTTGAGTTTAGAATATGGAAAATCAACTACAGAGATTGGTATATGGGGACATTTAGATGTGGTGCCAGCGGGAGATGATTGGTTGTATCCTCCTTTTGAATGTAGTCGAGAAGGAGATTACCTTATTGGCAGAGGTGTTCAAGATAACAAAGGTCCTGTAATTGCAATGCTATATGCAATGCGCTATTTAAAAGAAAAAAATTTTGAACCATCTATAAAATTCAAACAAATATTAGGATGTCAGGAAGAAACGAATATGGAAGATATAGATTATTACCTTTCTCATGAAAGAACTCCTGCATATTCGTTCGTGACAGATTGTGGTTTTCCGGTGTGTTGTGGAGAAAAAGGAATTTATAGATTAAAGATTTCTTCTGGAAATATTAGTGATAGGGTCAATGATTTTCAGGGTGGAACAGCTGCAAATGCAGTTCCAGAAACAGCTAAAATAGTAGTGAATGGAGAAGAAATAAGTGAGAAAGGTATTTCTGGTCATAGTGCATTTCCTGTTGGGACGGAAAATGCGATTGGAAAATTATGCAAAAAGATTTTGCAAAAAAAAGATATTCCAGAAAAATCCATATGGGAATTTTTAATGAGACTTTCCGGAAAGGGTTATGGTGAACAGATAGGCATAAATTACAGAGATGATATATCTGGAGAGCTTACTTGCAATTTGGGACTAGTGAGATTGAAAAATCACAGGTTGGAAGCGGAAATAGATATTCGTTATCCTGTCACTGAAAAAGTAGAAAATATTAGAAAAAAATTAGAAGAGAAAATGAAACCAGTTGGATTTTCGATCGTGAAGGAAAAAGACAGTTCTCCGAGTTACATATCACCAGAACACTTTTTTGTTACAATACTTATGGAAAGTTACAGAGAGGTGACGCAAGATCATAGTTCTTCTGCGTATGTAATGGGTGGGGGGACATATGCCAGAAAAATCCCTCGTGCGGTAGGGTTTGGTCCGGGCTTATCTACAAATGAATCAGCTTTGAAGCTTCCAATGGGACATGGGAATTGTCATAGTGCAGATGAAAGTCAATCAATGAAAAATTTGCAGGAAGCCTTTTTGATTTATGTACATGCGTTGCTAAATATAAATGAATATTTTAAAAGAAAAGGAGACAATAACGTATGAAGACACAAAAATTAGGAAAAACAGGTTTAGAAGTACCCGTAATTGGTTTGGGATGTATGCGCATTCCTGCTTTGGCTGATGTGAAAGAAGTTGAAAGTTTAATTCATACAGCATTAGAGCAAGATGTGAATTTTTTTGACCATGCAGATATTTATGGGGGAGGTGAAGCAGAAGAATTATTTGGAAAGGCGATGGATCACTCTTTGCGTGAAAAAATGATTATTCAGTCTAAATGTGCGATTCGCCCGGGTGTGGCATATGATTTTTCAAAGGAATATATTTTAAAATCAGTGGATGGAATACTTAAAAGATTAAATACAGCGTATTTAGATATGTTATTGCTTCACAGACCAGATACATTGATGGAACCGGAAGAGGTTGCAGAAGCTTTTGAGGAGTTAGAAGCTTCTGGAAAAGTACGTTATTTTGGGGTAAGCAATCAAAATTCTATGCAGATAGAGTTGTTAAATAAGTATTGCGGAAACAAAATTATGGTAAACCAGTTACAATTCAGCATTGCTCATTGTGATATTATCGATTCGGGATTTAATGTAAATGTTCATAATGATGCAGGAACAAATAGAGATGGATCGGTTTTAGAATATTGCCGTTTAAAAGATATTACAATTCAGGCATGGTCTCCATTTCAATATGGAATGTTTGAAGGTGTATTTTTAAATAATGACAAGTTTCCTAAATTGAACAAGAAAATTGATGAATTGGCAGATAAATATAACGTTTCAAATAATGCAATCGCAATCGCATGGATTTTGAGGCATCCTGCAAGAATTCAGGCGATTGTAGGAACAACAAATAAAGAGCGTTTGACGCAAATTTGTAAGGCAACAGACATAACAATTACAAAAGAAGAATGGTATGATCTATATATGGCAGCAGGCAAAGAGTTGCCGTGATAATTTAGGATTCTGGGAAATAGTAAAAATGATACCCCATTTTCTTTGAAGAACGTAGCGTTTTTGCAAGAATCTGGGGTATCAAATTGTATTTTCATCTGTGCTTTTCCCTTTTTTTCCGTTTCTGCTTTTTCCGTAACAGGATGATTTCCATAATAACTACCACAATCAGAAGGAGAACAAGCAGATAAATGTAAATCGGAATCTTTTTGAACAGACTGGTTGCTTTTTCCATATTCGGAAGATTTATTTTTTCAGTAATATCAGATTCTGAAGCGTTTGCTTTCGCTGAATGTTCTGATACAGGAGTCAAAAGTTTTCGAATAGCTGTATCAGGTATGGATTCTTGTCCAATCTGGTACTGATTATACAGATAAGTTCTGGTGATGGCTCCGTCCGCGAGGGCAGGAACGGTCTGTATCTGTTCTGCTGTTGCTCCGGCAGGTATAGTAGCGGAGCAGCTTAGCCGAAGGTTATCTACAGTACACGGTTCTCCAAAGTAAATGGAGGGATATAAAAACTTTGTATCGGCACAGGAACTGCGGGAGTGGATCGTGATATTCTGGAAGTTTTGGAATCCGTAATCCAGCAGCGCTGCGGTATCCACATAAACCTGAGGACCATTGGTACGCAGAGAAACACATACAAGTTTTCGTCCGTCTCTTTCGGCATAAGTAACAAGGGTGTTCAGGGCAGCCTGTGTGAAGCCGGTTTTTCCTCCGGTACAGCCTTCATAAAAATAATCCCTCTCAGGAAACATTTTGTGGTGGTTGCTAAGCCAACGCAGTTCTCCGCAGACATTTGTGGTGGGAATACAGTAGGTATTGGTTTGACAAACTTTGCGGAAGGTGGGATTGGCATAAGCAGCCTGAGCGATCAGCGCCATATCATGGGCGGTTGTATAATGATTTTCATCAGGCAGTCCGTTGGGATTGGTAAAATGGGTATTGGTACATCCTAGTTCTGCCGCCTTTTGATTCATCAGTTCCACAAAGGCATCTACGCTGCCGCTGATATGTTCTGCTACAGCCAGACAGACTTCATTGGCAGATTCCAGCATCATCCCATACAGACATTCTTCCATGGAGAGGATTTCTCCTACACGGATTCCGATATGTGAGCTGTCCCGTTCGATTCCGAAGATTGCGTTTTCAGAGAAAGTCACCCGTTCATCGAGACGGGAGTTTTCGATGGCAACCAGAGTAGTCAAAATCTTCGTGATGCTGGCGGGGTATTTTGTTGCGCCCATGTTTTTCTCATAAAGGATAGCGCCGCTGTCCAGATCCATTACCACCGCAGATTCTGCCCATACGGCAGGTCCCTGTGGCCATCCCTCGATTTCATTGGTCTGAATGGGTTCAAAGTAAGCGTCCGGTTCCGGGCGCTCTTCTTCCGGCGAGGAGGTTTCCTCTTTTGGAGTTTCTTCTGGTGCAGCGGTTTCTTCTGAGACGGGACTTTCCTGTCCGGAGGGAGGTGATTCTGTCTCTGTCGCAGAAACTATACTGGCGCTGAAAATACACAGAACCAAAAGAAAAGGGAGGCATTTTAGCAGCCTGGAAAATAATTTTGCATACATAATGTAATCTCCTTGAAAATTCGCATTTCATGTGCATTATACCATATTGCGACATAAACTGACAATTAGAGATATACATTGACAGCGCTTTTTCACAGTGTTATACTGAAACAGTAAAAACAGGGGAGCTTGTAATGGCAGGCTGAGAGGAAGTCATCAACTTCGACCCTTTACCTGATACGGATAATGCCGTCGTAGGAAGTCATAGTTGTTGATTTTTTTCGAATTTTCGGAGATACCGTACAGGGTATCTCTTTTTTTGTGGGCTGCTCTGTATGAGCTGTTATATCTCCCTGAAATGAGAAAAGGAGAGGTTGGAAATGAAAGAAAATCAAACAAAGAAATTGTGTATTGCAGGTATTTTATGTGCAGTGGCAGTGGTGGGAAGTATGTTTTCCATTCCTGTATTCGGCAGTAAATGTGCACCGGTGCAGCATATGGTAAATATTCTGTGTGCCATTCTTCTGGGTCCCTGGTATGGTGTGGCAGTGGCTTTTGGAGCCAGTCTGATTCGTAATTTGACGGGACTGGGAAGTATTCTGGCGTTTCCGGGAAGTATGTTCGGCGCATTGCTGTGCGGAATCGCTTACTGGAAAACAAAGAATATTCCGCTCACATTATTTGCCGAGGTCTTTGGAACAGGAATTATAGGAGGGCTGTGCGCTTATCCAGTAGCTATTTTCCTGATGGGGGTATCTGCTGGAGAAGTAGCTTTTTATGCTTATGTCATTCCATTTCTGGTATCTACAGCGGGAGGAGCATTGTTGTCTGCTGTTTTGATCGGGGCGCTGAAAAAAACGGGAGCGTTAAAACGTTTTAGTGAAATGTAGGAGGAATCCTTGATGTTAAAGGAAATGCTGGAACAGGTGAGAAGACGGGAGCCGCTGATACATAGCATTATGAACCGGGTGGCGATTAACGACTGCGCTAATCTTCTCCTGGCGTGCGGCGCTTCGCCGATCATGGCCGAGGACGAGGCAGAGGTGGAGGAAATCACCACTTTGAGTGATGGGCTGACGATCAATATGGGGATGCTCAGCCAGCGTCTGATCCCTTCCATGAAGAAGGCGGGCAGACAATCAGCCTATCTGGGTCATATTACAGTGTTGGATCCGGTGGGCGCGGGAGCTTCTGCTTTTCGCCGCCAGACAGCAGGAGAGCTCTTGCAGGATATTTCATTTTCTGCTATTCGAGGAAATGTTTCGGAGATCAGAGCTTTGTATTACGGTGAGGAAAGTACAAGAGGGGTGGACGCTGGATGTGAAGAGACCACAGAAGAGAAAAGACAGCAGACGATCCGAATGGCAAGAGCATTTTCCAGACAGACGAAGGCGGTGGTGATTCTGACAGGCGCTGTTGATATTGTCACAGATCAGGACAGAACGTATCAGGTTTTCAACGGACATCCCATGATGAGTAAGGTTACGGGAACAGGGTGTCAGCTTTCTGCCCTGACGACGGCGTATATGGCGGCAAATAAAGAAAATCCGCTGGAAGCGGCGCTTGCGGCTGTCTGCGCTATGGGGGTTGCAGGAGAAATGGCGTATGCCCGTATGGGAAAGGAAGACGGAAATGGAGCATACAGAACCTATCTGATGGATGCTGTTTACCGATTGGACGGTCAGGAGTTGGAGCGGCGTGCCAGATATCAGTTACAGGAAGGAATAGAGAAAACAGAATGAAGATCAAACCGGAAATATTGAGAGTATATGCAGTCACCGATCGGAGCTGGACGGGAAAATACACTCTGCTGGAACAGGTGGAGCAGGCGTTAAAAGGCGGGGCAACCTGTATTCAGTTTCGAGATAAGACATTGGATGATAAGGCATTTCTGGAAGAGGCAAAAAAGATGAAGGCTCTGTGCCAGCAGTATCAGGTACCTCTGATCATTAACGATCATGTGGAGATTGCCGTTTTGTGCGGCGCAGATGGCGTTCATGTGGGACAAAAGGATATGAAAGCTTCAGCGGTGAGGGAAATCGTTGGCGAAGATATGATTATCGGTGTTTCGGCGCGTACGGTGGAGCAGGCAGTAGAAGCAGAGCAGGCGGGAGCAGATTATCTTGGCTCAGGAGCGGTATTTGGAACTACAACAAAAACAGAGGCTAAGAAGCTTTCGCTGGAAACATTGAAGGATATTTGTCAGGCAGTACAGATTCCGGTGGTTGCCATCGGAGGAGTACAGAAGGAAAATATTCCAAAGCTTGCGGGAACAGGAGTAGAAGGGACGGCTTTGGTATCAGCCGTTTTTTCTGCGCAGGATATAGAAGAAGAATGCAGACAACTGCGCTGCATTACAGAAGAGATGTTACAAAGATATTAGGTTTTACAGCGGCAGACCGGGGGCACCACTCTCTGTCGCTTAAAAAGATGTTGGGGTCGATGCCTGACGAATTGTTTCGTGCTCCGCACTTCCACAATTCTGCCCCAAATTCGAATATCGCGGGGTATGCACCCCGCTTTTATTCTCATTTTGGGGCGGGTCATAAAGGCATAAAACCACTTATGTGCAAGCACAACGTGGTTTATGACCTTTTGACCCTGACATCTTAATAAAAATAATGCCAAAGGAGATAGGATATGAAAACAGCATTATCAATCGCTGGAAGTGATTCCAGCGGAGGCGCCGGTATTCAGGCAGATTTGAAAACAATGACCATGAATGGGGTTTTTGGGATGAGCGCGATTACTGCGCTGACGGCCCAAAACACTACCGGCGTAAGGGGAATTATGGAGGTAACTCCAGATTTTTTAGAACAGCAGCTTGCAGCAGTTTTTGAGGATATTTTTCCGGATGCTGTAAAGATCGGGATGGTTTCCAGTGGAGAATTGATCCGGGTGATCGCCCATTGTCTGAAAAAATATCAGGCAAAGAATGTGGTGGCAGATCCGGTGATGGTGGCCACCAGCGGCTCCAGGCTGATCCGGTCGGAGGCAGTGGAAACCATGCAGAGGGAATTATTTCCATTATGTTCTTTAATAACACCGAATATCCCGGAGACAGAAGTTCTTACGGGAAGGGAGATTGGCAGTGAGAAAGATATGCTCGAGGCCGCAAAGATGTTGGGAGAAACGTACGGATGTGCAGTATTGGTAAAAGGAGGACACAGTTTGAATGATGCCAATGATCTTTTGTATGCAGAGGGGGATTGTCATTGGTTTCATGGGAGACGGATCGAGAATCCGAATACTCACGGGACAGGCTGTACATTATCCAGTGCGATCGCTGCCAATCTGGCAAAGGGATTTTCTATGGAAGCTTCGGTGGAGAGAGCAAAAGAGTATATTTCAGAAGCTCTTGCTGCGATGCTGGATTTGGGAAAGGGTAACGGACCGATGAATCATGGGTTTTATTTGAAAGGAAAATTTGTCGAGGAGGAAAGAAAATGATGTATCATACACAGATGGAAGCAGCAAGACAGGGAATCATAACGGAAGAAATGAAGATTGTGGCGCAGAAAGAGTATCGGAGTGAGGAAGAGATCAGAGATTTGGTGGCAAAAGGACAGGTGGCAATCTGTGCCAATAAAAATCATAAATGTCTCGATCCTAACGGTGTGGGTTCTATGCTGCGCACCAAGATCAATGTAAATCTGGGAGTTTCCAGAGATTGTAAGGATTATGATGTGGAAATGAAAAAGGTGATGGCGGCAGTGGATATGGGAGCAGAGGCGATCATGGATCTTTCTTCCCATGGAGATACGCAGCATTTTAGAAGAAAACTGACCAGTGAATGTCCCGCTATGATTGGTACCGTTCCTGTTTATGACAGTGTGATCCATTATCAGAGAGATCTTGCTACATTGACGGCGAAGGATTTTCTTGATGTGATCCGGCTCCATGCAGAAGATGGAGTAGATTTTGTGACACTTCACTGTGGAATCACAAGAAAAACCATTGAACAGATCAAACAGCATAAGAGAAAGATGAATATTGTTTCCCGGGGAGGTTCTCTGGTGTTTGCATGGATGTGTATGACGGGAGAGGAAAATCCTTTTTATGAGTATTACGATGAGATTTTGGAGATATGCAGGGAATATGATGTAACGATTTCTTTAGGAGATGCCTGTCGTCCGGGCTGTCTGGCAGACGCCAGTGATGTGTGTCAAATCGAGGAGCTGGTTCGTCTGGGAGAACTGACAAAACGCGCCTGGGAAAAAGATGTACAGGTGATGGTGGAAGGACCGGGACATATGCCTCTGGATCAGATTGCGGCAAATATGAAATTGCAGCAGACGATCTGTATGGGCGCGCCATTTTATGTGTTGGGACCGATCGTCACCGATATTGCTCCTGGGTACGATCATATTACCGCAGCTATCGGAGGCGCAGTGGCAGCCTCAGCGGGAGCAGCATTTCTCTGTTACGTGACGCCGGCGGAACATCTGGCGCTTCCCAATGTGGAAGATGTGAAACAGGGAATCATCGCTTCTAAGATTGCGGCACATGCGGCGGATATTGCAAAAAAGGTTCCTCATGCGAGAGAATTGGATGATAAAATGGCGGACGCCAGAAGAACCTTTGACTGGGAAAAACAGTGGGAATGCTCGATAGACCCGGAAACAGCAAAGAAAATCCGGGAGGACAGAAAACCGGAAACAGAGGACAGTTGTTCCATGTGCGGAAAATTCTGTGCAGTGAGAAGTATGAATAAGGCGCTGAGCGGAGAATATATAGATATTTTATAACTTTCTCCGTAATCCCTTGACAAGTACCATCTGGTTTCATTATACTATAGACTAATAAAGACAATGACGGAGACAGTAATCTGGTTTTTGAAGGTTCAGCGAGCCGGGGAGGGTGAGAGCCCGGTACAAGTAGAGACAGATGAAGATCACTCCTGAGTTGCTACCTGAAGAGTTTCCGGAACCTGACAGCAGAGGATGCGATATTCGGAGATTTAGTAGGGGATGCCGGATTTCCTCCGTTAAAAGGAACGTGTATCGGTGTAAAAGCCCGTACGCTGTAAGAGGTGGTATAACGACGGTATTTTAACCCTCGTCCTGTTACGGGACGGGGGTTTTTGTAATCCAGAGTCAAAAGGATTTTGTATTATTATAATCAAGGAGGTTCTGCCATGTATCAGAAAGTATCAACAAATCTGAATTTCGTGGAGAGAGAAAAAAACACAGAAAAGTTCTGGAAAGAGCATCAGATCTTTGAAAAAAGTATGGAACAGCGGAAGCAGGGCGAGACATACACTTTTTATGACGGTCCGCCGACAGCAAATGGAAAACCGCATATCGGTCATGTACTGACCCGTGTAATCAAGGATATGATTCCCCGTTACCGCACCATGAAGGGGTATATGGTTCCCAGAAAAGCAGGATGGGATACCCACGGACTTCCCGTAGAGCTGGAAGTGGAGAAACTTCTGGGGCTGGACGGTAAGGAACAGATCGAAGAATACGGTTTGATCCCATTTATCGACAAATGTAAGGAAAGTGTTTGGAAATACAAAGGAATGTGGGAGGATTTTTCTTCTACTGTTGGTTTCTGGGCGGATATGGATCATCCGTATGTAACGTACCATGATGATTATATCGAATCTGAGTGGTGGGCGCTGAAACAGATCTGGGATAAAGGTCTTTTGTACAAAGGCTTTAAGATCGTGCCGTACTGCCCTCGCTGCGGAACTCCGCTGTCTGCGCAGGAAGTGGCTCAGGGGTATAAGGATGTAAAAGAACGTTCCGCTATTGCTCGCTTTAAAGTGGTAGGCGAGGATGCGTACATTTTGGCATGGACAACGACTCCGTGGACACTGCCTTCCAACGTGGCTCTCTGTGTAAATCCAGAAGAAGCTTATGCGAAGGTAAAGGCCGCTGACGGATACACTTATTATATGGCGGAAGCTCTTCTGGACACTGTTTTAGGTTCTCTGGAAAGAGAAGAGGGAACGCCGGCTTACGAAGTACTGGAGACTTATACAGGAAAAGATCTGGAATATAAAGAATATGAGCCGCTGTATAATTTCAAACAATTAAATAAAAAGGCTTATTATGTAGTATGTGATACGTATGTAACACTGACCGATGGTACCGGTGTGGTTCACATTGCGCCGGCATTCGGTGAAGATGACAGCAAGGTAGGCCGCAAATATGATCTGCCATTCCTGCAGCTGGTGGATGAAAAAGGTGAGATGACAGCAGAAACTCCATGGGCAGGAACTTTCTGTAAGAAAGCAGACCCGGAAGTGCTGAAAGATCTGGATTCCAGAAAATTACTGTTTTCTGCGCCGAAGTTCGAGCACAGTTATCCGCATTGCTGGAGATGTGACACTCCTCTGATTTATTACGCAAGAGAATCCTGGTTCATCAAGATGACAGAGGTAAAGGATGATCTGATCCGCAACAACAATACCATCAACTGGATCCCGGAAAGTATCGGTAAAGGTCGTTTTGGAGATTGGCTGGAGAACGTACAGGACTGGGGGATTTCCAGAAACCGTTATTGGGGAACACCATTGAATATCTGGGAATGCGAATGTGGTCATATGCACTCTGTCGGAAGCCGTCAGGAATTATTTGAGATGAGCGAAGATGAGAGAGCGAAGACCGTAGAGCTCCATCGTCCTTATATTGATGAGATCACCATCAAGTGTCCAGTGTGTGGAAAACCGATGCATCGTGTACCGGAGGTTATTGACTGTTGGTTTGATTCTGGAGCTATGCCTTTTGCTCAGCATCATTATCCATTTGAAAACAAAGAATTGTTTGAGCAGCAGTTCCCGGCACAGTTTATTTCTGAGGCAGTAGATCAGACCCGCGGATGGTTCTATTCTTTGCTGGCAGAGTCCACGCTTCTGTTTAACAAGGCTCCTTATGAGAATGTTATCGTTCTGGGTCATGTGCAGGATGAGAATGGACAGAAAATGAGCAAATCCAAGGGAAATGCGGTAGATCCTTTCGATGCTCTGGAAACTTATGGAGCAGATGCGATCCGTTGGTATTTCTATATCAACAGTGCGCCATGGCTGCCGAACCGTTTCCACGGGAAGGCTGTACAGGAAGGCCAGAGAAAGTTCATGAGCACCCTGTGGAATACTTACGCTTTCTTTGTACTGTATGCGAATATTGATGAATTTGACGCTACAAAATATACATTGGAGTATGAGAAATTGTCCGTTATGGATAAATGGCTTCTGTCCAAGCTGAATTCTGTGACTCAGTCTGTGGACGATCATCTGGGGAACTATCGGATTCCAGAAGCTGCAAGAGCTTTGCAGGAGTTCGTGGATGATATGAGTAACTGGTATGTAAGAAGAAGCCGTGAACGTTTCTGGGCAAAAGGTATGGAGCAGGATAAGATCAATGCCTATATGACACTGTATACCGCTCTTGTGACTATTTCCAAAGTAGCGGCGCCGATGATCCCGTTCATGACGGAAGATATCTACAGAAATCTGGTTTGCAGCATTGATAAAGATGCTCCGGAAAGCGTACATCTGTGTGACTTCCCAGCGGCAAAACAGGAATGGATCGACAAAGAGCTGGAAGAAAATATGGATCATCTGCTGGATATCGTAGTTATGGGACGTGCCTGCAGAAATAATGCCAATATCAAGAACCGTCAGCCGATTGCAAAGATGTTTGTGAAGGCATCTTATGAGCTTTCCGACTTCTACACCACCATCATTGGGGAAGAGCTGAATGTGAAGAAGGTAGAATTTACAGATAATATTGAGAATTTCATTTCCTATAACTTCAAGCCGCAGCTTAAGACAGTGGGACCAAAATATGGAAAACTGCTGAATGGCATCCGCCAGGCTTTGACAGAACTGGATGGAAATCAGGCAATGAGCCAGCTGCGGGCAGAAGGGGAATTAAAACTTGACATTAATGGTAATGAAGTTGTATTATCAGAAAGTGACCTGCTGATCGAAACTGCACAGATGGAGGGCTATGTGACCGAATCTGACAATGAGATCGCAGTTGTATTGGATACAAATCTTACGCCGGAACTGATCGAGGAAGGTTTCGTAAGAGAGATCATCAGCAAGATTCAGACGATGAGAAAAGAAGCCGGATTTGAGGTTATGGATAAGATTCATGTGTGTGTGAAGGACAACCAGGTTATTGAAGACGTAATGAAAACACATGCCGAAGAGATTCAATCAGAAGTATTGGCAGAAGATATTCTGTTCGGTACTGTGCAGGGGTATGAAAAGTCCTGGAATATCAATTCCCAGGAAGTAACTCTTGCAGTAGAAAAAATAAATCAATAAACAGAAGAGAGGGGATGGAGCGTGAAAGCCCTGTTCCCTCTTTTTTGCGGGATTGAATAGGAGGTAACGATGTTAGACAGTCATTTCAAAAAAGAAGAGTTCAAAAACAGTGTAAAAGAAAATGTAAAGATGCTTTACCGCAAAACGATCGATGAGGCTACGCAGGAACAGGTATTTCAGGCGGTATCTCTGGCGGTAAAAGACGTAGTGATCGATAATTGGTTATTAACACAGAAACAGTACGAGAAGGATGATCCGAAGATTGTATACTATCTGTCCATGGAATTTTTGATGGGACGAGCTCTGGGAAATAATCTGATCAACCTGACAGCGTATAAAGAAGTAAAAGAAGCTCTGGAAGAGCTGGGATTTGATCTGAATGTGATCGAGGATCAGGAGCCGGACCCGGCGCTGGGAAACGGTGGTCTGGGAAGACTGGCAGCATGTTTTCTTGATTCTCTGGCAACATTGGGATATTGCGCATATGGCTGCGGTATCCGTTACCACTATGGTCTGTTTAAACAGAAGATTGAAAATGGTTATCAGGTAGAAGTGCCGGATAACTGGCTGAAGAATGGATATCCTTTTGAGCTGCGCCGCCCGGAATACGCAAAAGAAGTAAAATTCGGCGGTTATGTGCGGGTGGTTTACGATCCTGCGACAGGAAGAAATCATTTTGTACAGGAAGGATATCAGTCTGTTATGGCGATTCCTTACGATATGCCTATTGTTGGATATAACAACAAGATTGTCAATACTCTGAGAATCTGGGATGCAGAAGCGATCACAGATTTCCGTTTGGACCTGTTTGATAAGGGAGAATATCACAAAGCGGTAGAGCAGGAAAATCTGGCAAAAAATATCGTAGAGGTTCTCTACCCTTGCGACGATCATTATGCAGGAAAAGAACTTCGTCTGAAACAGCAGTATTTCTTTGTATCTGCAAGTATTCAGGCAGCAATTGAAAAATTCAAGAAAAAACACAGCGATCTTCATGATCTGCCGAAGAAAGTGGTATTCCAGTTAAATGATACCCATCCGACTCTGACAGTGGCAGAATTGATGCGTATTCTTCTGGATGAAGAAGGTATGACTTGGGAAGAGGCATGGGAGATCACAACCCATACCTGCGCATACACCAACCATACCATCATGGCAGAAGCTCTGGAAAAATGGCCGATCGAGCTGTTCTCCAAGCTGCTTCCCCGTGTATACCAGATCGTGGAAGAGATCAACCGCCGATTTGTTCTGGAGATTCAGGCTAAATATCCTGGAGATCAGGAAAAAATCAGAAAAATGGCGATTATTTATGATGGTCAGGTTAAGATGGCGCATTTGGCTATCGCAGGCGGCTTCTCTGTAAATGGTGTGGCTAAGCTTCATACCGAAATCCTGAAAAAACAGGAATTGAAAGATTTCTACGAGATGTATCCGGAGAAATTTAATAATAAGACAAACGGTATCACTCAGAGACGTTTCCTCCTTCATGGAAACCAGCTGCTGGCAGACTGGATCACCGATCATATCGGAGACGGCTGGGTAACAAATCTGTCAGAATTGTCCAAACTGAAAGTATATGCAGACGATAAGAAAGCGCTGCAGGAATTTATGAATATCAAGTACCAGAATAAAGTACGTCTGGCAAAATATATTCAGGAGCACAATGGTATCGAGGTAAATCCTCATTCTATCTTTGATGTGCAGGTAAAGAGACTGCATGAGTATAAGCGTCAGCTGATGAATATTCTTCATGTGATGTATCTGTATAACCAGATCAAAGAACACCCGGAGATGGATTTCTACCCAAGAACCTTTATCTTTGGCGCTAAAGCGGCAGCAGGATACCGTCGTGCAAAACAGACGATCAAGCTGATCAATTCTGTGGCTGATGTGATCAACAACGACGCATCCATCAATGGAAAGCTGAAAGTAGTATTTATCGAAAACTATCGGGTATCCAATGCAGAGATGATCTTTGCGGCGGCAGACGTATCCGAGCAGATTTCTACTGCAAGTAAAGAGGCTTCCGGTACTGGAAATATGAAGTTTATGCTGAACGGAGCGCCTACGCTGGGAACCATGGACGGAGCAAACGTGGAGATCGTAGAAGAAGTGGGAGAAGAAAAT
>HF995364.1:17493-49095 GCA_000432335.1 Firmicutes bacterium CAG:646
TTCGTCCGCCAGCAGCAGACCCTCGGCCTCGGCCAGATCCTGATATCCGCAACGTGCTGATGCAGCTGATCAACGGAACGTATTCTCATGGAGATTTCGATATGTTCCGGGAAATCTACGATTCTCTGCTGAACACCAACAGCAGCGATCGGGCAGATACCTACTTCATTCTGGCTGACTTCAAATCTTATGCAGAAGCTCAGAAACGAGTAGAAGAAGCATACAAAGATACCGACAGATGGGCAAAAATGGCTCTTCTGAATACAGCATGCTGCGGTAAATTTACTTCTGACAGAACCATCCAGCAGTATGTGGATGAGATCTGGCATCTGGATAAAGTGACAATCAAATAAATATCCATAAATGGACTTTTTGCTACAAAGTATGGAGAAAATGATTTTTTTGCATGGAAAATCATTTTCTCCATTTTTTTTGCGAAAACAGAAAGAATACTCCATGTAAGGAGGCAGATGGTTCATGGTAGGATAAACACAGAAAAGAGAAGGGGGAAAGATGCTTATGAAAAATCAGCCATCTGTCTGCAAAAACCGGGCGAAGAAAAAGAGCATATGGAAGAGCTGGCGTTTATATCTGATGTGTCTGCCGGCAGTTATTTACTTTCTTGTATTTGCTTATAAGCCCATGTATGGAATCATTATTGCCTTCAAAGATTACAGTATGAGACTGGGGATTATGGGAAGTCCCTGGATCGGTTTTGAGAACTTTGAACGGTTATTCAGTTCCTACTGGTTTCCAATCATTCTGAAAAATACTCTGACGTTGAGTATTCTCACTTTGATTCTGGGATTTCCTATTCCTATTATTCTGGCGTTAGTGCTGAATGAGGTGAAAAACAGTCGGCTGAGAAAAGGATTTCAGACGATTTCCTACGCGCCGCACTTTATTTCCACGGTAGTTTTATGCGGAATGCTGACGTTGTTTTTGAGTCCGTCTTCGGGAGTGATCAACAAGATCATCATCATGCTGGGAGGAGAGAGTATCAATTTTCTGCAGGAACCGGAGATGTTCAAGTGGGTCTACGTACTCAGCGGTGTCTGGCAGGAGATGGGCTGGGGAAGTATCATCTATTTTGCTACCTTGTCGGGAGTGGACAGGGCGCTGTTGGAAGCGGCAGATATTGATGGAGCCACGAGGCTTCAGAAGATCTGGTATATCAATCTCCCGGTATTGGTTCCCACGATTCTGATTTTACTGATTTTGAACTGCGGTTCCCTGCTCAGTGTGGGATATGAAAAGGTATTTTTGCTGCAGAATGCCACGAATTTAAGCGCTTCCGAGGTTATTTCCACCTTTGTCTATAAGTCGGGTCTGGAAAAAGCAGATTTCTCCTTCGGAGCGGCGGCCGATCTGTTTAACTCGGTGGTGAACACGATCGTCCTTTTGACGGCGAATATGATTTCCAAGCGAACAACGAAAACAAGTCTGTTTTAGGGAAGGAGGAAAATGAAGATGAAATGGAGCAAAACCAAAGTAAACAATCTGATCTTTGATATTGTGATTTATGCGTTTCTGTTTTTGCTGGGTGTTATCATGCTGTATCCGCTGCTTTTTGTAATCAGCGCCTCCTTCAGTGATCCTAAAGCAGTAGCAGGAGGAGAAATGCTCCTGCTTCCGGTAAAGCCTTCTCTGGAGGGTTATAAGTACCTGATGCAATATGAAGAAATATGGACAGGATATATGAATACGATTTTTTATACGGTGGCAGGTACGGTATTGAATCTTTTAGCCACTTTGCCCTGCGCTTACGCTATGTCCAGAAGAGACCTGAAAGGCAGAAAGTATCTGATGATTTTCTTCATGATCACTATGTACTTTAGCGGAGGAATGATTCCGGGATATTTGAATATCCAAAGTCTCGGACTTTTGGATACCAGAAGCGTGATTTTGGTGAACGGGCTGGTATCGACCTTCAATCTGATCGTGGCAAGAACCTACTTTATGACGGCGATTCCCTGGGAGATTCAGGAGGCAGCCGTGATTGACGGATGTAATGATTTTCAGGTGTTCGGGAGAATTGTTTTCCCTCTGTCCAAGGCAATTACCGTTGTAATGATCTTATATTACGGCATCGGACGGTGGAACTCTTATTTTACAGAAATGATTTATCTGAAGGACAGAGCAAAATATCCTCTTCAGTTATTCCTGCGGGAGATTTTGACAAAAAGTACCTTTGCAAAGACAGCCATGGCGGATGGAGCCAGTTTTTCCGCGGAGGAAATGATGGCGCTGATCAAGCAGGCAGATACGGCTAATATGCTGAAATACGGTGTGATCGTGCTTTCCACCCTGCCCATGTTGATTATTTATCCGTTTTTGCAGAAATATTTTGAACAGGGCGTGATGATCGGCTCTGTAAAAGGTTAATTGGGTCGTAGGACCAAAAAATAAAAATTAAGGAGGACAATTTCTATGAGAAAGAAAATCCAGAAAGCAACTGCTGTCGCACTGGCAGCTACGATGACCGTTGGTCTCGCCGCATGTGGAGGCGGTTCCGAGACAAAAGAAACAGGAAAGACCGAAAAAGAAGAAAAAAGTACAAGTACTGTGGAAGTGAATGGGACTGGTTATCCCATCACCAGTGAGGAGATTACCGTGACAGCCGCAGGTCCTATGCCTTCAGGATGTGAGGACTGGACCCAGTTGGCGGTTATTGAGGAATATGCAAAACGGCTGGGTATCCGTCTGGACTGTGAGCTTTTTCAGACAGATTGGGAGACACAGCTTACATTGAAAGTGGCAGGAGATGAACTTCCAGATCTTTTAATGGGCGCAGGAATGAATGTGAGTGATGTAAATGAATGGGGAGGAGAAGGATATTTTCTGGATCTGAGCAAATATCTGGATCTTATGCCAAATCTTTCCGCTTATTTTGAGGAGTACCCGGAAATGAAGGCATATTGTACAACATCTGAAGGAAATATTTATGGACTTCCCAGAATGAAAGTGGATATGACGGATCGGTTGACTAGAAGCTTCATCAATCGTCAGTGGTTGGAAAATCTGAACCTTGAGGTTCCTACTACCCTGGATGAGTATTATGATGTGCTGGTTGCTTTTAAAGAGCAGGATGCCAATGGAAATGGAGATCCTAATGATGAAGTACCGCTGCTGTTCACTTCACCGACAGGCGGATATGATGCGATTGAGAAGACATTTTTGGATGCTTTTGGCATATTTACCAGCGATCCGAAATATATATTACAGGCAGATGAAAATAATAAGGTGGAACTGGCGAATATCAGCGACACCTATAAGGAATATCTGAAATTCATGAATAAATTGTATGAGGAAGGTCTGATGGAACAGGAAGCCTTCACCATCACCGGCGAGGAGATCACCACCAGACAGCAGGATGATATCTACGGTTCTATGGGCTGTGGTTCCGCTCCGTTTGTTATGGCAAATAAAGATATCAGTTATGATGCAAACTGGGTGGCATTATCCGGTCTGACTACAGACATTCATCCAGAGAGAGAAACCAGCATCGCCAGCCCGGTACAGAATTCTATTCTTGTAGCTGTCAATGCAAATACGCAGTATCCTGAGGCCATGGCTCGTTTCCTGGATTACTTCTATACGGATGAAGGCATCGTTTCTGCTGTAAGAGGATATGAAGGCGTTACTTTTGATTGGGTAGAGGATGAAATGCTGGGAGTTAAGGTTCCTGAAATGAAGGTTCCAGACGGATATTCTTCAGGAGAAGAATTCCGTTATAAAGGAGCTGTTTTGAATGAATCTTTGAATCTGGTAGAAAAGAATGCGGATCGTCAGGCAATGTTTGACGCTACGAAAGAAGTTCTGGATGATCCGGCATTTGTAGAGAAATATGGCTGGGCGTCTCTGGTAATCAGCGCCTTCAAAACAGAGGGCATTACAGGCGTAGACGCATATCCGGTTGTATCTTATACCTCGGAAGAGATTGAACAGAGAAATGCAGTGCATAAAGACATCACCACATATCTGGAGCAGGCGAAAGCGCAGTTTATTACCGGCGAACTGGATGTGGAAAAAGACTGGGATACGTATGTGAGCACTGTAGAACAGATGAATCTGGAACGGCTGATGGAAATTGAACAGGCGGCATACGACCGTTATATCAGCACAAAAGCATAAGGAAATTAGAAAAATAGCAGGGACTGCCGCAGTAAGTATTTTTTTGATGCTTACTGCGATAGTCCCTTTGGCGCGTTTTTCTGTTAGAGAAAAGCAATGGTTGAAGTTGCAAATAAGGTGCAAAAAAGTGAGACGAATATGTTACAATCGTAGTACGCAGCAGGAATCAGAAGCCGGGAGAGGGAGAATGGGATGAGAAAGAAAAGGGTATGGACAGGAATTATGGGGATTGTTTTGATACTGGCAGTTTTTTTTGGATATCTGAGCTGGAGAGGTGAGAAAGATACTCCGGCGGCTTCGGTGGAAGAAAAGGAAGCAGAAGGAGAGAAAAAACCGTTTGAGGGAATTACTCTGACGATTTTAAATCATTCCTCCGCCACGCCGGACGGAGTGTTTGATAAAACCTGCGAGGCGGCGGAGGAGAAGTTTGGTTTTAATATCGAGATAGAATCCTGCAGTGAGGATACCATCGTCAAGACCCGTCTGGCTACGGGACAGTGCCCGGATCTGTTGGTATATAATACGGGAAGTCTTTTATATTCCCTTCATCCCGAAGAATTTTTTATGGATCTTACAGATGCGCCGTTTGTAAAGAATCTGGATGAGGATTTTATTCAGGCTGCCAGTGTGGACGGGGTGTTGTACGGAATTCCTCAAAGCGACAATATGGGATGCGGGGTATATTATAATAAAGAGCTGTATGAAAAATATGATTTGCAGGCGCCGGAAACCTGGGAAGAATTTAAGAAAAATATGGATGTTTTGCAGAAGGCAGGAATAGCCGGTATGGGGATTGCTCTGAGAGACCTGGTTTCTGTTCAGCTGCCATTTCTGGCAGATAATTATCAGTTGATGAAAGAAAATCCGGATTTTGCCGAAGACTTTCAGAATGGGACAAGCACATTTGCCGGAACGGAGGAAGGGCTTAGAAGTTGGGAGCGTTATGAAGAGCTGATTCCGTATTTTAATGAAGACGCTATATCCTGTTCGCTGAAAGAATTGCAAGAAAAATTGTTTGAGGATCAGGTCGGACACATGATTTATTTTACCAATCTGATACCGGAGTGGGAGGAAAAATATGGTGAGGAATGTGAGAAAATCGGATTTTTTGCTCTCCCGGGAGACGATAAGGACTCTACCGGTATGACTGTCTGGCCTGCCAATGGAATTTATGGAAATAAAAAGAGTAAAAATAAAGAGGCGATCGAGGCATTTATGGCATGGTATATTTCTGATGAGGGAATGGATGTGCTGATTTCCTTTTATCAGCCGGCGGGGATTTTTCATACGGGATATCAGCCCAGAGAGGAACAGTCGCAGTTGGTAACAGAAACGAGGAAATATTATCAGGAGGGAAATGTGGTATCGGCGTTGGAATATCTGATTCCCATGAAGGGGATTAATTGTCAGGAGATCTGTAATAAGCTGGGAAGCGGGCAGATAACGGCAAAAGAAGCGGCGGAGGCTTACGATGAGGACTGTAAAAAAGCAGCGCTGCAGTGTGGGCTCTGGTCTTAGAATAACGAATACAGCATGGGGAGAAAAGTATGAAGTTCCAGATAAAGATGGTCATGGTTTACGCCCTTTTGGGAGTGGCAGCGGCGCTTGCGGCAGGAAGTATTTATTATTTTGCCAGTGTGAAAAAAATTAACGAGAGAGAACTGGATAGTATCGGGATGAGCGCCCGGCAGATAGAACAGCAGTATGACGAGATGATCGTATCGATGAAAGAACCCAGCTATTATCTGCTCAGTGATAAGGATACGCTGGCGGCAATCACCTCCATAGCCAATATGGTACGCTCGGAGAACACAAAAAATTATTTTCTGGAGGCGGAAAAAACTATTTTTTCTCAGGAAAATAACGATTATATCAGGAAACGATTTTATAGGGTCATTTTCTGCAATGATAATTGTGAGCCGATCTCCAATGATACGGAAATACGCTCTGGGCTGGATTATCGAAAGATGCCGTGGTATGAAAAGGCAGAAAAGAGCGAAGCTCCGTTTACAATTCTGGGAATCCATCCGGATCGCTGGGGAGACGAGGAAAAGCCGGTCTTTTCGGTGGTGATGAAGATTCAGGGAAAGGATATGGGGTACATAGAGGTGCAGCAGAGTCTGGAAGAGGTGCAGAAAAAGCTGCGTACGGCAGATACAGAGCTGCATGTGTGCGTGATGGATGAGCGGGGAGACATTTTATATGGAAATAAAGAACTCGACGTGGCATTTTGTAAGAAGATGATGCAAAAGAAGGATATTCCGGCGCAGAAAGCAGAAGCTGGAGGGGGAATCCAGTATTTGACGGCAGGTGTGTACAATGAGGAATCCGGTTCAACGATTCTGGTATATAAAGACAGCGCGCTGATAAAGAGTGACGTGCTGTATGTACTTTATATGAGTGTTTTTCTGGTGGGGGTTATGCTTTTAGTATCCCTCATCTATGTAATGGTATCCACCCAAAGGCTGACCCGTCCGCTGCGGAAGCTAGAAGAGGTTATGGATACGGCAAGTCTGGAAAATCTGACGCAGACGATCGCTCCTGATTTTCGCAGCAGCAACAATGAATTTCAGCGGATGGCGCAAGCCTATGACGGGATGAGGGAACGATTGTACAAGGCGATACGCCGGGAAAAGCAGTTGTCTGATCTGCAGATGCAGACCCGGTTCGATATGCTGCAGGCCCAGGTGAATCCGCACTTTATCTATAATGTGCTGAATGTTATTTCCAGCCGGGGGAGTATGAATGACGATGAGGTGATCTGTGACATCTGTGACGATCTGGCGGGGATGCTGCGATATTCGACAGATACAAGACAAAACGACGCTACCCTGCGCCAGGAAATCACATATCTGGAGCTTTATTTTTCGCTGCTCAAGTATCGGTATCGCCATAAGCTGGAATATGAGATAGAACTGGAACCGGAAATCGAAGGGCAGAAGCTCCCCAAACTGGTGATTCAGCAGTTGGTGGAAAACAGTATCAGTCATGGATTCAGAAACAGCAGCAAAATTATGAATATTTCAGTCAGAGGGTATCAGGAAAATGGGTACTGGTATATCTGCGTACAGGATAATGGAGAAGGATTTTCTGAAAAGGTGCTGGAAGATCTGGAGAAAAAATTCAGGCAGCTGCGGATGGATCTGTCAGACAATGAAAAATCGGTGAAAATGCAGATTGGAGGCATGGGGCTTTTAAATACGTATGCCCGTCTGTATCTGCTGAACGGTGAAAATATGGAGTTTCATATCTGCAATCGAAAAGAAGGCGGCGCAGAGACAATAATCGGAGTAAAGATGCAGTGAGGAGGGAACATATGTATCAGGTGCTTGTTGTAGAAGATGAACCGGCGTCCATGGAGCATATCTGTACAATCATACAGAATAAATGTCCGGGATTTTCAGTGATCGGTACGGCGGAAGATGGAAAAAGCGCATTGGAGCAGTTGGAATATCTCTGCCCGGATGTGCTGATCACGGATGTGCGTATGCCGGTGATGGATGGAATATTTTTGATCAAAAGAGTGAAAGAAAGGTTTCCGGAAATTCTTTCGGTGATCGTCAGTGGCTATCAGGAATTTGAATATGCCCAGACCGCGCTGCGGTACGGAGTGTGCGATTATATCTTAAAGCCCATCAAACCTTCGGTACTTCAGGAATGTATGTATCGGATGCAGGAGCGGCTGGATGAATTTTACTATAGGCTCAGAAACCGGATGATCCGGGAAATGTATCGGGGAAATATTTCCGACAGCAAGAGGTTTCGCCGCATATTTTCCCAAGAGGAATATTATATTGCGCTGCTGCGCAGAAACAGCCTGCCAAGACGATTTTCGGAATTTCGTGGTGTGGAGGTGTTTTCGGGAAGAGAAGAACAACTGATGGTCTATGGAAGAGACGAGATGGAAGAGCTTTATATTTGTCCCAGAGAGCTGTTATTTCAGAGAAGCTTTTACCAGATGCTTCAGCATATTCTGGAAAAGAAGAAAAAAGGAACCTCATTTTATACGCTGGTATGGCAGGCAAAGCCTATATCCGTAAAACAGCTTCCCCAGAAGATTCAGGAATTATACCAGACGATGGATCATCGCCTGATCATTGGAAAAGATCGGATTATCCGCATAGAGGAGCGGATGGAAAAGAGGCGAAGAACCGAGGATGACAAAGAAAATCTGAACCGGCTGGAATATCTGATCCGGGAGAAAAAATATGGAGAAATACCAGAGGAAATAGGCGCCTGTTTTGAAAAATGGGAGAAGGCGGAGTATACCCAGCTTTGGACGGAGGAACGGGTGAGAGAAATATTTCATATCTTCCGAAAGGCAAACTTGTTGGATGATCCGGTGGAAATGTGCGAATACTTTCTGGACGAGGCCTTTTACTATGGAGAGAATATGCAGAAATTGGGAGAACATATTCAGCAGATTCTCTGTAAAAAAGTAGAGAAAGATTCTCCCCGGACAAAATTGGATACGCCGGAATTCTTTGAAAAGATAGAACAGTACATGAGAGAACATCTGTCAGAGCAGATATCTCCGAAACAGGTTTGCAGCGTTTTTGGAATCTCGCAAGCCTATCTGAGCCGACTATTCCGAAAATATGACACCATGAGCTTCAGCCAGAGAATGACTGTATTTCGAATGGAAAAGGCACAGGAACTTATGAAAACCAAAAAAGAACTTTTCATCAAAGATGTGGCCGCTATGGTGGGATACGAAGACCAATTTTACTTCAGCAGAATCTTCCGGTCGGTGATCGGGGTGAGCCCTACGGAATATTTGAAGGGGAATTGAAGGGGCATTTCAATAGGAATGGACATAAGCTTTGGGTGTATACAGAGGGGATATCCTTAAATACCCAAATCTATTGGAAAAACCGGTTGAAAATTTAATTTTTTAACCGGTTTTGGGTATCATATTGTAAGAAAATTTTGAAAACCCAAAATTTTACGATTTTATGGGATGGCGAGAGAAAAATACGCTTGAAATACCCAATTCTTGTGTTGAAATACAGTTATAGGTTATATTTTAAATATTTGAGTACAGGTGATTGTTTATAAAAGGAGAAATTTTCAATAAAATAAACAAGAATTCTAGAAAAGTTGTTTATAATTTTAGCTAACAGCGCATAAACAAACAAAAATAACAGAAAATTATTTAGTAGAAGCGGTAAATTGGGTTGAATAAACAAGAATGGAAAAAGAATTGTTTATAAAGAAAGAGAAAGGCATTGGAATAAACAATTTTCAAACACGATCCAGTTATTATGTATCATAAAATGATTGAAAAAGAGTTTTTCTTGCCGTATAATACACTTAACATGAGAACTGAAAGCTGGGAGAAGTCCAGCTGTCGGCAAGAGTAATTTACAAAAAAGGTAGTGCCTTATTTTACCAGAGCAGGGGCGCTACTTTTTACGTTACGTGAGAGTAACAACTAGGAGGAATTTCTATGGCGATTGAAAAGATTTTCAAAGATTTTATACGGTTTGCCCAGTGTAATGAACTAAAGATAGAGGGAATTGCCATTGCGGATGAGAACAGAGTTATTTTGGAACATCGATTCCTGCCGGATCAGGAAAGAAATATTTATTCCCATACGAAAAGCTATATGTCTATGGCGGCTGGAATTGCCATCGAAGAGGGAAAACTTTCTCTTTCCGATAAGCTGGCAAGTATGTTTCCTCAATATGTACCGGAAAATGCAGATCCTCGCTTGCAGGAAATTACTCTGGAGAATCTTCTGACTATGACCAGCGGCTTTCACAAGGCATATTTGATGGGCGCAGATCGAAGAGCAGGAATCGGATTTCCAGATTATATGGAATATATGATGACGCGACCAATTTTAAAGAATCCGGGGGAAGAGTTTTGCTATTCCACTGCCGATAGTATATTGGCGGGAAGGATGATTGAACAGGCTACAGGGCAAGGACTGGGAGAATATTTATATCGTCATGTGTTTTCAAGACTGGATCAGGGATGGCCGCAGTGGGAAAATGATCCTCAGGGGCATCCGATAGGCGGTGGAGGTATGTTTATGTGCCTTACAGAAATGATGAAATTGGGACAGGTATTTCTTGCTGACGGAAAATGGAAAAATGAACGGATTATAAGCAGCGAATGGGTAAAAGCAGCAACAACAAAGCATGTGAAAACCAATACGGAGAGTCAGGAACAAAATGAATGGACATGCGGATATGGATATCAATTTTGGATGTCACCTTATCCGGGGGCGTATCGGGCAGATGGGGCATATGGACAAATCAGTACCGTATTGCCGGAAAGCGGATTGGTAGTGGCAGTACAATGCCCGGAGTGGGGGGATTTTAACAAGGTGCGGACAGGATTGCATGAAGAATTATTAAAGAGAATTGTGGAAGAATAGTTTATTATATATACGTTCTCGCTATCATGAGTGATACTTTTGCGATAACTCAATACTTGTAGATTCATCTCAGACTAAACTATGACAGGAGATTTCATCAGAAAATATATACAAATCCAGAGAATTAAAAAAGTTTCACTACTTTTTTGCCCCCAAAATAGTGAAACTTTTTTAAATGTATCAAAATGTGCACTTTTCAGTAGGAAAAACAGGAATTTTCGGAGGGAAAAAGTAGTGAAGTTTTTTGAAAATCTGCGAAATGTGCACTTCTATCTTAAAAATTAATGATTCATAGTATAAAATTGTTCCGGTGCATCCACCCGTTTGGTCTTTGCGTAGCGAATTATAAAATCTTATTAAATTGCTTGTAACAGTTCTCCCTTTTGCCGATGGCAAGGCTGAACTGTTATATCTTACTCTTTTCAGTGAAAGGTATTAAAAAACCCTCTTGACGAATCGTTGAATCTGCGTTATTGTAGTAACCGTAAATTGAATACATAAAGCTTTTCTCTTATTCAGAGTGATGGAGATACATAGGATCTGTGAAGTCACGGCAACCCCGTCAAGCGGAAGGTGCCTACCTGAGCGAGCAATCGAACAATAAGGGGATTTGATATGAATTATTGAGTCCGCTTTTTGGCGGACTCTTTCTATATGCAAGAGAGGAAGATTTTCCGTATCTGCACGAAAAGATAAAAACCCGGGAGAAAAGCGCCCACGAAAAAAGGAGAATGACATGGAGAAAATTTTATTTACTTCTGAATCTGTAACGGAAGGTCATCCGGACAAAATGTGCGATCAGATTTCTGATGCGATCCTGGATGCATTGATGGAGCAGGACCCCATGAGCCGTGTTGCTTGTGAGACTGCAATCACAACAGGTCTGGTTCTGGTTATGGGAGAGATTACCACACAGGCTTATGTGGATATCCAGAAAATTGTACGGGAAACGGTACGTGAGATTGGTTATACCAGAGGAAAATTTGGTTTTGACGCAGATAACTGCGGTGTGATCACTGCGATTGATGAGCAGTCTTCCGATATTGCCATGGGTGTTGATAAGGCGCTGGAAGCGAAAGAAAATAAGATGACAGATGAAGAGCTGGACGCTATTGGAGCAGGAGATCAGGGTATGATGTTCGGTTTTGCAAGTAATGAAACCGAAGAATATATGCCGTTTGCTATTGCTCTGGCGCATAAACTGACCCGACAGCTTACAAAAGTAAGAAAAGATGGAACTTTACCTTATCTGAGACCGGATGGAAAATCTCAGGTAACAGTAGAATATGATAAAGAAGGCAATCCTGTACGTTTGGATGCAGTAGTTCTTTCTACACAGCATGATCCCGATGTGACACAGGAACAGATTCATGAAGATATTAAAAAATATGTTTTTGAACCTGTATTACCAGCAGAGATGATCGACGCTGATACGAAATTCTTTATTAATCCGACAGGAAGATTTGTGATCGGCGGACCTCACGGAGACAGTGGAGTAACCGGAAGAAAGATAATCGTAGATACTTATGGCGGATATGGACGTCACGGCGGCGGAGCATTTTCCGGTAAAGACTGTACAAAGGTTGACCGTTCCGCAGCTTATGCAGCGCGTTATGTAGCAAAAAATATGGTAGCGGCAGGATTGGCCGATAAATGCGAGATTCAGCTTTCCTATGCAATCGGTGTGGCACATCCGACCTCTGTTCGTGTGGATACTTTCGGAACAGGAAAACTGGAAGATACAAAACTGGTAGAGATTATCCGTGAGAACTTTGATCTGAGACCGGCAGGTATTATTAAGATGTTGGATCTGAGACGTCCGATCTATAAACAGACGGCGGCTTATGGACATTTTGGAAGAAATGATCTGGATCTGCCGTGGGAAAAATTAGATAAAGTAGATGTTTTGAAAAAATATCTGGGGTAAGGAAATTGCTGCAGTAGGGATCTTCATAAGGAAGTAATTACAGGAAACAAAAAACCCGATCAAGAGTGCAAAGAGTCACCAATGGTGGCAAACTCTTGACGGGGCTTTTTCTTTTTGGCGGTTAAGAATTAAGAGGAAAAGGTTCAGGGATAAGTTCACATGAACATTCTTCAAACTCGGCTGTTACTGCTTCATTAACGGATTTTAATGCCTTTGCTAAATCATTTATGGCGAGAACGTCTGTGCCGATTTGAAAATATACAGCTATCCATAAATGTCTGCCTGTTTTTGTTATATCATAAAAAACAGGTTTAAAATGGTATTGCTCCATAATCGGATGACATAGCATTTTGATTTTGTCTACAAGTTCCTTATCCGGCGAAAATAAAAAGATATCTTTGATTGCCCTCCATAGAACCTTAATACTTTCGGGAAGCATACATACCATGATAATTATAGCGATAATCTGGTCAAAATATGGGGCGAGAAAGTAAAATGGTGTTTTCTCTAAATAAAGCGAGATGAAAAAAGCAAATGACATTCCTAAACTATATGCAATATCTAATTTCCAGCCTAAAAGTTCTGCTTTTATAGTTGGTGAAGATAAGTTATTGCTCAAACGTTTCATAGCCGTGAAAATAATAATACTAGCTATTCCAAGAAAACACTGGAATATGGAAACTAAGCTGTTATCCACAGTATTTCCCCCAGATATTACGGAATGGAGCACCTCAGCAGAAACTCCTAAAGTGACAGACAACATCATTATGCCTTTAATGATAATAAATATCGTTTCAATTTGAAAATACCCAAAAGGGCGTTTCTCAGATATTGGTTTATGAAATAATGGGGTAAGGAACAAAAGTAACGCAATAAATACTAATTCTGCCGTATCATATACCGCATCGGTTAGAGATGACTGCGAATGACTGTATATTGCAAAAATAAATTCCAAAACTGCAAATAGAAGTCCTGAGAAAAAGGACACTTTTAAAATTAACTTTTCTTTTTTTTCAGTTATCATATTATTACACCTACCTTTCAAATATATTCGTTAAAAAATAACGGTAATGTTGGTGGCCTACAGATGCATTTCCGGAGCAGGATGCGCCATTTCTCTTTTTTTCAGGTGTTTGTCTATTACCAGAAGAAAGACAATCGTAGACAAAACAGAAGCCGTCAGATCTGAAACCGGCTCGGCATAAAAAGCGGCTTTTGCTTCCAGAAAATAAGGCAGAAGTACAGTCAGAGCCATGAAAGAGCATTTTCTGAAAAGCGAGAGTGCAAGCGCTGTTTTGGTGCGCTCCATGGCAGTCAGTCCGTCAACCAGTACGTATTGGAAGCTGAGCGGAATAATCATCATGGTAAATACTTTTATGCCCCAGATGGAAAAATCAATATATGCTGCATCGGTGGTAAAAAACTGTACAAAAACCTGAGGAAGCAGCTGGGACACAAGGAACATGACAGTCGTAAATATGAGACAGAGTCCCAGAATATATTTTTCTGCTGTCTTTACCCGTTTGGTAAGCTTTGCGCCGTAGTTATAGCTGATGATGGGCTGTGTTCCGCCGCTGATTCCCAGCATGGGAGAGGTGATCAGCGTTACATAGCTTTGTACAATGGTGGCGCAGGTAATCAGCATATCGCCCTGAGATTCCCCTCCAAAATGCTGCAGGGAGGCGTTCATGACGATCAAGATCAGGCTGTCCGTTGCCAGAATCAGAAAAGGGGAAATTCCCAGATAAATGATTCTTCCCATCAGACGGAGATTATAATCGCCGAAGGTTATTTTTACCTGCGGTCGTTTGCTGAACAGAAAACAGAGAGCAAAGGCGCAGGAGACAAATTGGGAGATCACTGTGGCAACGGCAGCCCCCGCAACACCCATATCAAAGAGAAAAATAAATATGGGATCCAAAACAATATTGGAGACAGCTCCGAGAAGAACCGTTACCATTCCGAATAGGGGAAATCCCTGACAAGTGATAAAATAGTTCAGCCCGATTGCCATGAGGGCGAAAAAGGTTCCCAGAGTATAAATCGTAAGGTAACTGTTGGCGTAAGGAAAAGTAGCTTCGCTGGCGCCGAACCAGAGCAGCAGGTGATCCTTTGATAAAAGAAAAATAACAGTGAGGACAGCGGAAAATAGGGCAAGAAGCAGAAAAGAATTTGCCAGAATCTGCCGCGCTTTCTTTATATTCTGTTCACCCAGACGGATGGCGAGAAGGATGGAACCGCCCAGCCCCACAAGCGTTCCAAAGGAAGAAAGCAGAGTGACGATGGGACCGCAGATCCCGGCTCCTGCCAGCGCCAGAGCTCCCGTCTTGGGAATATGTCCAATATACATGCGGTCAATAATACTATAAAGTACGTTGACAAACTGGGCGAGCATAGCAGGTCCCGCCAATTTCAGTACCAGAGAAGGAATAGAATCTTTTCCCAGATCAGTTTGATGTTTCATATGTAAAAATCCCCTTTCGCAAGATGCAAAACTAATATAGCAGTTTTTATACAGGGTTTCAAGGAAAAAGACCTCAAAATTTATAGTTATTTTATCAAAAGTTTTGCAAGAATTTATATTTTGTTTTTTATAGAAAGTTTAGAAATGTTCCGTTTTGTTTAGGTGAAAATGGGGAAAGGATATGATATACTTTTCATATATGTAAAGATAAGGTAAGGATGAAGATATGAAACTGAAAAACAGAATTATTATTTCTTTTTTCGTTATCATTTTAGTTCCACTGGTTCTGACAAGTATTGCATTTATGGGATTTTCCAGTTATCAGATTCGTTCTATTGAAAAGCAGTATGGCATTGAGGAGGTCACTTACGAGAGTTTATCTAATAATACTTTCATGCTCAGTAAGATGACCCAGAAGATTTTTGATAATCTTCAAAAGACAGCCCGGAATACGCCGGAGCAGCTGGAAGATATAGACTATCTGAATCAGGTGAATAAGGAGCTTAAGGCAAAAAATGCATACCTGTTGATACGAAAAGAGCATTCGATGATCTACAGCGGAAGTGATGAAGCGGACATGCAGCTGCTTTTGGATGAGCTTCCCGATTACGGAGACGCTATGGCGGGAAATGACAGAGGCGTTTATATCGGGGCGGATATTCAGGCTTTGGTGAAGCAGGTGGATTTCCAGTTTCGTGATGACACGGCGGGCAGCGCATTTATTATTATTCAGGCAGACACGATCATACCCCAGATGCAGCATTTGATGGCGGATATGATATTTATTATCGTACTTATTTTGATCGTCACCTCGCTCGGATTGTGTACATGGACGTACCGGGGGGTGATTACGCCTCTGAATCAATTAAAGGAAGCCACAAAGAACATTAAAGAAGGCAATCTGGATTTTACCATTGAGAAAAGCGGCGTAGATGAGATCAGCGATCTGTGCGAGGATTTTGAGGAGATGAGACAGCGGTTAAAGCAGTCAGCAGAGGAAAAAGTGGCTTTTGATAAGGAAAATAAAGAGCTGATCAGTAATATTTCTCATGATCTGAAAACGCCGATTACTGCGGTAAAAGGATATGTGGAAGGGATTATTGACGGAGTGGCGGACACTCCGGAGAAAATGAACAAATATATCCGAACGATTTATACGAAAGCAAATGAGATGGATCGTCTGATCAATGAGCTGACATTTTATTCCAAGATCGATACAAACAGGATTCCCTATACGTTTAATAAAATTAATATCAGTGATTATTTTGAGGATTGTGTAGACGAGTTGAGCATGGAACTGGAATCCAGAGGCGTTTCCCTCACTTATTTCAATTATCTGGAAGAAGATGCGGTGGTGATCGCGGACGCAGAACAGATCAAACGTGTGATTAACAATATCATCAGTAATTCTTTGAAATACATGAACAAGCCTAAGGGGGCTATCAATATCCGGCTGAGAGATGTGGGGGATTTTATCCAGATCGAAATAGAGGATAATGGAAAGGGAATTGCCCAGAAGGATCTGGCAAATATTTTTGACCGATTTTATCGGACAGATGCTTCACGAAATTCTTCCAAAGGCGGAAGTGGGATCGGGCTTTCTATAGTCAAAAAGATTATGGAGGATCATGGAGGTCAGGTTTGGGCGACAAGTAAAGAAGGCACAGGTACAACGATGTATCTGGCGTTAAGAAAATATCAGGAGGTACCGGCAAATGAGTAAAATATTGATCGTAGAAGATGAAGAGGCGATTGCAGATCTGGAGAAGGATTATCTGGAGTTGAGCGGATTCGAAGTGGAGATTGAGCATCGGGGAGATGTGGGTCTTAAGAAGGCTTTGACAGAAGATTTTAATCTGGTTATATTGGATCTTATGCTGCCGGAGATGGACGGATTTGATATTTGTCGGGAGATTCGGGCGCAGAAAAACACGCCTGTCATCATGGTTTCTGCTAAGAAAGATGATATCGATAAGATTCGAGGACTTGGTCTGGGCGCAGATGATTATATGACAAAACCGTTTAGTCCCAGTGAGCTGGTTGCCAGGGTAAAAGCGCATCTGGCGAGATACGAGAGACTGATCGGAACGGGCGTACAGGAAAATGATATCATTGAGATTCGAGGAATCAAGATTGATAAGACGGCGAGACGAGTATGGGTAAATGGAGAAGAAAAGAATTTTACCACGAAGGAATTTGATCTTCTTACTTTTCTTGCTCAGAATCCGAATCGGGTCTTCACAAAGGACGAGTTGTTCCGGGAAATATGGGATATGGAATCAGTGGGGGATATTGCCACGGTTACGGTTCACATTAAGAAAATCAGAGAAAAGATAGAGTATAATACTGCGAAACCTCAGTATATTGAAACTATCTGGGGCGTGGGATATCGCTTCAAGGTATAAGCTTGAAAAAACCGCAGCCTTCCAATTTATCAATCGGAATAGCTGCGGTTTTTGCTTAAAACTATTGAAATTAGAAGAATCTCGGAGATACGTTCAACAGGTTAAAAGAATTTCTTTTCAGCATTTCTATAGGAAAGTCTTCATCTCCGACAGAATTAATAGTAGCCATATTTTTTGCAAAATATTTTTCAACTAATGTTTTCATATAATTTTTCATTATAAACTCCTCCTCATTTATATTGCACTCTATATGTATTTATTGGATTCTCTTATTTGTTTTACGGTTGTATTATAGACAATTTTCTTTTATAATACGTGTCAAATCCCATTGATAAGTAGCCAAATCTTGCAAAGGAGAGATTTTATGCAGCCATTATATCGGGAAAGCAAGAAGCATTATGAAATATTTCTTACAAAAGCAAAGCATGATCCGCCACATTTACATAAGTCTGTAGAATTTGTCTATGTGATTGAAGGCACATTGGAAATCGGTGTGGGAAAAGAATTGTATCATATGGAAAAGGGAGATTTTGCTATTGTATTTCCGGAGGTGATTCATCACTATCAGGCATTTGATCCGATACCGGGAAAAGTTGTGTATCTGATGCTGGACCCTGCTTATACGGGAAGTTATTTGTCCTATTTACAGCAGTATTGCCCGGAAAATCCTGTGATAAAAGAAAAAGAGCTTCATGAGGATATTACTTACGCGATGAATTCCTTATGGAAGCAGAGAAAAGAACTGAATAGCATTTTGATTCCTCAGGCATTTGTACAGATTATGCTGACGCACGCATTGCCGGTGTATACCTTGATCGAGAAAAGCTCCATGGGACCGGAAGATATTGTATATCAGACGATGGCTTATATATCGGGACATTTTACAGAAGAGATTACGCTTACTTCTATGGCGAAAGAACTTGGTTTTAGTCCGTATGCGCTTTCCAGAGTATTTTCCGGAACTTTTCACCGGAACTTTAACCAGTACTTGAATGAGGTACGGTTAAACTATGCCAGCGGTCTCTTACTTTATACAAATCAGACGATCACCGATATCTATAACAATTCGGGATTCAACAGCCAGAGGACATTTAATCGGGCTTTTCAGGAAAGATTTCATATGACGCCGAGAGAATATCGAAAAGAATATCAAAAACAGCATCTTTGAAAAAATGATAAGAGAAAAGTGCTTATAAAAGAGGAGGAGGGTGCTGCACCAGACAGAGAAAATCTCGTTTATTTCTGATACAGCAACCCCAGTATGAAAAAAATCTATGTAAATGGTAATAATTGTTTGTCGAGGTCCAACAGCCAAGCAGCGTTTATAACTCTGACTTGCATATCGCTCAGCCGCCGTCCTCATTTCATTTGATACATTTAGTATAAAGGGAAAATGTGTCCAGAGTGTGGAGAAGGAATAAAGTATTTCTGAAGAAAACCTGAAGGAAAAGGAAAGGTGAAGATAAGCTGCGGAAAGATTATTGAATAAAATATTTCGGTGTGTTAGTATGGGGGAAGCATAAAAAGATGTTTGAAAATGCTAAAAGGCATCGGCAATTGGGAAATCTGGGACAGTATTGGGTATATATAGTGCCTTTAGTTTCTGAAAACCCAAATCTATAAGAAAAACTCTCAAAAAAACCTGATTTTTATCGTATTTTTGGCATAGAAGGTACATAAGAGAATAAAAACCCATAAATTTTCGTTTTAACAGGAAGTTTTTGAAAATTTTTGCAAGATATACCCAAACGATAATCGCAAAACATCTGGTATGCAAAAACAGAACAGAAAAGAGAAAAAAATGGGAAAACTATTTTATATCATGGGAAAGAGCGCTTCTGGCAAGGACAGCATTTACCAGAAACTTCTGGAGAATAAAGAATTCCATTTTAAGAGGCTGGTCATTTACACTACACGTCCGGTGCGTGAAGGAGAAAGAGATGGGCAGGAATATTATTTTGTGACGGAAGAGATCTTTCAGGAGTTAAAAAGAGCAGGCAAAATCATAGAGGACAGAGGATATGAAACAGTTTGCGGATTGTGGAGATACTTTACAGCGGATAATATGGAATTAGACAAACATCATTATCTGGGAATTGGGACTTTGGAATCCTATGAGCAATTAAAGACATATTATGGTGCGGAAAAATTGTGTCCTCTCTATATAGAAGTAGAAGATGGGGAGCGGCTCAAACGTGCGATAGCCAGAGAAGAACTGCAGGAAAAACCTCAATATGAAGAAATGTGTCGGAGATTTCTGTCAGACGCGGCAGATTTTTCCGAAGAACATATACAGAGAGCGGGAATTGAACGGCGTTTTCAGAATACAGATTTAAATAGTTGCCTGCGTAACATTGAAACTTATTTAAAAAGTATGATATAATGAGTGAGCAAGGCTTCAAAAGTTCCATTTTTCATGTTTACATGAAAAAATGGAACCTTGGAAGCCGCTAAAACATGAGGATGCAGCCCGGTTGGGCGAAATCCGAATGTTTTTAGGATTGCGAAAGTACGAAGTACGGAGCAATCCGTGCTCACGGAGTAAATAGTTATTTATCCGTACTCACGAGATAAATCAACAGGATAAATTACAGGAGGTGGTACGATGCCAGGTTTTGAAGAAGTAGTAGGGCACAAAGAGATTATACGTCATTTGCAGAATGCGATACAGTTGGGAAAGATATCTCATGCGTACATTTTTAGTGGTGAGACTGGTTCCGGAAAGAAATTACTGGCAACCACATTTGCCATGACGCTGCAGTGTGAAAAGAAGGGGATTGATCCCTGTCTGGATTGCAGTTCCTGCAAGAAAGCCATGAGCAAGAATCATCCTGATATTATCCATGTGACCCATGAAAAACCAAATTCTATCGGTATCGAGGATATCAGAACGCAGCTTATTGAGGATGTGGAAATTAAGCCGTATTGCAGTTCTTATAAGATTTATATTATCAATGAGGCGGAAAAGCTTACGCTTCAGGCGCAGAATGCGCTGCTGAAGACGATTGAGGAGCCGCCGGCTTATGCGATCATCCTGCTTCTTACCAGTAATATGGATGCGCTGCTTCCAACGATAACATCCCGGTGTGTGAAGTTGTCGCTTCGTCCGGTGAAGGAGAGTATGGTGAAGGAGTATCTTATGGAGAAGCTTCATTTGCCGGATTATCAGGCGCAGATGGATGCATCCTTTTCCCAGGGAAATATTGGAAAGGCAAAGCAGATAGCGGAATCGGATGAATTCAGTGTGGTTACCGATCAGGCGCTGCGCATTTTGAAAAAATCGAAAGAATTAGAGTTGTATGAGCTGGTAGATATGATCAAGCAGCTTTCCGGGGATAAACAGAATATTTATGAGTATCTGGATCTGTTTATTATGTGGTTCCGGGACGTGCTGCTCTTTAAAGCTACCAAGGAGGTAGACGGGCTGGTATTTAAGGATCAGCTGAATTATATTAAGGAACGGGCAAGTCAGAGTTCTTATGAGGGCATTGAGGATATTATCAATGCTGTAGAGAAAGCCAAGGAACGTTTACGGGCAAATGTAAATTTTGATTTGGTTATGGAATTGCTGTTCCTGACGATCAGGGAGAATTAAAATGGTAAAAATTATTGGAGTCCGGTTTCGGAATGTGGGAAAAATTTATTACTTTAATCCCAAGAGTTTTCAGATAAAACAGGGCGATCATGTGATCGTGGAGACAGCCAGAGGCGTGGAATATGGAACGGTAGTTCTGGGACCGAAGGAAGTGGATGAAAAAGATGTGATCCAGCCGCTGAAGGATGTGATTCGTCTTGCCACACCTAAAGATGATGGAAGAGAAGAAAACAACAGAAAAAGAGAAAAAGAGGCATATCAGATCTGTCTGAAGAAAATCCGGGCGCATGAGCTGGATATGAAGCTGATTGATGTGGAATATACGTTTGATAATAATAAGGTGCTGTTTTACTTTACGGCAGACGGAAGAATTGATTTTCGGGAGCTGGTAAAGGATTTGGCGGCTATTTTCAAAACAAGAATAGAACTGCGTCAGATCGGTGTCCGGGATGAGACGAAGATATTGGGCGGTATGGGGATTTGCGGCAGACCGCTGTGCTGTCACACGTATCTTTCGGAATTTGCCCCGGTGTCCATCAAAATGGCGAAGGAGCAGAACCTTTCTCTGAATCCCACAAAGATTTCCGGTGTATGCGGACGCTTGATGTGTTGTCTGAAAAATGAACAGGAGACCTATGAGTATTTGAACCGAAAATTGCCGAACATGGGAGATATGGTGACGACTCCGGAGGGAATCAAAGGGGAAGTACAGAGTGTCAATGTGCTCCGGCAGCAGGTAAAGGTGATCGTGGATATCAACGATGAGAAAGAAATCCGGGAATACAAGGTGGACGAGTTAAGGTTTAAACCGAGACATAAGAAAGAAAAAGTGAAATTAACGAAAGAAGAATTGAGAGAACTGGAAAAACTGGAAAGAGAAAAATAGAAAGGGAATCCATTTAAGATGACAGTGGAATTAAAGGAACATGAACGTCTGGACGACCTGCAGAACGGGTATTTTATCATTCAGAATACTCAGAATTTCTGTTATGGTATCGACGCAGTGCTGCTTTCGGGATTTGCAAAGGTGAAACCGGGAGAGCGGGCATTGGATCTGGGAACCGGTACGGGGATCATCCCTATTTTGCTGAAAGCAAAGACGCAGGGAGAGCATTTTACCGGGCTGGAGATTCAGGAAGAGAGCGCAGAGATGGCGAGACGGAGTGTGGTTTATAATCATCTGGAGGATTCGGTGACTATTCAAACAGGAGACATCAAAGAAGCCGCTGCCGTATTTGGCAAGGCTTCTTTTTCTGTAGTTACCTGTAATCCGCCGTATATGACGGGAAATCATGGATTGGCAAATCCTCATCTGCCAAAGGCGATCGCTCGCCATGAGGTACTGTGTACGCTGGAGGATGTCATTCGTGAGACTGCGCAGGTTTTGAAGCCAAGGGGACGGTTCTACATGGTGCACCGACCGTTTCGGATGGCAGAAATCATGGGGCTTATGATGAAATATAAGCTGGAACCGAAGAGAATGCGGCTGGTGTATCCTTATGTGGATAAGGAGCCGAATATGGTTCTGATCGAGGGGCTTTTAGGTGGAAATTCCAGAATTACTGTGGAAAAGCCTTTGATCGTGTACGAAAAACCGGGAGTATATACCCGGGAAATACGGGAGATATATGGAGATGGAAGGTAAATTATATTTGTGCGCAACACCGATTGGAAATCTGGAAGATATTACCTTTCGGGTGCTGCGGATTTTGAAAGAAGTGGATCTGATCGCAGCGGAAGATACGCGAAACAGTATTAAACTGCTGAATCATTTTGAGATAAAGACACCTATGACCAGTTACCATGAATATAATAAGATTGAAAAAGGGAAGTATCTGGTAGGGCTAATGGAAGAAGGAAAACAGATTGCTCTGATCACGGATGCGGGAACGCCGGGAATCTCAGATCCGGGGGAGGAACTGGCGGCTATGTGCCATGAGGCAGGGATTCCCGTAACTTCTTTGCCGGGACCGGCGGCGTGTATCACGGCGCTGACCCTTTCCGGGCTGCCCACCAGAAGATTTGCTTTTGAGGCATTTCTGCCTTCTGATAAGAAGGAAAAACAGGCGGTACTGGAAGAATTGAAGGATGAAACCCGGACGACCATTCTCTACGAGGCGCCTCATCGGCTGGTGAGAACACTGGAAGAGCTGTATGAAAATCTGGGAGAGCGGAGGGTAACCATATGCCGGGAACTTACAAAAAAGCATGAGACGGCATTTCTTACCACTTTGTCGGGGGCGTTGGAACATTATCGTGAGGAACCGCCCCGAGGAGAGTGCGTGATCGTTATGGAGGGCCGCAGCAGACAGGAGATGGAGCAGGAGAAACAGAAAGCCTGGGAGAGCATGAGTCTGGAAGAACATATGAGAATGTATGAGGATCAGGGCGTCCAGAGAAAGGAAGCTATGAAATTGGTGGCAAAAGACCGGGGAGTGTCGAAACGGGAAGTGTATCAGGGGTTGTTGGAAAGAGAGTGTTGAAATTGAAAAATTAAAACACTTTTCACTTCTTATTGTCTATTCAAAAAAGCTGTTGGTGTTATCGCAGGAACGATAGAACCGGAGAAGTCTTTGATATTTCTTGTTAAGATGTAGCTTGCGCCGTTTCGTTCTGCTACAGCATCGACTACGGCATCTTCGAAGTCTGGCATGGAACGCATGAGAGCAGTATGAACATCCATACCTTGTACATCGGCAAAGGTAACGAGCTGGGAAAGCTGTTCCAGCGTTTCTTTTGCTTTTGCAGCAGATTGGAAAGACTTGCGCAGTATATAAAAAATATCAGTAGCGGCAGATGCGGAGATTAAACATTCTGTATCTGTTTCTACAGCCTTGCGTAGAGCCTGATAGGAGTCCGCAAAGAAAGGCTCTCGCTTCTGGAAAATATCCAGAATTACATTTGTATCGATTACGATTCTCATTGTCTTTCTAACCGCTCCTCTCTGATCGATTTTTCATCCAGACCGTCAGTCTGCGGTGCGATACCGACAAGGTTATCCAACACTGCGAGTTTGTTTACTGATGGACTGGTAAGCCGGGCAATATTTTTTCCATTTTTGGTGATAAAAATATCCTGTGTAACAGCAAGTTCCAAATATTTGCCAAGATTTGTTTTAAATTCCGTTGCAGTAACAATCATAGTTTGACACCTCCTAACTTGTAGTGTATGTTTTATATATTTATATTATACAAGAATCGTACGAAAAGTTCAATATAATCGTACGTTTAATATTGTGCGATTTGAAATGCGGTTGTACAGTAGAACATGTCCAGTTGCATACTCTTTTCGTGGACAAAAAGAGCTGTTTTGCGGACAACTTACCACGTATCATCCCAAAATGTTTATAATTACAGTCAGAAAGAGGGAGGGATGATATGTTACACAAAATATCAAAAGCAATGGCGAAAAAACTGGCAATGAGTTCGGAACCGGAGAAAGAAGAAATTTACGTATACGGGTTGGAGCTGATTATTACAACCTTTTTAGGGCTGGCGTCTATTGTGCTTGTATCGGGGGTCCTTTCGGAATGGAGTTCTGCATGGATTTTTACTGGAATTTTCGTTCCGCTGAGACTTTGTACCGGAGGGTATCATGCAGATACTTATGGAAAATGTTTTGTGATCAGTAATCTCTCTTATCTGAGCCTGCTCATCATCAAAAAGCTGACAGAAGGGAGAATACCAATGCTGGTATGGCTTATGCTGCTGGCGGCAGCTTGCTGGTATATAGGTAAAAACGCACCAGTTTTACATCGAAATCAGATGATTAATGAACAGAAGCAAAAAAGAAATCGCAAAACGGCGAGAGTTCTTCTGATTGTCGATGTTGTGGTAAGTTTGAGTTTTGCAATATATCAGCCCCAATATGTCGTTATGATAGCGTTGAGTATTTATTTAGTAGCGGTATTTATGATGGTAGCGGATAAAAAAGTAGTATTTAGAAAAAAGAGAGGAGAAATTGCTATATGAATATCTTGGCAAAAATAGTAGAAATGTGTGCGATCTATGGAGCAAATTGTGTATCTATATGTTACACTTATCAACCTAAAATGCCGGAAAGTTTAAAATAAGGCATAATATTATTAAGGCGCCGATATAGGCGCCTTTTGTAGAATATGGAGAAAATGATGGACAGAGAAGAGAATAGACTATATATAGAAGCGATAAAGTTAGCGGCTGGGAGTGTACAGTATAAAAATATATCAGTGAAAGATACAATGATTAAAGCAGTAGAGCAGTTATATCGATATTATGAAATCACTATGGATGAAGGATATCTGGAAACTGCTTTTTTTCATATACAGGCATATTTGGAGATGGGATTTCCTTATGAAGAAAGAGAAGAAGTATTTGATAATATATTGAAGAATTTAGGAAAAAGAAGGGAGTTAGAATTTCCTAAAAAATTTTATTGTGCAAAGAAAGTCAAGTTAAATAAAACACAGGTGAGAAGTATGCTGGGGAGGTGGCCGACTTCTTCTCGTCAGAGAATGAAGGTACAGGAGGTAGTAGAAGATATTATTCGAAAGGTTGAAAACAGAGAAGAAGGGGTTTGGTATTATAAGTGTGAAATGACGGAAGAGATGTATGAACTTGTGATCAGCGAACAAAATATGTTTTTCCATGACTTGCGGAGATGTATTTTTTATACATTTGCAGTTTAAAAAGAGAAAAGAATCTGATACAATAGTTTAAAGGAGTGAAGTGTATGATCTATATAGCAATCTGTGATGATAATAAAAAGTCCGTAGAAGTATTGGAAAATAAGGTTTCTGCGTGGTTGAAGGAAAACCATAAGAGGGCGGAAGTGCATACTTATACACAGAGCCAGATGCTGCAATATGATATTGAAGAGGGACAGTATTACGATCTGATTCTCAGTGATATCGAAATGCCGCAGATCGATGGAATGGATCTTGCGGCTTATATGAAACGATATCTTCCAGATGTATTGATTATTTTTATTACCTCACATTTAAAATATGCAGTAGATGCTTTTGAATTGTCTGTTTTTCGATATATACCCAAAAATATGATTGGAGAAAAACTACCCAGAGCATTGACAGACGCGGTGAAAATGATAGAACTACAGGAAGATGAGTACTATTGTATTCAGGCGGCGGGGAGAGTGGAGAAGATCCCATATCGGCAGATTTTGTATATTTACAGACAGGGGAAAAATGCGGTATTTTACTTAAAAGACGGAAAAGAGACAAGGGTGAGAAAAAGTCTCAGTCAGGTATTTCAGGAATTAAATTCGGAAGATTTTTTTTATGTGGATCGGGGAGATATTGTAAATCTGGCTTATGTTATGAATATTCGGAATAGTATGATAGAGCTGAAAGATGGAAGCCGTCTCCTGGTGAGTCAGGGAAAACTGGAGGAAGTTAAAGAGCGGCTTGGAAAATTCTGGGGAGAGCAGTTATGAATGTGGTGTATGAATGTGTAGAGTGCATAGCGAGTTTTATAGAAATTTTTATTTTATATAGAATCTACAATATTTTATTTGGTGATTTGCGGAAGAAAAGAGGGAAAAAGGAAGAAATTGTATTTACTTTGGGGGCAGTTGTAATTGTTTTTTGCTGCAATAGGGTGGCGTTGTTTTCGTACTTTACTCTTTTGTTTGGAGTATTGTATGTAAGTCTTTCAGCAGTGTATATCTATAAAATTAAATATATTGTTTCTTTTTCAGTGTCCAGTTTCTACTTTTTGTGTATGGCATATGTAGAGTCGTTATATATAACGGCAGTTGCTGCTTTCTTTGGAGGACAAGAAACCTTTATATATTTGACTTCTCAGAAAAGTATGCAGCGTGTGTGGATGATATGTGTGGGAAAAACACTTTGGGTATTGCTTTATTTTGGAGCGAAACAAGTAATAAAAAAAATAACATTAAAACATAATTATACGAGAGAATTAATAGTAGTATCTTGTGTGGGGACTTGTGGTTTTGTGTTTCTGACAGAACAAACATGGAAAGGATTTGGAAAAAGCATAACAGGCGTATGGTTTTTAGGAGTTGTTTTTATTGCATCTTTCTTGTTTGGTCTTTATTTTGTGACAGAAAGTAAAGAACAAAAGATGAATCTAAAGATTACTCGGACAAGAAACCAGCTTTTAGAAGAAAATTATCAGGCGTTAAACGATATATATACCAGCAATGCGAAACTATATCATGATCTGAATAATCACTTGAATGTGTTGTATCAGTTTTTGGAAGAAGGAGAGATGGATGAGGCAAAAAAATACATACGACAGATCAGTCAGCCTATTCAGAAAATTACAAAAACAGTATGGACGGGTGTGGATGTTGTAGATGTGATTATCAGCAGTAAAGTGGAAAAGATGAGAAATAAGGGGATTTCCTGGGACATCAATGCAGAGTTTCCGAAAAACACAAATATTCAGCCGTATGATCTGTGTACGATACTGTCGAATTTGTTGGATAACGCAGTGGAAGCGGTGGAGCGTACGGGAGAAGCGGGAAATATTTCTTTAACGATTCGGAAAATCAATTATTTTCTTATGATTCGGATTACGAATTCATGTATAGGGAAAAATGAAAGTTTTGATGTATTTCCAGAGACAACGAAAGAAGATAAAGTAATGCATGGCTGGGGACTTCAAAATGTACAGGAAACGGTTCAGAAATATGGTGGTACTTTAAAATTCAGGCAGGAAGAGAATCAGTTTATTGTGGATGTTATGATGTTTTTTGAGGGTGAAACAGAGAGTGAGAAAGAATAAAGGCAGATCTTTTAATGGTCTGTCTTTTTTCGTGGTCAAAAAGAGATAGGTAGCGGTCAAAATAAAAAATAAATATTTATGTGTGCTATGTTAATAGTTACAGAAATAGTTTAATAGATATAACATTTTAGCATAGGTGGAATAGAATATCAAAGTAACAATGTTAAAAAAGTTACATAAAGAAATAATATTAATAAAAATAAAAGATAGGAAGAGGAAGAAAATGAATGAGTATGTTTTTAAATTGGTAGAATCACCAAATAAAAAGTATTTATATGATACGAATTTACATAAAATACATATGATTAGTGATGAATTATATGAATTGCTTCAAAATGAAGAAGTGGAAAATTGCACTGAGAATACTGAAATTTTGCAAATGAAACAAAAAGGTTTTTTTCAACCGATGCGGGTTAAAAGTTTAGGCAATCCTCTTTTTAGCGTAGCAGATGTCTATTTGGAGAGAGGACTACAAAAATTAACATTACAAGTTACGCAAGATTGTAATTTTAGATGTACATATTGTAATTATACATCAAATGATGGATGTCAGAGATTACATGCGCAGAAAAACATGGATTATAATACTGCAATAAAAGCGGTAGATTTTTTCTTTGCCAGATCATTGGATTACAAAGAATGCTTTGTGGCTTTCTATGGTGGAGAACCACTATTAAATTTAGAATTGATAAAGAATATTATCATGTATATAAATATGAATTATCCGTATAGAAATGTACGTTATACGATAAGTACAAATGCATCACTTTTAAATGAAGAAGTAATGGAATATATGGTGGCGAATAAATTTCATATACTTATAAGTTTTGATGGGAATAAAAAAATACATGATCGAAATAGAAAATTTAAAAATAGTGATAAAAGTACATATGATATAGTGGTTAAAAATTTAAAAATGATTTTACAAAAATTTCCTGATTATGTTAAAAATATTATGATTAATACGGTGGTAGATCCCAGTGATAATCCAAGAGAGATAAGTACTGTTTTTGAAAATGATGATATTGTAAAAAAATTCATTTCGGAGCAAACCGTGGTTGATGATTCGATGAAAACTGAAAAAAATATTTTTTCGGAAGAATTTGTTATGGAATATCAATATGCATATTTTAGAAAATTAATTAATTCTAATGAAGAGGGTATGGATACACGTTTAATTCAGAAAGAATTTGCTATATTTGAAGAGGAAAAACGTGATATGTTGGAAAATGAAAATATTTTAAGTGAAATACAAATTCCAAGCGGACCATGTTTGCCCGGACGAAAACGTTTACTTGTGGATGTGGATGGAACGTTATTTCCATGTGAAAAGGTTACGGAAACATCTGAATTGATGAAGATTGGGACAATATATCAGGGGTTTGATTATGAAAAAATATATGATTTATATTATATATCGAATGTAAAAAAAGAAAAATGCATGAAATGTTGGGCGTTTCGATTATGTACTATATGTGGAAACAGAATAGTAGACGGTGAAAAATTTTCGGAAAAAAGGAAAGAAGAAGAATGTAAAAATGTATTGGCATCTAGAGAATATTGGTTAAAATTGATAATTTTACAAGATGAAAGAAATACAATTTATGGAGAAAAAGATGAAAAAAATAGTTGTTTATCCTTATGAAAATAGAGTTTTTAGTACAATAGAAAAGTGGGTAACAGATAAGTATGATGAAGTGATCTATTGCATTCCTCAAGACAAATTTTTAGAGGGAAAAGATTTGTCTATATTGGATAATAGAGAAAAAATAGGAAAAATATTGAATACAGATATAGAAAAGGAATTGAAGGATGCGTGTGCTTTAATTATCGTAGATAATGTATGGTGTACCAAGTTGGCTAATAATATAACTGATATTATAGAGAGGGCATTATATCAAGGACTTAAAATATATATATGTTCAAAACAAATAAAGTTACCTCAACAAATTATGGAAGAATATGCAAATCAGATTGTTTTATTTGATAAAAACATAGGAGACAAAAAGAAAATATCAGAAGAATTTTATTATAAGCAAATTAGTGCGCCAGTGTTATTTGTTACTAATATGTTTGAAGAAAGTGACAGTTATGAAATTACAGTAAACATTACGGAAAATTTAAAGCAAAAAGGATTAAAAATACTTACACTTACAAATGCTTATGAAGGAAATTTGCTCGGATATTCATGTATAAAAGATACATTAGATTCTTCAAAAGATATTGAAGCGAAAATTTCGTTAATAAATGCATATATTTCAGAATATGAGAAAAAAGAAAAAATTGATTTAATAATTGTTGAGATCCCTGGAGGAATTTATCCTTATAATAAGTATTTGCGGAATGATTTAGGAACCTATTTATATATGCTCAATAGGGCTGTTCCAGCGGATTATATAATTCTTTGTGCTATGTTTGATTTGTATGGAGACGCTTTTTTTGAAAAAATTGAAAAAGACATAGAGGAGAGATTTAAGAGTAGATTATTTGCAGTACATATTTCAAGAAAGATTTTGGATGTAGATCTTGCTGTTGAAAGTCACAAGTTTGGTTATCTTTATGTAGATAAACAGCGTGTAAAAAAAGAAACAGATTGGAAAAAAGAAATTCCTGTTTTTAATGGAATAGATAAACATGATATTGAATTTATATGCAGTAAATTAAAGGAGGATTAAATGGATATAATTGATGGGATTTTTTATGATATATTAGTAAATTTTCTGAAAAACAAGAATTTTAAATTAGAAAACTATGACAAACCATTAACGGGAAGGTTTTGGGGATTGTCTGGCTGTGATTTGGCATATTTTTATTTCGAATTAAGAAAAAGAACGAAGCAAGAGTTTAGTCAGGATATGATTCAACAGAAAAAATTTTTATATTTAGAAGAAATAAAAAAATATATATAAGCAGAAAGTAAAAGAAATTATTTGGTGTGAAAGAAAATAAAAATGTAATTTGTATAAGTAACAGTAGAGAAAGGTGACAGAAATGAAAAAATTACAAAATAAAAATAAAAACATTAAAGAAATTGAAAAATTTGTAAGTGTATGTAGTTGTAATTGTGCTGGATGTTTAGGATGTAATGGGATTTTTACAGATACATCTAGAATTGATGCTATGACAGGAGCCAATGTATCAGGAAGAAATGCGTCTATTAATTAGTTAAATGAATAGTTTTATACAAATTACATTTTTATTCATAAAAGATATGGAGTATGTATATAAAAGGAAGATTTTATTGCAAGGTGAAGAGTAAAATAATTTAACAAGATGAAAAAAAGAGATATTATTAAAAGGAAAAATGATGTAACAATTGCGGTGATTGATGATGGAATTGAAAGTGAGGAGTACCTTTGTTTTGATTTAGAAGTGATTGGATGCAGTGTAGAACAAAGGAAATATAAAGAGAAAAACGAAGAATTAACGCATGGCACACTTTGCTATAAAGTGCTAAGAGAATATGGAAATGGGTGCAATATTGGTAGTATTAAAATAATGGGGAATAATAGGAAGGAGGATGTACTTGATGCATTTATAGTTGCAGTGAAATGGTGTGTAGAAAATTATATTGATATTATTCATATAAGTTTGGGTATTTGTTCAGTGAACGCGTACACTCAATTAAGAAATGCGTTAGCTGAATTTTTTGTACAAGGTGGATTGATTGTTGCATCTATAGATAATACGGAAAAATATACATTACCAGCAGCATTTTCATTTGTGTTTGCTGTAAGAAGAAATGATACGTTGAAACAGGGCGAGATACAGATGGAATATTCTGAAAAATATGGTAAGAATATTATGGAGATTGGAACGGTCTGTATGTTGGAAAAATATGAAAGATTAAGATTGGTTAGGTGCAATAGTTATACAACTCCGGTTTTAACAGCTGAAATTTCTCGATTAATAAGGTCCTCAAACTTCCCACACCAATAAGGTG
>HF995365.1 GCA_000432335.1 Firmicutes bacterium CAG:646
ATAAGATTCGGTATATTCTTTTTCGGGTCTTTTACATAGCCCTGTACTGCTTTATTAAAAATCTCCTTATCCATTTTGTTCATATTTCGCAGCACATCGCAAATAGTACGGTCACGGTCATAAATGCGGACTTTGTGGAAATCAATTTCACCTTCGGTTTCGCCCAGCGTAACCAACTCTGACTCTACACGATATGCCTTTATAAACGGATAATCAATTTTTGTTCGCCTCTTAGAGACATTTTTATCTATTGCAAAACTCCATTCAGCAGGATTTCTGTCACTGTATCCATAATAGAATAGGGCGGTCTCCATACAAAGCACTGCATCGGGAAACAAGCCATTGATAATAACAACTTCACTTTCTCCATAATCTTGAGTCCAGTGATAGTAACCTCGCCTGACTCTTTCAATCATTCCTTCGTCTAAAAGTTGTTTTATATCTGTATAGTATAACTTTGAAGCTGTAAGTTCAGCGGTAGTCATAATATAATTATGACTGCTAAACAACATTCTCAAAGTCTCAATATCTTTTTTCTGAAGCATATCTTCACCTCTACTTAATCGCCCTTAATCAAACTAATAATTGGTCACTTTACTATATTGTATTCGATTTTTCTCTTTAAGTCAATAATAGAAAAGTGAACACTTTTAATCATATCAATTAGGCAGTTTAGTATGAAATCTGCCCTCCGCTTTTTTAATCAGATAAAATATTGGTCAGCGAAAAGATAAATATGTAAATAAATAAGCGTACCACTGTTTTTAATGATACGCTCATCATTATTAAATTACCTCAAAATGCTTCAACGCATCTTTTATCGCTTCAACTTTTTCTGGTGTTGGATGTTTCCTCGGCTGTTTCAATTCTTCTACCGCATTAGGGGCATCATACATCGGCAAGCCTAAATCTCTCTTTACCTCTGCGATATATGCGGTATGTACCTTGAAGCCGTATTTCGCTTCTATGTACTCCTTTATCATTTTGTAGGTCACTCGTTCTTTGGGCTTATAGCTTTCCGCTCTTTTAGCAATATTATCAAGTGGAACTTTTCCCTCACCCTCGCCAAACTCAACTTTTACGTTGATATGTCCGTCTGGCTTTTTGTGGGAAAGCAGTACTACCGTCTCCACATG
>HF995366.1 GCA_000432335.1 Firmicutes bacterium CAG:646
GGAGCTGGATTTATCGTAGCTTTGACCGGAGAGATCATGACCATGCCGGGACTGCCAAAAGTACCAGCCGCTGAGAAGATCGACGTAGATGAGACAGGCAAGATTACAGGACTGTTCTAAGATATTGTAATAAAAAAATCCCTTTATCAAGCGTAACGTGCTGATAAAGGGATTTTTTTATTCTATTTTATATGTTTTTCCTACGCTTTCTCCAATATTTGTCACATAATCTTCTAATAATTTTTGCACGCGTTGTTGAGCATTTGCAAGTAGTAAAGTATCATCACTCGCTTTTTTGCATTTCAGATTGAGCGTTTTTACATGCTTTCGTCTGATGCTCTGCCTCAATCTTAGCTGAATTCTTAGCCATAACAAAAGAATTTTCATTTAAAGTTTCCTCATTCACCCCTTCTGCAATTCCATTATATACGGCTTCAAAAATTTCAAAATTTCTGGGTTAATCAGAAGCAATCATAGCTATAATACCCAAAATTATTTTGAAATCCAAACTTCTTACAAAATTCATTTCTCCAACCAAATCATCAAATTCACTTAAAGCGCTACTAAAATTCATTTTCGCTGTTCTGTCATATTCACATCTTTTCTTGCACTTGCAGTTTTTCTTTTCATTCGATATAATCAAATCCATAAGGAGGTTATACAATATGAAAAAATTTTGGAACGAATGGATTCAGCCCAACAAAACCCAGATTTCTCTTGGGGTTCTGATTTTGTTGACTGTATTCCGAATTTTCTTATTCCTCAGCACGCCTTTGGCTGGTGCGGGCGATCCCGGCAGTGACGACTGGAATCTTCTGAACCACGCCTGGCAGCTCATGCAGGGCAACTGGCTGGGAAGCTGGCAGGACAATACGCTTTCCTATGGCATCGCATTTCCATTTTTTGTTATGCTCTGCAACAAACTCTGCATCCCATTTATGATGGCTGTAGCTCTCTTATATATAGGAAGTATTTTATTTTTCCTGCATAGCTGGAAAGCGCTTTTACCTTCCAGTCTGGTTCGGAAAGTACTCTATGTATTCTTCCTGTATTCCCCGATTATGATGACTGTATACACCGCCCAGAGAGCTTGGGATTTCACCCTCGTCCCCTCACTGATTTTCTTTCTTCTGGGACTGGGTTTTCAGATTTATCAGAAGCGAAAAGAACATCTGCTTTCCCAAATCATTTGGTTCAGCATCATCGTCACCTTTTTCTGGTATCTGCGCAAAACAAGTTACTGGGTCCTTCCTTTGCTCTTAGGTTTCCTGATCTGGATGGGCTTCCAGTTAAAAAAAGAAAAATCCGGTAAAAAAATCGGACTTCTATTTCTTCCAGCAGTATTTATTTTGATTTCTGGTCTTGGAATTTCTCTGCTGAACTTCCATTACTATGACAAATTCACCGTATATGAATCTGCTCCAAATGAAACCGCCAGCGCTCAGGCCACTCCTTCCGGCGTTTTAAAAGATACCTTATATACCGTATTTCATCTTTCAGCCAACCAGATGACCGATGTAGATACTCATCTTGGTTCTGGATCAGCGCAAGATCTGCGTTTCGTGGAAAGTATCACTGGCGGAAGAGTCCTCTATCCCAATGAGACACCTCTCCACTTAAAAGGCTGGGCTTTCCCTACCAGCGACAACGCCAACCTGGAACTGGCGATCACAGACAGCAACGGACAGCCACTTGCTTATGCGGAATTTGAAAACAGCGAGGACGTGTACCTCGCCAATATGGAATATGCCGCCTCCCGAGTAAGTCGCTTTACCCTCAATGCTCCGGCAACAGATTTGAGTCAGGTTTCCCTCTCTGTTTATCTGAACGGAGAACAAATCGACCGTCTTCCCGTAGAAAAAATCAGTACAGAAGAAAAGAAATACCATCTCTGTTTAGAGGAAGCCGAAATACAGACAGATCCCGCCCTGTACACTACACAAAAAACAGCAAAGGTATCAAAAATGTTCTTACTGATTTACAAAATCCTGGGGATACCTGCAATCATTCTGACGGTAATCGCATACATAGGAATTTCCCTTTCTCTGAAATCTGGAAACAAAATTTTTCAGCGTTGGATCTTCCTTACAGGAACCGGTATCACTGCTCTGTTCTCCATCATCCTGAACTGTATCTTTTATCCTTCTCAGGCAGGATTGGACCCGGCAGCTTATTCCTCCGGCGCCTGGCTTCTTACCCAGATTCTGATGGCATTGTCCATCGTCTGGTTTGTCAAACCATTAAAGCTGCGCAAAAAATAAAAATACCATTCAAAAAGGAGCGTTCAGTAAACTACTTCTCGGTTTACTGGACGCTCCTCCTTTTTATGCTTTTTTCTGTTTTTCCGTCAACGGATGACAGCAGAGTACCATTCGTTCATCTCCCAGGTCTTTCGCTGCCGGACGTTCTTTCCGACATTCATCCGTTGCATATGGGCAACGGGGAGCAAATTTACAGTACTGTACAGCATATTCTTTGCCCTCCATATCCGGCATGGCAATTTCTTTATCCCATTTATCTCCCACACGGGGAACGGAACTCATCAAAAGTTCTGTATACGGGTGTGCCGGGTTATCCATGATCTGTTTTGCCGGTCCATATTCGATCAGACAGCCGCGATACAGCGTTGCGATATAATCCGATACATAGTATGCGGTAGAAAGATCATGTGTAATGTAAATAAAAGAAATTTTATACTTATCTCTTAATTCTTTAAACAGGTTTACGATGTTCATTTTCATGGATGCATCGATTGCCGCAACAGGTTCATCTGCAATGATCAGTTTCGGGCGGGTGATCAGTGCGCGGGCAATGGAAACCCTCTGCAATTCACCACCAGAAAACTGCGTGGAATATTTTCCTTTTACAACCTGCAGAGACATACCCACACTCTTCAATGCTTCATCCACAACCTTATCTGCTTCCGCCTTATTCTTTGCAATGCCAAGACGAAGAGCTGTATTATACAGATAAGTGTCTACGGTCTTTCTTGCAGAGAAAGATTCATAGGGATTCTGGAAAATAGGCTGTACATCCAACTTAAACTGCTTTGGATCATAGCTCTTTTTATCAGCGTAAGATTTGCCATCCAGAACAATTTCACCCATATCCGCATTGTGAAGCCGAAGAATCATTTTACACAGGGTAGACTTACCGCAGCCTGACTCGCCTACAATAGACAAGATCACAGGTTTGTCGCTGTCGATGGATAAAGATACATCATCTACGGCCACCAGTTTTTTACCGCGCAGCATACCGCCTACACGGAATATTTTACTGACGCCCTTTACTTCCAACAATTTTTCACCCATTCGTCTACACCTCCTCTTTTAATAAGTGGCAGGCAGCAAAGCGACCAGGTCTGATCTCACGGAATTTCGGCACTTCACTGCGGCATCTGTCTGTCGCATGCGGACAACGGGGAGCGAAACGACATCCTGGCGGCGGGTTTTTCAATGCAGGCGGACGACCTGCAATACCCACACGCTGAACATCCTCACCCACACGGGGAAGCGCATCTACAAGCATCTTTGTATAAGGATGAAGCGGATCATTAAAAATATCTTCTGTCTTACCAAGTTCTGCCACACTTCCTGAATACATAATTGCCATACGATCTGTAATCTGGTAGTGCACGCCCATATCATGACTTACGATAATCATTGTATTCTTCAACTGTTTCTGCAGACGCATCAACATCATCAGAATACCTTTCTGCACTACTACGTCCAACGCTGTTGTTGGCTCATCTGCCAGTACAACGCTCGGGGACATAAAGGTTGCTAATGCGATAATCGCACGTTGTCTCATACCTCCGGAAAGCTGGAAAGGATAAGATTCCAGTACATCCGGGGAAAGATTCAGCTCCTTCAGATATTCAGCAACTCTCTTTAATATTTCCTCTGGTTTTTCCTTTTTTCTTTCTTCTTTTGGAATAGAATCAATAAACTGTGTTTTCAAACGCACGATGGGATTCAAAACACTCTGCGCTGCCTGCGGTACATAAGCAATATTCTTCCACCATGTCTTACGGATCTGTCCAGATTCATAAGAAAACTTCTTTCCGTCTTTTTCTCCCTCCAGAACAACACGTCCCTGATCAATGACCAGCGGATACTCAACAATATCATAAAGAGTGTTCAGCAGAGTTGTTTTACCACATCCGGATTCACCCGCAATGCCGAAGATCTCATTATCATGAATCTCAAAGTTAATATCCTTGAGTACATGTACATCTCCGTCTATCGTCTTATAAGACGTTGATAAATTCTCGATTTTCAGCATTTCTATCACCTGCCTCTCTTCTTAGCCTGATAATCATTGTAACCCGTGATCAACATGAACAGACCTACAAACAAAATAACAGTTGCAACGATCGGAGCCCCGATCCACAGCCATCTTCCAGCAAGAACCGCATTATAATTTCTCGCCCACTGAATCATATTTCCCAGAGAAACTAAGTTTCCAGGAGACAGACCCAGCACTGCCAAACTGGACTCGGAACCAATGGCAGAAAGGGTAGCATTCATAAAGTTGGAAAGTGACCAGGAAAGCGCGAACGGAAGAATCTCCGTCACAACAATCTGCAAAGTACTTTCACCAGAAAAACGCGCGGTATGGATAAAATCACGTTCTTTGATCGTCAGCGCCATAGAACGGATCTGACGGCTGGGCCATGCCCATGCAAAAAGCGCAAGCACGAGAGCCATAACGACTACCGTAGATTTTCCTTTCATCAGGGACGTCATCAAAATCAGAATCGGCAGAGAAGGAATTACTACGAATGTATCCGTAATAATCATAAGTATCCGGTCAAACACCCCGCCAACAAAACCTGCCAGAAGTCCCACCAAAACACCCACAACCGTACCGATAGTGGCAACAATCAAACCGATCAGCAACGAATTATGAATCGCCTCGATCAACAGCCACACCACATCCTGCCCCATACTGGTCGTACCCAGCCAGTGTTCTCCAGAAGCACCCAGATTATTGGGATATGTATTGAATGTGAACGGATCTTGATGCGGGAAAAAATATACAACAAATCCAACGATCATAAAAAAGCAGGTAATAATGAGCCCCGCCTTCAGACGGAAGTTGGCTGTCTTCCAAAATTTCTTCATATCTATCCCTCCCTCTTATCAGCCGTACCGAATCCGCGGATCGATGAACGGGTAAATCAGGTCTACGATCAATGTAGCTGTGGAAATCGCCACAATAGAGATGGTAATACATCCCATGATCATATTATAATCCGACTGCAAGATCGCATTCTGAATCAATGTACCAACACCGGGATATCCGAAAATAATCTCAGTCATAATGGAACCGCAGAATACTCCGCCAAGGCTCATTGCCAAAGCTGTGATCTGGGTCAGAATAGAGTTACGAAGCACGTAATTCTTACCGATGGTAAATTCAGAAAGACCACGGAAGCGGGCATAGCGCACATAATCTTCTTCCGCTGTCGTTCCAGCCAAAGACTTCATGGAAATGATCCACCAACCGGTACCCAGCAGTAACAGAGACACGCCCGGGAGTATGGATGCTTTCAAAAGCGAAGCCATCCACGGTCCAAAACCACCCTTTGTATCAATCACCGCCTGAAGCGGGAACCATTTTAACACGAAGGCAAATACAATCTGCAAAACCAACGCCACAAGGAAATACGGTATAGGATAAATAAATATCGCTATCCCCTCCAAGATTTTCGACGACCTCTTGTTTTTGCGGAAACCCGCCAGCAAACCGATAAAGTTACCAACCAACCACGCAATAAAGGTGGACGTGAGCGACAGCATCAACGTATAGGGCAGATACCTCGCAATAATATCGCCTACCGGTTCTGGATAACTCATTAGAGACGGACCAAAGTCAAAATGAAGCAGTCCATTCCAGAGGAAAGAACCGTATTGTTCCAGCAGCGATCCTTCCAGACCGAACTGCACACGCAGCTGACTACGCAGCGCTTCCATTTCAGCCGGGTCCATGTTGCCGGAACGCGACTGCATCTGGGAAATCATGCTTTCCACGGGATCTGAAGGGAACATACGTGGAATGAAGAAGATAAATGTAACACCGATCCAGATCGTCAACGCCCAGGCGAGCACTCGCTGCAGAAAGAATTTTCTAAATTTCATACACAGCACTCCTTTACTTTTCTAAAAGTAAAGGGACGAAGCGTAAGTATCGCTTACGGCTCCGTCCCCTATGATGTTTCAACAGGAAATCACTTTATAGTTTCTGTTGCATAAATCATGTTTCTAATGTTTCAAAGCCTCTGTTGTCATTTATGCCTGTGTAGGTGTAATGTTCGGAAGCATATATTTGAAACAGCTCCACCACCACCATGGACCATTATATGGATTTTCTGCATTCGGATAACCTTCCCAGTAAGTAGAGTTTGTAGGAACAAACTTTGTACCACTCTGCAAATTGATGAAAGGCATATCCTTTACACATTCTTTCAGGAATTCTACATGCAGTTCATAAGATTTCTCACTTTCCGGATCAGTATTTGCCAACTCTTGGATAATCTCGGAAGCATGTTCGTTGTCCCAACGAAGTCCCTGTCCAGAACCGGTCTCACCGAGAGGTTTGATCAGCTGATTGTCAAAACCACTGATTGCAGAATAGAAGTCTTTCATAATACCGCCGGATGGCCAGTAACCTGCAATATCATAATTACCCTTAGCGCCGTCTACATCCCATGTTGCAGAAGATTTGGATGCGATACTGCACTGGAATCCAAATTCCTGAAGCTGATTGTAAGCTGCCTGCACTCCACGGGCTGCCTGGAATTCAGCATCTGCCAGATAGCTCATCTCAAAGGTGAAAGGTTTTCCTTCAAAGTTCCAAACGCCGTCAACTTTTTCAAGACCAGCTTTCTCCAGAAGTTTTGTAGCCGCTTCTTCGTCATGTTTCCACCAGCCAGCGCCAAACATCGTTACCAGTTCTTCATCTGTACCTTCGATGTTCAGCTTCTCAGCCATACGTTTTGCATATCCTGTGTCGTATGGTTTGAAGGTTGTTCCATCGCCCAGATCAAGTTCAAAGTTTTCCAGCCATTCCTGCATAGGAATTGTATAAGTTTCCTGCAAGTACTGGGTATTGTTCATTACCGGGATCGGAGCTACACGACCAGCGCCATTGAACGTATTCATAACGATTTCATCAATATCCAGCGCCAGACAAATACCCCAACGGAAGTCAGGATTATCATACGGTGCGCCTTTACCATGTGAGAATACGAGACTCTTAGAACCTGGATCATCCGGGTTCGCATATGGGAATTCATCATACCAGCACTTAATCTTGTCATTGGAAGCATTCATGGTTTCAAACTCTTCCAGAGTTACTTCACAAAGCAGATCAACCTCATTATTGATCATCGCCATCTGTTTTGTGGTGGAGTCTGCAAACGTACGGAACCATACATACTTCGGAGGAGTAGCGCCTTCCGCATATTCATACTGTTCCGGACCAGCTACGCCGAGAGTACTGCTCTGCCAATCTTCACGCAGTTCATAAAGAACCCACATACCAAGATCATCATAATCTTTTACAGTATAAGGACCTGCAACAACAGGAGCCTCATCCTTAAAAGTAGTTACATCAGACTGTTTGGAATAAATATGTTCCGGAACGATACGATAATCTGTTCCCCAAACAGTAACGCCATAACGCTGTACAAAACGCGGGAAAGACTCTTTCATTGTGAATTTCACTGTATAATCATCCACTTTTTCTACTTTGTCAATGTACAGATTTGTTGCTGCACTGGCGCCAATCGTTTCATTTTCCATAATCATATTAAAGGTAAATACAACGTCATCTGCTGTAAGATCTTCGCCGTCAGACCATTTGATTCCCTGACGAATCTTTACCGTCCACTCTGTAAAGTCTTCATTGGATTCCGGCATTCCATCGGCAATTTCTCCATACTGTTCACCTTTTACTGTATCCATCTCCCACAGATGTGCGCTCATCATCTGATGAATACCAAATCCCATTGCAGTACCCTGCATATAAGAGTTAAACTGTCCTGGGGTATCTGTTTTGTTCTGACACTCAACGACCAGTGTTTCTGAACGGGGTGTTCCAACCTCTGTTGTGATACCTTCCGAAGCAGCTCCTCCTCCACCTTCAGACTTTTCTGATGTGGTTCCCGACGATGCGGTGTCTTTGGATGCGGAATTACCTCCGCCGCCACAGCCGACAAGGGAACCTGCAACTAACGTTGCTGCCATTACCATTGCCACTAATTTCTTTCGCATTACTTTCCCTCCTTTGAGATTAAAAAATAGAAGTAAGTCTCCAGAGAGCTCTTATCCCGAAACTCCCGGCTTCTATATATAAATCTTTCTCCTGTCATGTTTTTTATCACGGAATCCCCGCTGGCGCCTCTTCCATGAACCAGAAAAAGATCCATATTCTCCTGATGTCCCATTTTCTGAGACTTTTAACATTCTGCCCATTTTTCTTACTGATTTCTTTCAGGTTTTTTAGATCCTTATTCATCAATATGTATAAAATATATAATTTTCTTATCTGTTTTTTCGTTTCTTATATAACTTTAGCCTGTATTTCCCCTTCTCTATTTTGTGCAATCTGCTTTCTCATGTTTGTATTTTAACTCATGCGCTCCGGAAAATCAATAGTAAAAATGAAAATTTGCTATAAAAGTTTTATATTTTTCATATTTTTTCGTAATTATGTATACCTTTTCATCATTTTTCTTCTTTTAACGTCAAAATCGCTCAAAACATCACGTTTTGAGCGATCCAATATATCTATTTTTATTTCTTTTCATACTCCCGAGTCAATTTGCGTACCACCCCTAGACAGGCAAGAAGACCGATCAGGTTCGGCAGAACCATCAAACCGTTAAACATATCCGACATATTCCAAACCAGATCCACCTTCAATACCGATCCCAGCACAACAAATCCCAAAACTAGTACGCTGTAGATCTTAACCGCCTTTTCTCCCAACAAGAAACGCACGTTCACTTCGCCGAAATAGTACCATCCCACAATCGTAGTAAAGGCAAAAAACAGCATACATATAGCAATAAAAATCTTGCCAAAAGAACCAAATCCTGCGTCAAAAGCGCTCTGCGCCAGCTCCGATCCTGTAAGACCGTTTCCCACCACGCCAGTAGAAAGAATAACCAGCGCTGTAAGCGTAAGGATTACAAACGTATCAATAAAAACACCCATCATGGCGATGATACCCTGATCGCAGGGATGCTTTACATCTGCCGCTGCATGAGCATGAGGCGTAGAACCCATACCCGCCTCATTAGAAAAAAGTCCTCTTGCCACTCCAAAACGCATAGCTTTTTGCACCGTCACTCCCAGAACGCCGCCTGCCACCGCCTGAGGAGCAAATGCTCCTACAAAGATAGACTTTAAAGCCTCCGCTACACCGTGAGGAAACATACAGAGTATCACTACACAGCCCACAATGTACAACAGCGCCATCAGAGGAACCACCTTTTCTGTCACCCGGGCAATTCTTTTGATGCCCCCCAGAAAAATAATTCCCGCCACAACCGCCACACAAATTCCCACAATCAGCGGGTTCACATGAAACGCATTGGCAAAAGACACGCCGATAGAATTGGACTGAACCATATTCCCCATAAAGCCCAAAGCCAGAATAATTGCAACAGAGAAAAATACAGACAGAAACTTTCCGAATTTCCCTTTGAATATGTAACGAATATAGTAGACCGGTCCTCCCACAATGGCACCGTCCTTTTGCTGCCTGGTATGCTGCGCCATAACTGCTTCCCCGTAGATGGTAGCCATACCGAAAAAGGCGCTGACCCACATCCAGAAAATAGCTCCTGCTCCACCGGAGGCGATCGCAGTAGCCGCTCCGGCAATATTTCCCGTTCCCACCTGAGCAGCGATCGCTGTTGTCAAAGCCTGAAAGGAGCTGAGCCCATTTCCGCCATTTTCACCATGAAGGGAAAAATTCCCGAATAGAGCTTTCATTCCCGCTTTAAACTTCCGTATCTGGACGAATCTCAGACTCACTGTAAAAATGATGCCAGCTCCCACCAGCAAAAACAACAACGCATAATCCCACAGAAATGTGTTGATGCAATCCACTACCTTTGAAACATACTCCATTTTCTCATCCTCATTTTCTTTTTATTTTGCATCACGCCATAAAAAAAGATCCAGGAATCCCTGAACCTTAGATCTGCATAACGAAAAAAAGGTGTAACCTTCTCCTCTTACACTGCTTCAACACTGTCCTTTTGCCTGAGAGATTCGCGACTTTCATCACTTTCACCTTCGGCACCCATTTTCCGGGATTCTCCAGAGAGCCATCCGACTACAGTCCCGGGGCTGCCGCATCTGCTGTCTGAGACAACTGCGCTGCACCCCCACCTGAGAGTATCATTCCTTCGGCGGGTATACACCTGCTTTCCTGCAATCTTCCATTGGCCTGTATGCAATTTTCACCGGTTTTCCAACACTCACAGCCAACTGCGAGCCTTTATCTGCACCTGTCTGCTATTATACCCACAGAATCATAAAAAAGTCAATAGGAAATGTCATTATATCAAAAACATTTGTCTTTTCACCAACTACACAAACACTTTTGTCCCCCCAACCAGGAAACATTCTCCCTCTCTCCCAACACAAAAGCTGTTGCAGTGAAAATTTCAGCATATCTTTCACCGCAACAGCTCTTGTGTTCCTGTTATACCATTTTTATAAATCTCATAAAGGATTCTCTGCCTTCTTCCGTACATTTATATACGCCGGCATGTTCCAGTACTTTCATAAATACAATCCCAATTTCTTTTTTCAGGATATCTTCCACATTTTCCTCAGTGAATGTATACTTTTCTTTCAGTTCATCCACCCAGTCCGCATGTTTTTCCAGAACCTCATCCGCCCGCAAGTCTGCGCCGCTTACAATCGCCTTACACAGACCTTCCAGTTCTCCTTTCAGGCGCGCCGGAAGCACTGCCAGACCCATAACCTCGATCAGACCGATATTTTCCTTTTTGATATGGTGAAGCTCTGCATGAGGATGATATACGCCAAGAGGATGCTCGTCTGTGGTGATATTATTTCTCAAAACCAGATCCAGTTCGAACATCTCTCCCCGTTTCCGGGCGATTGGCGTGATCGTATTATGCGGCTCCCCATCTGTCTCAGCAAAGATAAATGCGGCTTCATCGGTGTAGCCTCTCCATTTCTGAAGAATCCTGTCTGCCAGTTCGATCAGACGCTCTGTATCAGGACCGCTGATACGGATGACAGACATAGGCCATTTTACAATCCCAGCTTTCACATCCTCAAATCCTTCAAACGTCACTTCTTTTTCTACTGGCGCTTTCGCCATAGCAAACTCATAATGTCCGCCCTGGAAGTGGTCATGGCTGAGGATTGATCCTCCTACAATCGGAAGATCTGCATTGGAACCCACGAAATAATGAGGAAATTGTTTTACAAAATCAAATAATTTCGCAAACGTAGCCCGCTCAATCTTCATAGGCACATGCTGAGAATTAAATACGATACAGTGCTCGTTGTAATACACATAAGGAGAATACTGGAATCCCCAATCGCTGTTGTTAATTCTAATCGGAATAATCCGATGATTCTGACGAGCCGGATGATTTAATCTGCCTGCATAACCTTCATTTTCCACACATAACAGACACTTCGGATAAGAAGTCTGTTTCGCCAGTTTTGCCGCCGCAATCGCTTTTGGGTCTTTCTCCGGTTTGGACAGATTGATCGTGATATCCAGATCTCCGTATTCTGTGGGAGCTATCCATTTCATATCTTTTGCAATCCGGTAACGACGGATATAATCTGTATCCTGACTGAATTTGTAATGAGCGTCCGTAGCCTTTACCGGATCTTCCTTATACAATTCCCAGAAGCGGCGGATCACATTGCTGGGACGATCCACCAGAAGGCTCATCACCTTTGTATCAAACAGATCCCGGTAACCTACGCTGTTTTCTTCCAAAATTCCCTGCTCATAAGCATAATCACAGATATCAGAAAGAATACTTTCCAACTCTCCCACTACACTCTGATCTGCGCCGTCAAATTCCAGAACTTCTTTCAGCGCTTCCTCATCGATAGCGTCCATCTTCAGAAGCTCCAGAATTTTATTCACCGTATAACGCTTGTCCTCTTCCTGAATCAATCCCGTTGCCATGCCATACTGTACAAGTTTCACAATGCTCGTCTGAATCATTTCTCTCTCCTGCCTTTCCGTTTGTAAAAACTGTTATTTTTTTCGCAACTGCTCAGCAACCCTTTATTTCTTCTTTTTCAGCACAACAGTTCCCAATCTGTCAATCGTTCCGTCATACGTTCCCAGCCACACCGGATATTCCTCTACCGGAAGTTTGATTTCTACCGGCTGCCGGTTAAAGTTCTGCACAAATACATATTCTGCATCCTGATTTTCTCTGGTGGTCACTTCTACACCATTAGGAATATGACTGATCGTCCGTTTCACTCCGGCTTCCCCTGCAATTTTACGGTATACTTCATCATAAAATCCCTGTTCAAAATCAGCGCACACATAATAAGCCTTTCCTGCTCCATAGGTATTTACGGTAAATGCCGGCATGCCTGCATAAAAATCACTGCCATAAGTCATAAGCACTTCTGCAGCGGATGGCTGCACCAGATCGCAGAGATTGGTACAGGTATATGTTTTAGTAAGATGAAGCGCATTTCCATTCACCGGGCAGCCCGTATTGCTTTCCCCGTCATAGAGCCCGTCAATTTCCGTACTGCGAAGCCCCATCACATCCATCAGACCATAAGGCGTTCCCCCCAGGAAACAAAGATCCGTATCATCCACAATTCCTGACCAATATGTAAGAATAAATCTTCCGCCCTTTTCCACATAGCGGCGAACTTTCTCTTCAAATCCCTCTCGGAACATGTATAACATAGGGGCCGCCACCACCTGATAACCATCCAGCTCCTGCTCCATATCGATCAGATCTACATTCAAGCCTAATTTTCGGAACGCATAATACGATTTTTCTACTGTTTCTTTATAGAACAATCCTTGATTTCTCGGTCCCTGAGCGTCTTCCATCGCCCAACGGCTCTCCCAGTCAAAAAGCACTGCCACCTTGGCATTAACGCCGGCTCCGGCGACTTCCGAAAGTTTCTCCAGAGAATCTCCCACCTGACTGACTTCACGAAATACTCTGGTATCGTCGCCGCCGTAATGGTCGATCACTGCTCCATGGAATTTTTCTGAAGAACCCTGACTCTGGCGCAGCTGAAAATACTGAACGCTGTCTGAGCCATGAGCAATCGCCTGCATAGAGGCCGCATGAAGCATTCCCGGCTTTTTCAATTTACTCACCGGCTGCCAGTTGGTCGCTGACGGACAGCTCTCCATCAGAAGAAACGGTTTCTTCTGGATGCTCCGCATAATATCATGCTGCATTCCATCATCCATAGCTGTAAGATATTCCTGTTTCTTATGCCACTGAGGGTAATTATCCCAGGAAACGATATCTATAATATCAGCAAATTTGTGATAGTTCAATCCCCGGAAGTCATACATCATATTGATTGTTGTCGGTTTGTCAGAACCGCCATCACGAATTGCCTGAACTTCATGTTTTACAAAATCCACGGTTCTGTCTGTAACGAAACGTTTCCAATCCAGATTCAGTCCGTGCAGAGAATTTTCTCCCCGGGAAGACGGACTTTCTACCTGCTCAAAACTATGATATGTGTGACTCCAGAAGGTTGTTGCCCATGCCCGGTTGAGATTTTCAACGGTCTGATATTTCTCCTTCAGCCATTTTCCGAATTCCGCCTGACACAGCGGACAGTGACATTCTCCTCCATACTCATTGGAAATATGCCATGCGATCACTCCTGGATGATTTCCAAAACGCTTTGCCAACTCCATATTGATAATTCTCGTCTTTTCCCGATATACCGGAGAAGTATAACAATGGTTGTGGCGGGCTCCAAACAGATTTCTGTGGCGCCCCTCGTCCACCCGCAAAACCTCCGGATATTTGTCTGCCATCCATTTTGGTCTTGCGCCGCTGGGTGTTGCCAGCATCACGGAAATACCATTCTCATACAGACGGTCAATGATTCTTTCCATCCACTCAAAATTAAAAACTCCCTCTTCTGGTTCCAGCGTAGACCAGGAGAAAATTCCCAGAGATACCTCGTTGATCTTTGCCTTTTTAAAATATTCAATATCTTTTTCCAAAATCTCCGGCATATGAAGCCACTGCTCGGGATTATAATCTCCCCCGTGGATCAGCTTGCCGAAATTTACATTTTCACCCATAAAAAACCTCCTTGTTTTGTGGAAATACATCATAAAAATTAATATATATAGATACATCGCAAACGCAGTCTGCGCTCACTTTGAGCCTAAGGTCTCAAAGATGTGCTCGACCATGCGTTTGTGATTGTATCTATATTTTCTTCCGTTTTATCGAAAGAAATTTTTCCACTAAAATTTATTAAATGCCTTTAAAAGAGAACGTAAATGTCATCTTTTCTTCTGTATTCAGCAGGTATTCCGGGTGAGTTTTTGCTCCCCAGCTGTCGTCTCCGGCGATTCCCATCTGTTGTTTAGACACCCGGACTACCGTGTAATGCACTTGCGGCAGTTCGTAAGGATGCATTGCATTTTCCAGCTCATGCGGGGTATAAGGCAGAGCTGAAAATTCCATCCGATCTCCGGTAAACAGCATTCCTCTTCCTTTTCTGTCTGTAACTGTCGCCCATCGAACCCCCACTTTATTGCCACATTCCTGCGGAACCAGATATTTTGCCATATTGTCTTCTACTTTATTTTTGTAGATCCCCAGTTTTGCTCCCTTACATCTGTCCACATAAGTCTCTTCCGGTCCCATACCATACCAGGTCACATGGTCGTAATCCGCATCGAATTTGAACATCACGCCAAATTCCGGCATATCTCCCAGTTCTTTTACCGGTTCATAAGAGAGGGTAGTCTGAATCGTTCCATCCCCATAAACCTTATAAGTCAGTTCACACTGACTGGCAGGTGTCGTAGGCATCACATAAGTAAATGTGATCTCCGCACAATCCTCGTGTACCTGGATCTTCGGTTCATGTCCTGCCGGATACGGTCCGTCTGTAGGATATTTATGAGACAGGTACATAGATGCCACTTTCCACTGAGCATAGCGCATCTGCATCAGATTTCCACAATCATTGTCATTCGGTGCCCGCCAGAAGTTTGGCTTCGGAATCATCTGAATCATTTCCACCCCGCCATATCGGTAAGACACAAGACCTCCGTTCAGATAAGAGAACATCACGTCAAAGTTCTCTCCCTTCACGCCAAAATCGTGTCCTGAGCGGATCACCTGGAATTGTTCCGGTTTCACCGACACTGCCGGGGCTTCCACCTGATAAACGCCCTGGCCGAAAGCTACCTCATGTCCTCTCTCTGCCCATACCGTATCCTCTTTCAGACGGAAGGAAACAGTTACCGCATACTCTCCCGGCAAAGTCTGTACCGGAATCGGAAGTTCATAAACCTCCTGAGACAGTGGCGCCACGGAAGTTTCCATAGAAACCTTTTTCACCTGTTTTCCATTTTTCTCCAAAATCACTACACAATCATAGATATCTGTATTCACAAACAGATTTTTATTTACTACTGTTACTTTATCCTTTTCCACATTGGCCGTAATATTCTGATAATTAAATTTTACTTCCTGCATTTTCGGAGATGCGTCCCGCTCACCACCATAAGCGATACCATTTCCGCTGAAATTATAATCGCAGGGACGATCATTAAAGTCGCCGCCGTAAGCCTGAAACTCTTTTCCATAACGGTCTTTTTTGTATATGGACTGATCGATATAATCCCAGATAAATCCTCCCTGATACAAAGGCTCCGTATCGGTAAGATCGGTGTATTTGTGCATAGCGCCGCAGGAATTTCCCATGGCATGGGTATATTCACAGCAGATAAACGGTTTACTTCTGTCCTTTTCCAGAAATTCCTGAATCTGTTCTACAGAAGGATACATCTGACTTTCCATATCGCTGGTATCATTATAACGGCGGTCATGGACAATTCCCTCGTAATGCACCAGACGGGTAGGATCCAGTTTCCGGTAAAGCTGAGACATTTCATAAATATCCTTACCCCCAAAAGATTCATTTCCACAAGACCAGATTAAAATTGCCGGATGGTTTTTATCTCTTTGATACATGGAATTTACACGATCCAGCATCATATCCAGCCACTCCGGGCGATCACACGGCACAACGCCGGAAAAATCTCCCGTCTGTTCCGCAGACAAATCCCAACTGCCGTGAGATTCCAGATTACACTCTGCGATCATATAAATACCATACTCGTCACACAATTCATAAATGCCTACCGCATCTGGATAATGGCAGGTACGGATCGCATTAATATTATTCCGTTTCATGGTAACCAGATCCTTAATAAGCTCTTCTCTGGACACATGACGTCCGCTGACAGAGCTGAACTCATGACGGTTTACCCCCTTAAAGACAATACGTTTTCCATTCAATGTCATGATATGATCCTTCATTTCAAACCGGCGGAAGCCTACTCTCTGAGGAATCACCTCTGTTACATTTCCCGCATCATCCATCACTTCCAGAAGAAGATCATACAAAACCGGTGTTTCTGCGCTCCACAATTCCGGCTGCTCCACCTTCATCACATAATGACTGTTTTCCTGCAAAGTTTCCTCTACCGTCTGAATTATTTTCTCATTCTTTGACAAAGTAATTCGGATTTTTCCTGCCTTCGTAGCTTTTACTGAAAGATCCAGATCTGCTTTCGTAAAGGTATCATCCAGCAGCGTTTGCACTTTCAGGTCAGATACGTGTACTTCCGGGATTGCATACAGATATACATCACGATACAAACCGGAAAATCTGAAAAAGTCCTGATCCTCACACCAACTGCTGCTTGTCCATTTGAACACCTGCGCCGCCAGTTTATTCTCTCCCTCACAAAGATACTGTGTCAATTCAAATTCCGAGGGGGTAAAGGTGTCTTCACTGTAACCCACAAACTGTCCGTTCATCCACAGAGCAATTCCACTCTCCGCTCCCTGAAAAGAAACAAAGATACGTTTTCCTTTCATCACTTCCGGAACCTCAAAATATTTCACATAACTTGCCACCGGATTAAACTGTACAGGAATCTCTCCCGGCTGCAGTTCTTCTCTTCCCTCCCAGGGATACTGTACATTGGCATACTGAGGAGCATCATAACCTTCCATCTGAATATGCGCCGGAACACGAATATCATCCCAGGACTTACAGCAGTACTCTTCTTTCTCAAATCCCGGAATCGTACAATTATAGTTTTTTGCATAGTGGAATTTCCACAGACCATTCAGACTGAAGCGATACTCTTCCACATCCTGTTCCATCTTCTCCACACTGACAAAATACCGATGATCCGAGTGCGCTTCCACGCGATTGTCATTAAAATAGGTGGGATCTTTCACCAACTCATAATTAAATACCTTCATTTATTACCCTCCTTAAAAAAACAGGCGGATATTCAAAATAAATATCCGCCCTGAATTTACTGCTCAAAAACTTATTTAACTGCTCCTGTAATACCTTCTGCAAAGCTCTTCTGAAGCAGGAAGAAAATGATAACGGTAGGAAGTGTACAGATCAAAATACCAACCATCAGCATACCGTAATCTACTGCGTAAGCTCCCTGCAGGTTTGCTACCAACATAGGCATCGTAATTGACTCGTTGGATTTTAAGATTACCTTCGGCCACAGATAGTTATTCCATGCATTCATAAAAGTAATCGTCATAGCTGCCGCATAGGTAGAACGCATTGTAGGAATAAACATGCGGAAAAAGATACCAATCTCACTTAAGCCATCGATTCGCGCCGCCTCAATGATATCATGAGGGAACGCCCGGGCGCTTTGCCGGAACATCATGATCAAAAACGGTGTAGAAATCGTAGGAAGCATATAAGCAACCATGGTATTCACCAGTTTCAAATCAGAAAACATACGGAACAGAGGAATCATGATTGCCGCAAAAGGAATCATCATAGCGGTAAGAAGAATGGTAAATACCACGTCTTTTCCTTTGTCATGGTAAATCTCAAAACCATATCCTGCAATAGAACATACTACCAAAGCAATCAGGGTAAGGATCACCGCATTTCTAAAAGAATTCCACATAGCCGTTCCCAACGGCTGATTTGCAATCAGATTTTTAAAATTTTCCACCAGATGAGTTCCGGGATACAGTCTTCCTGTAATTACATCCGTACTCTTATTCGTTGCTCCACATGCCATGTAATACAGTGGAAATACAGACAGGAAAGAGACAATGGTCAGGAATGCATACATTAAAAATTTCTTTGGCTTACTCATCATCGCTCATCACCCACTTTCATCTGGATTACTGCCAGGATTGCAACCATGATCAAAATCAAAATAGACATAGCAGCCGCATACCCAAACTTCGGACTATTCTCAAAAGAAGTCGAATAAATATAATGTGACATCGTCATAGTCATTCTCGCCGGGCCTCCTCTGGTCAGGTTCATGGATTCATCAAACAACTGCAGAGTACCGTTCGTAGACATAATCGCCGTCATCAAAATAGTAGGTTTCAGCAGCGGAATCGTAATCTTAAAGAAAGACTGTACCGCATTTGCCCCGTCAATCTTAGCTGCTTCATATACAGAATATTCGATATTCTGCATACCGGACAGATAGAATACCATATTATATCCCGTCCACCGCCAAACCAGAGCAATGATAATTACAAATCTTGCCGTCCAGGCATTACCAAACCACTGAATCGGCTCCATTCCAATATTTCGGAGTACCACATTGATAAATCCATCGTTTGCAAAAAGAGAACGGAAAATCAAAGAGTAAGCTACCAGTGATGTTGCACATGGAAGGAAAATACAGGTACGGAACAATCCCTTAAACTTCAAATTTTTATTATTCAGCATAGAAGCCAGAGCAAGTCCCAAAACCAACATAATCGGCACCTGAATAATCAAATAAAAAAATGTATTAAATAATGTCTGTGTAAAAATCTTGTCCTTAAAAATACGGACATAGTTGTCAAACCCACAGAACTGCAGATTCAATCCTACACCTTTCTGTAAGGACAAAATGAACGCCTGAATCATTGGATAAAAACTCATCCACGCAATCAACAACGTTGCAGGGAGCAAAAACATCCAGCCCGTCAGATTATGCTTTTTTTCCAATGTCAGTCCTTTTTTCTTCTGACCGCTCATAGAAACACCTCACTCAAACTAAACTTGAAAGGTCTGCTGCCGCCATTCGCAGCAGCAGACCTTTTGTCTGTTTATACTATCTCATGTTGCAAACCGATATCATCAGCCACCCATTGTAAATTCTACTTCTTCCTGAGCCGCCTGAAGTGCGGTGTCAATATCTGCACCCTGCTGCATAATCTGTCCAAGTGCAGCTCCTACAGCATTACGAGCGTCATAATAGAACGGTCCAGTAATGTTAGATGGTGTTTTTCCTGCAAACTCAACCAGTTTGGAATAAACAGCATCTCCGCCCCAGAAATCTACAGTCTGTCCATACGCTTCCGTATCACGAGCTGGCTGCCATGTGGAAATAGCGCCTTTTTCCAGAAGTGTGTCATAGAACTCTGTGCTTCCTGCAAAACTGGAGTTCAGGAAGTCAACTGCCAGATCTACATTTTTACAATTGGATGTGATCATCCAGGAAGAACCACCGTTGTTGGAGTAATTTGTTGCTCCTTCTACTGTCTCAAGTCTTGGGATATTGGTGATTGCCCATTTTCCAGCCTGATCTTCTGCAGGTGTAACAGAAGCCATTCTCCAGCATCCATCAATAACACCGGCTACTGTACCGCCGTTCAGTGCAGCTACACCCTGATCACCGTTGGTTACTTCTGCCAGAATACCTTTTTCTACCAGTTCCTGATAAACTTCCATACATTCTTTCAGAGCGTCATTTCCAACGATATTCAGACTTCCGTCTTCATTAAACAGGGAAGCTCCAGCTGACTGCAGCATCATCATGATCAGATCCGGCTCACCGGAAGTACCTGTCAGCATTGGATTTCCAGTAGCTTCTTTTACTTTTTCACCATTCTCAATGAACTGAGACCAAGTAATATCAGTAAAGTCATCTACGGTAAGTCCTGCCTCTTCCAACATATCTGTTCTCAGACCACAAATTACAGTACCGTTATCGAACGGAACAGCATAATTCTTTCCATCTACTTTTGAGTAAGCAACTTTGGCTTCTGCAAACTGGCTGAAGTCAATTCCGCTGTCTGTCAGATCTGTAAACACATCCGGGTACAGAGACATATATTTCTGAATGGAGTTATCCTGCATCAGAACAATGTCAGGTAATGTACTGAAATCTCCTGCTGCCGCTGCATTTGTAATATTTACTTCAATATCAGTAGACTGAATCTCCTGCTGTTCTACTGTAAAGTTCGGATGATCTTTCTGGTACAGCTCTGCTGCTTTATCGATAGCATACATATTGAAGTTCTTGTCCCAGCACCATACGGTCAGTTTTTCTTCTCCGTCACTGGAACCGCCATCATCTTTTTTCCCATCTTCTGTTGCTGCGTCTTTAGAAGCTGAATCTTTGCTTCCGTCATCTCCGCCGCCGCAGGCTGCCAGAGAAAATACCATTGTTGAAGCTAATAATACGGAAATAATTTTCTTCTTCATGTTACGTACCCTCCTGAAAATAATAAATTTTCCCATTCACAAATTCTACTTTCAAATGCTCTACTTTACTTTGTATATTATGTACAGTTTTTGAACTCTTTGTGAATCATCATGGGTATATTATAACAATTACCTCTTATCCATTGTGCACATTTTCAACTCCATTTTATGCATTTTCGCCCATTTTGCAAAAAAGGATGGCATTTTCACCATCCTTCCTGCGTTTTTATATCATATTTCAACAATTTTCGCTCATAGTGTTCTGGCTTCGCCCTCCACTCACGCGGCGAAATACCCATAACTTTTTGAAAGTTCCTATTAAAAGTGGACAATGTGGAAAATCCCGCTCGAACAGCAATATCTCCGATAGAATCATTGGTTCGTTTCAGCTCGTCACAGGCGGTCTTAATCCTCACCCAATTAATATACTCCACCGGCGTCATATTCATACATTTGGAAAAAATTCTCCGAAAATGTGTCTCACTGATATGGCATAGCTGCGCCAATTCCTCGATTTTAATCTGCTGATCGTAATATTCACTGATAAAGTCCAACGCCGGAGATATTGCCACACTATTACTCAGTGGTCCCTCCTCCCGCTCATCTTCCGTCTTATTCCAGCGAGCGAGCTCAATAAGAAACGCCAGCAGCATCCCTTTCATTTCTTCCATATACAGCTCTTTCCGGTTTCTCATAATTTCCATAATCTGACGGATCATCGCGGCCACTTCCGGCTTTTCCTCCACCCGAACAAAATGCGCCTTTCGATTGATCCTGCGTATCAGCCGATCTGCCATCAGAGGGTTATCATGATAAAACTCCTGTAAAAACGCATCCACATCTATGAACAGATACTCCCAGGAGCTGAAACTATCCCCATCCGAATTTGTATTATGCGGAAGATTCTTCGGAATGACAGAAAACATCCCTCCTGAAAAAGAGCAATCCTCTTCCTCCAGCGTAAGGATTCCCTTACCTGAATAGCAAAATCCCACCTCCAGATGATTGTGAAAATGAAGATAGTCAATCTCTCTTCCATAATTCTGCGTCCATTTTTCTCCCAGAAGCGCCAATATAGAGCTTCCGGCAGGCATTTCATAGTATCGGTATTCTATTCTGGGTTTTCTTTTTTTACTCATAATCCCCCTGAAACTTTCTTTTTTTACATGGATTTACGGTCTGCAATCTCTGCCATTTTCGCATCATTTAATCGGGTATCTCCATGCACCCGGCTGTAAGACAGATAACCGTTCATCCGGTCAATCTTCGTCAGATTTCTAGAACCGCATACCGGACACACATCCATCTCCAGTTCCTGATGGCCACAATCATCGCAGTATGCTAGAGACAGATTTACTCCCTCGTAATATCCCAGATCCATCGCTCTGCGAATCAACGCCTTGATCGCATGAACATTGTAATCGATGGGGTATCTCACATACTGGATTTTCCCTCCATTGCACAATTCCCAGAATCTGCCTTCCAGATCCTGTTTCTGGATTGGACTGATATCCTCCGCCACATGGCAGTGGAAACTATTGCTCACATACGGTCTGTCAGATACGCCCCGCACAATGCCAAACATTTTTCTGAACTGCTCTACCTGCAGTCCACAAAGGCTCTCTGCCGGCGTTCCGTAAATGGCATACAGAATCTGATCTTCTTTCTTATACACATCGATCTTCTTATTGATATACTTCAAAACCTCCAGCGCAAACTCTCCGTCTTCGGTGATGGACTTTCCATTATAAAGTTCCTGAAGCTCATTTAACGCAGTGATCCCGAAAGAAGCGGTCATAGGACGGAGCAGCGGACGGATCTTATCCCCTGGTTTTAAATGTCCGCCATAAAATCCTCCCTCACAGTACGCCAGCGGGTTTGTGGATGCACGCATCTCTCCCAGATAATCATATGTTCTCTTATGTAGTCCCCGGATCATCTCCAGATAAAAGTCCAGAACCTCATAAAAGTCTCGGTTCTCCGCTCTTGATTTTGCCAAAATCATCGGCAGATGGAGACTCACTGCGCCAATATTAAACCGTCCCACAAATACAGGCACATCATTTTCGTCTGCCGGCTCCATGCCGCCTCTCTCATACCAGGGGCTCAAAAATGCCCGGCATCCCATGGGGCTGATTACCTTTTTGTACTTTTTGTACATACTGGAAATATACCCTTCTCCGCTCATAGACAGCCAATCCGGATACATGGTCTTCGCAGAACATGCAACTCCCGCCTCAAATACATCTTCACATTCACATCCCAGATCATGGATATTTTTATCATACAAAAATACGATTTTCGGGAATAATACCGGTTTTTTATGCCCCTTCTTGCCCTGTCCTTCCTTGTGCACATTTAACAGAGAAACAGAAATCATTTTTTCAAAACGGCTGGTACCCAGTCCCAGTGTCACCGTCACAAAAGGATAATCTCCACGGGAGGAGCCCACAGTATTCAGCTTATACTCAATTCCCTGCCAGCCCTGATCACAGTCGCGGCATACCTTTTCCCAGGCATATTTTTCTGCCCGCTCTTCTCTTCCTGACCAGGAAACATCCGTATATTCTAAAAATTCTTCGTGATATTTATCATAACTTTTCTTTGCATACGGCGCCAGAATCTTATCCACCTCCGGCACTGTAAATCCACCGTACTGCTGAGCGGCAGTACTGAGAATGATATCTCCCATAACGTCAAAGGCAGTATCCAGCGTCTTTGGCTCGTTGTACCAAACATTTCCCATCTCAAAACCGTCCTTCAGTACAGAAGCCACATCGAACAGACAACAGTTCATGGTGTCCAGACGGGCTGACTGATCATGGATGTAAATATAACCGTCTTTACATGCCTGAAGTTCATTTCTATTCATAAAAAACTTTCTGTAAAGCTCTTTATTCAATTCGTTAAAAATCAAACTTCTCTTCGTAGCTACCAGCGCGCTGTCTGTATTGGCATTACTCTTATCTCCAATATAGCGAATAGACTGACTCTTTGTATATACCTCATCCATCATATGAATAAAGTCTACCTTGTAGTTTCGATAGTCCCGGTAACTCTTTGCCACTGCCGGATTCACCTGTTCCAAAGCCCCCTCCACGATATTATGCATATCCTGGATAAAGATCCCGTCCTTGCGTTTCTTTCCCAGAGTCTCTGCCTGTTCCGTCGCGTATTTACACAGAAAATCTATCTCTTCCGGCGCAAAAGAATACATAACCCTGCTTGCTGATTTGTTCACCGCACGCACGATTTTATCGGCGTTAAAGGGCTCTTTCGTTCCGTCTTTCTTGATAATATATACCATGACTACCTCTCCTTACCACTATATATAGTTTCTTCTCTTATTCTTCTAACAACATTTTGTATGCACCAGTATAACACGCTTTTCCACAAAAGGGAAGAGGAAGAACTGTAAAATTTCTTCCTCTTCCCGCTGCTCTTTTGGTTATATCATCACGAACCGCTCCTCATTCAACGATATCCCATGGGAACCAGAACAATCTCACATTCCGCCTCATTTTCCGGTTGCATGGAAATTTCTGCGCCCTCTAAAAGGGTAAGTCCCAGAGTTCTGGAAGGACCGCTGACCTCCTCCTGATCCAGATAATATACTTCCTCCGCCCGGTTTTCCTCAGAATAATCCATATAATAAAAATATCCCTGCCCCGTCTTAATCACCGCATCATACACGCCCACCGGAAAATCTTTCCCGGCAATCATAATCTCTTCTGTCACCAGGATCTCTTTCGTCGCTGCGCTCTCTTCCTGAGATTCTCCCTGAACCTCACTCTGGCTTTCTCCCTGCTCCTCCATCTCATCCAAAACGTCTTCCAACTGAGCAAAAATCTCCTGATTTTCCTCGTATTTTTCCACTTGTTCACTGACATCCAGAAACTCATCTCCGTCCCATTGGAACGTCTCCATGGTCTCCACTTGCTCCTCGCTCTTCTTCTGACCGGAACGTATCGCATAGACCACGGTCAGAATAAGAACAACGATAAAAGCAAAAATCCAAAAAACTCTGCCCTTTTCTTCTTTTTCTTCCGAAAGAGGCTCGGTGACCTGTTTCTGCTGGTTGGGCTTCCCCCCTTTGGAAACAGGCATTGGTTTCTCATCCTCCCGCATCTCATTCAGGTAATATCGACCCGTTTCGCTGGGATAATACATTCCACAGTCCTGACATCTGCCATTTACAATTCTTCCCCCACATACACTGCATTTTGTCTGTTCCATGCTCCATCCTCTCCTTCTCGTTCCTGTGGCAGTTACTGTTGCTGTTGACACTACCCTATCACAGTTCCTGCCTTCTTGCAACATGGCTTTTACCGTGTGAATAGTGATTTTTTATCACTTTAATTTGATATCATTAAAAATTAATCATTGTATTTCCACCAATTCCTGCTATAATGTCTTATAAAGTCTTAGAAATTTTTGAGGAGGATACCATGGAAGATTTTATTATTCCCCAAAACTACCAACCAGCTTTGAATCTCCACGATACCCAGATTGCCATTAAAACCGTGAAGGATTTCTTTCAGAAAACCCTGGCGGAACGGCTGCATCTTCTCCGGGTATCTGCACCGCTTTTCGTCAACCCGGCTTCCGGATTAAATGACAACCTGAATGGCGTAGAGCGCCCCGTACAGTTTGACCTCAAAGAAATTCCCGATGAAAATGCTGAAATTGTCCATTCTCTGGCAAAATGGAAACGATATGCCCTGAAAAAATATGGATTTTCCCAAGGGGAAGGACTTTACACCGATATGATCGCTATCCGGCGGGACGAAGATACGGACAATATTCATTCTATTTATGTGGATCAGTGGGACTGGGAAAAGATTATTTCCCGGGAGGAACGGACCATGGAGACTTTGCAGAATGTAGTCCGCACCGTCTACACTGCCTTGAAAAAAACAGAAAAATACATGGCTATTCAATATGATTATATAGAAGAAATACTCCCGCGGGATATTTTTTTCATCACTTCTCAGGAACTGGAAGACCGCTATCCTTCCCACTCTCCCAAAGAACGAGAGTACCTGATTGCTAAAGAAAAGGGTGCCGTATTCATCATGCAGATTGGAAAATATCTGGCTTCCGGCGAGCGCCACGACGGTCGCGCCCCGGACTATGACGACTGGGAACTGAACGGAGATATTATCGTATACTATCCCGTTCTGGATATTGCGCTGGAGCTCTCTTCCATGGGAATCCGTGTAGACTCCCATTCCCTGAAACGCCAGTTAGCAATCAGCGGATGCGAAGACCGGGCTTCTCTGGACTTTCAGAAAGCCATTCTGAATGATGAACTCCCCTTCACCATCGGGGGCGGCATTGGACAGTCCCGTATCTGTATGTTTTATCTCAGAAAAGCGCATATCGGGGAAGTTCACTGTTCCCTGTGGTCGGAGAAAACATTACGGACAGCACAGGAACAGGGAATTCCTCTTCTATAAAAGACACGTTTTACAACTTATATCTTAGAATTAAAATCAAAAACTGTGGTATAAATCACTGGTTATAGAAAAAAGTATCCTTGTTTTCCTGAAATTCCGGGATACTTTTTTCTGAAAATACAATTTGATCCCCCAAATTCTTGCATTTTTATACCCAATTCAAAATTTAACAGTTCTTTATTTCCCCATCAAAAACTATCTCCGCAGGTCCTGTCATGTATACCTGATTTTCTTCTCTGTCCCAGAAAATCTCCAAATCCCCTCCCAGAAGCTTTACGGTCACGCAATCTTTTGTATAACCGTTTAATATAGAAGCCACTGCCACGGCGCAGGCGCCCGTCCCGCAGGCAAGCGTTTCCCCGGAACCTCTCTCCCACACTCGCATTTCTGCCGTATGATCATCCAGAATCTTTACAAATTCCGTATTAACCCGATCAGGAAAACAGGAATGATTTTCAAATAACGGACCTACCTTTTCAATATCCAGTCCTTGTACGTCATCCAGGTAGACAATACCATGGGGATTTCCCATAGAAACTGCCGTGATATGATATTCCTGACCGCCGATGGTTATAGGCGCATTCACGATCTGTTTTCCATGAAAATCGTTGTTTTTCCCCATTTTCTCCGGCAATACAGGAATCTTCTCCGGTTCCAGAATGGGAGCACCCATATTTACCCGAATTCGCTCCACTTTTCCCTCTTCTACTGTCAGTTCCAAATATTTAACCCCGCTGGGTGTGCTGACAGTAATGGAGGTTTTATCCGTCAGACCGTAATCGTACACGTATTTACCCACACAGCGAATACCGTTTCCGCACATGGAGCCCCGGGACCCATCCGCATTGTACATATCCATCTCAAAATCTGCCACATCTGAGGGCTTGATCAAAATCAACCCGTCCGAACCAATCCCAAAATGACGGTCACTTACTTTTTTTGCCATTTCACTGGGATTTTCCACTGTTTCCTCAAAACAATTTACATATACATAATCATTTCCAATTCCCTGCATCTTTGTAAATTTCATATTTTCTCTGCTCCTTCTCTTGTCTATTTTCAGATTCTAAAACTATTATAATGCATTTTGTCGAATCTGGAAATATGGCATTGACAAATCCCTCTTTTATCCGCTACAATGCACTTTAGAAGGTAACCATTTCCTGAGGGTTTAAGGCTCCACCGGAATGGTTACTTTGTATTTTGTAACCATTTTATCACCATTAGAGGAGGGAAATCTCATGGAAAAACTCTTTAAACTGAAAAACCACAACACCACGGTCAAAACAGAAGTTATGGCTGGTATCACCACCTTTTTGACCATGGCGTACATTCTTGCAGTAAATCCAAACCTGCTGAGCGCTTCTGGTATGGATTCCGGCGCTGTATTTACAGCTACCGCTCTTGCATCTGCTCTTGCCACTTTTATCATGGCATTCTGGGCAAACTACCCCATCGCTCTTTCTGCCGGTATGGGTCTGAACGCTTACTTTGCTTTTACCGTATGTCTCGGTGATCTGCAGGGTGTGGACGATCCATGGAAAGTTGCTCTGGCAGCCGTACTTGTAGAAGGTATCATCTTTATTATCTTATCTTTCTTCAAGCTGCGGGAATCTATTGTAAATGCAATCCCGGCGAATCTGAAATACGGCATCACTGCTGGTATCGGTCTTTTCATCGCCTTTATCGGTCTGCAGGGCGCAGGTGTTGTTGTATCCGACGATTCTACACTGCTGGCTCTCGGCAATTTTGCTTCACCGGAAGTTGCGCTGTGTCTGGTAGGTGTTGTCGTTATTGCAGTTATGAACCATTTTAATGTAAAAGGTTCCATCCTATGGGGAATTCTGATCACCTGGGGCCTTGGAATCATAGCAGAACTTACCGGATGGTATGTGGTAGATCCGGAAGCAGGCGTTTACTCCCTGATTCCATCTTTCTCCGCTTCTTCTTTTATTCCGCCATCCATCGCACCTACATTCTTCCAGTTTGATTTCAGTTGGATTGCTTCCAACATTTCACAGTTCATTATCATCGTATTCTCATTCCTTTTCGTGGATATGTTTGATACGATTGGAACCGTTATTGGTGTTGCTGACAAGGCAAATCTTCTGGATAAAGACGGAAAACTTCCAAGAGTAGGACGTGTTCTTATGGCTGACGCTGTTGGTACTGTTGCAGGTTCCATGCTTGGTACTTCCACTATCACAAGTTTTGTGGAATCCAGTTCCGGTGTTGCTGAAGGCGGAAAAACAGGTCTGACCGCAATGACTACTGGTCTTTTGTTCATCGTGGCTCTGTTCCTGTCTCCGATTTTCCTGGCAATCCCAAGCTTTGCCACTGCGCCTGCGCTGATCATCGTAGGTTTCTTCATGGCATCTTCTATTAAGAAAATGCATTTTGACGGAGATGTAGCGGATGCTGTAGGAGGATATCTGGCATTCCTGATCATGCCTCTTACTTACTCCATCGCCAACGGTATCATGTTCGGTATGCTGGCATGGTTCATCATCAAAATCTGTACAGGACAGATCAAAAAAATTCATCCGGTTATGTACATTGTATGTGCGTTGTTTATCTTCCGGGTAATTACACTAATCATCTAGAATTCTATTCGAGGAGCTGCCCAAAACGGCAGCTCCTTCCCTTTACATTTTTGAAACAGTCTCTAAAAATCTATTCTTTCGCAAACTGCCTTCCGCTGCTGTCCATATAAAAGTTCTCCCGATAAATCAATCGGGAAACGGGAACTACTTCATACCCCTTCTCCCGCAATATTTTCAATACCTGCTCTAATGCCTCAACTGTATACTTTCCATTCGTATTCCATCGAATGATCGCCCCATTTTTGAGATCTTCATGTTCTGTCACACGGGAAATGATATCCTGTTTTCCATAATTTTTCCAATCCATCGTGTCCACACTCCAGCAAACAGGATAGTACCCACAAGCATAAATACTTTGGATCACACGGTTATCATACCTGCCATATGGCAGAGAAAATAGCTCCATTTCATAGCCAAACTTTTCTCGGATGCTCTCATGAAGCTGCCTGATCTGATTCCTGCATGCTCTCTGGGATAATGCCGTCATTTCTCTGTATTCCTTACCGCTGCTACCTAGATCGTGTCCTCCCTCGATAAGATTTCTCACATCTTCCGGATAAGCTTTCGCCCATGCTCCATCCACAAAGAAAGTAGCTTTTACCTGATTTTTTTCCAACACCTTCTCTATTTTCCGCAAATTTTCATTACTGCCCTTCACCTGAAAAGACAGCGCAATCCGGGGATCCCTGCATTCCACCGAATAGATAGGATATTCTGTTCCATTTACACTGGCGCTGGCAGTCATAAGACGTTCTCCCACATCCCTCCAATACAGAATTGACAATCCTGTAATCAAGGTCAAAGCCAGAAGAAGCACACCTCCTATTCCTGATTTTTTCATAATGCCCCCCAAAAATGTTGTTATTCCAGTATATGCTTCCCATCAAAGAAAAAGAGACCGTCCCAGACAGTCTCTCATACTATCAACTTACAATATTTCCCAGCAAAACATAAGATACGAAATACATGATAACTGTAGCGATCAGGATTCCGCAAAGAATTGCCAGAGAAGATTTTTTAATATCAATTCCCAGCAAAGAAGCAATCAGCGCTCCCGTCCAAGCTCCCGTTCCCGGAAGAGGAATTCCCACAAAAAGCATCAGACCTACAAATTCATACTTCTGAATCTTATCACTTTTGCTCATTGCCCGCTTTTCCAACTTTTCAATCAGCCCACGGAAAAGATTAACTTTCTTCATCCATTTAAAAATATGTTTGATAAACAAAAGAATAAACGGAATGGGAAGAATATTTCCAATAATACTGATGGGGATGGCTTCTATTTCCGGTATCTTCAAAAGGCTGGCAGCCAGAAGTCCGCCTCTCAGCTCCAAAATCGGCATCAGAGAGATAATAAAAATAACAGCTTTCGGGGATATATACATTCCCAGATGCGTAGTAAACCAGGTAACAAGTGATTCCATGCAATTTCTCCTATTTCTTCAGATAATCTTCTAAAAACGCTACTAATTGTTCCATTTCCTGCTGTGTTCCGATACTGATTCTCAGATAATTGTCAATCCTCGGCTTATCAAAATACCGGACAAAAATATTTGCCCTGCGAAGCGCTGCAAATAATTCTTTTGCCGGACAGCTTTCATGAGTGGCAAAAATAAAATTCGCTTTCGAATCTCCAAAAGAAAATCCCAGCTTTCTCAACTGTTCTTTCGTCCATTCTCTGGTCTCCACCACTTTATGTACTGTACGCTCAAAATATTCCCGGTCTTTTACCGCTGCAGCTCCCAGCACCAAAGAAGTCTGATTCATGGTATACGAGTTAAAAGAATATTTCACATCGTTCAGATATTTGATGAGTTTTGGATTTCCCATGGCATAGCCAATCCGCATTCCTGCCATTCCTCTGGACTTTGAAAACGTCTGCACTACCAGAAGATTGTCGTATTTTTCAATCAGCTGTAAAGATGAGGCTGCGCCAAAATCCACATAAGCCTCGTCTACCACCACGACCACATCCTGATTCTCTTTTACGATTTCTTCGATATCCGACAGCCCCATCTCCATTCCTGTAGGAGCATTCGGATTTGGGAAGATCACGCCGCCGTTCTTTTTGAAATAATCTTCTTTTCGAATAAGAAATTCTTCCGAAAGAGGTACCGTCTCATACGGTATCCGCAACATATCTGCCCAGACATCATAAAAGGAATAGGTAATATCCGGAAACAAAATGGGTTCCGTGGAATTAAAAAACGTCATAAAAATCATGGCAAGAACATCATCCGAACCAACGCCTACAAAAACCTGATCCTCCTGCAAGTGATAAAACTCTGCGATCGCTTCCACCAGCACATGGGCTGTCGGATCCGGATACAACCGCACACAGTCAGGCTCCATTTCCCGAAGGGCTTTTGCTACCATGGGAGATGGCGGATAAGGATTTTCATTGGTATTCAGTTTAATCATTTTCTCTGCTTTTGGCTGCTCACCGGGTATATAGGGAACAACCTTACGAACATTTTTTTCCCAGTTTTTCATCGGTTCTCCTCTCTGTTTCCTGTCCAACAGCATCAATCTGTATTATACGGACGTAATCTTATGAAGTCAAGGTTATTTAAAACTGCATCTGATAGAGTCCTGCATAAATGCCGCCCTTTTCCAGCAAACTTTCATGCGTTCCTTCCTCTGCGATTCCATTTTCTGTGAGCACCAGAATCCTCTGGGCATTGCGGATAGTGGAAAGGCGATGAGCGATCACAAAAGTAGTTCTGTCCTTTGCCAGTTTTTCCAAAGACTGCTGCACAATCTTCTCGCTCTCATTGTCAAGCGCCGAAGTAGCTTCATCAAAAATCAACACCGGCGGATTTTTCAAAAATACCCGGGCAATGGAAAGCCGTTGTTTCTGTCCTCCGGAAAGCTTCACACCTCTCTGTCCAATATCCGTCTCATAGCCCTGAGGAAGTCCCATAATAAATTCATGTGCATTTGCCGCCATAGCCGCCCGGATCACCTCTTCATCCGATGCATCCGGCTTACCATATCGAATATTATCCATAACATTTCCTGCAAACAAGTACACATCCTGCTGCACAATACCGATCTGACGACGAAGCTCCTTCAATTTTATATCCCGGATATCCTTTCCGTCCAAACGGATACTTCCCGAAGTAACATCGTAAAATCGCGGAATCATGGAACACAGCGTCGTTTTTCCCGCACCGCTGCTTCCCACAAGCGCTACATATTCTCCCGGCTTCACTTTCAGATTCACATGAGAAAGTACATTTTCCTCGCTATCTTCATAATGGAAACTTACGTCATCAAACTCTATATCACCCTGCACGTTTGTCACGCTCACCGCATCGGGACGATCTGCAATGTCAGGCGCAATACTCATGATTTCCAGAAAACGTTCGTAACCACTGTAGCCATTCTGGAATTGTTCGGTAAAATTCACCAATTTCTTGACCGGCTCTGTAAAATTGTTAATATACAGAAGGAAAGTTACCAGATCTGCTGCATTCAACTCTCCCACTGCCATCAGATACGCTCCCATAATCAGAGAACCCACCGTGATCAACGTAGAAAATGCTCCCATACCAGAATGATAGATTCCCATATATTTATAGCTTCTTCGCTTGGAGGCCACGAAACGGGCATTTCCCTCTTTGAACTTTTCCATTTCCTTCTTTTCATTACTGAAAGATTTTACCACACGGATTCCCGAAAGACTGTCCTCGATCTGGCTGTTGATATCCGCAATGCGGGCACGATTTTCTTTAAATGCACTTTTCATCTTCTTATTCAGAGCAACCGCATACACTAACATCACCAGCACAATTCCGATCGCTACTAACGCCAGTTTCACATTCACCGTCACCAGAATAAGAAATGCTCCCACCAACTTGATCACTGAGATCACAACATCTTCCGGACCATGATGAAGCAATTCCGTAATATCAAAAAGATCGCTGGTAATTCTGGAAAGAAGATGACCTACTTTCTGATTGTCATAAAAGGCAAACGACAATTTCTGATAGTGAGCAAAAATCTCATTTCGCATATCATGCTCAATCTTTGCCCCCATCAAGTGACCGTAATAGGTAATAAAGAAATTACAAAAACCTTCCAGCGCCACCATTGCCACCATGACAATTCCCAACTGAACAATAATTTTTGTAGACTCTGCCAGAGGCATTTCCACCACCGTTCCGGTAATATAACGAACCATCAGCGGTATGATCAGCGTGATGGCTGCCCCCAGCATGGCAAAAAACATGTCTGCCCAGAAAAGTCCACGATACGGCTTATAATAAGCCGCAAGTTTCTTTAACTTGTGATCCATTTTCATTCATCCTCCCATAAAAAATCATATGGTCAGTATAAAGGCTTTCTTATAAAAAATCAATCCATCACCCGGACTGTTTTTCACTTTCTCGCCCAAAATACAGCGTGCAAAAAAGCTGCTGTATCTCTATTCTTGAAATACAACAGCTTTCTTTTCACATTTTTTTATTCTTCTTCATCGTCTTTTTTTCCACCAATTTTTCCCATGATGAAAACACAGACCATAATAATCAGAATCGTTACAAAGATTCCCAGCATTCCTTTCCACATGATATCCAGAGAATCCAGAATATTTGCCATATTTAAATGCATATGCTTACCTCCTTACAGCATACTGGTTACAAGATTGATAACCATTCCACCGGCGATTACAGAAGCAATCTGTCCGGACACATTTGCGCCTGCTGCGTGCATAAGAATGATATTGGTAGGATCTTCCTGCATAGCAATCTTCTGAACCACACGGGAAGACATCGGGAATGCGGAGATTCCTGCGCCACCAATCATCGGGTTAATCTTCTTCTTCAGGAAAAGATTAATAAACTTCGCAAACAAAACGCCGCCGATCGTATCCATTACGAACGCAAACAAACCTATCGCCATGATCATAATTGTCTGAACTGTTACAAAGTTCTCTGCCTGCATACTGAAAGAAATTGTGATACCCAGAAGCAGCGTGATCAGATTTGCCAGATTATTCTGTGCAGTATCAGACATTGTTCCCAAAACACCACATTCACGGATCAGATTACCAAACATCAGGAAACCAACCAGCGCTACGGACTGAGGCGCGATCATACCAACTACTAACGTAACTACGATAGGAAATGCAATACGCATTTTACGGCTTACACTCTTTGGATTATACTCCATATGGATGCAGCGCTCTTTCTTTGTAGTAACCAGCTTGATCGCTGCTGGCTGAATAATCGGAACCAACGCCATGTAAGAATAAGCAGCAACCGCGATAGCGCCAATATATTTAGAGTTCAGAATCTGAGATACCAAAATAGAGGTAGGACCATCTGCAGCGCCAATGATACCGATAGAAGCGGCATCTTTCATATCAAATCCTAAAAATGCTGCCAGCAGGATTGCTGCAAAGATACCAAACTGAGCTCCCGCTCCAAATAAGAACATGACGGGATTAGACAAAAGCGGTCCAAAATCAATCATTGCTCCGATACCGATAAACAGCAGAATCGGCATCGCCTCGGATGCATTGATACCCACATCAAATAACCAGGAAATAATACCATGTGATTCGATACCTCCCTGTAATACCTGATCCAAAACACCAGACATGGGAAGGTTTACCAGAATTGCTCCAAATCCCATGGGAAGCAGCAGAGACGGCTCGTACTCTTTGCGGATTGCCAGCCAGATCAGCAAAATTCCCACGGCATACATGACAACCTGCTTCCAGGTCAGGCTCATAATGCCCTCAATTAAAAACTCCATACATATAACTCCTTCTATTTTATTTTGAAAAGATACCGCTGCCGAAAGCCCCTTCCTCAAGTGCCAAAAAACACCTCTGCAAAGAAAAAAGACTCTTACTGCAGCATCTGAAACTGCAATAAAAGTCTCGCTATTTCAATCCTCCGCGGGCTGCATATAGATACAACCGATATGACGCAGAAAATCCACCGCAGTGGCAGCTACTCCCTTTCATCTGGACTAATTATAAACAATCTATAAACTGTTGTCAATTCTTTTGTTTTATTGTAGCTGGGGAAATTAGCTGCCATATTTTTTTAATTCTTCCAGCCTGCGAAAAAACATTTCTTTCCATTCTCTTCGATTTTCAAAAATCTCCTCATCAATCTCCTGGATCTGATGAAGACCAATCTCTTTCACCGCTTCGATTGCCGCTTCTCTCTGTGTCTTCTTTTCCGGATATATCGGCTGGCAATTCGCTCCGTCTATCGTGTCATAACTTCCAAAACTTTGATTAAAGTCCATAATCGGATACAAAGATACGTATTCGTTCGTCCGATTATCTACCAAAAATCCCCAGTTCTCCGGATGGCGATCTATATTACCAACCAAATAATCCAGTATATTCATACCATAATAGGTTTCTTTGTCTATTCTTATACACTCTTTTAATACATCCAAATCATGATTTTCCGCATATATTTCAAATGCCATCTTAGATACAATGGAATACTTCGGAGATGTAATAAGCCTACTCTTCGTCACCTTTTGTCCAGCGTAAGAGCCTTCTTCATATCTCACTTGTTTAAAGTCAAAACACTGACATAAACTGCTTGCCAATAATTCTTTTTGAACAACCTCCTCACCACCATCTTTTAACAAAATAGAATCTTTTCCTCTCCTGATCCACGCTTTCGGAAAACACCCCCTCGTGGACAAATCTGGCGCCAGTTCCTGATTTGTAACTGTCATCGGTTTTCCTCGCAAAGAAAGCTTCACAACTGCCTCATTTAAAGAATTATCATATAAATTTATCTTTTCATATGAAATTGGTTCATTACTCTTTCTGACCCAATATACATCTGTCAAGGACACACAATGGTAAGACAAGGAGATTTTTGCACGATCCCGATCTGTCATCGCCTGCGCCATTCCGATACTGTTCAAAATTTCTTTCGCATATTTTCTATCCAGAGACAATACCCGCGAAGCGCACCAATGATAAAAATTCTCCATATTATTAAGCAACATATCAAAATCATCAGTCTCTTCCAAATAAAGATCATAGGGCATAAACTTTTCATCATAAACACTAACTCGTCCTCGAGTATTAATCTCTGCCACTTTTCGTTCTCCATGCATGATATCATAACTTGTAATGTTATTTTTTTGTCTTTTTCTCTGGGTATTCTTATTTAATTCTATAATTCCCTGTCCCAACAAACTATTTTCCAAACAATCACCCCTTCTATTATTCACTATACAAAATATATTCCGCTTATCCTTCTGTATTATATTTTATCAAAAACACTTCATTTTTTAAGCCCTTAAAGACCTTTTTAAATTTATTTTTCCTTCGCCACCAACTCAACCTGCCATGTCCTCCCTAATGCTGCTGCGATCCGCACCATCATTTCCAGAGATGGATTGTAATTGCCGCTTTCAAATCTTGTAATATTGCTTCTTGGAACTCCTGCCCTCTTCGCAAGTTCTTCCTGGGTAATTCCCTGTGTTTTCCGACAGCACACATACTGTTCAACAACAGATTGTCTCGCACTTTTCTGTTCTACCTCTATTAAAATCTTTTGTTCACCTGATGTATAAATATAATCCATACTATTTCTCATAATTTGAATCCTCTTCTTCCATATGTATATGCAAATGCTTCCTGACTTTCTTATATGCTGAACAAAATTTTCCTGCAGCGTAATCTATTTTATCTACACATATAAACGCTTTCCCCTTTTCTGTATTCACCATTAAAATATCTCCTGGAACAACTGGTAATTTTAACGTATATATCCAAATATATCGTTTCCTGCCCTTTTTCTCCATCTGCCATCAGAAAACTTAACGTGCATTCCTCTGACAACCTTTCGAAGCGGCTGCCCAGATACCATTTCACAAATATCTGCATGTATATTATATTTTTTCGCCAGAAGATATGAGATATGACCATCTCTGAGCTGTCTGTCTTCATCTACTACAATCGCATGAGGCAATTTTCCATTACGGTCAATCTATTTGTTTTACTTTAAAATAAAAGTTCAGTCATTCGACTGTGGATTGAAATATGAATAAATATTATTTTGTTCAACTAAGGAACCCTTCCATCTGTCATCTTCTCAATTTCAATGAAACAAATGATAGATGGAAGGGCTCCTTAGTTTTCTATCCCTATCACTTATCTTTTACGCCAGCACTACCTTTTCACATAACAATTTTCTCTGCCTTATACATAGCATATTTGTAAACAGCATACAAAATCATTCCCATCCCCAACAACATACCTGCCAGAATTGTAAGAGCTTTTGCCTCAACCCCATTGATCATTCCATCATTCATAAAATTCATAACGAAGGCAAAGACAAATCCCAGAACGCAGCCGATGACTCCCGGATACTGTACAATACGTGCAATCTGCTTTTTCAGAATATTTTTCTTATAGCGTGTATCTGCCCCGAGTTTCGTAAGACTTTCAAAAAGTCCTTTATTATCTGTTGCCACGGAGATGCTTCTGACATACGCCATTACACTGACTGCTGCCAGAGATATAATGAAGATATAAAGACTTAACATTACGTAAACACTGATCAGCTGCATTCTGTCCTGAGCGGTAACAATGTTGAACTGTGGCGCATATTTCCAATCTCCAAGGAGCATATTATTGTCTATGGTCATGTTGATTTTGTCCCCATAATCATACTCTTCTCCTGCCTCGTCCGCCATTTTCTGCGCCCATATGTTCCAGTAACCCATATGATTTGAAAGATCGGTAGCCCGTTCTACATACTGAGCCAGAAGGTCTTTGGCAAAATCATAAGACTCTTCCACATTAACTGCATTAAAAGAAATAATATTTTCTTTATATGCATCATCCAATCCTTCTGTCATCTTTCGATACTCTTCATCCCCCACCACATAGGCAAATGGTTCACTGAATGGCGCCAGAATATCGCTCTCCACACTTCCACCATAAGTAAGAGGATAAATCTCTCCGGTATTTGGATTCATAACTTCCTGTAATCCATCTTCATACTCAAAGAATCCATTATAATCGGTTGTCGTAACCGTCTGATAAGCGCCCGGTTCTACTGCAAGATCCTGTCCTGACAGCTTTTCAAAATCACTTTCTGAAACAAAAAGAGCTGCCATTTCTTTATCCTTGTAAACCTCAATATATCGACTGGTTTCCTCGTCAAAATCCTTTGCCCGATAGGAAACAACAAGATTCGAAGCTACATTTTCTGTAAAATCAGTCACTTCTATTTTATAAGAAGCGGCGGTGTCATAGATCTCTTCTTTTCCAATCTGATCTTCTGCAACAGGATAATGAAGGGAAAAATCCTTGCTGTTTTCCGTATCTATCCCACCTCCTGCCAGTACATACTGCATTCCATAAAAGGCAGAAAAACCACACACAAAGATAAGAAGGGTCATCACACACATATTCTTTGTAGTTGCTTTTGCCGTAAATCGCATAAGACTAATGGAGACAAGATTTCCATAATATTTTTTTCTATTTTTCTTTGCGCGGCTCTGGGCAACTGCCGACAAAAGAATAAAATAAATTCCCACAAGAGACAGTAAATAAAAGAGATTTACAATGCCCGGAAGCCCAATTCCAAAGACTCTTGCTGCTATCTGGGGAAGTCCTGCCCCAAGCAAAATTCCAAGAATCGTCAAAACTACTCCTACCGGAAAAGTCCAACTTTTAATTTCTTTTACCATCTCCGTTTTCTGTTGTGTGCGAAGAATCTCCATAATATCAGAGCGGTTAATAAATCTTCTTCCTGCAAGCCCCAGAACACCGGCAAGAATACAGGCAAAAAGAATTCCAGGGAAAAATCCAACTACTCCAAAACGATACGTCATCTGTCCATTAGAAATAATAAACAGCTCAAACAATTTCCAAATCAGGAAAGATACCGGAACGGATACAAGCAGCCCCAGAAAGGAAGACAGCGCCGTAACCACTGAAAGTTCCTTAAAAAGAAGCCCTTTCAACTGTCTTTTTTCAGTTCCTAACGCCATTAATATTCCATACTCTCTCGCCTTAAAACGAAAAAACAGCCCGGAAGCATATACAGTAAATACAAAACATCCCACCGCAGTTACCCCCAGAAGCAGAGATGCCATTTTTCTTGTATCTCCTCCTTCCGGGAGAAACGCCTGCACCGTTGGTCCAAAATACATCAGTGAAAAAGAAGTCACAAGAAGGACAGACAAAAACACGCAGAAGCTTAACAAATAATACTGTCCCTTTGTGTTTTTCCGAAGTTTTTTATAAATCTTATTCATTGTCTTCATCTCCTCCAAGCTCTCTCAAAATATCCAGAAGCTCATCCATAAATTCCCGCCGTGTTCCTGTACGTTTCACTTCCTGGTGAATCTCTCCATCTTTTAAAACAACAACTCTGTCGCAGAAAGAAGCCGCATAGCTGTCATGGGTCACCATAAAAATTGTAGCCCCGATCTGCTCTTTTGCCTGCAAAAAGGCATCGATTACTGCCTTGCAGGATTTACTGTCCAAATTTCCTGTGGGCTCGTCCGCTAAAATGATATACGGATTATTCATAAGCGCTCTTGCAACGGCTGTTCTTTGTTTTTCACCGCCGGAAATTTCCGCCGGGTACTTATCCATAATCTTCTTAATTCCAAACAAACTGCATAATTTCTCTGATTTTGCCTCCATCTGCGCGATAGGTTTCTTTGCAATAATCTGTGGAAGACATATATTTTCCCGAACTGTAAGACCATCGAGAAGCATAAAATCCTGAAAAACAAATCCTAACTTTTCATTCCTTACATGGGCCAACTGACGCTCATCCAAACTTGAAATATCCATATCTCCTAATTGTATATTTCCGCTGTCATGAGGAATAAAACAGGAAATACAGTTTAAAAGCGTTGTCTTTCCGCTCCCGGATGGTCCCATAACCGCTACAAATTCTCCTTTTTTTACATGAAGTGAAACATCCTTCAATACAGGATATGTGTTCACACCATTCGTATAACTTTTGTTCAGCTTTTCTACCTTTAACATGCTGCATCCTCCCTTGTCTGTTGTTGCTCTTATTATAAAAAAACAAGTGGGATATTTCTCTTCTGATCCTGTTATTTTTGACATGGATTTTGTAAAGTTTGTATGGTATGATAATTTCCTAAAGAAATACGATCAGACATCAAGGAGTTACACCATGAAAATAGCAATCTGCGATGATGACAAAAAACTTCGCAAAGATTTACGTCATTTAATTGAGATCCATCTTGATCTTATGGCGCTTACTTACGAAATAGAGGAATATGAGTCAGGAAATTCCCTTCTTGAACACATGGATAAAGACGAACCGGATATTCTTTTTCTTGATATTGAAATGCCAGGAATGGGAGGTATGGCTACAGCCAAAGCCCTTCGAAAGCTCGAGAAAAAGATGTTGATTATCTTCATTACCGCATATCCCGACTATGTATTTCAGGGATATGAAGTACATGCCTTTCATTATATTTTAAAACCATATGAAAAAAACAAATTAAAGGAAGTGCTGGAAAGCGCTGTAAAAGAGCTTTCTTCGCTGGAAGAGCAGTTCTATCTTGTACAGCAAAAATCTGGAACTCTCCGTCTCAGCATCCGTGAAATCTCTTATTTTAAGAGTGACAGGCGCAACGTATGCGCCGTACAAAAAAACGGTGAACAGGTTTCTTTTTATGAAAAATTAGATGAGGTGGAAGCAAAACTTCCTGATTTTTTTCAGCGCATCCACAACCGTTATCTTGTGAATATGAACTATATTTCCAAAATAGAAAGTTCTTCCTGCATCTGCAACGGAGAAGAACTTCCTGTAAGCCGCGCTTATAAACAGCCCCTTGCAGTTTCCTTTGCAAAAATAATGTTAAACTAAGGAGCCGCCTTATGAATCCTTCTATTATTATTTTTATATTTAATCGACTGGCAAATGTCCTGGAATTTATTACGGGATATTTCTTTATGAAATGTATGGATTGTACGATGATAAGACGGAAAGGAAAATTGCCCTTTCTTGTGAGCCTTTTTCTGTATACCATTATTTCTACTCTTGTCGTGTTTCCAAAAGATATGACAAATATTTCCATGACTCTGTTATTATTTCTTCTGACAAACTTTACACTATACAGAGGAAAATGGCTTGTAAAACTTTCCATGGTTCTTGTTTTTTTACCCATTGCAGCCGCTGTCAATCTGCTTCATATAGACATCGGAGGCCATATTTTCATGCAGTTTTTTACAGAATCAGATGCAGTTGCAAATTCTATTTTTTCTTCTATTTCTTTTGTTATTCTTCCTGTTTTCTGGATGACTTTTTACCATTTTTTCAGCCCTTCTCTGAAAAAGATCCAGAATATTTTTACAGACAAAGCATGGACGATTGTGGACGTGATCAGCCTTGCATCTTTTTGTGCATTATTTAGCTGTATCTATCTCGCCCCGGAACACCAAACCTATTTTATCTGGCCCTGTATCCTCGCCTGTCTGGTTACGAATATCTGCAGCGTACGCCTTGCCGCTTATTTAGCGGACGGACTGCATGCTAATCTGGAACGAAAAAATCTTCAGCTTCAGAAAAATTATTATGAAGAACTGGAACACAACCAGAATCAAATCCGTAAATTTCGCCATGATATGAATAATCACCTTTCTGTTGTGGGAAATCTCCTTGATGAAGGAAATCTTTTGGCAGCAAAAGAATATTTCAACAGCATCTCCGGGTATATGCAGACTGCAAATCGAAAATTCTGTCAAAATAGTGTGGTAAACGCAGTCATAAACGCAAAATATCAGTTGATGACAAATTCTTCCATTGATATGTTTCTTAATATTGACATTGATAAAATGATGTTTATCGACGATGTAAGCCTTTGTACGATTTTTGCAAATACTCTGGACAATGCTATTGAAGCCTGTCGTAAAATAGATGATACTACAAAAAGAAAACTGGAGCTAAAATGCCGCTACACCGAAAACGGATACTTCAGCTTTGAACTTACCAACAGCAAATCCAACGAAATTTTTGAGAGAAAAGGACGCCTTCTCTCTGATAAAGAAGATCAAAGCGCCCATGGAATCGGCATTTCCTCTGTAAAGGAAATTGTGGATAAATACGACGGAACACTGGATATTTCTTACGCCAAGGACTGGTTTAAGGTAGTCATCTTAATTGGATCGTAATATAAATTCACAAAAAATTCAAACAGATGTTATTTCGGTATGCTGTCCCTCACGCACAGCGCCCCATACCCCACCTGCGGATTCGGAAATTCTGCGAATCCCGGCAGTTGCCTTGCCCCGCTGATCAGATAGCTTTTCAATTTTTCCCCGTACAAATACGGATCATTCCTCTTCACAATCCCCCACTCCATCAACAGCGCCGCCCCACCTGACACAAACGGTGTGGCAAAAGATGTCCCTGTCACCAAATCATATCCTCCGCCCGCCCTGGCAGTGCGGATATCCACTCCCGGCGCCACCAGATCCGGTTTTATATAGTCGGTTCCTCTGGTATAACCTCTTCCTGAAAAATCTGCATAAGATTGGAGCCGTGGATTATAAGCCCCCACTGTGATCACCTGAAGAGCTGTAGATGGAATCGTGAGTGTTCGATCAAGCGTAGGCTGATAAAATCTGGTAGCTTTCTCCACCTGTCCCCCACCAGGCAGCCACATATCAAAATCTCCTTCTACAATCCGCACTGGCTCCAGATAAAATTTCCATATTCCACTGTCCACATAATCCTGTACCGGAAGAAAGTCCACATAGATTTCCTGGGCTATACTGTAGGGACTTGGTTCTCCATAATACACCAGAAGCTGCGTATCACCCATGCGAAAACGCTGCGCTTCCAGAATCTGTTCCAACGGTCCAACCCGTTCTCCTGAAGGATGTTCCAGATATATTTTCATACGATCCTGATAGTTTTTCCAGATCTGTACATTCACTGACGGCTCATACATTCCAATTCCCATTTCTACCGGATAAGTTTCACGTGGAGAGACCGTTCCCGACGTATGACCTCCCACATTTCCTTCATTTCCGCTGCCCACGCAAATGACTGTTTTCCCCATGCCCGCCACGTCATCCAGATACGTTTCCACAAGACTTCTTCCGCTATGAGCCCCGTAACTATTCCCAAAACTAAGATTGATCACCAGCGGTTTTCCCAGCCTTACTGCTGTTCGCACCGCATAGTCCACCCCCTGCATCAGTTCCGTTGTTCTGGGAAATCCGCCCTCCCGGGGAACTCCTAATTTTACCACCAACAGTTCGCTTTCCGGCGCCACTCCCCGATATACACCCTGACTTTCTGCCCCATTTCCGGCGGCGATTGCCAAAACCGCTGTGCCATGTCCGCTGGTATCTCGACTGGGGACAAGTTTTGCTCTTTCTGCTAACGATGTACTCTGCAAAGCTGCATTAATTTCCTCCCGGGTATATTCCGTTCCAATCCGATATCCTTCCGGAGGATTGCCGGGAATCGTCTGATCCCACAAACTAAAAATTCTCGTTGTTCCATCCTCATTGCGAAAATCCCGGTGCGCATAGTCCACACCAGAATCAATACAAGCGATAAGAACACCCTTCCCATATAATGGGATCTTATCGCTCTGCACCGGATTGACACAAGATACCGCTCTTCCTGTTACCACAGAAAAAAACAGACTTTTGGGCTTTTCCACATATTCCACCTGTGGTCTATGAGAAAATTCCTCCAGTCTGTTTTGAGGAAGATTGACAACAGCATAATTTCCCAGTAACGGAGTAATAATAATCCCTTCGCTTTCCAGTCCAGAAAGTTCTCCAGAATACTTTATGATCACATTCCAGCGCTCATCCTCTGCATCATATCCCACTTCCAGTTCCAGCGATTCCTCCCGTTCCCGTTCGGTAGCTTCCATGGCAAGATTTAAAAGATTACCTACTTTTTGATTATTCATAAAGCTCCATTAATTAATATTTATTATAATATCTATAGTTATACAAAATTATCCCAAATATATCTTTAAATTTTCAACATCCTAAAAAATGTAGGTTCTGTATCCAACAATGCAGAACCCACATCAAAGCCATCACTAATTTTTTTAATTGCATTTTTTTGTCTTCCATATACCTCGCAAAAATATTTAAATAGTTTCTCCCGATCCATCTCTGCCGCCAAACATCCCATCTTGGTCACAGCATTTCCACCTGTAATATTTCCAAATCGAATACAATCATCCAATGTGTATCCATAATACAGCCCATACATAAAACCAGCCGCAAAGGCATCTCCTGCCCCAGTAGAATCCACATGATTTACAGGGAGCGGTTCTATAACGTATATCTCCCCGTTTGCTTTATACATACATCCTTCATTTCCATTTTTTACAATAGGATTTTTCAAATACTCCGCTAGCGTTTCCAATGCTTGTACCGGTGTATCTGCTCCAGTTATTTTCATAGCTTCCATAGCATTCGGTATAAAGTAATCCACATAAGGAAAAATATCATAATACCACTCTAAACTCAACATATCATTCCAAGCAGAATCTAAAACAATCGTGCATCCTGCTTCTTTTAAAGGCTTACATAACTCTTTTTGTTCTAAGGAAAGAAAAGCAATTTGACAATCCTCATAAAACTCATATATTTTCTTTTTTTTCACCTCAAAAGCTGTTTCCTTAGGTTTGTAAGAAATAATTCCTCGATCCTGATTACAGGAAACCACGCAACTTAGAGTAACCGGATCTCTCTCCTCTGTTGAAAGCATATTTCTGTATTCAATTTTATTCTTCTTCAGTTCCTTTACCAGATATCTGCTGAGAGGACCTTCTCCAATATAAGTCGCCAATTTTACAGGGACTCCAAGTCTGGATAATTGAATCAACGTAGCTACAGCTCCTCCTCCAAGCTGTTGTGAACAACTTTCACTATACACTTCTTCTCCTAATCGGGGCATCCTATGTGCATTTCCAAAAATGATATCTATATTAGCAATTCCAAATCCCCCTACACTCTTCATATCTTCCATCCTCCTGTATAATCTCTGTAAACCTCAAGATATTCCTTTAACAATTCTTCTGCCAGAGAATAGGAATTTACTAATGGATGCACCATGAGAGCCTCTACGGCTTTTCCAGTATTCTGCTCTACTATAGCCTGAGCAGCCATTCTCTCATAATATTTTACTGTACAAATCAGTTGCTTTGCGCTTTCTGGTAATATATATGGACCAGATTTAGGTGCCGCTCCTTTTTTTGAAATATGACAAGATACCTCTATCACATCTGTATCTTCCAACCAATCCACCGTTCCCTGGTTCGGCATGCAGAGGATCATCTCTCCTTCTTCCCCTGTAATTTTTGCCCGCATAAGCGCCAGAGCAACTCCTGCATATCCCCCTTCATCTTTTGTCTTCAAATCAAATTTCGGAATACAAATATTATCTCGAGATACAGAAGTTTCTCCCTCCATATAATTACTCTCACGCATATAGATATACTTGCTATATATTTCCAACATTTTATCAAAATCTGTTTTGGCATTGTATTTACTTAATTCCTGCAACATATTGTCATTAATCTTTTTAATTCTCTCGCCTCTTGTTTCTCCTGTCCTTTTTATATTCTCAAGTGCCTTTTCTCTATAATAAAAATAATACAAGTATTCGTTAAGCATACATCCCATATGCTGTGCTAATTTGGGTTCAAAATATCGCATATCTGTCTGTTCATAAAGTCTGGGATTTTTTAATATTTCTGAAAGTATCTCTGCATTATCTTTTTTTACACTGGTAAAATATGATAAATGATTCAAACCTATAAGATGCACTTGAAAATCCGAAGCTTCTGCTTTGTATAATCCTGCAACCTGACGCAAAAAACCAGACGGAGCATCACAAATTCCATACACAAAAGAATATCCCTGATCTCTTAATGCCTGAGTCACAAGCCCCGCGGGATTCGTAAAATTGAACACCATAACATTAGGATTAGCATATCTGCGAATCAATTCACAATAATGCAACAAGATAGGAATCGAACGCAATGCCATTGCAAATCCTCCTACTCCAGTTGTTTCCTGACCTATGACTCCATGCTTTAAAGCCACCCTCTCGTCTATAATACGGCTCTCTTCTTTTCCAGCACGAATAGTAGTAATGATAAAATCTGCCTTTCCTACAGCTTCTTTTTCATCTGTCGTACATATATATTTTACAAAAGGTGCCATACGAGCAAAAATTTCTCTTACCATAGCTCCAAAAATACAAACTCTCTCTTTATCAAAATAGCTATGACCCCGGGATTTTTTTGTTTATACACTGGGATATATGCCAGTTCTCGCACTGCTTCTTCGATTCTTTTTGCTGTTTCTGTTGTCACAATATTTTTTCCATGAAAATATCTTGAAACAGTAGCTGGTGATACACCTGCCCTTTTTGCAACTTCTCTCATGGTTGTCCCATTTTATCACTCCTTTGTTTTGTGCATTTTGCATTTGTTTTTGCTTTATTTTTAATTTACTTGTATATTTCTACCATTCCTTCTATGCCCTAATTATAAAGCACCTTAAAATTATGTCAATATTGTTTCATTTGTTTCATATTTGTTTCATAAGTTTCATTTATTTTCTTTCATTTCTAACAAAAAAATAACTGTCGAACCTTAAAATTCGACAGTTTCTGTTAAATATAAGTCTATATCTATTAAACTAAAAATTTTATTAATCTCGATGCCCCCCCAAAAACCCAAACGGTTCCTCCTCCTGCAAAAAGTGCATCATCTGATACGCGCAAATAAGCGCCACCCGTTCCTCTTTCAGTATTCTCCGAACCTCTTCCCTGTCTGCCAGAATCACCTGTATTTCTTCGCTGTCTTCCTGATACTTTTCACTGATCGTACCGGAAGCATAGCCATAGACTGTCGCGCAGGACTCATCCGTCATTCCCACTGTGGTAAAATATGGATTTTCATATATTTCATCTGCCACAATCGGCTCCAGCGTAAGTCCGGTCTCTTCTTTTAATTCCCGCATTGCTGCCTCATGATAATTTTCTCCCGCATCTACCAGACCTGCCGGAAGCTCATAGACATATCCCCCTACCGGATACCGATACTGGCGAATCAACACGACCCGATCCCTTTTCTCTCCGTAAAGGCTGTAGATAACTACCCCATCCGGCGTATTTTTTCTTGTCCGTATCTTCAACTCTTCCTCTGTTTTTGCACGGGAAGCCACATAATAATGCCCTTCCCGTCCCACTTTATTCTCTGTCTCCAAATCATAAAAATTCAAAAACGGATTCTCTGTAACTTTGATAATATTTTTAATCTTCCCCATGATTGACCTCCCAATTTTTCTTTTTTATCCTGCCAAAATCCTTCTGATATGTTTGTATAACCCCAGTGTCAGCCCGGACACCAGTATTCCCTTCAACAGATTGAAGGGAAGAACAGAAAACAGGCAAAAGGTAAATAGATCGTCAATCGCAGGAATGAGCAGCGCTCCCATATCCACAAAAGCCTCCACCGGCATGCCAAAAGCTTTTCCGTAAGCCGGAAGGAGCAAAAAGGCATTTAATACCGCTGCTGCCACCGCCATGCAGACCGTTCCTGTCGCCATACCAATCATCGCATATTTTTTGTTTTTTACTCTTCGATAAATCATTCCGGCCGGCACCACAAGCGCACAGCCCATCAGAAAGTTTGCTAGCTCCCCAATTCCTGCCGTGACTGTTCCATTCAATACAAAATTCATAAGGATCTTTACCAACTCGATTGCAGCCCCTGCCAGCGGTCCCATAGCAAAAGCGCCGATCAGCACCGGCACCTCGCTGAAATCCAGCTGATAAAAGGATGGCGCCAGAAAGGGCAGTGGAAATTCCACCAACATCAGTACTGCCGCCACTGCAGACAGCATGGCAATCTGTACCAGCATTTTCACATTGGTGTTCTTGTTTACTCCTGTTCTTCTTACTGCATTTGTTGTGTTCATATCATCCATCTCCTTTTCATTTTCGAAAAAGGAAATTCCCGGAAATAAAAAAACCAGAGGAACTGACCATCCCTCCGGGTGAAACAGGAGCTGACACGCAACGCGCAGCCTTATGAAATATATAAGAAATATCTCATATCTCCTATCTCTTCTTCTCTCATCCAGACTATACTGTCGGTACCGGAATCTCACCGGTTCAGCCATGCTGCCATGGGTCGCGGACTTTACCGCCGGTGGGGAATTACGCCCCGCCCCGAAGAATTTTCTTTTCTTCCCCTATCATAACGCAGAGTTCCATGAAGTTCAATAGAATTTTGATAACTATTTTTTATCATTTCGATAAAATTTATGTATTTTTATTATTATCAGTTCTGTAGTATCCTAAATCCAGAAAAAACGAGGAGGTCTCTCATGAAAAAGAAAGCAAATCCAAAGATTTTATGGCAATTATTTACTTCGATGTTTTTATTAAGTTCCTGTACTTTCGGAGGGGGATTCGTGATCGTCTCGCTCATGAAAAAAAAGTTTGTAGATGAAAAGAAATGGCTGGAGGAAGATGAAATGCTGGATATCACCGCTATCACCCAATCCTCCCCCGGACCTTTGCCGGTCAATGCCTCCGTGATCATCGGTTATCGCATGGCAGGAATCGCCGGTTCTCTCACCGCCATCGCCGGTACCATCCTGCCCCCCATGATCATCATATCTCTGATCAGCCTGTGCTATGAACAGTTCCGCACCAATGAAATTGTGGCGTTAGCTCTTCAGGTAACCCGGGCAGGCGTTGCCGCCGTCATACTGGACGTCACTTTGAATCTGGCAGGCAACATCATCAAGCTGCACAACGCTTTTTATCTGGGGATGATGATTCTCTGCTTTATCGCCGTAGTATTTTTCAATGTAAGCGCTATGGCAGTGATCCTCACCTGCCTGGCAGTAGGGATTGTAAGCGCCGTAATCACCAGTCTCAGAAAGGAGGAAGCATAGGATGATCTGGAAATTATTTTTTGCCTTTATTCAGGTAGGACTCTTCAGCGTAGGCGGAGGCTACGCAGCCATCCCCCTGATTCAGGAACAGATTGTAAATATTCATCATCTGATGACACTGGAAGAATTCAGTGATCTGATCACCATTGCCGAAATGACGCCCGGACCGATTTCTATCAATTCTTCTACCTTTGTAGGAATGCGTCTGGCTGGAATCCCCGGTGTTTTACTCTGTACTCTGGGCTGTATCCTTCCTTCTTTTATCATCTGCCTTACACTGGCACATTTTTACTATAAATACAGAAATTTTTCCGGCATCCAGAAAGTACTCGCTGCCCTTCGCCCGGCTGTCGTTGCACTCATCGCTTCCGCCGGTCTTTCCATCCTCACCGTAGCAGTTTTCCAAAATGGTGTAATTTCCCTGGAAAATATTCGTTATATCGAGGTTATACTTTTCGCCGTAAGTCTGTATTTACTTCGCCGACATAAAGTGAATCCCATTCTGATCATTCTGGGAAATGGTGTCGTGGGAACTATTCTTTATCTGCTCTTCTAAAAGTTCAAGGAAAATCTGCATAACAGGAGAAAGAAATTTATTTTTATGATAAATCAGCCGGATGGTTCTCTTAAACTCCCTCTGTTCCAGAGGGAGCGCCACCAGCTTTCCCTCCTTCAACTCCTGCTCCACCATCATTTTTGACAAAATAGCATAGCCTTCTGTATAGAGAAGCGCCTGTTTCATGGTTTCCGTATTACTACAGGAATATATGGGAACCATTTTTATTCCCGACTCCACGAGATACTGTTCCAGCTGATTTCGGGCGCTGCTGCCCCCTTCTCTGGATATAAACGGATACTTTTCCAGATCCTGTATCGTAATGTTTCCCTTCTGCGCCAGAGGATGTCCGCTGCGGGAAGCGATTACCAGTTCATCTTCCATCATATCCCGCACCACCAGATCGCTGCTGTTCACAGTTCCCTCCACCAGCGCCATATCCAAAGCATATTCTTCCACCATATGTTCAATGGTACTGGTGTTATCCACCGTTGCCTCATACGTTATTTCTTCCGAATACTCCCCCAACTTCTTGAGAAGCGGCGGAAGAAGCCGGGTACCCACACTTACCGACGCTCCGATCCGAATATGCTGCTTTTGCCCCTCCTGATATATTTCCGATTCCATCTGGTGAAACGTTTCCAGAACCCGAAGGGCGTGAATCCGCATTTTCTCCCCTGCCGCTGTGAGATAGAGCCGCTGACGGATTCTTTCAAACAGCCTCACCTGATAATATTTTTCCAATTCACTGATTCCCTTTGAAACTGCCGGTTGGGACAGATTCAGTTTTTTTGCCGCCCCATGGGTAGTCTTTTCCTGGCATACCGCCACAAAAATTTCCAGATGATGTAAAGTCATGTAATCCTCCTGTTTCCCAATATTTTTTCTCTAAAATAATATTTACAAAACCAGTCTTTATCCCTTATAATCATACCATGATTATAGATTTTTCAGACTGAAAAAACAACAGTCTGCACAAATGAAAGGGGGATATTCTATGAATTGTCCACATTGCCAAAATCCCGTAGATGACAATACTGTTTTTTGTCCTGTCTGCGGTCAGTCAGTACAGTCTGCTCCTACGCAGAACACTTACGAACAGCAGCAGTCCTAAACCGCTCCTGACGGCTCCTATCAGCAGAATGGAGCAAACTTTGGGGACATTCCTCAGGGAAATTATCAGTACCAGAATCCGCAAACGCCGTATCAGCCGCAGCAGTTTCCTATGAAATGGTTCAAATTTATCATTTATTTCCAGTTATTTTTGACCATGGTTACTTGCGTGATCAATGCCATCACTTATTTTAGCGGGCTTCATTACGGCGGCACCATGGATGCCGCTATGGTATACGCTTACTACGGCACTGGACTTAAAATCATAGATATCTTCTTTGCCCTTGTTTATATCGGCATCGGCGTATTGGCATTTTTTGTCCGTCAAAAACTGGCGCACTTTAAGAAAAAGGCTCCCACATGGTACATCGGTCTTCTGGTCTGCTCGCTGGCAGCCAATCTTGTTTATCTGATTCTTGTTTCGATTCTGACTGGTATCTTCCTTCTGGATGCCAGCACGATTGGAAGCATCATTGGAAATGTAATCATGATCGTAGTGAACTGGATTTATTTCCAGAAACGTACAAGTCTTTTCATAAATGACTGATTCCCAAAACAGAGCTGCCGCAAATGCGGCAGCTCTGTTTTTACTGAATCCCTCTCATGGACAGTCCAATTCTCTTTTTATTCAGATCTACGCTGATCACACGCACATCTACCACATCCCCCACGCTTACAACTTCCAACGGATGTTTGATGAATTTGTCACTGATCTGAGAAATATGTACCAGACCATCCTGGTGCACTCCAATATCTACGAACGCTCCAAAGTCAATTACATTTCTTACAGTCCCCTTCAGAACCATACCTTCCTTCAAATCTTTCATATCCAAAACATCAGACCGCAGAATCGGTTTTGGCATATCTTCTCTGGGATCTCTTCCCGGGCGCCCCAGTTCTTTCACAATATCGTGAAGAGTAATCTCGCCGATTCCCAGTTCCTTCGCCGTTTTTTCATAGTCTTTAATAAAGATCGCTTTGTGTCCGTTTTCAAAATAATCCTTCACTGTAAATCCCTGCTGGGCAAATAATTTTTCCACTGCATCGTAACTTTCCGGATGAACGCTGGTGGCATCCAGTGGATTTTTACCTCCCAGAATCCGCATAAAGCCCGCGCACTGCTCGAAGGCTTTCGGTCCCAGTTTCGCCACCTTCAAAAGCTCCCGACGATTGGAAAATCTTCCATTTTCTTCCCGGTAAGCCACGATATTTTTCGCAATAGCTTTGCTGATACCGGAAATATATTCCAACAGAGAAGCGGATGCAGTGTTCAGATCCACACCGACCTTATTTACGCTGTCCTCCACTACGCCGTTTAACGCCTCACCCAGTTTTTTCTGGTTCATATCATGCTGATACTGTCCTACACCGATCGCTTTCGGATCGATCTTTACCAGCTCCGCCAGTGGGTCCTGCAATCTTCTTGCAATAGAAGCCGCACTTCTTTGTCCCACATCAAAGTTTGGAAATTCCTCTGTTGCCAGTTTACTTGCGGAATATACGGAAGCGCCTGCCTCATTTGTGATCACATACTGTACTTTTTCTGGAATTTCTTTCAGAAGTTCCACGATAATCTGCTCAGATTCTCTGGAAGCTGTTCCATTTCCCACAGATATCAATTCAATATGATACTTTGTGATCAATTTTTTCAGTGTTTCCTTTGCCGCCTTGATCTTAGCCTCCGTAGTGGGCGCTGTAGGATAAATAACCGTAGTATCCAGCACCTTTCCTGTCTCGTCCACTACAGCCAGTTTGCATCCTGTACGAAAAGCAGGGTCCCAGCCCAATACTACTTTTCCTACGATAGGCGGCTGCATCAGAAGCTGTTCCAGATTCTTGCCAAATACTTTGATAGCCCCATCTTCCGCTTTTTCTGTAAGATCACTGCGTATTTCCCGCTCAATCGCCGGAGCGATCAGACGCTTGTAGCTGTCCTCCACTGCCGCTTCCAGAATTGGGCTGGTATTCGGATTTTCTTTTTTAATCACCTGACGCTTCAACCATTTTAAAATCTCCTCTTCTGGAGCGTTGATCTTCACCGTGAGGATTTTTTCTTTTTCTCCTCTATTTAACGCCAATACTCGGTGCCCTGCAATCTTCGATACCGGCTCTTCAAAATCATAGTACATCTCATATACAGATTCTTCTCCCTCTTTCTTTGCTGAGGAAGCCAGTGTTCCGCTCTTCACCGTCATTTTACGGATATAGATTCTGTAATCTGCCTCATCTGAAATAGCTTCTGCCAGAATATCCTGCGCGCCTGCCAAAGCCTCTTTGACATCTGCCACACCCTTCTCTTCGGAAACAAATGGTTCTGCTTCGATTTCCAGCGGCTGCTCTGTCATCTGCAGCAAAATAATATTTGCCAATGGCTCCAATCCTTTTTCTTTTGCCACTGTCGCTCTGGTACGGCGTTTCGGACGATACGGGCGATACAGATCCTCTACAACTACCAATGTCTGGGCAGCCAGAATCGCATTTTTCAATTCTTCTGTCAATTTTCCCTGCTCTTCGATACTGGAAAGCACCTGCGCTTTTTTATCTTCCAGATTTCTCAGATACAGAAGTCTTTCATGAAGATTTCTCAATACCTCATCATTCAAAGAACCGGTTGCTTCTTTTCTGTATCGGGAAATAAAGGGAATCGTATTCCCTTCATCTATCAATTTAACAGCAGCTTCTACCTGCCACCGCTGTACTTGCAATTCATCAGTTAAAGCCTGAATAATATCCATTTTATCTGTCTCCTTTCTTTTCCTGTACTACCTTACCAAAAACCTGCTTCTTTTGTCAATAAAAAGAGGCACAAGATCTCTCTTATCGTAACAGTTCATCTTGCCACATTTCCCCGGAATATGCTATACTATGTCATAATTAAGTTGATACCTTTATGACCCGTCCCAATATGCGAATAAAAGTGGGGCGCATGCCCCACGATATTCGAATTTGGGGCAGAATTGTGGAAGTGCGAAGCACGAAACAATTCGTCAGGCATCTTTTGATTTTAATATCATTAAAATGCAACGATCGAAAAGTCATAAACCACTTAGTGCCTGCACTTATGTGGTGTTATGTCTGGATCAGAATGGAGGAAATTATGGATAATAACCAGAGACAGGACTGGTGGCCCAATAACGACAAGGCTCCTGAAACAGATACATCCTCTGGCGCCGAAGTACACGATTCTGTACAGCCACATCCGGAACCAGACCCTGTTCCCCACCAGATTCCAGAAGAATCCGGCACTGAACCTGAAACTGTTCCTCAGGAAAATTCCTATAATACCTGGAACAATCCACAAGGACAAACCCAGGACAATCCTTATAATAACTGGAACAACCAGCAGGGACAATATCAAAACAATCCTTACAATAACTGGAACAACCAGCAGGGGCAGTATCAAAACAATCCCTACAATAATTGGAATAACCAGCAGGGACAATATCAGAATACCCCTTATAATAATACGCCTAACCGTCCTCCCATGCGGTCAAACAATGGAATGGCAATCGCCTCCCTAGTCATGGGTGTTTTATCCATTGCGCTGATCTGCTGTGGCTTCTCCTATTTCTTTGGAGCCCTTGGAATCCTTTTTGCCATACTTTCCAGAAAAAATGGACCTATGGATCCACAGGCAAAAGTCGGTCTGGGACTTTCCATCGGAGGTACCGTTGTCGGACTTCTCATGATTCTTTTCGTATTGTTTGGAAGTACGGAATATTCTGATTTTATGCAGGAATACGAACGTTTCTATAACGAATATGAAGACGATTATGATTCCTATGATGACCCGTATTACGATGATTATTACGGAGAAGACTTCTATTTCGACGGTCCTTTCCAGAATCTCCCTAATCAGGGTGACTGGAATATGGAAACACCGGACGAGGGAAGTTCCCTGTAATTTTCTTACAACGTGGGAATATGAAACAGCAACAGGATATTTCGCAAGATCCAGTTGACTGCCACAATGACCACTGCGCCGATCCCGTACCACCGATGAAATCGGCTTCCCACTGCCAATTTCCCTCTGGAAAGCCATTCGATGGTATTGGACAGCAAATACCATGCATACAGCATTACCGTATATAATACAATGGGATGATAATATAAGGACTGAAACCATTTTCCTCGAAGCAGCGCCAGTACGGCTCTTGTTCCTCCGCAGCCCGGACAGTAAAATCCTGTCAGTGTATGAAATACACAGGGAGGCATGCGGCGCAGGATAGCTTCCGGGAAAATTCCCATCTGTCGAAGCCTGATACCGAACACCAAAAATAGAAGTATGAGACACCAGCTGATCTGACACAGACGGTAAGCATTCTTCTTTCGGTCATTCTTCATGATTGTGTTCTCCTTTCATCCCCATCTGGAGGTTAGTATATGAAACGTTCAAAAGAACTGAAAACAATGGCCAGAATGCAGCTGGCCGGAAAATACAGCACCTATATAGGCGCCTACGCTCTCTTTTTTATGATATCCGGGACTGTCGCATCCCTGTTGGGATTTTTCCTTATGAGCGGAAGTCTGTCCTCATCAGACGGTTTACCCTTTACAAGCATTCCCCAACTGATTCTGTATTTTGTGATCGAATTGATTGTTTCCCTGATCTTATCTATATTCTCCCTGGGATTCAACAAAATGTTTCTGGATGGAAGCCGTGGCTATCGGGTACGGTTTGAGGATCTTTTCTACGGATTCCGTCATCATCCGGATCGAGTGATCCTCCTGCAGTTTTTGCTCCTGCTTATCTCTATGGCGTGTATGGCTCCGGGCTATATCCTGGTCCTGTGTGCGATGAACATGGAGCTCCCCACCCCTGTACTGATTCTCAGTATCATCCTTCTGATCGCCGGAATCATTCTGTTGGTTTACTTTGCTTTAATTTTCAGCCAGAGTACCTTCCTGATCGCAGACTATGATGACCTCAGCGCCATACAGGCGCTCAAAGAAAGCCGTAAACTGATGCATGGAAAGAAAGGAACATACTTTTATCTTCAACTTTCTTTTCTGGGTATCCTGTTTCTCTGCATCTTTACTTGCTACATCGGTTTTCTGTGGGCGATTCCTTATATCATGATGACACAGACCAACTTCTACAGAAATATTATCAACGAGATTTAACCCAAAAGGGGCTTTCGGTTTTCCATTGGATCTCCGATCGCCCCTTTTTCATTTTCTCGTTTTATTCTGACAATCCAAACGCCTCATGTACGGCATTCATGGCAGATACGGCATCCTGTGAATCTACCAGCACCGTAATACGGATTTCGGATGTTGCAATCATATTAATATTTACATTCTGGCTATACAGACATTCAAACATCTTAGCTGCCACGCCGGGATTGGACATCATACCTGCCCCTACGATGGACAATTTTGCCACATCGCAGTTATATTCCACTCTTTCAAATCCCAACACATCCTTATATTCTTCCAGAAGCTCAATCGCCTCCCGAAGATTTTCATGGGATACGGTAAAGGAAATATCCTTTGTCTCCTCACGACCTACGGACTGGATAATGATATCCACATTAATATTTCTCTTTGCCAATGTATTGAATAATTTAAATGCGCTTCCCGGTACGTCCTGTATTCCGATCACGGAAATTCGATCCGCATTTCTGTCCAGCGCCACGCCGCTGATGAGCATTCTCTCCATCTTTTTCACGACCTCCTTAACTTCCGTTCCTTCTGATTCATTCAAACTGGACCGCACAATCAGGCGCACTCCATATTTTTTTGCCATTTCTACGGAACGGTTGTGCAGTACGCCTGCTCCCAATGCTGCAAGATCCAGCATCTCGTCATAGGTAATGGCTTTCAGTTTTTTGGCTTTGGGAACCAGACGGGGATCTGCCGTATATACACCGTCCACGTCAGTATAAATCTCGCAGGCATCTGCGTGAAGCTCTGCTGCCAGAGCAACCGCCGTCGTATCAGATCCGCCCCTTCCCAGAGTGGTAAAATCATCGTACTTATTTACCCCCTGAAATCCGGTAACGATCACGATTTTCCGGTCATCCAGTTCTCTGCGAATCCGAGTTCCGTCAATTTTTTTCAGACGCGCATTTCCATAAGCGCTGGTGGTTGTCATAGGTACCTGAAAAGCGTTTAAGGATACTGCCCGAACACCCATCTGTGCCATCGCCATGGACATCAGAGATACCGACATCTGTTCGCCTATGGTAAGCAGCATATCCATCTCTCTTTTCGGTGGGTTGGGATTGATCTCCTTCGCCTTTGCGATCAGCTCGTCCGTATATTTTCCCATGGCGGAAAGAACCACAACCACGTCATGCCCTTCGTTATAATCACGAATACAGCGCTCTGCCACATGAAAAATCCGCTCTTTGTCTGCCACGGAAGTTCCGCCGAATTTTTTAACGATTAACATTCGTTTCCTCCTCATTGTTCCCGCAGAGCCGTTTCACCGAAGGAAATATTCCATAAGCTCCCATCCGTTCTCAAAAAATACTCCGCTCTTTTTCGCCTCTGCTTCGTTGTAATTCCATGTGTGTTCTTCCTCCCCTGCACTGTCATACAGAAGATAGGGAACGGGGTCTGCCGTATGCGTTCTCACTGAAACCGGTGTGGGATGATCCGGCAGGATCAGCATGCGATACGGCTCGCCAAAAGCATCCAGCCCTTCCTTTACCGGAAGGATCACTCTCTGATCCAGATACTGGATGGCTTCTGTCTTTCGTTCCACACTTCCCTGATGCCCCATCTCATCGGGAGCCTCCACATGGATGTAAGCAAAATCATACCCCTTTTTCGTCAATGCGTCAACTGCTGCCCGGGCTTTTCCCTCATAATTTGTGTTTAAGCCTCCGTTTGCCCCCTCCACGTGGATATTTGTCATTTCTGCGCCGACAGCAATCCCTTTCAGAAGATCCACTGCCGAGATCATCACGCCTTTTTTTCCATATTTACTATAAAAAGAATCCAGAGCCGGACGGGTACCCGCGCCCCAGAACCACAAACTGTTGGCAGGATGCAATCCCTTCGCTTTTCTCTCCTGATTTAAAGGATGCGATGACAAGATCTCATAGCTTCGTCTCTGCATTTTTGCCAATACAGACTCCTTTGGCAGATGGGAACCGATTTTTTGTCCCAAAATATCATGCGGCGGTGTCAGCTCCACGATGTTTCCCTGTCTCCAAACCAGACAATGGCGATAACTGGTTCCCACATAAAACTGAAATCCTTCTTCTTCCAGTCTTTCTTTCACCGCCTGTAAAAGAACCGCTGCATCCTCCGTACTGATCTCATCGGCACTGTGATCCATCATTACTTTTTCTTCATAACACACTTCTTCCGATGACACTGTGACCAGATTACAACGGATGGCAACATCGCCCTCATCCAATGTAATCCCAATACTTAAAGCCTCCAAAGGTGATCTTCCCGTATAATACTTTCGGGGATCGTATCCCAGTACCGACAGATTTGCCGTATCACTGCCCGGCTGCATCCCTGTTGGAACTGTCTGTACCCTTCCTATCTGAGAAACCTTCGCCAGTTCATCCATAACAGACGTCTTTGCATATGCCAGCGGCGTCTTCCCATCCAGCTGTTCCAATGGCAGATCCGCCATTCCATCGCCCAAAACCACCACATACTTCATATTCATCTTTCTCCCATTTCACTGTTTCTTTAAAAGTGTACTCGGATCATCCCCAGAATATTATCAAACTGCTCTGCTTTTTCCAGATAAGCAGCCTCTGTCATTTCTTCCGTAATAAAGCCAAATTCTCCATTTACCTGCGCCAGAACTTTCGCATCCACATTTCCGAAAACTTCTTCGACTCTGGAGAGATTTTCCGTAAAGCTTCCCTTCATGCGCACAAAAAATCGGCTGGACAGATCACGAATGTCTCCAAGCTCTAATTTGCTGTTACTCCATCCCACCATTACATTCACATCCTGATGTTTGGCGGCATCGATCACATCTGCCACCACGGCGCTGGCAGTAGGAAGCTTGCCTGCTCCGCTTCCGTAAAACATAGCGTCTCCCAGCATATTTCCATGTACCAAAATAGCGTTATATACATCATTTACACTATACAGTGGACTGCTGCTGTTGATCATAACCGGAGATACTCTCGCATAAAATTTTTCTCCCATCTTCTGGCTGACAGCTAAAAGTTTGATACTGGCATTCCAGTTTCTGGCATACTTGATATCCGCTGAAGTGATATGTGTAATCCCTTCTGTGGGAATATCCTGATAATCCACATAATGTCCAAACGCAATGGAGGACAAAATCGCAATCTTGCGGCAGGCATCCCACCCTTCTATATCTGCTCCGGGATTTCGCTCTGCATAGCCTCTTTCCTGAGCTTCTTTCAGCGCTGCATCAAACTCCGAACCTTCCGCATCCATTCTGCTGAGGATATAATTCGTCGTTCCATTCAAAATGCCGGTAATTTCTTCTATCTCATCTGCCGTCAAAGAAGAATGCAGCGGGCGGATAATGGGAATCCCCCCTCCGCAGCTTGCTTCAAACAAAAAGTTGATATTTTTTTCCCGGGCAATTTCCAGCAGCTCTACGCCATGCTCTGCTACCAGCTCTTTGTTGGAAGTACACACAGATTTTCCCTGCAACAGCGCTTTTTTCACAAACGTATACGCCGGCTCTGTTCCTCCCATCACTTCCACCACGATTCGAACCTCTGGATCTTGCAAGATCACCTCATAATCATGAACAATTTTTTCCTGTATCGGATCACCGGGAAAATCTCTCAGATCCAACACATATTTAATCTGAATCTCATCCCCCGCTCTCTTACTGATCAGCTTGCGATTGGCATGAAGTACTTCCACCACACCGGAACCCACAGTTCCATATCCCAACACTGCTATCTGTATCATAAATCTCACTCCCTGCCTAATATTTTCAAGTAATGAACGCCTGTCTGGTCTTCCATCTGGCGGATCATATCCTCGGCATCACCCGCCTCAGGTAAAATCTCCACACTCAATGTCAATGTGGCAACGCCATTAATAGGAATACTCTGATGAATCGTCAGGATATTCCCCCTGAATTGTGCAACCGTTCTTAAAATATCCGAAAGAATTCCCGGCTTATCATCCATCTGAAGAATAAAGGTAACTGTTCTTCCCTTCGCCTGATCGTGAAACGGAAAAATATCATCCTTATATTTATAGAAAGAACTCCTGCTGATTCCTACTCTCTCTGTGGCTTCCTGAACCGTAACTGCCTTTACAGAGTCCAGAATCTTCTTGGCTTCCACAACCTTCAAAAGAACTTCCGGTACTGCCTTTTCTTTTACAACGTAGTATTTTGTCTTATTTTCCATATTTCCCCCTGCCTCATTTTCTGCCGCCCCTGAATATGTACGTCACTGAAATACATTTGTAATCATGAAACAGATGTTATCATGTTTTCAATGGTTATGCAAGCTTTTTCTCCCTTAAGCTTTCCTTTTCAAAATAGAAATTTTATTATATACTGATCTTATATCTTCATTATTATATAAAGGACGGATTACTATGAAATTACTCGCTATCGATATGGACGGCACCTGTCTGGATCCCCACAGCCGTATTACAGATTCTACACTGGAAGCGCTGCGAATGGCAGCCGATTCCAACATTCTTATAGTTCCCACCACCGGTCGGGCTTTATCCTGTCTGCCTCATCAACTTATTGAGGAATCTTTCTACCGTTATGTAATTACTTCTAATGGCGCTCAGGTGACCGATCTCCAGACAAATGCCACTATTTTTCAGGCTTTGATCCCTCGTTTGGTGGCTCAGGAGCTCCTTCATTCCTGTCATTCCTTGAAACTGGGACTCACTGCGCACATTCATCAGGAATACCTTCTGCAAGGCAGACTGCTGGCTCTTCTTGGAAGGATTTTCTACAAAAAAGACGCCCGAAAAGCGCTCTGTGTAAAGGATCTGGCTCATATTGTTAAAACCACTTCCTACGATATTGAAGAACTGCAATTTTACTTTTTTTCTTCCTCCGCTTCCAGCCGTTTAAAAGAAATTCTGGCTTCCTATCCGCAACTGCTGGCTGCTTATACGGGAAGCTATGTGGAGATTTTCTCTCAGAATGCCTCAAAAGGAAACGCTCTGGCTGCACTGGCAGCTCATCTGCATATCCCCACCTCTCAGATCGCCTGCATCGGTGATGGAGAAAACGACCTTTCCATGTTTCAATCATCTGGACTCCGCTTTGCTATGGGAAATGCCGTTCCCGCCCTCAAAGAAAAAGCGGACCACATCCTCCCCTCCAACGGACAGGAAGGCGTGGCCCACGCCATTCGCAAATATCTCCTATGATAATGTTGCGATCATAAGCTGCGGCCTCCGCCTCCATGGCTGGAGCCGCTGCTGGAAGTATGCACGCTGCTTCTTCCCCCACCGCCTCCGCCAGAAGAATTGGAGGAAGAGATAGTTCTTTTCGTCACTGTTTCATTAATAAACTGATCTTCTTTTTGCTCCAGCCGCACCCCGCCCAATTTCTGGAAAGGATAAAAATACTGCTGTTTCTTCAACTTATAAGAAGAATGCAGAGACACTACAAAAATAATCACGCCTCCCAAAGCGAGCCCCAGTGCTACCAGCGCTTCCACCCACGTGATAGAATAATATCGGCTGACTTCTCCTGTCTCGGGATTATAATTATACTGTCCGTCCGGTATTCCTGCATTCATATACCGCTCCGTCTGATCCAACATCTGCAGTATTCCGTCTCCGTACTGCTGTATTTTCAGATTCCCATAACCCGCATCGATCACGGACTGGATTCTGTCATCGGTGAGAAAACGGATCATGGAACCGCTGGTGGATATCCATACGTTATTATTATACAAATCAATGAGAAACAGCGCTCCATTTTCACTGTAATCATGGCTGTCATAATAATCATCTGCATATTCTTCAGAGGTTTTCCCTGTCGCTTCCCTTACTGTCACCACCACATAATCCTGTTTCCAGGCTTCTGACATTTCTCCTGCTTTTTCCCGGATCTCCTGTTCCTGAACTTCGTCAAAAAGTTCCGCCTGATCCACTACAAGCTCCTTTTCCGCCTTTACCGGAGCCGGCACCATCAGAAAAAGGACCAGAAACAAACCCGCAAGCCACCCTGTCTTTCTCATAATAGTAATCCTCCTGCAAGCCCAAGTAAAAATATAATGGCAAATAAAATACCGGAGATAATCCCCACTTTCTTCCTGTCTATGGGAAGTTCTCCACAAACCTTTCCCGTTTGTCCATTAATAGCGTAGTAATAGGTCTTCTGATCCTGCCCCTGATAGGTAATTACCCAGGCGGGAACCAACGCATACTCCCAATCCTCCTGTAATGTCTGAATATCGAACCCCTGGACCGTCACAGTTGTATAGCCTTTCGCCGTAGCTTTCAGCAACTTCTCACCGTATTCTTTCACGTCTTCCTGAATGCTCTGCTGAAATTCCTCTCGCTCCATGTCCCGTTTTTCTGCCTGAAAACCAGACAGATAACCCATGGAAAATTCTTTTGCCTTCTGAATCTCATAAGGCTGAATCCCTTCCACCAGTTTTTTGTTCGCTTTTCGCAAAGCATTTCTGGACATGGCTGGAAATTCCAGTTCTCCGCTTCGCTGCAGCCTATAATGACGGGTCTCCGTATATTCTGTATTTCCTCTCCGCCACACCCGCACCTTGGTCGCCCTCGCCTCCAGAGCGCCCCGTCCTTTCCAGTTGATCATCCAGTACGGAAAATACACTCCCGAGAGCAGTTCGATCTGTTTTTTATCAAAAAATCCGTTCGGTACGAATTTTTTCTTTTTCATTGCATCCAGAAAAATCTGTTCTGCTTTCTTCCTGTCTATGGAAAAAGGCAGAATCCAGCCGGGAAGGTATTTCCCGGACAATCTTCCAGATAATACCACCGGATTGTGACAATAGTAGCAAAAAGTAGCCGCCGTCGTCTCGTCTGTGATAATTTCTGCTCCACAGCTGGGGCAGGTATAGACTACCGCTTCCCCACTCTGTTCTTCTTCCTCTTTTACCGGCTCCTCTTCTCTTTTCTCCCCATCAAAATCAGCCGTCCCGGATTCCCGGGGCGGCTGTTCCTGCGGATACATCTCATCCATCTGATCCTGTGTAAAATCAGAACCGCAGTACGGACATTCGTACTTCTGGGTAGAAGGTTCAAAAACTAATTCCCCATCACAGTTGGGGCATTTGAAGCTAATTACCGACATAGCAAAACCTCCTGTCCTATTTATCTTAGGAAAGTATGAAACTCCCGTTATTCCCGGGATTTTCCGCATTCACTGCAGAATCTTCCTGTATTCTTATGTCCGCAGCTGCAGATCCACTCTCCTGCTGGACGCGGCTTTCCACATTCACTGCAGAATTTTCCTGTATTCTCATGACCACAAGAGCAGATCCAGCTTTCTTTTACCGGTTTGGGCTGTCCGCACTCGCTGCAGAATTTTCCTGTATTCTCATGGCCACAAGAACAGATCCAACCCGCTTTTACTGGTTTTTCCTCCTGCGCTCTGTTTTCTTCTGCTTTCTGCTGCGCTGCCTGCTGCAGATTAGCGGCAGACATGGAAGACGTCATATTGCCGCCCATCTGAGCGCCCATATTCATCCCCATAAAGCCTACAGTGCTTCCTCCCGGATTCTTTCCGGCAGCCTCCATGCCTCGGGCAAACGCCCCCTGCACATAGCCTTCCCGCACCATAGGGTCTCCCAGCATGGCTCCCTGATTTCTCATATTGATCAGTTTCTGGGATTCCTCGTCATAAGATACACTGGCAATTCCCACCGACTGGATCTCCATTCCGCGATTCTTTCTCCAGTCCTCGTCCAGCGTATCTGCCATATATTTTGACAACTCCCGGCTCTTGGACGGTACATAAGAAATTCTCACCCCGTCCATCGACATCTGATTGATGGAGGACTGCAAAGCATCCAGAAATTCAAACAAATACTGTTCGTTGATATCCCGGATCTCCACCTGATCTCTGTTCTTTGGAATCGCCTCCGCATAAAAGCGGATAGGGTCTGTAATCTTCACGGAATACGTTCCATGGGCTCTCAAAAACAACTCTGCATTATAAAAATTGTCGAAATAATTGATCGGATTGCGTGTTCCAAACTTAATCCCCTTAATCTCCTGAAGGTTCAGATAATAAACCTTCTGGGCGGTGGGCGCTGCGCCGCCAAATCGGAATCTGTCAAAGGAACTTTTCAGCACATCATCCAGATCACCGCTGAACATGGACGGCATAGAGGAATTATCCACGGTAAAATATCCGGGTTCCGCACTGTAATCTACGATTTTTCCTCCATCTAACAGCATCATAAACTGACCTTCATACACATGGATGACAGAACCATTGGAAATCGTATCTCTTGTGCCTTTTTTATTTGCTCCTTTGCCCGTACAGATTCCCCGGGTCATGACCGTCTGATCTCCCATATCCTCCGGTTCCACAACTTCCAGCCACTGATCAGCCAAAGATCCCCCCACGGTCTCTTTTATTGCCTTAATAATACCCATATATACCTCCCTTCCTGATCTTTCGTCAAGGCTTTACCAGCGAAAGATCATTCCTCCTGATTATCTGCCTTCTTTCCTCCAAGGGCGATCCATTTCAGATATCCATTAATGAATGGATCGATATTTCCATCCATTACGCTGTCCACATTACCGCTCTCTGTTCCCGTTCGGTGATCCTTCACCATGGTATACGGCTGCATCACATAAGAACGGATCTGATTTCCCCAGGCGATATCCGTCACTTCTCCTCGAATGCCGGAAAGTTTTTCCATATTCTCCTGCTGTTTCAGAAGATACAGCTTCGCTTTCAACATCTGCATCGCCTTATCCTTATTCTGGAACTGGGAGCGCTCATTCTGGCACTGTACCACGATACCCGTAGGAAGATGGGTGATTCGGATTGCAGAGGACGTCTTATTAATATGCTGACCACCGGCGCCGCTGGAGCGGTACGTATCGATTCTCAGTTCATCCTCTTTGATATCCACATCCAGATCCTCGTCAATATCCGGCATAACATCGCAGGATACGAAAGACGTCTGACGTTTTCCCGCCGCATTGAAGGGGGAAATACGCACCAGACGGTGCACACCTTTTTCTGATTTCAGATAACCATAGGCATTTTCCCCATGTACCTCAAAGGTAACAGACTTAATACCCGCCTCGTCGCCGTCCAGATAATCCAGCACTTCCAGAGAAAATCCCTTCTTTTCTGCCCAACGGCAATACATACGATAAAGCATTCCTGCCCAATCACAGGATTCCGTTCCGCCTGCGCCTGCATTCAGCTTCACGATAGCGTCATTCTTATCGTATTCTCCTGAAAGCAGCGTTTTCATACGGATACTCTCAAAATCCGCCTCAAACTGGTCAAGGATTTCCTGAATCTCTTCGATAACGGAAGGATCATTTTCCTCATATCCCATCTCGATCAGCGTTTCCATATCCTCCATCTGGCTTTCCAGATTTTCGTAAGTCTCTTTATCATCCTTGAGACTTTTCAGTTCTTTCATCATTTCCTGGGAGCGTTCCGGGTCATCCCAGAAATTCGGCTCCTCCATTTTTCTTTCTAATTCTTCGATCCGCTTTTCTTTATTAGCGAGGTCAAAGTGAATCCCTCACTTCCACTAATGGTTGTGTATAGGAATTCAGTGTAGCTTTGAATTGATCTAATTCTACCAAAAGTTTCACCTTCTTTCCATATAATCACAAACTGCCTGCCAACATGACTGGCAGTTCCTCTTCATTATACGTGTTATTTCAAAAATGCACAAGTGGAAAGATTTTATCCTCCCATTCCTCGTAACTCTCCAGATAAATATCTCCCAGCGCTTTCAGTCTCTCCTGCTCTTTCTCGGAAGCATCCCATACTGCCACCAGGGGAAATCCCGCTCTTTTTACAGTTTCCGCCGCATGAAGAGCATCTTCAAAAACCAGCGTTTCTTCCACGGCGCTTCCCAGATCCTCCCTCGCCACCTGATAAATCTTATCCGAGTGTTTTCCCTCTCCCACCTGTCTGCAGCAGAAGACGGACTGAAAATAATCCCGAAGCCCTGTATGTTCCAGTGCATATTCGATCATATACGTATCTGTGGCGGACGCCACGCACATAGGCACTCCCGCCGCCTTTAAACTGTCCAATACCTTTCGGATTCCCGGTTTTTCCTTCACCTCATGAAGATAAAATTCCTCCATCACCTTATAAATATCCCGTACCAGTTCTTCCGGTGTCTCCGCAAATCCATATTTGTCTTTTAAAAACTGCGCCGCTTCCAGCATCGTCATCCGTGTCAGCATATCATACAACCCCGGCTCCGGCGTTTTCCCTCTCTTCTTCAGATACAGATTTCCCAGTTCATACCACATAAACATAGAATCCACCAAAGTTCCATCCATATCAAAAATCGCACCTTTTATCTTCATGGTATTCTCCCTGTTCTTTACTCTTTACATAAAGGAAACAGGAGCCGCCATGCCAACACCCCCTGAAAATCAGGTCTGCTGTTCTGACAGCTCCTGTTCTGTCTTATTTATCCTGTACTTTTAAACTCTCTTTCTTCCGCAGCACTGTTTGTATTTCTTTCCGCTGCCGCATGGACATGGATCATTTGGATAAACCTTATCCTGCTGACGGCGAACCGGTCCTTTCTGGGAAGATTCGTCTTTATTCGTTCCGGTAACCTGAGCTACCTGCTCTCTTTCTACCTTCTGCTCAATGCGAACGTGGTAGAGAAGCCGGATCGTATCCTGCTGGATACTGCTGATCATACTGTCAAACATCTCAAAAGCGCTCATCTTATATTCCACCTTTGGATCTCTCTGACCGTACGCCTGCAAACCGATTCCCTGACGAAGCTGTTCCATATCGTCAATATGATCCATCCATTTCCGATCGATCACTTTCAGAAGAACTACACGCTCCAGCTCACGGATCTGCTCCGGTTCCGGGAATTCTGCTTCTTTCAATTCATACAGCTTAATTGCTTCTTCTTTGATATTCTGCTTTAACTGATTTTTTCTCAGTCCTTTTACGCTCTCTGCGGTAATCGTCTTCACCGGAATGATCGGCAAAAGAACGGTATTCAATTCTACCAGATCCCATTCTTCAGCTTCCGCCTCGTCATTGATACACATGTCGATGGTATTGTCAATGGTATCGGTAATCATCTTACAGATCGCATCCCGCATATTCTCACCGTCCAGAACACGGCGTCTCTCTTTATAAATAATTTCTCTCTGCTCGTTATTTACCTGATCGTATTCCAACAGATTCTTACGGATTCCGTAGTTATTGCTCTCAATCTTCTTCTGAGCTTTTTCAATGGCGCTGGAAAGCATCTTATGCTCAATCTGTTCGTTCTCCGCAACTCCCAGATTACTGAATACGGTCATCAGCTTTTCTGAACCGAACAGGCGCATCAGATCATCTTCCAGAGAAATATAGAAACGGGATTCTCCCGGATCTCCCTGACGTCCCGAACGTCCGCGGAGCTGATTATCAATACGGCGGGACTCGTGACGCTCTGTACCGATAATTTTCAGACCGCCTGCTTCTCTCGCCTCGTCATCCAGTTTAATATCCGTACCACGCCCTGCCATGTTGGTAGCGATGGTCACTGCACCGGACATACCTGCCTGCGCTACGATCTCAGCCTCCAGCTCATGGAATTTGGCATTCAATACCTGGTGCTTGATTCCTTCCCTGCGCAGCATATTACTCAAAAGTTCAGAAGTCTCGATGGTAATCGTACCCACCAGAACCGGCTGATTCTTTTCATGGGCTTCCTTGATCTCCTCTACCACTGCCCGGAACTTCTCTTTCTTTGTCATATATACTGCATCTTCCCGGTCAATACGCTGTACCGGACGGTTCGTTGGAATCTCGATAACATCCATACCGTAGATCTCACGGAACTCCTGCTCCTCAGTCAGAGCCGTACCCGTCATACCTGATTTTTTCTTATATTTATTAAAGAAATTCTGGAAAGTGATCGTAGCCAGCGTCTTACTTTCCCGACGAACCTTTACATGCTCTTTTGCCTCGATCGCCTGATGAAGTCCGTCAGAATATCTTCTTCCCGGCATGATACGTCCGGTAAATTCATCTACGATCAATACCTGGTCGTCTTTTACCACGTAATCCTGGTCTTTAAACATCAGATTATGCGCCCGGAGTGCCAGAATAATATTGTGCTGGATCTCCAGATTCTCCGGATCTGCCAGGTTCTCGATGTTGAAGAACTTCTCTACCTTCTTCACACCTTCCTCTGTCAGATTCACCACTTTATCCTTTTCATTTACGATAAAATCACCGGTCTCTGTGATCTCTTCGCCCATGATAGCCGTCATCTTGGTCATCTCACCGCTGGCTTCGCCTCGTTCCAGCTGTCTTGCCAGAATATCGCAGACCTCATAAAGCTTCGTGGACTTCCCACTCTGCCCGGAAATGATCAGCGGAGTACGCGCCTCATCAATAAGGACAGAGTCCACCTCATCGATAATCGCATAGTGCAGATCTCTCTGTACCAGCTGTTCTTTGTAGATTACCATATTATCACGAAGATAATCAAAACCATCTTCATTATTTGTCACATAAGTAATATCGCAGGCATACTGCTCCCGTCTCTCATCATTCTTCATGGAGTTTAAGATCACACCTACGGTCAGTCCCAGAAACTCGTGAACCTTTCCCATCCACTCTGCATCACGCTTTGCCAGATAATCATTGACAGTTACGATATGAACGCCTTTTCCCTCCAGCGCATTCAGATATGCCGGACAGGTAGATACCAGCGTCTTACCTTCACCAGTTCTCATCTCCGCGATACGTCCCTGATGCAGAATAATACCACCGATCAGCTGTACACGGTAATGTTCCATATTCAGAACACGTCTGGATGCCTCACGAACAGTGGCAAATGCTTCGGGAAGCAGATCGTCCAAAGTCTCCCCCTTTGCCAGACGCTCCTTAAATTCTCTTGTCTTATCTTTCAACTGCTCGTCTGTCAGCTCTACCATAGACGGACGAAGCGCTTCAATCTTATCCACCAGGGGCATAATTCTTTTCAATTCTCTGGAACTGTGGGTTCCGAAGAGTTTTTCTGTTAATTTCATATGGTCACTCCTGTTAAAATTCATGTTTTCACAATACTAATAACTATTTTAACACTTTCTTTCCGGTTAGACAACTTTATTTTTTCGCAAAAACACTACACTTTTCCGCTTAGTGCTGTACATCTTGATCGTTCAGAGTTTCCATAAGATTACATGGAGGAAGGATACTGTTGATCCGTTCAAATAACGCATCATCAAAATTGTACCGTACCTCACATTCCTTATCAAAAATCATCGTCGGCTCCTGTTCTTCCGTAACCGCAGTCCATTCTGGAAGCAATTCCTGCGCCGGTTTGCCTGTGCGGACAAATTCCATAAACGCTCCAAACATCTGATTTTCCAATCGTTCCGTCACCTCCGGGATCGCACACACTTCCACTTTATCCGTATTATGGAAGAAGAAAGGAATATCGGAACAATGCCATGCGACCTTATGCATCATAGGAAACTCCAGCGTAAATTCATACAGATACGTTCCTGCTTTCTTCCCTTGGGCATGCATTGCCGCAAGTTTTTTGGATGGTTCCCGCATCACACGATCCACACTCAAAAGATCTGTCAGATCTTTGCCCGGATATGTCTTTGCAAAAATCTCCGCCATCTCCTCCGTATGTTCCCCGTAAACCCGACGCACAATATCCATTCTCTCCTGCTCTGTAAGCGCCGTCTTGTCAAATGTGGAAGGAGCGAAAGCAAATTCTCCATATACAGAACCAATCATCAGAGGAATCTCATACCCATGTTCCCGCATTCCAAATTGCAGCGGACTTCCCTGATACCATTCGTTTACCTGAGGACCATTTCCCACATAACCTCCGCTCCTAGCCACCGATGGCATTACCTTGGTATAAGCTTTTACCAGATCCGGATATGGCAACGTTTCCAACTGTTCCACATCCGTTTCTTCCAGCCCTAACTCCTTCAGAATCGCTTTTACAATCTCCTCTCCCGTTCCCATGCAGGACGGCAGCAGCATCTCATTCGCAACACCGCTCATAATCAGACCACGGTGAAATAAACCGTCTGCCGCAGGAATCTGCATCAGATCCGCCACTTTCATTCCGCCGCCGGACTGTCCGAAAATAGTCACATTTCCCGGATCCCCGCCAAACTCTGCGATATTATCATGAATCCACTGCAAAGCAGCTACCATATCTGCATGTCCCGCATTTCCTGAATTTTTATATTTTTCGCCAAATGGTGAAAGGTCCAAATATCCCAGAATATTCAAACGGTGATTCAAGGTAACTACCACCACATCCCCTTTCTCACACATGGCATGACCATCATAAGCCACCTGCTCAATGGAAGAGCCTGCAAAATATCCGCCGCCATGCAGCCATACCACAACGGGCTTCTTGGCATTTGTATCCAATTCTTTCGTCCAGATATTCAGGTTCTGACAATGCTCATCCATCGGCCAGTAGCGATGAGGAACCATTAATTCACCAGTGGGTGTCTCCTGCGCCATCAGCGGACATACAAACCCATAGGACGTTGCCTCCCGCACCCCTTCCCAATGGGAAGGGCGCGGCATTTGAAAACGCTCCGCATAAGCGTACGGAACTCCTTTAAAAATATATTCTCCATCATAAAAATAACCTTTTAATTTTCCGGAGGTGGTTTCCACTACCGGAACTTCATCATACCGAAATACTTTCATATTTTTCTATCCCCTTTTTTCCACATCTTACTCTTTCTGATTTCCATAAATGAATACCCAAACCATCCACATCTCTGTAAATGATTTGGGTATTCGCTTAAACTATCGCTGCTTTGCGACAGATTTTGTGTTATTTAATTTTCCGGATCAGCACTCCGGTTCAATCAGTCCGTAAGTATTTCCCTTTCTTTTGTAAACTACATTGACTTCATCTGTCTCTGCATTACGGAATACAAAGAAGTTATGTCCCAGCAATTCCATCTGTACACAAGCATCTTCCGGATACATGGGTTTGATACCGAAACGTTTGGTACGGATAATATTTACTTCCTCTTCCTCTATAAAATCGTCTTCCATGAATGTTTTCTGGAAGTTTCCTGCACCCTGCTGTTTGTTCACGATCTTTGTTTTGTACTTGCGAAGCTGACGCTCGATCACTTCTTCCACCAGATCGATAGATACGTACATATCGCTGCTTACCTGTTCTGACCGGATAATATTTCCCTTTACCGGAATAGTCACTTCAATCTTCTGTCTTTCCTTCTCCACACTTAACGTAACGTGGACTTCAGTCTCAGGAGTAAAATACTTTTCTAACTTTCCAAGCTTGTCCTGGATCGCTGTTTTTAAACCTTCTGTCACATCGATATTTTTTCCGCTGATAATAAATTTCATGCTGTCAACCCCTTCGCCCTTTATTTTACAAAAACTTTACTACAACTTTTGTAAGTGACTATATTATAACAATTTATCCTGAACTTGGCAACTTTTTTTGCAAAATTTATATACAATTTATATTTTTTTGCAACAGTTCAGATTTTATTTAAGAGCTTCACACCATTTCAGTACTTTCTCAAACTCCATATTCCCCCCAAACAAATCCAAAGCGCTTCCTATAGTCACATCCACCCGATTTTCCCCCGCTTTTCTAAGCTTTTCCAGATCTTCAAAACTTCCCACACCGCCAGCGTAAGTCACCGGGACGTTTCCGCACTGCGCCAGCAGTTTTACCAGCTCTTCTTCAATTCCAGAAGCCTTTCCTTCCACGTCCACAGCATGTACTAAAAATTCATCGCAATACCCGGAAAACTCTTCCAGCGTTTTTGTATTTACCGGAACCTGAGTAAATCTCTGCCAGCGATCCGTGACAATATAATATTCTCCCTCCCGTTTCCTGCAGCTAAGATCCAATACCAGATGTTCTTTCCCCACTGCCCGACGCATCCGCTCCAGATTTTCCCAGCATACCTGTCCATCCTGAAATACATAGGAAGTCACGATCACATGACTGGCTCCCCCTTGCAAAAATTCTTCTCCATTTTCCGCCCGGATACCGCCTCCTATCTGCAAAGCTCCCGGATAGGCTGCCAGAGCCTGCATCGCCTGCCTTCTGGTCTCTTCATAATATGGAGAATCCACTGCGTTCAATAAAATAACATGTCCGCCCCGAATATGGTAAGATTGATAAAAACGCGCATAATAAGCCGCATCCTGACCGGACACAAAATTTTCTTTTGCCTGATCCCCTTGATCCTTAAGGCTTCCGCCTACAATCTGTTTTACTTTTCCATTATGTATATCAATGCATGGTCGAAATTTCATACGGTTATCCCCTTTCCATGCATTGATCTTATCACGATCTGCCGATACCAGCAAGACTATTTCATGGTACCGTTATTCGTGGAGTTATCGTCTGTCGTATGGTTCGTATTGTTATTCTTTTCACTTCCGCCGCCGGTAAGGTCTTCTACACCCTCTCCAACGCCCTCGCCAATATCTTTAATTCCCTCGCCTACATCTTCTCCCAGATCTTCCACCACATTTCCGTCATTCTGCGGATTGTCTTCTCCCGCTGTCGCGTCGTTTACATTGCCATCCATCGCGCCGTCATCCATAGTGTTATCTGTGTTCGCACCATCCTGATCCACGGTTCCCTTGTTATCTGTACCGTTCATGGTATCCTTCTGATCTTTTCCATTTGCGTCCTTATCATCGGTATTCTGATTTTCATCTGTGGTTCCCGCTCCGTTCTTATCGGTGTTTCTGCCGGAATTACCGCAGCCTGCTGCCATACTCATCGCTGCTGCCAGCGCCATGACCATCATCCATTTTTTCAAATGTCTCTTCATGATCTAATCTCCTTTTCTATGTTTTTTTGAACTTTACTATCCTTACTATGTACAAAACATTGAAAAATATGCATGAAGAAAAAATGACGCAGCAGATATTTAGTCTTAACTTTCTCTCCTAAATTTCTGCTGTGCCATCTTATAACTACTACGTTACAGGCAGCTGCAATGATTTTTATCCAATTTTTTCAAAAATAAATTTATTTATCCGATCACATCACTCATCTGATACCAGCCCGGTTCTTTTCCTGCCAGGTACTTCGCAGCCTGAATCGCGCCTTTGGCAAATATATTCTTGGAGTAAGCGGTATGCTGGAAGGTTATCACTTCATCTTCCCCTGCAAAGATCACGTCATGCTCTCCCACGATCGTACCGCCCCGCACTGCAGAAATTCCAATTTCTTTCGGATCTCTTTTTTCTCTTCTCTGACTTCTGTCATATGTATAATGATATGCCTGATCCAGACCTTCATTGATACTATCTGCCAGAGCCAACGCAGTTCCGCTGGGCGCATCCACCTTCAGACGATGATGCTTCTCCACGATCTCCATATCAAATCCTGCCGCTGCCAGTGTCTGCGCCGCTTCCTTCACCAGCTTCATCAGCAGATTGATTCCCAGAGACATGTTGGCAGACTTTAATACCGCCACCTTTTTACTGGTATCTTCCACCTTTTTCAACTGTTCCTCACTGAGCCCGGTGGTACACAGCACTACTGGCAACTTTCTGTCTGCACAATATTCCAAAAGAACATCTGTGGCTTTTGCTGAACAGAAATCAATCACTACATCCGCCTCTGTCTGACAGCTCCAGATATCGGTAAATACCGGATAGCCGTTCTCCCGGTTATCCACCAGATCGATACCGGCTACGATCTCAACTTCCGGATCGGCCGCTGTCATCGCACTTACTACCTGCCCCATATGACCATTACAGCCATGCATAATTACTTTTACCATTTTTTCGTCCTCTATTTCACTTTCTATGCCAGCCTCAGTCCGAATTTTACCATTTCGTCTGCCAAAACTTTTTTGTGCGCTTCTTCCATCTCCGTAAGCGGCATACGCAGCGGTCCTACTTCCATACCCATCAGATTCATAGCGGCTTTTACCGGAATCGGATTTACTTCACTGAACAATGCTCTCACCAGCGGCAGGGCTTTCAACTGAAGTCTGCGGCTTTCCTCTATCTTTCCATTCATAAACAGTTCTACAATATCGTGCGTTTCCCGGGGAGCGATATTGGAAAGTACGGAAATCACACCTTTTCCTCCCAGAGACAGGATCGGTACGATCTGATCGTCATTTCCTGAATAAATATCAATCTTCCCATCACATTTCTCTATGGTTTCTGCCACATGGCTGATGTTGCCGGAAGCTTCCTTTACCCCCACGATATATTCCACATTTTTTACCAGATGAGCAATCGTGTCCGCAGACATACTGCATCCGGTACGACTGGGTACATTATACAAAACTGCTGGAACCTTTGCCGCATTCGCCACCGTTGTATAATGTCCGATCAAACCTTTCTGCGTCGCTTTATTATAATAAGGCGTAACCAGAAGGATACCGTCTGCTCCCACCTGCGCCGCTTCCTCCGACATCTGAACCGCTGTTGCGGTGGAATTTGATCCTGTACCTGCAATCACCGGAATTCTATGGTTCACTTTATCAATGGTGAATCTAATCGTTTCCAGATGTTCTTCCTCGGTAAGTGTTGCAGATTCTCCTGTGGTTCCGCAGATAACAATACAGTCGGTACCGCCCGCAATCTGATCTTCCAGAATCTCATCCAACTTCTCATAATTCACCTCATAATTGTCTTTCATCGGTGTAACGATCGCCACACCTGCACCTGTAAAAATAGCCATAACAAATCTCCTTTCTGTACGAAGTATTGCAAAAACAAAACAGAGGTGCGCCGCCAACGGAAGCCCACCTCTAAAGAATCCATACAGTAATAAAACAACTTCACCTGTTTTCTTCGGATAGCACTCCATCTTGCGATGACAGTCATGAGGTTCTTCACCCCCATGCCCAGGGACAAGATCTCAGGTCTCCTGTTCCTTCGGCACCCTCTCCTTTCCCTTTCCTTCTCCTGTTCCTGATACATCTGAAAAGGTACTGATAGAACGTGCAACCTCTATCTCTGTGTTTTATTTACTATATCATTATTCAATTTTGTTGTCAATCCACATACTCCAGTTTGCTTACGGAAATCTCATATGCCGTCCTCTTTTCTGTCTCTTCCTCACTGAGTCTTTTTACATATTCCCGGCTCTGGATTCTTCCCCAGATCAGCACATGACCTCCCACCTGAAAAGCCGACGCATAACGGGCGTTTCTGCCCCAGCAGATACAGGGGATATAATCTGATTTTCCATAAGGCCGGTTCACGGCAATGAGAAGATCTGCAATCTCTCTTCCCAGAGGTGTTTTCCGATAAACCGGAGGTTTGCATATGTATCCATCCAGAAAGATGGCATTCGACTTCATATTTTCATCATCATCTGCCACAAATTCCACTTCTCTTGCAAAGACAGACAAGACCAGTCTGTTCTTCTTCTCTTCATGCCGGTTGTAGGAGCGGAACTGTCCGCACACATGAATATATTCTCCTTCGTAATCCTCTGTCACATCAAGAAGTCTCTCTGAGATCATCACCGGAATCCTGTCCTCGGAATCGCTGAGTCTTTTCACCAGCACATCCACCATGTAAAATCCTTCCCCAAATACCTGATGACTGAATGTGAACTGGGACGCAATTTTTCCCATGATCTCCACCTGATTGTTTTCCACTGCCCATGAATGATTCTTATTTTCCTGTGTCATTTCCATAATTTCCTCCATTTATCTGTTGATATATTTTATATATGAGGAAAAAGAAGAGAATATTCTTTTTTTCGGTCGACAAAATTCTCGGTAAAAGTCGATTTTTTACCGACTTTTTTTCTAATTCCCTTGTAATCTGAAAAAAATGTGTTAGACTTGTATCGTTGGAAAATCCCAAACCCCTTGAAATCATGGGGTTTTATCAGGAAAAGAAAGGAAATGTTTATGAAAATCAAAAGAGAAGATATACGCAATATCGCAATCATCGCTCACGTAGATCACGGCAAAACTACTCTGGTAGATCAGCTTCTGCGTCAAAGCGGTGTTTTTCGTGCCAATCAGGAAGTTCAGGAACGTGTCATGGACTCCAATGACATTGAACGGGAACGCGGTATCACCATTCTTTCCAAAAATACAGCAGTTTATTACAAAGATACGAAAATTAACATTATCGATACTCCAGGCCATGCCGATTTTGGCGGCGAGGTAGAGCGCGTCCTGAAAATGGTAAACGGCGTTATTCTGGTAGTAGACGCTTTTGAAGGCGCTATGCCTCAGACAAAATTCGTTCTGAAAAAGGCTCTGGAGCTGGATCTTCACGTGATCGTCTGCATCAATAAGATTGACCGTCCGGAAGCCCGCCCCAATGAAGTTATTGACGAAGTACTGGAACTTCTCATGGATCTGGATGCCTCCGATGAACAGTTGGACTGCCCATTCTTATACGCTTCTGCAAAAGCCGGTCACGCTGTTCTGGATCTCAACGATACACCGGAAAATATGGAACCTCTGTTTGAGACAATCCTCAAATATATTCCGGCGCCACAAGGCGATCCCGACGCCGGTACACAGGTTCTGATCAGCACCATTGACTACAACGAATATGTGGGACGTATCGGCGTAGGTAAGGTGGACAACGGTAAGATTGCTGTAAACCAGGAAGTAATGCTTATGAACCATCATGAACCGGATAAAAAGAAAAAAGTAAAAATCAGCAAATTATATGAATTTGACGGTCTGAACAAGGTGGAAGTTCAGGAAGCCGGGATTGGTTCTATCGTAGCCATCTCCGGTATTCCAGATATTCATATCGGCGATACCCTGTGTGACGTGGCAAATCCGGAGCCGATTCCCTTCCAGAAGATCTCTGAGCCTACGATTTCCATGCAGTTCATGGTCAATGACAGCCCTCTGGCAGGTCAGGAAGGAAAATACGTCACTTCCCGTCATCTGGGCGAACGTCTGAAAAGGGAATTAAATACAGATGTGAGTCTTCGTGTGGAAGATACAGATTCCCCGGACTGCTTTAAGGTATCTGGACGAGGCGAACTTCATCTGTCCGTCCTGATTGAAAATATGCGCCGGGAGGGCTATGAATTTGCTGTAAGTAAAGCGGAAGTTATCTATAAACACGATGAACGAGGAAAACTTCTGGAGCCTATGGAACTGGCCTATATTGATGTACCGGAAGAATTTTCCGGAACCATCATCCAGAAAATCAGTGAAAGAAAAGGCGCCCTTCAGGGAATGAGCCTGGCAAGCGACGGATCTACCCGACTGGAATTTGAAGTTCCGGCCAGAGGACTGATCGGCTTCCGTGGAGAATTTATGACCTCCACCAAAGGAACCGGCATCCTCAATACCATTTTTGACGATTACGCTCCTTATAAAGGGGATATCAATTACCGGAAACAGGGTTCCCTGATCGCTTTTGAAGCTGGCGAATCCGTAACCTACGGTCTGTTCTCTGCTCAGGAGCGCGGAACTTTGTTCATCGGACCAGGTCAAAAAGTATATGCCGGTATGGTCATTGGACAGAACGGAAAAGCAGAAGATATCGAGCTGAATGTTTGTAAGACAAAACACCTCACCAACACCCGTTCCTCCTCCGCCGACGATGCGCTGAAACTGACGCCGCCAAAAATCCTCAGTCTGGAACAGGCTCTGGACTTCATCGACAAGGATGAACTTCTGGAGGTTACTCCTACCAGCCTGCGAATCCGTAAAAAAATTCTGGATTCCCGACTGAGAAAACGTGATAACCTGAAAAATGGCTGATAAATATCTGTAACATTATCAAATACTATATATGCCCGGTCAAACGCAGTCTGCGCTCACTTTGAGCCTAAGGTCTCAAAGATGTGCTCGACAAAATGCGTTTGACCGGGCATATATAGTATCGCTAAAGTTCCAGTGTGATGTCTTTTTAGCCAACGTTTTTATAATATCATATTGTCTGCCAGGACTTCCGGTTTGTATTTCATGCTGTCTTTTTCTGTAAGCGGCCGGATAACTTTACAGGGAACCCCTGCTGCAAAGCTGCCGCTGGGAATGTCTCTTGTGACCACGCTGCCTGCTCCAATCACGCAATCATCCTGGATCGTCAGATTAAAATTCCCGAAAAAGTGCTTTCCTATCTTCGTGTGCTGCCCGTAGTGAAAGAATACCGGTCCCTGGATAAAGCTTCCCTCCCCCAGTTCCCCGATCATCTTCGCAAGAATCTCTTCCCGTTTCTCCCGTTCATCCTCATAGGTACTGTTATAATCCACATTTAATTTGTGTGTTTTTAATTTGATCGCCTTTAATTCGGTATCTCCCGGACAAAACAAAATGCCCTCTTTAATTTTTTCTTCTTCACGCATTTTATCGTCCTCCATTCCTCTATGTGTAACAGTTACTCCTATTATCCAATCCCACCGGTATCTGCCGGGTACAGATCCGGTCTAGCAGAGGCTGACTGTGGCTCACCGCGATCAACCCGATTTCCCTTGCCTCCACTTCTTTCAAAAGGAAATTCCAGATCTGGCTCTGGGTGATAAGATCCAGCATCGTACTGATCTCATCAGCAATGAGAAAACGGGTTCTTTTTCCCAGTGCCCGGGCGATACAAAATCTCTGCATCTCTCCCCCGGAAAGTTCTGACGGGAAACGATTCAGCCAGTTCTGTTCAATTCCCAGTCCACGGATGATCCGTTCCTCGATCTCATCCCCTTCTTCCAACACTGCCCGCATGGGAAGCCGGGGATTGACTGCCAGCTCCGGCTGCTGCCAGATCATCTGAATCGGGCAATACCCCTTATAGGCGCTCACATCTTTTCCATCCAAAAGAATCTGTCCCTGATCCGGTTTGAGATAACCGCTGATCAGCTTACAGAGTGTTGTTTTTCCAACGCCACTGGGGGCTACCAGCCCTACTCTCTCCTGATTTGTCATGGAAAAGCTAAAATCCTGTAAGATCACCCTTTCTTTTTCTCCGTATTGGTATGTCACATCTCTCACTTCCAGCTTCACTGCTTATCTCCTCCTTCTTCCCCCTTCACACAGCGTACTTTCCCGCCCCGTACGCTCCTATAGGGAATCTCCCCTTTGCATGCTTCTGTACAACGTTCACAGCGGGGAGCAAAGGGACAGCCCTCGGGCATATCTTTTACATACGGCTGGCTTCCCTCAATAAACTGAAATCCATTTTGAGGCAGCGCCCTCCACAAAGCCTTCGTATATGGATGGCGCAGCGTACTTTCCTGCTGAAAATCAGAAACATTCGCTTCTTCCACGGTAGTTCCCGCATAAAAGACAACGATTCGATCTGCCACCTCCAAAGCCAGTTCCAGATCATGGGTGATTACCAAAACTCCCGCTCCCATATCTGCCAGCTCCCGGAAATGACTCATAGCTCGTTTCGCCATGGCAAGATCCAGCCCCGGCGTCGGCTCATCGGCGATCACAAGATGAGGTTCCTCAATCATTGCCGTAGAAATCAGGATTCTCCGGCTCATCCCCCCGGACAATTCAAAGGGATATTTTTCTTCTACTTCCTCTTTCAGATGATATCTTTGAAAAATTTCTTTCAGCTTTTTTTTACTTTTCTCATCCTTTTTCCCATTGCGGATCTGTTCTCCCGTCTTCATGAGCGGATCCAGATAAGAAAGGCTCTGGGGAACCATCAGGATTTCCTTTCCTCTTAATTTCCTAATTCGCTCTTTGGTAAGGGACTCTCCCCGATACCACATCGTCCCTCCCATCTGGGCATTATAGGGCAAAATTCCCATCACGCCATGAGCCAGAAGACTTTTTCCCGAACCGCTGGAACCTACCACTGCCACCATCTCTCCTGCTTTTACTTCCACATCCAAATCCCGGATCACCGGCAGTTCTACCTGCCGCAGCCCTTTTCCATACTGGGAAAAAGAAATATTCATATGTTCTATTTTTAATATCGTCTCTTTCATCTTCTTCTCCTACTCATGTACGCTGGACGGGTCCACAAGCTTGCGGATTCCCTCCCCTGCCACATAAAACAGAATCACAGTCACTACCAGAAAAATTCCCGGGAATAATGCCAGCCACCATTTTCCTGTCACCAGATATTTCATCGCTTCCGAAAGAATAATTCCTATGGCAGGCTGTTCCGTGGAGAGCCCGAAGCCAAGAAATGTCACGCTGGATTCATGCAGGATCGCATGAGGAAAAATAAGGATCAGTCCCACGATAAACTGAGGCAAAAGCTGGGGAATGATATGTTTTCTTGCGATATACCATTTACTTTTTCCCAGTTTTTCCGCAATTTGAATATAGGGGCTTTCTTTAATCTGCAAAACTTCTGCGCGGATCAGCCGGGCAAGAGAAGGCCAATGAGTGAGCGCTACCCCGATCACTACTCCCTTCACACCTTTTCCCACTGCAACAGAGATCAGGATCAGAAGCAAAATATGGGGAATTCCCATAATCAGATCGATCAGCCAGGTGATTATGCTGTCTGCCTTCTTTCCCAATACTGCGGAAGCAATCCCCAGCACCAGAGCGATCACAGCGCTGATTGCCGCCGAAACAATGCCGATAAAAATACTTAAGGACATGCCTTTCAGGGTACGCACCAGCATATCTCTTCCCAACCAGTCCGTACCGAACAGATACGGCCAACTGGGAGGCAGATTTTTTCTGGAAAAGTCCGTCACTTTTGCCGCCTCTGTACAGAAACTCCCGGCAATGCAGATTCCCAGTAAAAATACAGCTGAAAAGCATAACCCTGCTAAAACCCGCTGCCTGCGGTTCCATAATTTTCGTCTTTCCATTATTTTGCTCCTCCTCTTCTGATTCTGGGGTCTACCACTCCATAAAGAAGGTTTGCAATCAGATTTCCTCCAAATACAAAGATCGCGCTGACGATAGTGATCGCCATCAAAAGAGGCATATCACTTCCCAGACCCGCCGCTACAGCTGCCTGCCCCAGACCCGGATAGGAAAATACCTGTTCCACCAGTACGGAGCCTCCAAAGATTTCAGAAATAGAAGCAAACTGAAGGGTGATCACCGGAAGAAGAACATTTCGAAAGCCATGCTGCCAGAATAATTTCCACCCGGTCACTCCTCTGGCTTTGGCAAAAAGCACGTAATCACTTTCCATAATATCGATCATTTTTTCCCGGGTGTGGAGGGCAATATTGGACACGCCCGTAATGCTCAGGGTAACAGCGGGAAGGATCGCATGACGCACCCGATCCAGAAAAGTAACACCTGAGGCTTCTACACCGATAGGCACACTGAGACCAATGGGTAAAATCTTCAGCCATACGCCGAAAACCATTAAAAGAAGAAGGGCAAGCCAGAAAGTAGGAGTACTGGAGATTACAAGACAGTATCCTTTGATTCCTTTATCGATCCATTTTCCCCGGTTCATCCCCGAAAGAATCCCCAGCGTTACGCCGAGAATCCCGGAAAGAATCCAGGCGGCAATCATCAGAAACAAAGAATTGGATAATTTCACCCCAATCACCTCTGTCACCGGCTGCCGGTACAAAAGAGAAGTTCCCATATCTCCCCGGATAAAATCCTTCGCCCAGGAGAGGTACTGTTCCAGAGGCGGAGTATTAACGCCCCAGTATTCTTCCAGCTTTTCCACCTGCTCCGGACTGAGACTTCCCAGAGCCGCCTGACCCACATTTGCCTGCAGGGGATCTACAGGAGATGCTTTCATCAACAGGAACGTAACGATGCTCACCGCCGCCACCAGAAATACCATGCGGATTCCCTGTCTGCCTATAGAAATGGCCCATTTTTTCATAAAATATATTTCCTCCAAACGCACTTCAAAGGGCTATCGCTTTTGACATTATCCAGAAATATTTATACATTTTCAGCGAATTTGTCGAGCACATCTTCTAGACTTCAGGCTCAAAGTGAGCGCAGACTGAGCGCAAAATATATAAATATTCTGGATATGCATACAAAGCGATACCCCTTTTCTATTTCTTACTTCCAGGACCACTGGTCTACATTATTTACGATGGACCAGCCATGTCCGTGAGGATGTATTTTCTGATCTGCCACCTGAAGTCCGTCTCTCACAAAATACAGGTGATCTACATTACACAGCCAGATCCAGGGAATATCCCCTTCCTGTGTGATTCCATTTTCTCCATCCCACTGAGCCTTCTGCCACAGCTCGTAGGATTCCTCCAGGCTGTCACTCTCCAAAGCCTGATCCATATACGCATCTACTTTTTCGTTGACATATGGAGAATATTCTGCCTGTCCCACACCTGTATCAGGGGAAGTATGGTAAATATTATATAATTCCATCGGAGTGTGCGCTCCCCAGCCCCATACCAGCGGTTCAGACTGTGCTTTATCGTAAGCCACATCCCAGCCTACGCCTTCTGTAGTTACTTTAATTCCCAGTTCACCCAGCTGATTTGCCACGTCTTCTGCGATTGCCTGGCGAACAGAATCTCCTGTATTGAACATTAGATTCAGTTCTGCTTTTACTCCGTCTTTTTCCCGAATACCGTCTTTTCCTTCTTTCCAGCCTGCTTCTTCCAGAAGTTTTACTGCCCCTTCCTTATCATACTCTACCTCGCAGGCTTCGTTATACCATGGCATCTTATCGCAAACACTGTATGCTTTCGTTCCATAGCCATTCAGAACATTCTCAATCAATTCGTCTCTGTCAATTCCGATATTGATTGCCCGGCGTACATTCACATCTGCTGTAAATGCATTTCCATAGGTAACTCCGTCTTTTTCTTCCGGCGCGCTGGCAGGAAGGTTAAATCCACGGTTATCCACCGTCTGTACATTCATCAGACTATAGCCTTCAATCTGCTGATCGCTGTAGGAAGCAGCTGTATGCGCCACATCTACCTGACCTGCCATAGCCGCTGCCAGGGCTGCATCTTCTTCCATAAATAAGACCGTTACTTTTTTGATTTTCGGCGCTTCTCCATAATAATCCGGGTTTGCCTCAAAAATTACCTGCTGTCCCTTATCCCACTGCTTCATGATATATCTGCCGGAACCTACTGGATTCTGCCCATAATTTTCATCATAGGCGTGTTCCGGAACGATTCCCACGATTGCCATTGTATAGGGCCAGATGGAAAATGGCTTTGTCATTTTAAATTCCACTGTGGTATCATCCACTGCCACTGCCTTATCCAGCATGGTGAAATCATTTACCGTACTTTTTTCTTTACAATTATTATATGTAAATGCCACGTCCTCAGCAGTTACCGGCTCTCCATCAGTAAACTTCGCATCGTCACGAATCTTTACTGTCCAGGTCATACCGTCTTCGCTGACACTGTAATCTGTTGCCAGATCCATATCGATCTTCAGATCTTTTGTGGTAACGGTAAGGGTACTCTGGATCAGCGGCTCATGCACATGCTCGCCAGCGCCCCATCCATATGCCGGGTCAAAACCAGATTCCGGCTCCGATGTAGTTGGCATTGTCACAACAACTTCATCCTTTGCTGTATTTCCCTCTGCATCTTTTTCTGCTGAACTTTCAGTTTCTCCCTTTTCTTCTGCCAACGGGGCTTCTTCTGTCTTCTGATCGGCAGCCCCCGTCTCACTCTTCTGGTCGCTTCCGCCACATCCTGCCAGTAAAGAGCAAGTCATAACAGCCGCACATAAAATGCTTACTACTCGCTTTTTCATCTCGTATACTCCTCCTTCATTTGTCTCGCCCCAG
>HF995367.1 GCA_000432335.1 Firmicutes bacterium CAG:646
AAGGTGGTGCGTTTTGCGGCTATGGCAAATATTTTTCTACTTGAAGATGACAAAATTCTGAGCAAGGGTATTTCTATCGCCCTAAAAAAAGACGAGCATATGGTTACAGCAGTCTATGGGTATTTGGAAGCATTGAAGCAATACCAAAAACAAAAGTATGATTTGTTTCTGCTTGATATTAACCTGCCTGACGGCAATGGTTTGGAATTTTGTAAGATAATTCGGGAAACATCGGAAACACCCGTATTATTTCTAACCGCTAATGATACGGAAGAAGATATGTTGGAAGGGTTTGGCGTGGGTTGTGATGATTATATATCAAAGCCTTTTTCTATCGAAGTTTTACGGAAAAAAGTATTGGCAGTTCTAAAACGCACTGGCGTAGGAAAATTTCGTATGAAATACAGAGATTTAGAGTTAGATAAAGACAAGTGTCTTGTTTTGATGAAGGGACAGGAAATACACCTGACCTCAACGGAATACAAACTGATCCTTTATCTAATGGAGAACAGGGGAAGGGTTGTTACAAAGGCAATGCTTTTGGAACAGCTATGGGATATAGACGGGAACTTCGTTGACGATAATACGGTGCGTGTGAATATTAAACGGCTGCGGCAGAAGCTGAACGATGAAAAGCAGGAATACATTGTGACGGTTTTTGGTATGGGCTACACTTTTGGAGAATGACGATGAAGCATTTTGGAATTTACAGAAAACTGATTTTAGTTGTAGGTACTGCTACGGCGGTGGTATCTGTTGGTGTGTTCTTTTTTATGGAGGACATCCTTTTCCGTACGCTTTTTATCTCTTTTGCATTTGTATTTTTATGTGGTCTGTTGTTCCTGCTGGACTTTCTGCACAACCGCTATAATGATAATCTGTTAGAGGAGATTACGCTGCTCATTGAAGCATTGGTAGAACAGCAGGAACGGACGGTCTTTTCAGAAGCTGAGGATACCCTGACCGCACGGCTGCAGCATCAACTTCTAAAACTCCGCAATATTTTAAAGGCACAGAATCAAATGCTGACACAGGAGAAAGAACAGATTAAAACTTTAATCTCCGATATTTCGCATCAAATTAAAACGCCCGTAGCAGCGGCAAACACCTTTGCACAGTTATTAGGTGATACAGGGTTATCCGATGAGGAGAGAAGTGAATATATTGCCACCTTGCAAATGTCCCTTGAAAAGCTGACTTTTTTGACAAACAGTTTGATCAAAATGTCCCGTTTGGAAAGTGGTATTATCCGACTGAAGCCTGAACAAAGCAGTTTAAATGATATTGTTATGCAAGCGGTAAAAACGGTTTATGCCAAAGCAAGGGATAAAAATATTACGATTACCTTTGATTGTGGGCAGACCTTTGAAGCCCTGCTTGATTTTAACTGGACGGCAGAAGCTGTTACCAATGTACTTGACAATGCTGTGAAATACACACCAAGCGGAGGAGTTGTGGACTTGAAAATCACCGAATATCCATCTTATTTGCGATTGGATGTATCCGATAACGGAATTGGCATTCCTGAAGAAGAACAGGCAAAAATCTTCGGCAGATTTTACCGTGGAAAGCAGTCAGCAGGAGTTGACGGTGTAGGGATCGGTTTATATCTTACCCGTGATATTGTGAATAAGCAGAACGGGTATATCAAGGTGGCATCCGATGAAAAAGGTACGATATTTTCTTTATTCTTGAAAAAAGTTTAGAGAATAATAGTAATTCCAGATAAGTGTACGATATGAATTTGTCAAGATAGTAAATATAAAATAGAAAGATTAAATAAAACAAGATAAATGGAGATGGATAATTTATGATTTCAGAATGGATAATTTGCCCGATTTGTGGCAACAAAACCCGTGATAGAGTTAGAGAAGATACTGTTTTAAAGAATTATCCTCTTTACTGTCCGAAATGTAAGAAAGAAACTTTAATAAATGCAAAGAAATTACATATAACCGTCATCAAAGAGCCAGACGCATAGACGCAGAGCCGATGAACTTGTGAGATAACCTTATAAGTCATCGGCTCTTTTTTTACATAAATATAGAATTTGACAAGTCCGCCAAATAAAAAAAACGGTGTTTTGGTGGGCAATTTTGTCATGCTCAGATAGCTATTTTATCCCTCCAGACCTGTTTCAAATTTGGAGGGATTTCTTATGTGTTGGTCTGATAACACTGTGCTGCTGATTTTAAGCAGCAGTTATTTACATACCGTTCGATAGAGATGAGGATAATCTGTTAAAAAAATTCTTATCTCCATCTGGGGAAATTATGTTCCAAAAGTAGATGTTAAATATCTATATAATAGAATTGTTATTTCTTATAACCGTAAGGGTTTGACAGCCTTTGCGGTTTTTCTTTTGTCGTTTTTTGTTGAATTAAGGCATAAGCCTGTTTGTGGCGTAGGGTGTCGTTCTCCGCCGATCAATCTGAAATTTCAAAAATTCAGATTGATTGGAGGAACGAAGAATGAACGAAAAACATCCTAACCGAAAAAAGGACAAGCATAACCCTTATACGCTGATGATTGTAGAGGGAAGATATTACCTCTCTTTTAAAGATGGACGGGGTGTCATGCAAAATATTGAAATAGATAAAGTGCTGTATGACCTGTTTAACCGTTTTGAGCTTGAGGATATTTCCTATCTTAATCGGGTGAGCAGGCACATTGAACACTCCGAGTTGACAGAAAACTCCTTGAATGACCGAGCTTTTTATAAGGAAGAAAGTCTTGAGGAAACCGTTTCAAGGAGCATCGAATACGAACTGCTACATAAGGCAATATCAAAACTGCCCGAAACACAAAGACGCAGGCTGCTGTTGTACTTTTTCGGAGAACTGTCCTATGAGCAGATTGCCAAGTTGGAGGGATGCACCAAAATGGCGGTTAAAGGAAGCGTTGACATTGCACTAAAGAAGTTAAAAAAACTTTTTGAAAAATTTTAATTTTAGCCTATACGAAACTGCTTTTAAGTGAGCAAACAGGTGAGAGGGATTAAATTCCTTCCACCTGTTTTGCTTTGTGTGGCGAAAACGGGAGTGATCCTTGACAACCGAATATTCATTCGCCAAATACTTCCTCTTTGTGATTGTGATGAGCATAAGCGTGTGCAGCGGTACGCCAAGACCTGTTAAGAAGCAGCGAGCGATGAAAGGGGGTGATCCCATTCATTACCGACTGAAAATATCGGATTGCTTCCGATTTCGCCATAATCCACAAAGAGAATAATGGTACTCCCGTCCAGTCACAAGTCCGAGCGTGATAAAACCGTCGCAGACAATGAGGGCGGCTCTGGCAGACCGTCAGAGGGGTGGAACTCCCGTGGTGTCAGTTCGCTGCTGACCGTTTGGCGACTTCCCTGTGTTCTATAAGCACATTGCATTTCGGGGTGTCGAGGACAAATTGAGATGCTTCTATCATAAAGCCAGATAAAAGGTAGTCATAGGAACAGATTTTGTTAATGATCTTCCAATATTAAATACTTCCTTTTGTCTGGCTGTTACATAGGTAAGTTCTTTCTTACCTACAACCAGATAGGAGGTCTGAATATTTATGGAAAGAATTATTAAGCGTGGAGATATTTTCTACGCAACACTTAATCCCGTCATTGGCTCAGAGCAAGGTGGTACAAGACCTGTTCTTACTATTTCTAATAATACGGGGAACAGGCATAGTCCAACAATTATTGTCGCACCGATAACAAGCCGTACACATACGAAAGCAAAACTCCCGACACATACAGAGGTGAAAGATTTTGATAAGCTCGATAAGGACTCAATTATTCTGCTTGAACAGATAAGGACGATTGATAAGCAGAGATTAAAACAGTATATAGGGCTGATGCCCGACCATATAATGGCAAGAGTTGATAAGGCTCTTGCCATTAGTCTTGCAATGAACGGAGAGGGGTGTTTTGATGGAGCAAAGTAATGGACAGAAATTTGCACATTATAGTATTCAATTTGCATGTTTGCAGAAGTTAAAGAAAAACGGTTTAATTACGGTAGATGAGTACGAAGCCATAAAAAAACGGCTTATGAATGATTTCAATGTCGTTTCAAATCTTGCGGCTTAATACTTATCAGTAAATAAAATATCGGAGGTATAATCGTATGAATGATGTTCAAGTAATCAAAGCAAACCGTAACGAAAATCGTATTCGTGGTAGAAAGGTAGAGATACTGAGAGTTGCTGCTTATTGCCGTGTTAGCACAGATAGCGAGGATCAGCTTAACAGCTATAAGTCACAGGTTATGTATTATACGGACTTAATCAAGAAAAAACCAGAATGGTCTTTAGCTGACATATATGCTGATGAAGCCATAACAGGAACGCAGGTAACAAAGCGAGAAGATTTCCAGAGAATGATAAATGATTGTATGAATGGAGATATTGATATGGTTATTACAAAATCCATTTCGAGATTTGCCAGAAATACATTAGATACTCTGAAATATGTTCGTATGCTGAAAGAGAAAGGTATTGCTGTTTTCTTTGAGGATGAAAATATCAATACTTTGACAATGGATGGAGAACTGCTTTTGGTGGTACTCAGTTCTGTTGCACAGCAGGAAGTGGAGAATATATCTTCCAATGTCAAAAAGGGCTTGAAAATGAAAATGCAGCGAGGAGAACTTGTAGGTTTTCAAGGATGTTTGGGATATGACTATCATAAAGACACAAAAAGCATATCTGTCAACGAAAAAGAAGCTGAAATTGTGAGATATATTTTTAATCGGTATATAGAAGGGGCGGGGTGTACAGTGATAGCCAATGAGCTTGAGAATCTTGGCTATAAGACAAAATATGGAAGCTCACGGTGGGTGCAATCCACAGTAATCGGTATTATTAAAAACGAAAAGTATAAAGGCGATTTGCTGTTAGGTAAAACATTTACGGTTGATCCTATTTCTAAAAGACGGTTGGAAAACTTTGGAGAGGAAGATAAATTTTACATCCGTGACCATCACGAAGCAATTATCAGTGAGGAGATATTTGAAGAAGCACAGAAGATACTTGCAAAAAGAAATGTTAATCGTGGTGTACATCAGGAAGGTCAGAAGCGGAACAAATTTAGCAGGAAATATGCTTTTAGCTGTATGATTAAATGTGGTTTTTGCGGAGGTACACTAAGCCGAAGAAATTGGCACAGTAGTTCTGCTTATACTAAGACAATCTGGCATTGTGTGACGGCTACCAAACATGGAAAAAAGAATTGCCCACATTGTAAAGGCATACCTGAAGAAGTAATTGAAAATGCTTTTGTAAAAAGCTATCAGCTCTTATGTTCCGATCAACATGAGGTTGTGAGTGAGTTTCTTCAAAAAGTTGAGGATATTCTCAAAGACGACGCTTCTTTGAAACGCTTGCCGAAGATTGAAAAAGAAATGACAGATTTGCAGCGAAGAAAAGAAAAACTGCTTGACTTAAGGCTTGATAACAATATCGACAGGGATATTTATGATAAGAAAAATCAGGAGTTATCGGAGCAGTTAAAAAAACTTCAAGCTGAACAGTTGCAGTTGGTTGAGTTGAGCAAAAATCAGGAGAGTACCAAAACAAGGATAAGAGAATTTAGAAAAAACTTAAATTCTGGAGAACTATTGGAGAGCTTCGATAGAGTGGTTTTTGAAAGTGTAGTTGAAAGAATAATTATCGGCGGTTATAATGATGAAGGAGTGGAAGACCCGTTGAAGATAACTTTTGTATATAAAACTGGTATCCACTCAAATCTTAATGCAAAAGATTTTAAGCCAAAGCGTAAAAACGCTGCGGCTGTACATACGGACACAGAATTGTGTTCCTATGCAAGTGTCGAGGATAACAAATTGTGTTTACATAGTAGCTCCGACACATCATGTAAGTGGAAAAGAGTTTGATGATGGGAATAAGAGAACTGAATATAAGGGAGTAAAACTTAAGACTGTACTGACAGTCAACAGAAAGGGGCTTGCGGCAATGACATCCTCCTTCTTTGGCGCGATCATGTCTGCTTTCAGTCAGTGCGATGTGGTTCATTTTCACGCAGAAGGACCATGTGCAATGCTGTGGTTTCCTAAACTATTTGGCAAGAGATGTGTGGCGACCATTCATGGTCTGGATCATCAGAGAGCTAAGTGGGGCAAGTTTGCCAGTGCATATATCATGCTAGGCGAAAAGTGTGCAGCTAAATTTGCGGATGAGATTATTGTTCTTTCGGAAGGTGTTCAGAAATACTTTATGGATACATATGGTCGAGAGACAAAATTCATACCGAATGGTGTTAATCGCCCGGAAATAAGAGATGCGAAGTTGATCAAAGAACAGTTTGATCTTGAAAAAGATGATTATATTCTTTTCCTGGGACGATTGGTTCCTGAAAAGGGATTGAGATATCTGATTGAAGCATTCAAGCAGGTGAAGACAGATAAGAAGCTGGTAATTGCTGGGGGCAGTTCTGATACGGATGAGTTTGCCAATGAACTGAAAGCAGCGGCAAAGGATGATTCCAGAATTATTTTCACAGGATTCGTTCAAGGTCAAATGCTTGATGAACTTTACAGTAATACTTATGTGTATACACTGCCTTCTGACTTGGAGGGGATGCCTTTAAGTTTGCTTGAGGGAATGAGTTATGGTAATTGTTGTTTGGTCTCTGACATCGAGGAGTGTGCGTCTGTTGTTGAAGATAAAGCAGTAATTTTCAAAAAAGCTGATGTAGATGATTTACGAAAGAAATTACAGAAGCTTTGTGATAATGAAGATCTTGTTACAGGCTATAAAGATACAGCGGCTGACTTTATCTGTGCAAAGTATAGCTGGGACGATGTTACTGTGGAAACACTGAAGTTATATCGAAAGTAAAAGAGGATAAGAAATGAAAGTATTGATGATAAATAATCTCCTCTAACCGAACGCAGGTAGTGAGATGTACATAGTGAAAATGTCGGAAAAATAGCGTATTTACGGCACTTTTCAAGAGATGAGTGAGGCTGCGAGAGCGGTTTTTATCTCAGAACCTGTTTTCGGTAACAGCAGATGATTTTATCATAAGGACTTTCAGTATCGCTACCTGCGTTTGTATAGAACACTCTGGTTTATGAACAACACATTGGAAGTGCTGCATCTGAACAGAGGTAGTGAAATAAAGTAGAGCACATAAGGAAAAATAATATGAGTAAGCAAATTGCAGCAAGAACAAGAGAAAAATGGGTGGATGATGTAAAAGTAATCGCCTGTATATTGGTTGTGGTGGGGCATTTCTTTATGAGTATGGTGCAATCTGGCATTCTGCCAGATAGTAATCTACATGAATGGTTTATTACTACAATTTACTACTTCCATGTGCCGCTGTTCTTTATTTGTAGTGGATACCTTTATCAGAAGTACAGCAAGGTAGACAGTGTGGAAAGCTGGCACAGAAATGTGGCTAAAAAAGCGCTGGCGCTCGGCGTACCGTATGCCACTTTTACAACTGCTACTTGGATATTGAAAAAGGTATTTTCGAGTAGTGTTAACAATCAAATTGGTGGTCTGGGAGATACATTGTTCCTTCACCCAACAGCACCGTACTGGTATCTGTACGCATTGTTCTTCATCTTTCTTGTTACGCCGACTTTTA
>HF995368.1 GCA_000432335.1 Firmicutes bacterium CAG:646
GGAAAGAGCGGATCATGAATACTTTCTCGGGTGGGAGAATGTAAGGAGGAACGAGATGAACGTACTAGAGAAGATTTTGGAAGAGATGAATAAAATCAAAGATGGAAATAGAAAAGAAAAATTATATGCAAAATATCCGGCAAAAAATAAAAGACAGGAAATCCTTAATATTTATTCACAAGGATATGAAGACGGGACGGATAATTTCTACAATGCGATTATTCCGCTGGTTCGTTCACACATGAGTGACAATGATGAATTAATAGACCGAAAAGCGTTAAAAGAGGAAATAGAAAGCCTTAGAATGACGATAACTGGAATGAGAAGCGGAAAAACAATTACTATTCGGGCGTTGGAGGAATACAAGAAAAGTATATTAAGAATAATTGATGAGCAGCTAACAGTACATGCAAATGATAATTGTATTCCGGTGGAAGAGAATCAATTAGAACCATGCTATGATGTATATTTTTGTGAAGAAACAGAAGGTTTGGAGGTTAGCAAAGAAATAAGAATGGATCATAAACCAACCAGCGAAGAATTAAAGCAGTTTATGATTAAATTCAAAATGCGGTCAGCATGGCATAAAAAGCGTTATATCTACAATCCATGCGCCGGATGTTTCGGAGCTGCCAATAACGATTGTCAGCACTGCAGATTTGGAGGTGGTCAAGATGAATAAAAGCGGATGTAAAGACCCGGTGGCAGAAACCGCTGTACATAACGAGACTGAAAGGGAACGCTTAAGAAGAAAATACAAAATCCATGAAGAAGATATAGTAAGAATGCGCCTGCCAACCAGAGACGAAGAACGGAAAGGACCCGTATACAAAATCGTCCCCGTCCGGATCAAAGAGATCCATACGCATCTGGTTACGGTGATTCTTCCATCTGGACTATTAGAGAGCTTTACATGGTGGCAATTTAATCAGCAAAGAAGGTGATACCCATGGACTTATTGCAAGCCCTAACCCAATATTGTGATATCAGGCAAGAAGTAAAAGATTTAAGATACCGCATTGACCGTACCAAAAAAAGATTAGATCAAATAAAAAAAGAAGGAGTAGTATCAGATACAGTCACCGGTACCCGGAAAGATGGCACCATAGGTCCGATTAAGATAACAGGATTCCCGGATCCGGAGTATGATGCGGTAAAAGGGATGCTGAAAAAAAGAATTGCAAAATTAGGAATTTTGGAGGATAATCTTCTTGAAGCACTGAATTTGGTAGATGATTACATAAGTCAGATTCCGAGTAGTAAGTTACGTCAGATTTTCCGGCTGTATTACGAGGATGATTTAACGTGGAGACAAGTGGCGAATGAAATGAACCGGAGATTCCCAAAAAAACGAATTCCTTACACGGAAGACAGTTGCAGAAAATCACATGACAGGTATCTCGAAAAGGAAAATTAAAGAAAAAAATAATTTTTTTTCAAAATGTCCGTTCATGTCCGGAAAAAATATGTTAATGTTTATACTAAGGAATCCCAGAAGGGAATCCGAAGCGGCAGCAGGACAAAACCTGTTGCAGGGTTTAGATGGTAATACCGTGACAACGTCAAAAGACCATCACCTCACACATTACAGAATAGAAAAAGACAAACCCGTCCGCTGGGGGAGTCGTACAGTACAACCTCTTTACAGACGTGTAAAAGCCGTGACAACCGGTGAAGAATGTGGTAGATATGCCAGGGTGGAATTGCGAGGGGGTTCTGAAACCAAAGCGGAAACAACTACCCATAAAACCTCTTTAGAGTATATGATTGCCGGGTGTCATAGCCCGGTGGTTATTTTG
>HF995369.1:0-1696 GCA_000432335.1 Firmicutes bacterium CAG:646
AGGCCTCTATCGGAATGCTGCAGAGAATGTTCAAAATCGGATTTAACAGAGCGGCGCGCATTATGGATCAGCTCTGTGAGGCAGGAGTGGTAGGACCGGAAGAGGGGACTAAACCCCGCAAGGTCTTGATGTCCATGGAGGAATTTGAAAATTATATTGAAGAATCTCTGTAATTGTTTTATAGTAAGAATGGTTATGATCGCATAAGCCATAGATAAGATAAAATGAGGAGAATGGAAAAATGAAATGTTCAAATTGTGGAGAGCCGATTGAAGAAGGACGACTTTTCTGCTTGCATTGTGGTCAGGAGGTGCAGTGGGTTCCCGATTACGATTCCTTTGGCAATTTGATGGAACAGGAGCGGATCAAAAAGGAAAAAAAGGAACGGGAGGAAGCGGAGGCTGCCAGAAAGAGAGCTGCCGCCGCGGCAGAGCTGCGGAGAAAGAAAAAAAAGAGGAAGATGATCACCCTGATCGTGTCTGGGGTAATTCTGGTTCTGGCGGTTGTATTTGCGCTGGTTATGAAGTTTCAGATGGATCAGAAAAATTATAACGATTTTGATTATCAGATGCGTATGGCAGATACTGCTTTTTCCAATAGAAAATATGAGGAGAGTTATGAATTTGTACAAAGAGCAGTGGCGCTGGATGAGGAGAATGTAGATGCAAAGCTGCTTTTAGCTCAGGTTCTTGTACATTTGGAAAAAGAGGAACAGGCTGTAGATACACTTTTAAAATTAATCGAAGAGCAACCGGATGAGGCGGCTGCTTATGGACAACTGATTAAAATATATGAAAAACAGGAAGCGCCGGATAAAATTCGGGATCTCCTTATGGGATGTGATGAGGAGGAAGTGGAAGATAAGTATGCAGCTTATATTGCCCCCGATCCTGTGTTCAGTCTTCCGGGGGGTGAGTATGCGGAGGAAAAAACCCTTCAGTTATATGTGAAGAATGATAAGGCTTCAGTGTATTATACCTTAGATGGTACGGAACCTACGTCAGAAAGTACCCTTTATACAGAAGGCATTGTACTGGAAGCGGGAACTACTGTGGTGAAGGCTATCTCAGTGAATGAAAAGGGTATTCCCAGCCAGGTGATCTCGAGAGAGTATGTGATTGAATTTGAACCTCCGGCGCCGCCGCAGATTTCTCCTTCTTCCGGGAAGTTTACCACAGATATGGATACGAAGATTTATATTATCGTTCCCGAGGGCTGTAAGGCGTATTATGCTTTTGATGAAAAGCCTACCAAGAAGAGCAAGTTATACGATCCTTCCGAACCGGTGGAGATGCTTGAAGGAACACATACCTTCTATGCCGTGTTAGTGGACGAGCATGGACAGATGGGCTATCCGGGAAGCGCTATTTATACGCTGACGGACGGAGAATGATGGCGAATGGCAGCCGTGGAGAAAAACGCACGCCATGTATTGATTTTTTTACCCGTTTGTGGCAAAATGGAACTGGAGATTGTAACACGTTACTAAAGAAAAATCTACGTGTTAAAATAAAATAACTAGGAGGATGTTATGTACAAAATTATCAAAGCGGAAAAACTTAATGAGATTGTTTATCTCATGGTTGTAGAAGCGCCAATGGTAGCAAAACACTGCCAGCCTGGACAGTTTGTGATTGTAAAGCAGGATGATGCAGGAGAGCGTATTCCATTGACAATCTGTGATTATGACAGAGAA
>HF995369.1:1729-6964 GCA_000432335.1 Firmicutes bacterium CAG:646
AACGATCACCATCGTATTCCAGCCGATCGGCGCTTCCACAGAAAAATTTGCCAAACTGCAGGCAGGAGATGCCTTTGAAGATTTTGTAGGGCCTCTGGGATGTCCGTCCGAATTTGTGAACGAAGATCTGGAAGCACTGAAAAAAGAAAAAATCCTGTTTGTGGCAGGTGGTGTTGGTACTGCCCCTGTTTATCCGCAGGTAAAATGGCTGCATGAGCATGGGATTGATGCAGACGTTATTGTGGGAGCAAAGACAAAAGATCTGATCATTTTGGAAAAAGAAATGGAAGCAGTAGCAGGCAACCTGTACATTACTACAGATGACGGTTCTTATGGCAGAAGCGGTATGGTTACAAAAGTAATCGACGATCTGGTTGCCGAGGGAAAAACCTATACAAAATGTGTAGCGATCGGACCGATGATCATGATGAAGTTCTGCTGCCTGACGACGAAAAAATATGATATTCCTACCATCGTTTCCATGAATCCGATTATGGTAGACGGAACCGGTATGTGCGGAGCCTGCCGTGTCATCGTAGGAGATGAGGTGAAGTTCGCATGTGTAGACGGACCTGAATTTGATGGTCACCTGATTGACTGGAATCTGGCTATGCAGAGACAGCAGATGTATAAGACAGAAGAAGGAAGAGCATTATTGAAAGAGCGTGAGGGAGATACTCATCACGGCGGATGCGGACATTGCGGAGGTGACGAATAATGGGTGACGTATTGAAAAAAGTTCCGGTAAGAGAACAGGAACCAAAAGTAAGAGCGACAAACTTCGATGAAGTCTGTCTTGGATATAACAAAGAAGAGGCGATGGAAGAAGCTTCCAGATGTCTTACCTGTAAAAATGCAAAATGTGTACAGGGCTGCCCTGTAAATATTGATATCCCTGGATTTATCAAAGAAGTAAAAGAGGGAAATTTTGCAGAAGCGTATAAAGTGATCGGAAAATCCAGCGCGCTTCCGGCAGTCTGCGGGCGTGTCTGTCCACAGGAGACACAGTGTGAAGGAAAATGTATCCGCGGCATCAAGGGAGAAGCTGTTTCCATTGGTAAACTGGAGCGTTTTGTAGCAGACTGGGCAAAAGAAAACGGTATCAAACCGGAAGCTCCTGCAAACAAGAATGGTCATAAAGTAGCAGTGATCGGCTCTGGTCCTTCTGGACTGACCTGTGCCGGAGATCTGGCAAAGATGGGATATGATGTGACGATCTATGAAGCCCTCCATCAGGCAGGCGGCGTTCTGGTATATGGTATTCCGGAGTTCCGTCTTCCGAAAGACAAAGTTGTAAAAGAAGAAGTGGAGAACGTAAAATCTCTTGGTGTTAAGATTGAGACAAATGTTATTATTGGAAAATCTACTACAGTGGATGAACTGTTGACAGAACAGGGGTTTGAAGCCGTATTTATCGGTTCCGGCGCTGGTCTTCCTATGTTCATGGGTATTCCGGGAGAAGTTTCCAATGGAGTATTCTCCGCAAATGAATATCTGACCAGAAGCAACCTGATGAAAGCATTCCGTGATGATCATGATACTCCAATCGTAACAGGCAAGAAGGTAGTTGTAGTAGGCGGCGGTAACGTTGCTATGGATGCTGCCAGAACAGCTCTGCGTCTTGGAGCAGAAGTTCACGTGGTATACAGAAGAAGTGAGGAAGAACTTCCGGCAAGACGGGAAGAGGTTCATCATGCAAAGGAAGAAGGTATCATTTTTGATCTTCTTACTAATCCTACCGAGATTATTGCAGATGAGAACGGCTGGGTAAAAGCTGTCAAATGTGTGCGCATGGAACTGGGCGAGCCGGATGCTTCCGGAAGAAGACGTCCTGTAGTGATCGAAGGTTCTGAATTTGAGATGGAAGCAGATACTGTGATCATGTCTCTGGGAACTTCTCCAAACCCGTTGATTTCTTCTACTACAATCGGTCTGGATATCAACAGAAGAAAATGTATCATTGCTGATGAAGAGACAGGGGCAACTTCCAAAGAAGGCGTATACGCCGGCGGAGATGCCGTTACCGGAGCTGCTACCGTTATTCTGGCTATGGGTGCAGGTAAAGCGGCAGCGAAGGGAATTGACGAGTTTATTCGTAATAAGACAAAATAATAACCGTACATAAGCGTTTAGGAAAGAGGCCGGGATTCTGGTCTCTTTTTTAACAAGACAGGAAATTTATGATTGATGCGATAAGAAACGAATTACAAAAATGGGCCGATCCTTCTTATAAAGAATTTCATCAGAAGCTTGTTCCCGGGCTTACAACTATGATGGGAGTGCGTATGCCCCGATTGAGAGAGATTGCGAAAACTGCCGCAAAAGGAGACTGGAAAGAAATCTGGGATCAGTTGCGTGAAGAATGTTATGAAGAATTGATGATTAAGGGAATGTTGATCGGTTATGGGAAATTAAGCCGCAGGGAACAGACAGAATATTTGAAAGTGTTCATTCCTCAGATTAATAACTGGGCGATTTGCGATTGCTGCTGCAGTACCTGGAAATTTATGAAAAAAGATCAAGCGTATTGGTTTGATTTTTTATATCCTTATCTTTTCAGCAATCAGGAATATCAGATTCGTTTTGGTCTGGTTTCTCTCCTGGCTCATTTTATTGGAGAAGAATATCTCCATCTGATTTTTTCCCTTCTGGATCAGATTCACCACGAAGGGTATTATGTAAAAATGGCGGCAGCATGGCTGGTATCCGTCTGTTATATCCGCTATCCTTCAGAAACGTGGACGTATCTGGAACAGGATCGGCTGGATACGTTTACCCATAATAAAGGAATCCAGAAAATACGGGAATCTTATCGGGTATCCAAAGAAGACAAAGAACATTTACTCACATTGAAACGATAAAGAAAAAGGAGTCTGCCTGTTTATGAAAATTACCGTGATAACAGTAGGGAAAATAAAAGAAAAGTACCTTCGGGATGCCATTGCCGAATACAGTAAGCGCCTCAGTAAATATTGCAAACTGGAAATTCTGGAAGTATCTGATGAAAAAACACCGGATCATGCCAGCGAGACTGTAGAAGAAGGAATCCGTCAGAAAGAAGGGGAACGGATTCTGAAACTTCTGAAAGAAGACGCCTACGTAGTTACTCTGGAAATTGGAGGAAGGATGCTGGATTCGGTGGAATTTTCAAAAAAAATAGAAACTCTGGGCATTCAGGGGAGAAGTCATATTTGCTTTATCATCGGGGGTTCCCTTGGGCTTGGTCAAAAAGTGAGGGAAAGATCGGACTATAAACTCAGCTTTTCTAAAATGACTTTTCCCCATCAGCTTATGCGGGTGATCTTACTGGAACAGATTTATCGGAGTTATCGAATTATGAGTAACGAACCGTATCACAAGTAAGTAATTATGGAGGAGAACGATATGAGTAAAGTATTGGAAAATATGAAGACAAGAAGAAGTATCAGAAAGTATAACGATGATCCCGTTCCACAGGAAATTCTGGATCAGATTATGGAAGCTGGATTGTATGCAGCCAGCGCTCATGGTACGCAAGATTCCATTATCCTTCAGGTGACAGATAAAAAACTGCGGGATGAGCTTGCAGAAAAGAACCGGATTATTGGAGGCTGGGGAGAGGGATTCGATCCTTTTTACGGAGCGCCGGCAGTATTGGTTGTTCTTGGAAAGAAAACGAATTTGAATCGTGTCTATGATGGAAGTCTTGTGATGGGAAATCTCATGCTGGCCGCCCATGATCTGGGAATCGGAAGCTGCTGGATTCACAGGGCGAAAGAGGAATTTGAGACAGAATGGGGAAAAGAACTTTTGAAATCTCTTGGTATCGAAGAAGAATACGAAGGAATTGGTCACTGTATTTTAGGTTATGCCAAGGGAGAGCTGCCTAAAGCAGCCCCCAGAAAAGAAAACAGGATTTTTTAGAATTCTTTTTGTTCCATAACATGGATGCTGATTTTCAGGGAAATTCCCAATGCCAGAAAAATCAGAAGAATATAACATCCTATGAGTACTACAGGGGAAAGTGCGGAAAGGGAATTCATGACACTATGGAACTGAAATCCCAGACTTTTCCCTATTTTGTTGATAAGGATGCCCAGCAGGATCGCGGTTCCTACAACGGCGAACATAGCAAGCTGTCTCTTTTCACTGCCGAATTTTAACTGTAGTGGAATCATGACAGCCAGTAAGAAAAATATCAGCGGGAAGATAGAAAAAGCCACAAGGAAAAGGGTCTTCCAGGAATTTTCCTGAATCGTCAAGAGCGCTATACTGCTTATGAAAAGACCTGCGGTCCAGGCAGTAAAACCAAGGAGGATTCCCAGACAATATTTTTCTATTACGTATATTTTCCGGGTAATGGGAAGGGTAAATAAAAAAGCATTTCCATTATCAAATTCATCATAACTGATAGTACTCAGAGTAAATAGTGAAATCACAATAGGAAGAAAGCCCATGGGAAAAGAAATATTTTTTTCCAAAATGGTGATAAAAGCGGCAATCCCCAAAATTATGATAAAAAAATTCTTTTGCATTTTCATCAGTGCAAAATCTTTGAGTAGTAATCCTTTCATTCGTCCGTACCTCCGATCATCATTATAATGATTTTATCAATGCTGCCATTTTCCATTACAATCTGTGGATAATTTTCTCTGAAATACTGTTTCTGATTGGTAAGACAGCTAAATCCAAAAGGCTCTTTTTTTACTTTCAAAAGATACCGGGAATCCAGTTCATGATATTGTTGTTTGCTCACTTTTAAAAGGGCATAATCTGCAAGAAGTATGTCTGTATCTTCATGGAGAATCATTTGTCCGTTATGAATCATATAAATATCATCACACAAGGTTTCCAGATCACTGGAAATATGCGAACTGATCAAAATAGCACGTTCTTCCTCGGCTTCCATATAATTTCGCAGCATTTCTAAAATCTCGTCTCTGGCAACCACATCCAATCCGGCGGTGGGCTCGTCTAAAATCAGTAATTTTGCCTGATGGGAGAGCGCAGTCAGTACTTTGAATTTTGCTTTCATGCCGGTAGAAAATTCTTTTATTTTTTTATCCAGAGGAAGCTTCAGTTTTTGGAGCTGCTCTCTCCAATAATCCTCCTGAAAATTATGATACATCTGTTTTAATACGGGGAGGTAGTCTCTGGGGGTGAGATAACCGCTAAAACCAGAGTCGGAAAGAACCACACCCAGATTCTCCCGGTCTCGAGCAGAAAAGGTTTCTATCTCTTTTCCTAAAAGAGAAA
>HF995369.1:7014-15158 GCA_000432335.1 Firmicutes bacterium CAG:646
TCAGTCCCAAAACGGATTTGAACGTGGTACTTTTTCCGGCGCCATTTTGCCCGATCAAGCCCGTAATACATCCGGCTTTTACTTCCAACGAACAATCCAGAGAAAAATTACCATATTGTTTTTGTAAATGATCGATTTTTAACATATTAGCCCTCCAAAAGCAATGCAAATAAAATTTTCATATCTTCATCGCTGATTCCGCATCGCCGTCCTTTTTGGATAACCTTTTCCAGATCAGCTTCCAGTTCTTTTTTTTGTTCTTCCAAAAGCAGTTCCCTGTTGACCGCAGCCACGTAAGTACCCTTTCCATGGACAGTGACGGTAAATCCTTCTTCTTCCAGCACATCGTATGCTTTCTTTACAGTCAGAGCGCTGATTTTCAATTCTTTGGAGAGGGCGCGGACAGACGGTAAAATGTCATCCTGCTGTAAATCTCCTTTGCGAATCTGCGTTTTGATCTGATCTACGAGCTGCTCATAGATGGGAATCATGGAAGATGTATTGATGATTATGTGCATAAATAGTAGTCCTCCTTTATAAACAGTATATAACAGTGAACAACTGTTGTCAAGTGTTATGTACTGTTTGTTTGCGAATGAAAAAGAAATCATTCACGGATCGTATCTTTTTGTTGTGCTGAGGCTAAGAAAAGGTTATAATAAATTTCAGATATGTAAGGGTGCTGTCCCGGGAATGAGTCAATGGACGAGGAGGAAATTGTTATGGTACATCATATTGTAATGTGGAAATTCAAACCGGAAATAAAAGAAGAACAAAAGGCAGAATTAAAGCAGGCAATGAAAGAACATCTCACTGCTTTGGTAGGGAAGGTGCCGGGGCTTTTAACATTAGAATTTGTGGATGCTCCACTTAGCTCCAGTACTCATGATATGGCGCTGGTAAGTACGCTGGAAAAAGCGGAAGATATCGCAGTTTACGGTTCTCATCCGGAGCATGTAGCGGTGGCAGATACATATGTGAGACCGTATGTGACAGAGAGAGCTTGTCTGGATTATTAAGTTTATGGGGAAAGATCAGGAGGGCGCAGGATGGGGTTGTTTCGTCGACTTTTTGGAAAGACAAAAGAGAGCGAACTCTCTTATGGAGAGAAAAGAGGAAAATTGAAGGAAGGGCGTTCTGGTGACGATGCCCCTTGCAGAGGAGATCGGGAATTTGTATGTGAAAGAGTGGAACAGGCTGTGGCTGAAGTTACGGCTTCGGAAAGTTACTATTACGAGCTTCGTCGAAATGTGATGCCGCAGGAACTGGGGGGAGATGAAAGTATCCATCCGTTTACGTATGGACTTTATTATAATGGCGCCCCCAGATTGATGATCCTGATTTTAGAACAGTCCTGGGGATATAAGAAAAAAGATGTCATGGCAGCGCATGAATTATGCGAGAGCAGAGGAATTGCCTGCATGAATCTGATGCTCCATCTGCCAAACAGAAAAAGTTATATTATCAACCGAGTCAGAGAACTGCTGACGTATTAAACAGGTAAAAAGAAAGAGAATGCGACATTTATGTTGTGCCCGCGGTGGGCGAAGCATATTTTGTAAAAGTTTTGCGGGCGGCGAAAATATGTACAGTCCTGTGACATATCGCACGGCGATATGCTTTCAAAGCATCTTCTCTTTCTTTTTTTAATGGAAGATCGTGGGAGGAGACAGAGGATGAAGCAGGCAGCAGGGATCTTGGAGGATGCGAAAAATCCGGAAAAATGGAAGGAATTTTTGGTATACAAAAAAGAAAAACAGCAAAAAGACTGTCAGACATTGGAAGGGTTTATAAAAGAGCAGAGATATCTTCCCCTATGCGTGTTATGGGAAAAAGGGCAGTTTCCTCAGAGTTTTGCAAGAAAGTATCTGATCAGTAAGTCAGGGCAGCAGAAGAAGAGAACTGTGTATTCCTATCCAGGAGATGAGGGGATTTTTCTCAAATTTATCGCATTTCAGATGTACCGCTATGAGGGACGTTTTTCGGATAATTGCTATGCCTTTCGCAGAACCCTGAGTGTGAAAGATGCAGTTCGAAAATTGGCTTTTTTATCTGGATGCGACCGATGGTATTGTCTGAAAACGGATATCAGTGATTATTTTCGTTCGATCCATGTGGAAATCCTACTGGAAAAGTTAAGATTTTTAAAAGCAGAGGACAGTCGGTTGTATCAGATGTTTGAGAGGATGCTTTTGGAAGAGCGGACAGAATATCAGGACAGGATTTTTGCAGAACAGAAAGGCGCTATGGCAGGCGTTCCCACATCCGCTTTTTTTGCCAATCTTTATCTGCAGCAGGAGGATGAATATTTTGAACAGAGAGGTATCTTGTATTTTCGGTATTCAGACGATATTCTGCTGTTGGCAGATACTTTAGAAGAGCTGCATTTGCTGAAGGACGAGTTATATGACCGTCTGCAGAAATTGGGGCTGCAAGTCAATCGGGAGAAAGAGAAAATCACAGAACCGGAAGAAGCGTTTGAATTTCTTGGCTTCGGTTTTCATCATGGGAAGGTGGATATTTCGCCCCATGTGCTGAAAAAGATGCGAGCGAAAATTCGCAGAAAGGCCAGAGCGCTGCGTCGATGGCAGCAGAAAAAGAAACTTTCTCCAGATAAAGGCGCGATCGGTTTGATCCGGGCGCTCAATCGAAAGTTTTATGGTAAAGAGGATGATGTCTTTTCGTGGGAGCGTTGGTATTTTCCTCTGCTAAATGTGGATGATGGGCTTCGTCAGATTGATCTGGCGGTGCAGGAATATATTCGATATACTGTTACGGGGAAACACTATAAAGGAAATTATCGTATATCTTATGAACAATTAAAAAAATGGGGATATCGCAGTCTGGTAAATGCATACTGGAAATATCAAAAAGAAAAGGAGAACAGAGAATGAAGCAAATGTCATTGGAAGAACAGATGGAAGAAATATTCTCCTATTATGGTGAACAGAAGGATCGTCATACGCAGGAAATGGTTGTGGCGCTTCTGCGGGAACTTCAGGAGGTACAGGGACATATTACTCCGGCATTAAAAAAACGAGTTTTGGAGACAACCGGAGTGGCGGAAGGATTTTTGGAAACGATTCTGAGGCTCCATCCCAGCATCAAACAATCTGCTAATCTTCACGAGATTCTTGCCTGTACGGGGGAACGCTGCGGAAACAAGGGAGGCATGGAGATTTTAAGACGACTCAGGAAGGAACTGGATATTTCCAAGGATGGGATGTCTAAAGATGGAATGTTCCGTCTTCGGACACAGAACTGTCTGAAAAAGTGTAAGACATCTCCGAACCTTATGATCGATGGCGTGGTATATTCAGGGAAAGAGCTGGAAGATCTGAAAAAACTGCTGCAAAGAGTGAGAGAAGGAATTTTTTAATGATTTCTAGAAAATGGCATCGTTGACGAGACAGAAAACCTGTGCTACACTAAATTCATTATGAAACCGTAACCGGGAATTTCGGATCAGGGAGCTGGTTACAACAGATACATAATAAATATACAGATTGAGGTAAGCAGAAAATGAAGGAAACAATCAAAAAGTATCAGATTGGTACAGAAGAAAACAAAGCATTTTTAGGGGAAGTGAGAGACAGCCTGTTAAGTTTCGGACATAAATTCCCATCTCCGGGCGGATCTTCTTATTATTTGGGAGATGACGGAACTCCCTGGACAGAACGCAATCGTGAGACGTGGATCACAAGTCGTATGGCTCATGTATACAGCATTGGTACTTTTCTGGGACATGAGGGAAGCGAAGCGCTGGTTGACGCAGCCTTGAAAGGGCTTCGTGGAGAACTTCATGATGAGAAAAACGGAGGCTGGTATGCAGGACTTACTTCTGAAAATGAGATTCTGCCAAACAAGCAGTGCTATGCGCATGCATTCGTTATTCTGGCGGCAACTTCCGGTATTTTGGCAGGAAGACCGGGCGCGAAGGAACTTTTGGATGATGCATTGAAATTGTATGATCTGCGTTTCTGGAATGAGGAGGAAGGACTTTCCTGCGATACCTGGAATACAGAATTTACAGTGATGGATGATTATCGTGGAATTAATGCAAATATGCATACTGTAGAAGCATTTCTGGCGGTTGCCGATGTGGCAGAAAAAGAAGAATATCGTGTGAGAGCGGGACGGATCATTGACCGTGTAATCGGATGGGCTGCTGAAAATAACTGGAGAATTCCGGAACATTTTACAAAAGACTGGGTCGCTGATCTGGAGTGTAATAAAGAACAGCCGGATGACCAGTTCAAACCGTATGGCGCAACACCAGGACACGGTATCGAATGGTCCAGACTGATTACGCAGTGGGCTCTTTCTACTTACAAGAATGATAAAGAGGGCGCGAAAAAGTATATCGATGCCGCAGAGGCATTATATAATCGTGCAGTAGAAGATGCATGGAATGCTGACGGAGCTCCAGGAATCGTTTATACAACAGATTGGGAAGGAAAACCGGTTGTTCATGACAGAATGCACTGGACACTGGCAGAGGCAATCAATACTTCCGCTGTATTATACAATGTGACGGGAACAGAGAAATACGCAGAAGACTTTGCAGAATTCATGGCGTATCTGGACGAGAAGGTGCTGGATCATGTAAATGGTTCCTGGTATCATCAGTTGAACCAGAACAATGAGGTGATCGGAACAGTATGGCCAGGAAAATCCGATATTTACCATGCTTTGCAGGCAACGCTGATCCCATATTATGCAGCAGATACTTCTATTGCGCTTGCAGTGAAAAACAATTTGAAATAAAAAAATTACTGTAAATAAGCAGAGAGCTTTCCCGCCGGAAGATGATCCCGGCAGGAAAGCTCTCTTTGCAATCAGGAAAGAAAACCGTTCAGAAAATTGTAAATAATTGTCAAAATAGTTTCGTCATTGATTGAGTCGATTAATTTTAAGATGTCTGATTTGTATTCCACTTTTGTGCCCCTCCCAATATCATCTGAAATAATAAATATTTCTTTTGCTTTCTAAAGACAGTGTACATGATTTGGTAAAATCTGTCAACATCTGCGTTGACAGACAACAAATAGCATACTATAATATGAAAAAGTACAGGAAAGCAGGACAATAGTATGGGAATTGGAAAAAGAATACGGGACAAAAGAGCAGAACTAAAGATATCCAGCACGGAATTGGCAGAAAAGATCCATGTATCCAAGCAGACGATCAGTGGTTATGAGTTGGAACGGACGTTTCCGAATCCAGAAAAACTCAGCCGTATTTTGCAGGTACTTCAGTGTGACGCCAATTATCTGTATCAGGATTTTATTGACACTCAGGTGTTAAAAAAAGAACAGAATGGTCTTACGGATCAGGAATTTGAGCTGATCCGGAAATATCGGCTGCTGAATGATCATGGTAAGTTTGTGGTGGAATCCATTGCAAACATCGAATATGACAGAATGCTTGATGGCTTGGAAAAACAGAAAAAAAGCTTTAAAGATTAGTTTTTTACAATTTCCTTAACAATAGCACACTTAATTGACATACGCAAAGAAACAAGATAAAATAGTGCTACTAAATGAAAGTCGGAGGACGAAGGGATGAAAAACAAATCTTTAAAACTGTTATTTTGTACGGCTGTTTTATCTATGGTACTGACTGTTGGAGCGTGTGGAGATAAGAAGGCAGCGGATACTTCTGAGAAGACTACTCCCACTCCAGAAGTGACTGAAGAGGTTCAGCCGGAAACTACAGAGGCGCCGGAGGATACAGAAACGCCGGAAACCACGGAGGCACCGGAAGAGGGGACAGATACTTCTGGAAGCGATGCGGCGGCATTTGAGAAGTTCCCGGATATGAAAGCGTATGTGGAATCTGAAGAGGTTCAGTCTCAGCTGGAAGCAATGCTGGCGTCTTTGGAAGAACAGGGAATGCAGATGGAAGTACTGGGAGAAGATAATAAACTGATTTACCGGTATACTTTCACGAACATGGAAAAGCAGGACGGTATGGCAGAACAGCTGGAAAAATCCATGGAAGCTCAGACAGAAACTTTTACGATGGTTGCAAATTCTCTGAAAACGTATGTAGAAGTAGAAGATCCCATGGTGATCGTGGAATATCTGGATGCAAATGGTGAAGAAATTTATACTGCTGAATTCAAAGCTGAATAGTCACAAGTAATAAATAAAAAGGGAAGCAGGAATTGTTTGGAAAGTAACCGGCAATTCCTGTTTTATTTTTGAGATATTTCTGGTACAATAATGCTGATACGCAAAAGATCTTGAAGGTAAAAGAAGGTGATGAAAAATGAATATCGTTATTGCAATAGATTCTTTGAAAGGCAGCCTTACTTCTCTGGAAGCCGGGCAGGCTCTTGCTGAAGGAATTGCCCGGGTGCTGCCATCTGCCAGTCTTTGTGTTCGACCGCTGGCAGATGGAGGTGAAGGAACAGTAGAAGCTTTGGTTTCCGATATGGATGGAGTATTTCAGCAGATAACGGTTACAGGACCTCTGGGGGAGCCGGTGACATGCACTTATGGGATGATAGAAAAAAAGCAGACAGCTATTTTGGAAATGTCACAAGCTGCCGGTCTTACGCTTGTTCCGGAAGAAAAAAGGAATCCGATGTTTACTACTACCTTTGGAGTGGGAGAGATGATTCTGGATGCCATGAAAAAGGGATGTCGACGGTTTCTTGTGGGGATTGGAGGAAGTGCTACCAATGACGGGGGCGTGGGAATGCTTCAGGCGCTTGGATTTGAATTTTTTGATGCACAGGGGGCGTCTATTTTACCGGGAGCGCAGGGATTAAAGAATCTGAGAAAGATCAGCGATCGCCATGTACCGGAAGAATTGGAAGAATGTGAATTTCGCATTGCCTGCGATGTGACCAATCCACTCTGTGGTGAAGAAGGATGCAGTGCAGTATTCGGTCCGCAAAAAGGAGCTTCTTCTTCGATGATTTCCCAGATGGATCGCTGGCTGAAAGAATATGCCCAACTGGCAGCAGAGACATTTCCCAAGGCAGATTCTTTTCGGGCGGGAACAGGAGCAGCAGGAGGCATGGGATTTGCTTTTCTTACGTTTACCCATGCGGTTTTGGAACCGGGGATTCAACTGATTCTGGAAGAGACGGATCTGGAAAAGGATATTTGTAAGGCGGATCTGGTAATCACCGGAGAGGGCAGACTGGATGGACAGACGGTGATGGGAAAAGCGCCGATGGGAGTGGCAGCATTGGCAAAAAAGTGGAAGAAACCGGTAATTGCCTTTGCAGGCAGTGTCACACCACAGGCTGTTTTGTGTAATTCTCATGGTATTGACGCATTTTTTCCCATACTCAGAGAAGTGACATCTTTGAAAGAAGCAATGGAGCCGGAACGGGCAAAGAGAAATCTTACAGATTCGGCAGAACAGGTTTTTCGTCTGCTTCGATGTAATATCAGGACTTCATAAGAAAAAGCGAGGAGAATAAGAAAGAATGGAAAATCAGGAAAAACAGCATAAACGGAGAGTTCGATATAAGGGAACACATCCCAGAAGTTATCAGGAAAAATATAAGGAACTGAATCCGGAAAAATATAAAGATACCGTTGAAAAAGTAATTCGCAAGGGCAGCACGCCGGCAGGGATGCATATTTCTATCTGTGTCAATGAGATTCTGGATTTTCTTCAGATTCAGCCGGGACAGATCGGGCTGGATGCAACACTGGGATATGGAGGTCATTCCAGTGCGATGCTGCAGTGTTTAAAAGGAGAGGGACACCTTTATGCTCTGGATGTGGATCCCATTGAGATGAAGAAGACGAAAGAGCGGCTGGAAAAGCAGGGGTACGATTCTAAAATTCTTTCTATTCGCCATTTGAATTTTGCTGATGTGGATCAGCTTCTTCCAGAATCGGGAGCTTTTGATTTTGCTATGGCGGATCTGGGAGTTTCTTCTATGCAGATTGACAATCCGGAACGGGGATTTTCTTATAAATTTGATGGACCGCTGGATCTCAGGCTGAATCCTGAAAAGGGTATTTCTGCGGCAGAACGATTAAAGGATATTTCTTTGGCAGAATTGGAGGGAATGTTGATAGAGAACGCAGATGAACCTTATGCCGGGGAGATTGCCCGGGCGATTGTCTCGGAGAGAAGGAAAGCGCCGGTGGAAACTACGCTGCAGCTTCAGC
>HF995370.1:0-11683 GCA_000432335.1 Firmicutes bacterium CAG:646
GGAGCCCGCCGGAGCTGATCTGGTAAACTCCAATACATTTTTTGAAACACCCTGTAGAAATATGGGGTGTTTCAGGTAAAATATTTTAATGAAAAAGAACTAATGTTCGATAAAGTGTTTGACATGGAATTTCATTTCTGGTATCATAAATTATATAAAAGGTATTGGAGGTGAAAATATGGTATCGGCACTAAATGTTGCTAATAACATATTGGATCGTGGCTTCTCAGAAGGTATTGATATTTCACCTATGAAACTACAAAAATTAACATATCTTGTTTTTAAAAAGTATTATCAGGATACTCGAAAGACATTATTTTCTGAACCATTTGAAGTATGGAAATATGGTCCTGTTGTAAGAAGTATCTATGATGGTTTTAAAGAATACAAAGGAAATTCCATTAAAGACTTTTATACTGAATCTGATGGAACTGTTTATATTGTAAATGAAGACACATCAATCTCTTTTAAAAATTCGCTAGATGCAATATGGAGCAAATATAAAACGTATGATGGAATACCATTATCTGAAATGACTCATAGACAAGGAACTGCTTGGTATAAAGCAGCAAAACGTCATGACAGATATATATCAAATAGTGATATTTTATCTGAGGAACCGTTTGTTTCATGAATAATGAGGATTTTTTATACGGAAGACCAAATGAAGAGATTGATGAACCATTAGATAATTCAGTTAAAAATGAAGATGATTTGGAACAAAAGAAATTAGATAAAGAAGAAAAAGCAAATGAACGTAAAGAAAAGAGATATTTTTCAGCGTTCAAATTAATTGTTGGGTGTTTGATTTTTCTTGGGATTATCTATCTTATTGATGTTATTTGTAGTTTGATTTTAAAACAAGAACTTTCTGAGATAACGGATTCAATAATTGAAATAATTAAAACACTGTTATTTACTTTAAGTGGATATTTATTTGCACGAAAAGAAAATGGAGATTAGTTGATAGAAAGGCACCCCTCCGGGGTGCTTTTCTCATGCAAAAATATAACCAGATAGGAAGGTGAGGTGATGGCAAACTATGAAAACATAAAAGATGCAAATTCTAAACGAACTCCGAGCGAACGCCGAGAAATCGCCAGAATTGCTGGTAAAGCATCTGGAAAGGCAAGGCGCCGAAAAGCCAACATGAGGGAGACGGCAAATCGCCTTCTGACGATGGTAGGCGAGGTAGAAGGGCTGTCAGATATCCTCCGGGCGGATGGCGGGGAGAGTACCTATGAAGAGATCATAACCATGGCGATGATCCAGAAAGCTGCCATGGGAGATGTAAAAGCTTATGAAGCATTAAAATCTACGGTAGGTCAAACAGATAAGTCGGATGCTGATCTTGAAGAACAGCGGATCCGGACAGACAGAGCAAAGCGGGCAAGGGATCAGGAGGTGGGAGATACAGATGCAGGAGATGAAAATATACAATCGTTCCTGAAAGCATTGAATCCTTCCGAAGAGGAACTGCAAAATCTGTTCGCAGAAGAAAACGAGGAGGGAGAGAATGGCGAAGAAAAAGAAGAGACCGGCGGTATTTAAGTTCGTCCCGTTTTCCGAACAGCAAAGAAGGCTGATCCACTGGTGGAGACCGATGGTAAAAGCATCGGAGAATAATTTTGTAATTGCAGATGGATCCATACGATCAGGGAAGACCATCGCTTGTATTATAGGCTTTTTAACTTGGTCACAATCTACATTTTCTGGACAATCTTTCATTATTGCAGGAAAGACCATGGGGGCTTTGAAGAAAAATGTGATCCGCCCGATGCTGCAGATTCTGGAGGCATGGGGATGGTCATATGAGTATATACGGTCAGGAACGGATGCAAGGCTGGAAGTAGGGTCAAACACCTATTATTTGTATGGGGCAAATACGGAAGCGAGTCAGGATGCATTGCAGGGACTTACGGCAGCAGGCGCCTATCTGGATGAGGCGGCGCTGTTCCCGCGGTCCTTCATAGATCAGGCAGTGGGGCGCTGCTCTGTAGATGGATGGAAGTTCTGGATGAACTGCAATCCAGCCGGCCCACATCATTTTATCAAAGAAGAATTTCTTAAGCCGGAAGAGATGCGGAAAAAGAAAGTATACCATTTGCATTTTACCATGGACGACAATCTTTCAATTTCTCAAAAGAGAAAAGAAGAGTATAAAAATGCATGGCCACATGGAAGTGTATTTTACAAGAGATTCATTCTGGGACAGTGGGTGGCAGCAGATGGGCTCATTTACCAGCAGTTTGCCGACAATGTGAAACAGTACCTCATAAACGAGGAGGATTTGAAAGAGTATAACATCATGTATGCAGTGATAGGAGTCGATTTTGGTGGAACAAAGTCGGCTCATTCTTTTACCCTTACCGGATTTACGGAAGGATATCAGAAGGTAGTGGTGCTGGATGAATACTACTGCAAAAAGAGGATTGATCCGAAGCATCTGCAAGATGATTTTATAGATTTTGTAAAAAGAGCGCAGACAAAATACAAGGTATTTGAGGCTTATTGTGATAGTGCAGAACAGACTTTGATCAGTGGACTGGAATCAGCCTGCATTCAGGCTGGTGTGCGAATAGAGCTCAGGAATGCGATCAAGGGACCGATCAATGACCGGATCGCATTTTATAATAGCCTGATATCTCAGAATAGATGGAAGATCATGGAACATTGCAAACACATCAGAGAGGCGTTTGAGCAGGCGGTGTATGATGATAAGAAACCGAATCAGGATGTGAGACTGGACGACGGGGTTATGAACGTGGATTCTTTGGATTCTACGGAATATTCTACGGAGTCTGTACAAAACGATATCCTGTATATTGCGGCATAAAGGAGAGTAAATGGATAGTAAAGTAACGATTCAACAGTATCTTACTGGTCTGGGATATAATCCGCCGGTAGAAAAGACGTACAGCAAGATTGCGGAGTGGTTGGAATGGTACCAAAACGATGTAAAAAAATTTCATAAATATTTTATTTATGATGGCATCGGAACAAAAGAGGAAGAACGCTATCGCCTGGGCATGGCAAAGAAAGTGTGTGAAGACTGGGCGAACCTGATTCTGAATGAAAAAGTGTCCATTAAGGCTGGAGCGTATGAAAAACGATTGAACGAGATTCTGGATGAGAACAACTTCCGTGTTCGAGGCAATCAACTGATAGAATTGACCTTTGCGTTGGGAACCGGAGCTTTTGTGGAATATAAAGACCAGGACAAGGTGATTATTGATTTTGTGCGGGCGGACATGATCTACCCGATCAGTTATGAAAATAACGATGTGACAGAATGCGCCTTTGGCAGTTACCGGAACTATAAAGGACAGGAATGTATTTATCTGCAGATCCACCGTTTAGGTAGAGAAGAAGGAGAAGCAGAAAACCTTTATTACATAGAAAACAAATATGTAGATAGCAATTCCGGGCAGGAATTAAAACTTCCGGAAGAACTTCTGGAACTTGTTCCTACAAATTCAGAAGAACCGCTTTTCCAGATCCTTGTTCCTAATATGGTGAACAATATAGATTTGGATAGTCCTATGGGAATTTCCGTATTTGCCAATGCTATTGATGAAATAAAAGGATGCGATCTGGTTTTTGACAGTTACATGAACGAATTTGTTCTGGGAAGAAAAAGGATTCTGGTTCCGATATCACTGGCAAAGATAGAACTGGATAAGCTGGAAAAGTCCGGCAATCCAGTTCCTAAGTTTGATCCGGCGCAGACTGTATTTTATCAAATGCCAGCGGACAGGAACTCTGACCTGAAACCAACGGCTGTAGATATGTCTATCCGGGCATCGGATCATGAATTAGGAATGCAGAGGGCGTTAGATCTCTGTAGTTTTAAATGCGGATTAGGAACGAGACGTTATCAGTTTTCTTCTTCTGGAATCAAGACAGCTACGGAAGTAATTTCTGATAAATCTGATTTGTTCCAGAACCTGAAAAAGAATGAAATCGCAGTGAAGGCAGCGATCACCCGGATGGTGAGAGCTGTTTCTTTTTTGGATAAAAGCGGAAGAGTAGAAGCTACGGTGGATTTTGATGACTCCATCATTGAAGACACGAATACAACCATAGACAGAAATGTGAAGCTGGTAAATGCCGGGTTAAGATCGAAGAAAACAGCGATCATGGAGATCAATAAATGTTCAGAGCAAGAGGCAGAGAAAGAACTTCAGGAGATTGCAGAGGAAAGTCAGATCAATGGAGCTGGTATAGACTGGTATGGTCAGGAGGGGGAAGATGAACAGGAATCGGAGGATGGTGCATCCAAAGAGGAAAAGGAACAGCCAAAGAAAGCGGTCCATGCTGAGAAGGGGGCTTCATAAGGCAGAGAAAAGGATTTTATCTTTCTTTAGGAGAATGATGCGTTATGTTAAAAAAATCAGAAAAACAGGAATTTTCTGATCCGGGGGTACGGATATATAGTGACCTGGAAACCCTAATCATGCAGAATATCATCCGGCATGTAAGGAACTATGACCAGCTGATCGACAGTGATACATGGCTGATGCAGAAACTGGCGGAAATCGGGAAACTGAACCGGGAAAACATGAAGATCATTGCAAAGACGGTGGATTTAAGCAGGACAGCAGTGGAGCATATGCTGGAAGAAGTTGCTGACCTCGTTATGGAGAGGGTTGAGCCGGATTTATATGAGACTGAAAGGAAAGGAATTCTGGATCAGACGATACCTGCGAAAAAGAGTGAAAATGTAAAGGCAGCAGTACAGGCAATCCAAAAGCAGGCGTTAGATTCGCTGAATGTATGCAATACCACGATGCTTTATATGGCAAGGGACGCTTATACGAGACTGGTGCAGCAGACGGCAGAGAAAGCAGAAGAGATTGCCAATAAGCAGGAATTTTTAGATATTCTGGGAAAACATGCCACCGCCCAGATCATTGGGGCAGAATCCCGGCAGCAGGCGATCCAAAGCACGATCAAGGAATTTAATGAAAAGGGGATTCCGGCGTTTGTGGATAAACGTGGAAGGGAATGGACCCCGGAGGCGTATGTTGCCATGACTCTGCGGACAACAGCGGGGAATACAGCTACGGAAGCAATGTTTGCCAGGATGAAAGACAGGGGGTTGTCACTAATCCAGGTGAGCGAACACCCGGGAGCCCGTCCGAAATGTGCGAAAGATCAGGGGAAAATCTTTGATCGAAACAATAATCGTGGGATCACGACAGATCTTCACGGAAAACAGATCCCGTTTTACCCCTTGAAAGAATCCTCTTATGGAGAACCGGATGGACTGTTTGGTATTAATTGCGGGCATCATGGTGTCCCCTTTATTCCGGGAGTATCAAGACAGCGGTATCAGCCCACAAAAGACATGGAAGAAAATGATAAGCTGTATAAGAAGATGCAGACCCAACGGAGCATGGAGAGGGAAATCCGCAAGCAGAAACGGTTGTGTTCTCTGTATGACAAAGCAGGCGAGGAGGAAGCTTTTGAAAAAGCGGCAGTAAAATTAAAAGAAAAAGAAACACAGCTTACCCAGTATCTAGAAAAGAATAATAGTCTGGTCCGTAGGAGAGATCGGGAGCAAGTTGTTGGGTTTGATCGCAGTGTGAGCACGAAGGCAGTGGCGGCGAAAAAGCGCGTTGATAAATATAGTGTGGTACAGTATAATAAAGATGGAACCGTAAAAGTCACGGATGATTGGAAGAAAAGAGACCATGTTTCTACTCCCAAAAAATATAAGAAGAATGCGATTATAGAAACATCGGAGAAAAAAGGTGATACGGAGCAGATAAACCGTACTTTCTATGATGAAGAGGGAAAGATGTACAAACAGATTCATACGGGACCTCATGGAAACTTAAAAAATCATCCATATGGAAAAAATGGCGAACATAAACATGAATATGTATGGAACGAAGATGGTACATTAAAAAGCCGGGAGACGATAGAATTGACAGGAATGGACAAGGAGGAAAATAAGGATATTTTATGACGAAAAAAGAATTTGTAGAGCTTGTTCTCGTTAATGATGTTTCTTTTCAGTATAAAGGAAAGGAATATTATATTTTCCAGGGGAACAATTCCTGTATATGCGGAGAATATGGAAAAGAGAATATAGAAATCATTTTTGACAAGGATCCTAATATTTATAAGAACATAGAAGATATGTTGGAGCATTGGATGATTGATGGAGAACCGTTGAAAAAAAGAATAGGAAAGATTCATTTTGAAGGAAATTAGAACCACTGTTCAGATTGTGAAGCAGTGGTTTTTCTATATTCATTTTTAAGAAGACTGGATGTGATTTACGAAGAATGATTGAGAAATATACGATAAGCAAAGATACGGACATAATGGCTCCTAGGTGGCTGGCAGAATGTATTGATTGTAAGACCGCAAAATTATTATATGGCGTTAAGGACGGAGTAGTAAAGCTGAAAGGGGTGAAAATAAATGGCAGGACAGCGAAAATCGGTGACACGGTTTGTTTTGATGGTAAGCGGGTATCCGTAGGAAGGAGGTGATCCGGTATATCTCCCTTTAAGACACAGGGTTAGGTGTCTTATTTTTATGCCATGAAATACGGGTTGGCATCCGGAATATACAGCCGTACGGGCTTAAAACGGAGGAGAAAACCTATGTATAAAATCATGAATAATCCTTACATCAGACAGCCATTCTTTGCGGCGGATGATGGCGGTGCGGGAGGCGCCGGTGGAGACGGCAACCAGGAGGAAAATGCTGGGGGTGACGACCCGGACGGAGAAGATTCGGACGAAGACGGAGAACCTGAGAAAAAGTACACACAGGCAGAAGTAGACGCTACCGTGGAAAAACGTCTTGCCAGAGAAAAAAGAAAGTGGCAGCGTTCTCAGAAGGAACAGGAAAAACAGGAAGAAGATAAAAAAGAAGAAGACGGTGAAGGACCAGATAAGGAAGAGTTAAAGAAGGAACGGAGCCGTAACCAGAAACTGACGATGCGGCTTGCCTGTTATGAAGCGGGTGTACCGAAAGATTCTGTAAAAGACGTGACTGCGCTCGCGAAGTCCTACATGGAAGAAGATGAGGATCTGGATTTTGAAGATGCGATTGAAAAAGTGTTGAAGAAGTATCCTCAGTTCAAAGGCGAAGAAGGCAGTGAGAAAGGCAGCTGGGGACAGCGACAGAAGGGAAAGGGCGCAAAGACAGAAAAGAGTCTGGAAGATGAAATTACCGCAGCATTATACAGAGAATAGAAAGGATGATGAAAAATGGCACAGTTTACCTTAGATGATGCAAAGAAACTCTCTCAGAGCAAGCTTACCAACCACGTGATTGACGAATTCCGAAAATCCCCTTTGATGGATGCCATGGTATTTGATGATTGCGTAAAACCACAGGGAGGAAATTCCCTGACGTATGTATATAACAGGGTATCGACCTATCCGACGGCAGAAGGAAGGGAGATCAATAAGGAATATGCTACGAAAGATGTGGCAAAAACGAATCAGATCACTACGAATCTGAAAGTCTTTGGTGGGGCCTTCGATCTGGACCGTGTATTGATCAATAATGAAAAACAGGTGGTAACCAATCAGCTGGTATTCCAGATGGACCAGAAGATCAAAGCAGTACGGGCATTGTTTAACGACTGGTTTGTAAATGGCGACAGCGCAACAGATGTAAAATCTTTTGACGGTCTGAATAAGGCGATCAAAGGAACGAAGACAGATCATACGCTGAAAGCAGTGCTGGATATGTCTTCTGCTGAAGCGATCGAAAAGAACTGGAAATCGTTCCTGTACTATATCCGCCAGACTTTGAAACTGATGGATGGTACTCCGGATATTATGGTAGTGAATGACGATATGTTTGCCGTATTCCAGACAGTTGCTGACTATTCCGCCCAGTTTACAGCTACAAAGAGTGATCTGGGATCTGAGATCGTTACGTATGGAAATACAAAGATCATGAAGATGGGGGATAAACCAGGAAAATCAAAACAGATCATTGAGACCAGCGAAGAGGATGGTACTTCTCCGATCTATTTTGCACGTTTGGGTCTGGATGGAGTCCATGCAGTGACACCGGACGGGCAGAAAGCGCCGAAGACGTACCTTCCAAATCTTTCTCTTCCGGGAGCGGTAAAGACCGGAGAAGTGGAGATGATCGCTGCTATGACCGTGAAAGCAACAAAAAGTGCTGCTGTTTTACGGGGCATCAAGGTGGCGCCTGCAGCAAGTGAAATGTAGAGGGGTACAAAATGGAATATGTAGACCGGGAATATTATGACAGTGTTTTCAAAGGGGAACCCATTGCAAAGGATGAGTTCCCTTCCCTTCTGGGAAGAGCATCGGAACTTGTGGAAGAAATGTGTATGTATCGGATACTTCCGGAAAAGATGGAAACATACGGAACGTTTATACAGGAGAGGGTAAAGAAAGCAATCTGCGCCCAGATAGAATATCTGGATGCCAATGGAGGAAGCGATCTGGATACCGGGGCAAGCCTGCAAAGTGCAAGCTTGGGGAAATTCAGTTATTCCGGTACTTCTGATGGAAACGCTGCACAAAGTCTTTATGCTCCCAGGGCAATGCGTATTTTAGCCCCTACAGGGCTTTTGTACCGTGGAGGTGATTAAGATTGAAGGCAATTCCAAAATCGATGTTACAGCAGGAAGGAAGGCTCATGGGGACGATTACAGACGGCTGGACGACATCAGAACCGGAAATTTTGGCAGAGCTTAAAAATATCAGGATCGAGCCGTCCAGTAAAGTAATCAGAGATAAAAACAACGTGGAATGGCAGCTGGCAGCAGTATTGTTTTTTGACTGCAAAAATAGTAGTCCGAACGGAACAGTATTCCGGGAAGATCAGGTAGTGGATTTTCAAGGGGAAAAGTTCCGGATCATTTCGGTGGAACCACTTTATGATAAGCGCCGGCTGCATCATTATGAGATAGGGATGGTGAGATATGCCAGCAAAAGTAAAAGTTGAGATCCATAAACCTCGGGCGATGGCAAAGATCAGGGCGGCGGGGAATCAGGGACTTACCGATGTACGGGATGAGATCATTGACGATATCAACCGTTATGTTCCTAAAAGCGGCGGCTCTCCACAGAATGGAGGGGGAGGAGATTTGCGGCGAAGCGCAGAACTCCATTCCGATCAGCAGGCAAAGGACGGGAACTTAAAAGTCCGCTGGGATACTCCTTATGCTCAGTACCAGCATGAAGGAAAAGTGATGCATGGAACCCCAAAGACAAGAACCTATGGACCGGAGCAGCTGAAATATACGGAACCCATGGCGAGAAAAGAATGGGAACAGTATGCAGAGCGGAAACATGGCGCAGACTGGAGCCTTGCGATTGAAGAAGCTATGAAAAGTCATATGCGGTAGAAAGGACAAAGATGGAAGAATTGTTATTGAATATCCAGAAAATCTGTAAAGAAGAGCTGGGATTGGATGTGAATCTGTCGGAATTGAAAAGTGATGGAGGAATTTATGCGGAACTGGGACCTGTAACTACTAAAAGCTATATCCGTATGGCAGGAGAAGTTCAACGGGCGCCGGTTCTGTTTATGTGTAAATCTTCCATGGAGCCGGAATGCATCCGAACGCTAAACAGGATATGCAGCCATCTCAGACGGAACAAGCGGAAGTTGGAGGGAAAAAGCTGCCGGATCCGTACACTGGAAATAGAGTCCGCCTCACATAAAACAGGAAGGACGGAAGACTTGCAGGTGGTGTATTCCTGCATCCTTCAGATTGAAATTTATTGAAAAGGAGATAAGAAGAATGAAGTTAGGTGAATTAATGAAAGGCTATACCCCCAATCAGGATTATGAAGGGTTTGCTACAAACGATGATTATGTTCTGGCGATTAATACGGGTGAGGCTGTCAAAGAAGCAGATTATGAGGTAGTTGAAATGGGTGTGTCCGGGCTGGATTCCCAGATGAACCCGATCACACAGGATAAGACGTATATCCGGGCAGGACAGTCAACAATGAAAACGGGTACTCAGAGGAGCTTTAAAGTTTCCGGAGACCGTTATGTGGGTGATCCTGCGCAGGATTTTATGCTTGCCCACAAAATGAAATATGGAACAGGAAATAACGTGGTGACGGACTATGTATATTTTTGTCTGTTAAATGGAAAAGGTGAGAAAGGAAAAGTATCCATTATTGTAAACTCTGATGGAAGTGGAAATGCAGGGGAATCTTCTGCAGTGGATATTGAACTGAAAAAGTCAGGAAGTATTCCAACGGAATATACATATGCTGCTGAAGAAGCGTAGGAGGAACGATGAAAGGGAAAATTGTTGGAGTGCAGGTAGAATTGGATCAGCTCACGAATCCGATCACAGCGAAACGTTATGAAGAAAATATGGAAGAGATTATGAGGAAGATCCATGAAGCGCAGAAGATTGAGGATGGGGCAGAAGGCATTGCGATTCAGTGCCAGGCTATCCGGGAGGCGCTTACAGAAATGTTCGGAGAAGAGAAAAGCGTGCAAATACTTGGAACAAAAGAAGAGGAGACTTTGTTCCGAAGCTTGGATGCATTTGAAGACTATGTGAATATTTATCCAAAACAGGTAGCGCCGATACTTGAAAAACGGGCAGCAAAGTATAATATCGCCCGTCTGGATGGACGCTAACATTCTTCTGGATTGGCTGCCCCAAACAGTGCTGGTGGGAGGTGCGGAATATCAGATACGCTCTGATTTTCGTACCTCTATTTTGTTTGAAACCATGATGCGGAGCAATTTGAACAGCTGGGAGAAATTAAATCAGATCTTGAATATATATTATCCGGTGACTCCACCCGACAGGCAGGAAGCTATCCAGAAAGCGTTATGGTTTTATAATTGCGGAAAAGAAAAGGAACAGAAAGAGGAGAAAAATAAAACCAGAGCGCAGTTTAAAAAAGATCGGGTATCGTATAGCTTTGAGCAGGATGCGCCTTATATTTACGCAGCATTTATGGAGGTTTACAAAATAAATTTACAGCGTATACCAAGTAAGGAGCTCCACTGGTGGGAGTTTGTGGCTTTGTTTGATTCCCTTCCGGATGATTGCAAGATTCGGAAGATCATGTACTGGCGTACCTGCGATACCAGTGGAATGGCTAGAAAAGAAGTACAGCGGATCAATGAACTCAGAAAGGCATATGAATTGAAAGATGATGCATCGGTGCAGGCGAAGGTGACGCTTGCCCAGCGGAATCAGAAGATGCAGGAGTACGTGAAGCGAAGGTTTCAGGAGGTGAACGGCAGTGGGGTACAGTAAAGATGGCAGTATAGAAATTGACGTATCTTTAAATATGGAGCAGATAGACCGGGATTTTGACCAGCTCGTGAAAGAGGCAAAGGCAAGTGTAAAATCCGTGGTCAGGGTGTCTGCTGATATTGCCACTGCCATGGAAGAAACTGGTACAGGTGCAAGGCAGGCAGGACAGGAGATAGAAAAAGCGTCAAAGGGAATGGAAAATTCCCTGGAAAAGGCGGAAGAGAGTGCAGAAGGATTAAAAAAAGAGACGCAGGGGCTGGGGGAAGAAACAGAAAAAACCAGCAGAGAACAGGAAGATCTGGGAGATCAGACAGAAAAGACCAGACAGACAGTGGATAAATCCAGAGAATCCTTTTTGCATTGGGGAGATGTGGCAAAAGCGTCAGTAAAAGGTGTGGCGATTGTGGCAGGCACACTCTTTGCAGCCAT
>HF995370.1:11710-16429 GCA_000432335.1 Firmicutes bacterium CAG:646
CAGCCATGGGCGCCGGAACAGGAGCAGCTATAAGCTTTGGTACAGAGTACCAGAAAGCTTCCAATCATATCCAGGCATCGACAGGAGCTACCAAAGAAGAGATGGAAAGCTTAAAAAATGTGATGTCTGATGTCTACGCCAATAATTTTGGTGAGGATATGAATGATGTGGCGGACGCTGTTGCCAATGTAAAAAGGAATATCGGCGGTACCGATGAAGAGATACGGGATGCCACGGAGGCTGCATTGGGCTTCCGAGATGCATTTGGGTACGAAGTACAGGAATCTACAAGAGCGGCTAAGGCTTTGATGGATAATTTCGGGATCAGCGCCAAAGATGCTTATGATCTGATGGCAAAAGGAGCCCAGAATGGATTGGACTATTCCGGCGAATTGATCGATAACATCAATGAGTATTCGGTGCAGTTCGGGAAAGCGGGGCTTTCCGCAGAGGATATGTTCAACATTATGCAGTCCGGCGCAGAATCCGGGGCATGGAACCTGGATAAGATCGGCGATGCGGTGAAAGAGCTGAACATTCGCCTGGTAGATGGTTCTGATACAACAGCGGCAGGACTGGAAGCGATCGGAATGAATGCAGATGAAGTGGCAAAGAAAATGTCCCAAGGCGGTGATACGGCAAGGGAAACTTACCGAAAGGTGATCCAAAGCCTTTCGGAGATGGATGATAAGCAGGCGCAGAACATTGCAGGCGTCAATCTGTTTGGAACCATGTGGGAAGATCTGGGACCGGAAGTAATATCTCATCTGGCAGACGTAGACGGGGCGTACAGCAAAGCGAAAGGAACCATGGAAGAGATCAATAAGGTGCAATACGATGACGCCGGCGCAGCTTTGGAAACATTGAAGAGGAAAGCGGAAACTTCCCTGCTTCTTCCAATCTCAGAAGATATCATGCCGGCAGTGTCGGCAGCTACAAATGCAGCCATTGGTTATATGGAACAGCTGGCGGCTGCCTATGAAACGGAAGGTGTTAATGGTCTTGTAGAGGAAGCCGGGGAGATTTTTGCAGATATTGCCACGAATGCGGCGGAAAAAGCGCCGGAGATGGTAAATGTAGCGGCAGATTTTATAGAACAGATGGTTTCTGGGTTTAAAAAGAACAACCAACGTCTTACGAAAGCTGGTGCAGATATGGTGAAAGCGATTGCAGGGGCAGCGGTCAAAATGCTACCGAAGGAATTACAGGAGCCGGTAGAAGATGCAGTGGATGATCTGGTAGACAGTCTTACTGGAGGGGGGATAAAAAACGGGTTAAAAACTTTCGGAAGAATGTTTGAAAATGGTTTTAAGGTAGTGACGAAAGTAACAAAGGCGGTTTTACCCCCGTTTGTAAAAATAGTGGATAAGACGGCGGATCATCTGGATGTGCTGATTCCTCTTGTAGCTGCTGGGGCAGCAGCGTTTGAAACCTATAGTATCGTTTCTTCAGTGACTGACAATATGAAAAAATTATCTACAGTAACTGCCACCCTCACTGCATTGGAACAGGCAAATGCTTTACAGACGGCAGCGGCAACAGGCGCTTTGGGGTTAAAGGAGATTGCCGTGGGTCTTGTTACAGGAAAGATTACATTGGCAACAGCGGCAACAGCAGCCTGGAATGCAGTAATGAATGCCAACCCCATAGGCTTATTGGTTACAGGGGTGGTTGCTGCTGGTGCGGCGCTGGCAACGTATTGTCTTGTTACTGATGAAGGGGCGGAGAAAACCGGTCAGTTATCGCAGGCAGAACAGGAGCTGAAGGAGAAGGTGGATGCTCAATATGAGTCCTACCAGAAACTTCGGGAAGAAAGGGAGCAGCAGTTTAACAAGATCCAGACAGAATACGCCAATACGCAGGCGTTAGCGGATGAATTACAGACGATCGTTGATGAAAACGGAAAGATCAAATCGGGATACGAGGATCGTGCGGCAGTTATTACAGGTCTGCTCAGTGAAGCCCTGGGCATTGAGATTGAGATCACGGATGGAGTGATCCAAAAATATGAGGAATTACAAGACTCCATCGACGAAGTGATTTTGAAGAAAAAGGCAGAAGCAGTGCAGAGCGCCATGCAGGATGATTATACGGAGGCTATCAATAAGCAGACAGAAGCCTATATGGATTATGCTAACGCCCAGAAAAATGTAGAAAAGACAACAGAAGAGTTAAAAGAAGCCCAGAAAAAGCAGCAGGAGATTCAAGATACATTTAGTACATTAAATACAAGAACTGAATTTGTAGGATATGCCAATGAACTACGAGAGGCGAAAAAAGCGGTAAGCCAGTTAGAAGAAAAACAGAAAGATCAACAGAATACCCTTCGAAAAAGTGAAGATACATATCTGGACTATGTTACAACGATTGAAAACTATGAAGGGATCGTTGGAGCGATCGCATCCGGAGAAGCGGATCAGCTTGAAGAGGCTTCATTAAGGGCGCTCAATAGCTTTATCACGGCGGAAAGCGGCACGAAGGAAAGTCTGGAAAAGCAAGTCGCTCATATGAAGAAAAATTATGAGGAACTGAAGAAGGCGGTAGAAACCGGCGCTCCGGGTGTTACCGAGGAGTCGGTGAAAGAAATGAAAAAGCTGGTCGATCTGTCGGAAAAAGAGCTGGCAAAGTTTGAAAGTAAGGCAAGAAAGCAGGGAGAAAAAGGTGGAAAAGCCTATGGGGCGGGAACAGCATCTAAAGAAGGCGATGCGAAAATAGCGGGAAATCAGCTTGCCACGGCAGCCAGTGTTGCGATGGGGGCGGCTGATACAGCGAGTGTCGGAGCACAGGTAGGACTAAAATATTCTTCTGGTATTTCTGGAAAGAAAGGAAATTCCCAGAATGCAGGAAATCAACTCGCTACGGCAGCCAGTATTGCAATGGGGGCGGCTGATACAGCAAGTGTTGGTGCACAGGTGGGAATGAAATATTCCGCTGGCATTTCCGGCAAGACAGGAGATTCCAGAAACGCAGGAAATCAGCTTGCCAACAGTGCACGGGCAGGAGCGAATGTAGACAGCTCGGATCTGGGAAGAAACTTTGGACAGGGATATGTGAATGGAATTACTGCCAAAGTAGGAGCAGCGGCAGCCGCAGGGGCGCAAATAGCTGCAAGTGCACTGGCAGCAGTTAAAAGAACTCAGAACTCCAATTCTCCGTCTAAGAAGACAGATAAACTTGGTCAGGACTTTGACCAGGGATATATCAATGCCATTGTAAGACTGACATCCAAAGCAGTTACGGCGGCGGGGAATATGGGGAAAAAGTCTATACAGGCGCTCCAGGAACGAATAAAACCAATGAATATGGAATTTGATGTGGAATCTACGGTACGGGAGGCAGAGATGCTTGTCAATGCCAGAATCGCATCCTACGCAGAGCCAAGATACCCAAAAGAGCCCAGAACATCCCAGAGGAACCAGAAGAAAGAGGGAGACGTCCATCAGACGATCAATATTTATGGCGACACAAAAAGCCCCGTACAGATATCCAGAGCTTTAAGAAAAGAAGGAAGGAGGCTTGCATTTCAGAAATGACAGAAGAAATTGTTTTTACATTTCAGAGTAATGGTAAGACCCTTTCTATTGACGAACCAGAATATGATATTTTGAATTATGAGGGATTGGAGGCTACGGATTACGAACTGGAAGAACAAACGAATATCAATGGAATTGGGGCAACAAAAAAACGGATGAAACTTCTTCCCCGTCCTATTTCTCTGGAATTTGATTATATAGGCAGGGAAGAAAATAAATCCCGAATCCGTCAGGAACTAATCAGCTTCTTTTCTCCTTTTCGGGGCGGGGAGCTGACGGTGAATTATCTGGGGGTAGAAAGAAAAATCAAGTATGAGGTCACCGGTTTTTTTGTAAATAGTAAGCTATTGACAGAACCATTAAGCTGTTTGCTGGAACTAAGTTGTATGGACCCCATGTTTGAAGATATCCTCCAATCCAGTGAACAGATCTCCACCTGGGTAGGCGGCTGGTCATTTCCATTTACCCTTCCTTTCCAGTTAAAGGAACGGGGGGAACCCCGGACAAACATTATCAATTCCGGGCATGTAGAGACGCCCATTCAGGTGGAATTCCATGGACCGGCAAAGAAACCCTACATAAAAAATCTGACCACTGGGAAGATTATCCAGATCGAGGCAGATCTGAACAGTAATCAGACCTTATATGTAGATACGACATTCGGGAAGAATACGGTGGAGATCGAGGAAAATGGAGCAAGGACGGACGTATCCCAGCTAATCTCCGTAGAGTCCCGTTTCTGGAGACTGCAGGTAGGAGACAACATGGTGGAATATGGGGCAGAGGATGCGTTACAGGATAATAACGTAGTGATCCGGTATCATAACCGGTATCTGGGCGTATAAGGTGGTGAGAAAATGCAAAAAAGTTGGTTTTTTAATAACGGGCAGAAATACGGGCAGGAGGAACTGCGGAAATATTTTACCCACATTTACCGGAACGGGGTCAGTCTGGATGAATCGGGGGCGATGGAACTGCAGGTAAGTGTTTCTGGATCTCAGGTGACGGTGTCTCCTGGGTTTGCTATTATCGGCGGATTTGCCTATGAAAATGATATGCCGATTCAGGAAGCGGTGACGCCGGATCCGAACTATGAAAGAATTGACCGGATGGTATTGCGGCTGGATATTACGGCTATGGAGATTCTTGTCCAGAGGAAAAAAGGAGTGGCAGCCAGTTCGCCTAA
>HF995370.1:16447-23236 GCA_000432335.1 Firmicutes bacterium CAG:646
CCTAAGCCGCCCCAGCTGCAAAGGGACGGCGTGGTGTATGAATTATCTCTGGCGCAGGTGAAAGTTTCCACATCAGGGAATCTGAGCGTGGTGGATGAGCGTGCCGATCAGGATCTGTGCGGAGCGATCCGCCCCCGGAATCTGGCAGAGCTGGAAACCATGCTGAAGGAATACCAGCGGCGTTTTGAGGAATGGTTTAATGCTCAGCAGGCAAAAGGTTGGAGAAACATTTATATCCAGGAGAATGACCCGGAAGGGGCGGTGAATGGAAGCCTATGGATGTAGAGGTAAAAACGATCCGGTTTTATGATCCGGAACTGAATTTTCTGAAAGAGATGGACGAGTTCAGCGGGGCGATCTACCGGTCTAAGTGGCACACTTACGGGAGTTTTGAATTTTTCTTTTCAGAGAGGCTGCCCTGTATGGAAAAGGATAACCTTGTGATCTTTGATTATGATGCAAGAAAAAACGGCATCATCAAGCATATCAACTGTACAGAAGAGGGCGTTACCCTGAAAGGTTACTCCCTTCCCTGGATGCTCACCGGACGGCTTGCCCTCCCTCCGGCAGGAAAAGAGTATGACGTTTTGTCTGGCAGTTATGAGGATTGTATTTATGCCCTAGTAGAACATAATGCGATCAGCCCTGCTGACTCCAAAAGGAAGCTACCCTTGTGGGAATGCCGGGAGAGTCTGCACCGGGGAGGGAACTGTAAGTATCAGGCAAGGCATACGGTTGTGATGGACTGCATCACGGAACTGTCGAAGGTCTCCGGTCTGGGAATTGGGGCAGAGATTGACCTGAAGAGAAAAAAGATCATTTTTGAGGTCAAGGAAGGAACGGATCGGACCGCCCAGCAGAAAGAACATCCCCATGTCATATTTTCAGATGTACATGAAAATGTAACTAACAGGGAGTATACGCTGGATGATACGGAAAGCAGGAACTGTGCTTATGTGGCAGGTCAGGGGGAAGGAGCTGCAAGGATAGTGATCACGGTAGGGGATGAATTTACAGGCCCTGACAGGATGGAAGTATTCATTGATGCCCGGGACATCGAGGATGCGGCGCAGCTGCCGGAACGGGGCAAGACAAAGCTTGCAGCCATGCTCCCCCGGGAAAGTTATACCTCCGATGTTTGTGCTGGGTATAAGGCAAAATGGGATATTGGGGATTTTGTTACGGCATTGGATGAAGAGTATGGTATTACCATGATGAAACAGATCCTGGAGGTGGAAGAAAGTCAGGACGAATCTGGTTATATCGTTACGCCAGTGCTTGGGATAACGGAAAAGCAGATAGGGGAAACAGAAGGATCCAGTGGCGCTGTGGAGAGTGGGGGAGGAGGGAGCGGTGATATCACCTATATCCATACTCACCTTACGGCGGAAAAGGTATGGGATATCCGGCACAACCTGAATAAGTATCCTTCCGCAACCGTGGTGGACAGCGCTGGGAATGTTGTGATCGGAGATTGTGAATATATCAGCAAGGACCGGCTGGTCTTACGGTTCTCGGGAGCATTTTCGGGGCATGCATATTTGAATTAGGAGGAACTTATGGATTTTTTAACAAATTTAGATTTACACCAGAATGAATTGCAGAATGCAAGGATACAGAACCTTGCGACCGCTCCGGCGAACCCGGTAGAAGGACAGATCTACTGCAACACAACAGAACATATTGTGTATGTATATGTAAATGGTGCGTGGAAAAACATCATTTATGCATATACGGGTGAGATATTTACGGCAGCTTACAAGACCAAACTGGACGGGATCGCGGCAGAAGCTACAAAAACAGAAAAATCTTCCACGAACGGGAACATCAGGATCAATGGGGCAGAGATCAATGTTTATACCCATCCGGGGAATGGGACGAATCCACACGGGACCACAAAAACGGATCTGGAACTGGGGAATGTGGAAAATAAGTCGGCAGCAGACATCCTGAATGAACTGACAAAGGGTAAGATCATTGAAAAGCTGGGATTTACACCAAGAGAGATAAAAGAGGGAACGGATGGAGAAAAGGGAACTGCGACAGGCAGTAAGATCCTTTATATTGCCACGGATACAAAGAAGATCTGGTTGGATAATGCTGAAGGCACATGGCTGCAGGTAGGCGGTCAGGATACCATTTCATGGTCGAATATAACCGGGAAACCGTCTGTATTTCCCCCACCTGTGGCAACAAAAACCCGGCTGGGTGGTATCAAAGTAGGAGAGAATCTGACAATTACAGAAGATGGGACTTTGAGTGTAGTGACTACCGGGGGAGACGGGACGAATGTTTACCTGGTAAAACAGCAGGTCTTTACGGCAACGGAAGGACAGACGGCATTTACCATCACAAACGGAAAATACAGGACCGGGGCGGGACTGCTTTCAGTCTTTTTGGATGGGATCAAAGTCCGTTCCGATGCTCTGAAAGAAACAGGGAACACTTCGTTCCAGCTACTTGCTGGTGTTCCAGCAGGAACTCAGGTGCTTGCAGAATATGTCCAGATCATGGATACAGATCCGTACCTGTCCCATGGGATAGAGCATACGGAAGGCGGGGCAGATGCCATCCCAAACGCAACAGGGCAGAAAGGCGGTCTGTTAAGCGCCGCAGATAAGGCAAAATTGGATGAGATCGCTGCCGGTGCGAATAAGTATACTCATCCTTCCGGAGACGGGAACCAGCATGTTCCAGCCACGGGAACGACCAATAACGGAAAACTCCTGCAGGCGGGAGCAACGGCAGGGAGTATGCAGTGGGTAGCGCCTACGAAAGCAATGGTAGGACTTGGCAACGCAGATAATACATCGGACGCAAATAAGCCGGTATCTACAGCACAACAGACTGCCCTGGATAAGAAACTGGATAAGACATTAAAAGGAGCAGCTAATGGGCTGGCAGAACTGGATAGTACGGGAAAAGTCCCGGCGGCGCAGCTGCCTTCTTATGTGGACGATATTTCGGAAGGGTATTTGAGCGGCGGAAAATTTTATAAAGAATCCGCCCATACTACGGTGATCAACGGAGAAGCTGGGAAAATCTATGTGGACATTCCATCAAACAAGACATACCGTTGGTCAGGATCTGCTTTCGTGGTGATCTCTGAAACGCTGGCGCTGGGGGAAACCTCTTCCACGGCTTACCGTGGAGATCGCGGAAAGATCGCCTATGACCATAGCCAGAAAGCCCATGCCCGAACAGATGCCACGAAAACAGAAGATTCTGGAACAAATGGAAACATCAAGATCAATGGCGAAGAGGTGAACGTCTATACGCATCCCTCTAACCATCCAGCATCCATGATCATGCCGGATGCCACCCACCAGTTCGTGACAGATTCAGAAAAAAGCTCCTGGAACAGCAGAACAAAGAAATATGCGGCAGATATCGGGAACGGTACAGCAACAGAATTTACAGTAACACACAATTTGGGGACACAGGATGTTACGGTACTTTTAAGAGAAAAAGCAAGTCCGTTTAACCAAGTATTTTGTGATGTACAGATAGTAAGCATGACACAGATCAAGCTGCTGTTTGCTACAGCTCCAGCGGCGGGAGCATACCGGGTGGTTGTGACCGGATAGGAGGCAGTTATGAAACTGTTTGGAAAAGAATTTAAGTTTAATAATTTTGATGTATACCATAAAGGGAATAAGCCGACCCCCCATGATATAGGAACTTATACGCAAACAGAGATTGACCAGAAGATTACTTCGGCCCAGGGAGTAAAGGTATTAGTATCCACAACTCAGCCTTCCGGGGCGAAAACGGGGGATGTATGGCTGTAGAAAGGAGAAAAAATGGCAAATATAATCAAAAGAGCAATCAGAATTTTTAATGGAAAAGAATGGGATAAGTACCATCCGGAAACATCTGCAGATCAGGTGGTTTATACGAAACCAGATGGAACAGCATCGAATGTACAGGCGGAACTTGCTGCACAAAACTCCGCTTTATCTGGAAAACCTGACAAAGGACATACGCACGATGATAGATACTATACAGAATCAGAAGTTGATGAAAAAGTAAACGAAGTTAGATCTAAGAGAACCCAATTGACTGCAGGTGATTATTACTACAGCGGTTCTATTGCTTTTTACGTATACGGAAATGGCGTGGTACAGGTAGATGGATATACTGCAACCATGAAACAAAGCATACCTTTGAGTTCGTATTCAGCAATTGGATATATCCCAAGTGGATTATATCCAAACAACGAATTTTATTTCCCGTGTTTTGCTGGAGGGAAAATAATTGGAATGGTTGCATTAAGTTCGAATGGAAATATCAGTTTGTTTCCGTATCAAGATGTAAAAGGCGTTAGGTTAACATTTAATGCTTGTTATATTAACTTTTAAACCTTTAGTCGAAAGTTTTCATAATAATTGGTTAGGATTATTTAAGTTCTTAACCCTATAGCAATCCACATGACAGTGGTTGTTGTAGTGCCTTTCCTGGTAATATAAATGTCACACCCTGATTTCGTCACATTGGCGGCGGATGTGCCTTTGACGGATTCTCCAACAGCGCTACTTGCCGGACAAGTAATTACAACCGGTGTAAATGCAAATTCTTTATTAAATGTAACCGCCTTTGATGTAGGCACGTCAGCTTTTGGCGCAATGTCAACTTTACCAGTAAGTATCTGATAGCCATTCATAGCGGAGTTTTATGAATGAAATATAGAATATATGCTAAAGGGCAGCCGGTAGGCTGTTTTTTTATTATGTGTTTTATAGGGAGGTAAGTGTATGAGAGACATACGAGCAAGACCATAAAAAATTAATAAGATTAAAAAATAACAGAGAAAAGGAGAAAAAGAAAATGGGAAAAATTAGATTGGCAAATAACCAGGAATTAAATATTGTAGCAGATGGAATTATGGAGACGGGGAATATTTTATATATTTTGGCAGCAGCAGAGCTTCCCATCGAGCAATTCGATACCTTGTTTTCCGAAAAGAAGAATGTGGAAAAAATTTGGGTAATTGATTACACAGGAGAATTGTTCCAGAGCTACACAGGGTTTGTAAACCTTAAGAGCGTAACAAAAGAATATGATGCAGTGGTAAGCTATACAGATGGCACTGATGCTAAAAAAGAGCCGGTTAAAGGCACAGCTATACGCATTTGCTTAGAGCGACCCGATGAAACACAGCAGAGAATTACTGCATTAGAAGAAACGGTGGACACATTGGTAATGGAATCTTTGGAAGGAAAGGTGATGTAAATGTTTGAAACAATGAAGAGAATTTACAAAAAAACAAAAGATGTAAGTATGCTGGAAAAGGCAGTGAAAAAGGGATGGATCACGGAGGAAGAAAAGAAAGAAATCATGACAGAATAGCGGTTTCTGGGTATTAAGAAATCTATTTTTGAAAAGAGGTGAGGGCATGGAAGAGTTTTTAGAACTGTTTGGGAATGTAACTGTCGGGAAAGTGGTGTTAGTAATTTGTGCAGGAGTGTTTTTGTGGAAGTGTTACTCTAAAGTATCGGGGTATTTTAAGGAGAAATCTATCCGAGATTATGAGCAAAACAAGCAAATCCAAGAAGTGATTGAATTGTCCAAAAACTATCCGCTATGGAGACAACAGAGCATCGATAAGCAAGCGAGTATCAGTGACAAAATGGAAACGATGCTCACAAAAATAGATCGGCTCGAAAAAGCAAATGGAGAAGGCATGGCGTACACATGGAGGTATAGAATCCTGAGATTTAATGATGAAGTAAAGCAGGGAACAAGACACACAGAAGAACATTTTAATCAAATTTTGGAAGATATAACCAAGTACAATCGCTACTGCGGAGAACATAAAGATTTTCCGAATGACAAGGCGGTGCTGGCAATTAAAAATATCAGAGATACATACGACAAATGCATGGAAGAAAATGATTTTTTATAGGAGGGATATTATGTTTAAAAACAGCGTATTGAAAGTATCTGTAGATACTAAAAAATGGATTAAAGCAGCAGGAATCCGTGCAATAAAAACCATGGCACAGACAGCAGTGGCAGTGATTGGAACAGGAGCAGTAATTTCCGCAGTAGATTGGAAGATGGTAGTATCCAGTGCGGTAGTGGCAGGAGTGGTGAGCGTATTAACCAGTGTAGCAGGTATTCCAGAGGTAGAGGGCGAGTGATCGCCCCCTTTTGTTTGGAGGAAAAAATGAGCGAAAAAAACTTTGTTGAAAAAATCGGGAAATTAGCCATGGCTGATATGAAAAAGACAGGTATATTGGCATCTGTGACGGTAGCTCAGGCGTGTTTGGAATCCGGATACGGTACTACAGATCTCGCCCGCAATGCAAATAATCTGTTCGGTATGAAATGCACTCTTTCCGGCAATACCTGGCAAAGCGTGTGGGATGGGAGAAGTAAGTACACCAAAATTACGAAAGAGGAATATACGCCTGGTGTGATTACCAATGTACAAGCAGATTTCCGGAAGTATCCTTCCATTGAAAAAAGTATAAATGACCACTCCTTGTATTTGACACAGGCTAAGAAAGGTTCGAAATTGCGATACAAAGGATTGGTCGGGGAGAAAAACTACAGAAAAGCAATTCAGATCATAAAAAATGGCGGCTATGCAACGGATAGTAAATATGTGGAGAAGATTTGCAATTTGATCGAACGATGGAATTTAACACGATTTGATGAGCAGGAGGAAAACAATATGGATATCATTAATGTTATAAGTTCTAAGAATGTCCCCAAATGGGGCAACCAGAAAAAGTATATTGCCATCCATTACTTAGGAGTGGACGGCCAGAACAATAAAGTGGA
>HF995371.1:0-31278 GCA_000432335.1 Firmicutes bacterium CAG:646
AATGTATCGAAATCAACCATATCTTTGAATAATGGTTCCACTTCTACATTAGAGAAATCGTATGTTTCTTTCACTTCAGCAATTACTTTTTCCACTGTTTTTTCAACCGGAGCAGACTGTGCCGCATTGTTAGCTTCATTCTTTGCAGCTCCCATGCTCTTCATTGTTGGGAACGCCAATACGTCACGGATTGCAGCGGAATCTGTAAGCAGCATTACCATACGGTCGATTCCAAATCCGATACCGCCTGTCGGAGGCATACCGATTTCCAGCGCATTCAGGAAGTCTTCATCTGTCGTATTCGCTTCCTCATCTCCCTGCGCCAGCAGTTCTTCCTGCGCTTTGAAACGTGCTCTCTGATCGATCGGATCGTTCAGCTCTGAGTAAGCGTTTGCCATTTCCCAACCGTTCATGAAGAACTCGAAACGCTCTGTATATTCTGGATTTTCCGGTTTCTTTTTCGTAAGCGGAGAAATTTCAATCGGATGATCCATAACAAAAGTAGGCTGGATCAGATGTTCCTCTGCAAATTCTTCAAAGAACAGCGCCAGAATATCACCCTTTTTATGACGTTCTTCATATTCTACATTGTGTTCTTTAGCTGCTGCTCTGGCTTCTTTCAGCGTATGGATTTCATTGAAATCTACGCCTGCATATTTTTTAACTGCATCTACCATAGTAATTCTTTCAAATGGTTTCCCCAGATCCATTTCAATACCGTTGTATACGATTTTTGTAGTTCCCAGCACTTCCTGCGCCACATAGCGATACAGATTTTCTGTCAGATCCATCATTCCATTGTAATCTGTATATGCCTGATACAGCTCCATCAGTGTAAATTCCGGATTGTGTCTTGTATCCAGACCTTCATTACGGAACACACGACCAATCTCATATACTCTTTCCATACCGCCTACGATCAGTCTCTTCAAATATAATTCCAGAGAAATACGCAGCTTCAGATCCTCATTCAGCGCATTAAAATGCGTCTCGAACGGTCTTGCAGCAGCGCCGCCGGCATTTGCCACCAGCATAGGAGTCTCCACTTCCATAAATCCCTGTCCGTCCAGATATTTACGGATAGCGCTGATGATTTTGGAACGTTTAATGAAAGTATCCTTTACTTCCGGATTCATGATAAGATCCACATATCTCTGACGATAACGGATATCTGTATTGGTCAGACCATGAAATTTTTCAGGCAATACCTGCAGACTCTTGGAAAGCAGAGTTACCGTAGCCGCATGGATAGAAATTTCACCTGTTTTTGTCTTAAATACTTCACCGGTAATACCCACGATATCGCCGATATCCATTTTCTTAAATGCTTTGTATTCCTCTTCTCCAATACTGTCTCTTGCCACGTAAGACTGAATATTTCCCTTCAGATCCTGCACATTACAGAAGGAAGCTTTACCCATCACACGTTTGGACATCATACGTCCTGCGATGGAAACTGTCTTTCCTTCATACATTTCAAAGTTTTCTCTCAGCTCTGCACTGTGATTAGTTACATCGTACTTTGTGATCTGAAACGGATCTTTTCCGTTTTCCTGCAATTCTGCCAGTTTTTCCCGGCGAACCTTCAATAACTGATTAATATCCTGTTCCTGAACCTGCTTCTTCTGTTCTGCCACCTTGTTCACTCCTTATCTTTTCTATTCTTTAGATGTTTCTCTCGATTTTCAGTACTTTGTACTGCATGACATCGCCGTCTGCCATCTCCACGTCTACCACGTCTCCCTGTTTTGCGCCGATCAGAGCTTTGCCCACCGGTGACTCATTAGAGATTTTTCCCTGAAGGCTGTTTGCCTCTGTAGATCCTACCAGCTGAAATTCCATCTCTTCATCATATTCCATATCCAGAACTTTTACCTTACATCCCACGCTGATTTTCTCATAATCTACTTCATCTTCCACAACGACTTCCGCATTTTTCAGAATTTTCTCGATTTCTTCGATACGAGCCTCGATATCTCTCTGCTCATCTTTCGCTGCATCATACTCCGCATTCTCAGACAGATCGCCCTGTTCTCTTGCCTCTTTGATCTTACCTGCTACTTCTTTTCTTCTTACAACCTTCAGATCATGAAGTTCATCCTCCAGTTTTTTCAATCCTGCGTATGTGAGTATATTTTTCTTCGTTTCCATTTCCTGCTCCATTCCTTTCTAAAATTTCTATCTATGTTTATCATCTTGTGTAAAAATTCATCCTATAACAATCATTGTATTATAATGGAAACCCCCGAAAATGTCAACCATTCCAGCCATCCAACAATACCATCAGTTGTTCCATAGACTCTATTTCATTCACCGCTCCCCGCAGCCGGGCAGAGTGGGGAAATCCTGCCGTATACCATGCCACATGTTTTCTCATTTCACGCATTCCGGTATACTCTCCCTTGTATTCCAACTGTAGTCGCGCATGGCGAAGAATCATTTCCTTCACTTCCTCTAAGGCAGGGTGCGGCAACAGCTCCCCTGTATCCAGATAGTGAGAAATTTCCCGGAATATCCATGGATTTCCCTCGGCAGCCCTGCCCACCATAATGCCGTCGCAACCTGTTTCTTCCAGCAGCTGTTTCGCTTTCTGCGGACTGTCCACATCGCCGTTGCCAATCACCGGAATAGAAACCGCTTCTTTCACCTGACGAATAATATCCCAGTCTGCCTTCCCAGAATAATACTGCTGCCGTGTCCTTCCATGCACTGCCACCGCAGCGGCGCCGCTGTCTTCAATAATCTTTGCAATCTCCACTGCATTGATATTATTCTCGTCAAACCCTTTTCTTATTTTTACTGTCAGCGGTTTTTTGATAGCTTTCGACACGGAAGTGACAATTTTGCGCACCAGCCCAGGATTTTTCATGAGGGCAGAACCCTCTCCATTATTTACCACCTTAGGCACCGGACACCCCATATTGATATCCAGAATATCAAAGGGTCTGTCCTCGATTCTTTTCGCCATCTCGCTCATGATCACCGGATCGGAACCGAAAAGCTGAAGAGACACTGGACGTTCCTCAGGCTCAATTTGCATCAGAGTTTCCGTATTTTTATTATTATAATATATGGCTTTGGCGCTCACCATCTCCATGCAAAGAAGACCGGCTCCCTGTTCCTTACAAAGCAGCCGGAAAGGAAGATCTGTCACTCCCGCCATGGGCGCCAGAATCACATTATTTTTCAAAATCACATCGCCGATCTGAAGCTTCATGCATTCTCTCCCTCTTCTATTTCTTCCCCCAGAAAGAACACTTTATAATACAACTCCAGAGATTCCAACAATTCTTTCTTTGTTTTCTGCAATTCCTTGATTCGCAGTACACTCCCAATATCATCATACATGGCGTCTGCCTCCAGAGCTTCCGTCTTAAACTGCAGACTGCCCTCCTCGTCAAATTCCAATGTAAGAATTCCTCCAATCTCTTCCGTGTACATGACACACATGATCTGAAGCTCCTCTTTTACCGTCTCCGGCAGGGCTGAAAAATCCGGATTAAAATAATATTTCTGTTCGTAGGCGCTGGCTCCACAAAGTACAATTCTATCTGAATACATGAATACTTCCTTTCTTTTAAACATAACTATAAAGTCCGCGGACAGATACCTCCCCGGAATACACTTTTTCTATGGTATGATCTTCTTTTTCCACCAAAAGCTCTCCCGCCGTATTGATTCCTCTGGCGATTCCCGTATATTCATTTCCCGGTTCTAATACTCTCACCGGCTGCTGATAATTGGCGGAAACTGCCTGATACGCTTCCAAAAGCCCGGAAAGATCCTGTGTCTTTTCAAAAATCTCATAATTTTTTTCAAATTCCAACAGGATATCTGCGATAAGCTCTGCCCGGTTCACCGGATGCCCCAGTTCCTCATACAGCGATGTGGCTTTATCCCGAAGTTCTTCAGGAAATTCCTTGATATTCGCATTAATTCCCACGCCGATCACCAGATATTCTATATAATCAATCTGTGCATTCATCTCCGTGAGAATCCCCACCAGCTTCTTTTTGTTCAAAACTACATCGTTCGGCCACTTGATCTGTACCGTATGATCTCCATTTTCCCTGTCCAAAAGCTTCTGAATTGCCTGAGTCACCGACAACCCCATAACCAGCGTCAGCATGGATGCTCTCTGAGGCTGAATCTTTGGTCTCATGAGAAGACTCATATAAACAGAAGAATCTTTCGGAGATTCCCAGGTTCTGCCCCGTCTTCCCTTCCCTTTCGTCTGACAGTCTGTAACCACCAGCGTACCAGAAGGAACTCCTTCCTCCGCAAGGCGTTTTGCCTGTGTGTTAGTGGAATCTACTTCCGGGTAAAAACATACTTCCTGCCCTGCCCACCGGGTAGTCAGACGGCTTTTGATCTCGCTTTCTCCCAGCACATCCGGCACATCTGTCAGGCAGTACCCTTTATTCTGTACCGCCTGTATCTGATATCCCTCTTCTTTTAGCTGCTTCATATATTTCCACACGGCGGTACGGGAGATTCCCAGCCGATTACAGAGCTCCTGCCCGGACAAATGTCCTTCCTGACTGCGCAGAAGCTTCAAAATCTTTGTCTTCGTTGATTCCATATTATGCTCCCAGTGTTGCCGCCATCACTGCTTTGATGGTATGCATTCTGTTTTCCGCTTCTTCAAACACCTTGGACTGAGGGGAACGGAATACCTCATCCGTTACTTCCATCTCGGTAAGATTGAATTTCTCTCCGATCTCTTTTCCGATCTGTGTATTCAGATCATGGAAAGAAGGCAGACAATGCAGGAAAATCGCCTGCTCTCCCGCCTGTTCCATCACCTCTCTTGTCACCTTATACGGGCTCAGATCCCGGATTCTCTCTTCCCACACTTCTTCCGGTTCTCCCATGGATACCCATACGTCCGTACAGATCACGTCTGCATTCTGTACCGCTTCTGATACATTCTCAGTGAGCGTAATGGTAGCTCCTGATTCCCCGGCGTATTTCTGGCACTCTTCTATCAACGATGCATCCGGAAAATATTTTTTCGGCGCACATGCCACAAAATCCATTCCCATCTTTGCGCAGGCAATCATATAAGAATTTCCCATATTATATCTGGCGTCTCCCATATATACCAGTTTAATCCCTTTTACTCTCCCAAAATGCTCCTGGATCGTAAGCATATCCGCCAGCATCTGCGTGGGATGGTATTCATTTGTCAGACCGTTCCATACTGGAACACCGGCGTACTCCGCCAGTTGTTCTACGATTTCCTGTCCAAACCCACGATATTCAATGCCGTCAAACATACTTCCCAGAACTCTGGCAGAATCCTCAATACTCTCTTTCTTTCCAAACTGAGAACTCTTTGGATCCAGATACGTTGTTCCCATTCCCAGATCATGGGCAGCAATCTCAAAGGAACATCTGGTTCGCGTACTGGTTTTTTCAAAAATTAAAGCTACATTCTTTCCCCGGAGGGTATCAACCAAAATTCCCTGCTTCTTCTTTGCTTTCAATTCTGCTGACAACTCCAGCAAATACGTGATCTCCTCCTGCGTATAATCCTTCAATGTCAGAAAATGACGACCTTTCAAATCCATTTTTTCATTCCTCCTCCTGATATTTACCCATGCTGATAATTTGGTGCAAAAGATGCCTGACGAATTGTTTCGTGCTGCGCACTCTCACAATGCCGCCAAAAACCACACAAATACCGGCAGCTCTTCCAAATATTCCAGAGACATTTCTTTCATTTTCTCCTGAACCTCTTCGGAAAGTTCCTTCACCGTATAAACGCGATATTTGGGAACACGGCAGATTTTTGCCGTTGCTTCCAGAACTGCCAGATACAATTCCCGATACGTCCATTCCCGGGAAATCTTCAGTTCCATGGCAATTCCCGGAAAAACCTTCTCCACCATAGCGCGCACCCAACCGTCTCCACACTCTGAAATGTGATACCAACCCAGAACTCTGTCTCTGGCATATTCCGGTATCTGCAATAATTTTCTTAAATAATAGCACTCTTCCTCATTTTCTTCAATATAATAAATGCGGCCTTTCAGCCCATAAAGCATTCTTTTCGTGTCATAATAGCCGATTTTCATATTCCGTTTGCTTTTTCTGGGATTAAAATCAATGATATTTCCCAGATTAACTCGCGGTTCGATGGTAAGAATCTGGGTTCCCTCAGGTATTTTTACTCTTTTTTCCCTTCCTATTCCAAAAATCCTGATCATAATAATATCCTGATAACCGCGGCTTATCAGCGAGTCCAACGGCACATTGTTGATGGCTCCCCCGTCAATATATTTTCTTCCATGCAATTTTTCATTCTTAAACAGGGGGTAAATATAGGCGCTTGCCAGTAAAAGATCCTTCATATATCCCGGTTCTACAGTCTTAAGATCAATATCCAGCTCCCGAAATTCATCTACACTGAAGGTTTTTATATATAATTCTATAGGGGATTCTCTGATCTTTTCCTCATCCACCACCTCAAGAATCAGATTTTTCAGGGGTGTGATATCCAGCCCTCCCTCTCCCATCGTCCTCAACATATCCCCCACCGCCTCCCACAAAGGCACATTTCCTGACAAAAGTCTCTGCATCTTCTCATCTTCCACATCCATCACCTGTGAATACGTAAGCTGACTCCATACCTTAACCGCTCTGTCAGGATCGTCCATACACATCATGGCTCCATTCAGCGCTCCCACGCTGGTCCCCGCCACTCCTTTTATCTTTACTCCTGCTTCCCGCATCGCCTGCCATGCGCCCACCTGATAAGCGCCCTTGGCGCCCCCGCCCTCAAGAACAATTCCATACTCTTTATCCAAATCAATGATCGGCTGCATATTTTTCCTCCTGTCTTTTTCGGTCATCTTCTAAGACTTCGATGTTTCAAAGACAAAACAAGGCTGTGGAAACAGTTCTCCCTGTTTCGCACAGCCCCCTTCTGTTTGTTTCTATCCTTCTGTCATCAGATATGTTTATCTGTCATAATCTCTTTCAGAGAAGTGGCAAGACTCGCCAGCCCCTGAATATCAGAAGGCACAATAATCTTTGTCGCCTTACCTTCTGCCATCTGTCCCAACGCTTCCAGACTCTTCAGCGTAAGAACGGATTCGTCTGCACCAGCCTCTTTCAGGAAACGGATACCATCTGCATTTGCCTGCTGTACTTTCAAAATGGCTTCCGCTTCACCTTCTGCCTCTTTGATCATCTTCTCTTTTTCCGCCTCTGCTCTTAAGATCGCAGCCTGCTTCTCTGCCTCTGCATCCAGAATCGCTGAAGCCTTCTTACCTTCTGCCACCAGAATCGTAGATTTTTTCTCACCTTCTGCGATCAGAATAGATTCTCGGCGTTCACGCTCTGCTTTCATCTGTTTTTCCATCGCCTCCTGAATCGCTGCCGGAGGCATAATATTTTTCAGTTCTACACGGTTTACTTTGATTCCCCATGGATCTGTGGCAATATCCAGAGCCGCCCGCATCTTAGTATTGATGATCTCGCGGGAAGTCAATGTTTCATCCAACTCCATATCTCCAATAATATTACGAAGCGTTGTAGCTGTCAGGTTCTCAATCGCCATAATGGGATTCTCTACCCCGTATGCAAACAACTTGGAATCTGTAATCTGGAAAAATACAACCGTATCGATCCGCATCGTTACATTATCTTTTGTAATAACCGGCTGCGGTGGAAAATCCACCACCTGCTCTTTCAGGTTTACTCTTTTGGCCACCCGGTCAATAAACGGCATTTTAAAATGAATACCTGTATTCCAGGTTTCCTGATATGCTCCCAGACGTTCCACGACGTAAGCCTTCGCCTGTGGCACCACCTTGATACAGGAAAATACAACCAGCACAATTAAAATAAATACCAATCCTAAAATAGCCCAAATCATACCTTAACCTTCCTTTCTCCTTACGATCAGTTTTACACCGTCGATCTTCTCCACGAGAACAACTGCACCCTTTTCTATGGTGTCTTTATTATCCGCTGTTCTTGCCGTCCATTCCAGCCCTTTGATCTGTACCGTTCCCTGGGCTTTCAGATTGCTGATCTCCTGAAGAACTACCGCTTCCTCTCCAACAAGACTCTCCGCGTTGGTTTTAATACGATCCTTGTTCATAAAGCGAACCGCCGCAGGTCTGGTAAACACCAGAAGCAAAATGGATACCCCTAAAAACAACAGCACCTGCACCAGCAAATTCGCATGGCACAGCGCCGCTATACAAGCAACCAACGCTCCTCCGGCAAACCATATCGTTGTCAGACCCAACGTAGCAATCTCAATAATAACCAGAACGATCACCGCACCCAGCCAAAAGATTGCTTCCATTACCCTTCCCTCCTTTTCACCGCTATGATCGGCTGCACAGGCGTCTGAAAGAAAGAACAATTCTTCCAAACAGATACTTGTGATTCTCCTATCATACACTATTTTGTCTGAAAACACAATCATTTTATACAAAATGTCCTTTCATCTTTCTGTCAGTTTCTTTAAGATTTCTACAAAAAAACAGGCAGAAAATACTGCTTTCCAGTATCTCCTGCCTGTTTTCTTTTTAATAAAAGTGCTGGTTTCCGATCTGAATTCCTCTTCCGCTTCCACTATTGAAGTAAAGAGCTCCTCCTACCGGATTTGAACCATTCAACGCTTCCTGCGCCGCCTGATAACAATCGCTTCTCGCTCCCTGACTCAATACGGAAGAGAGGATTCCACTTGCTACCGGTGAAAACTGTCCGCTCTGGTAAACAACCTCTGTAATGGTATTTGGAAATTGTCCGCTTCTTACCCGGTTCATGATCACCGCGCCTACCGCCACTTTTCCTGTATGGCTCTCTCCTCCTGCTTCACACTGAATAATTGCAGCCAGAAGATCCAATTCTCCATTTCCTACATTTACCGCAGCCTCTGTTGCCTGCTGCTCTTTATATTCTTCCACGGTTACGGCTGTAGCTTCTCCCGTCTGAACGTATTCCGCCGCCACATAAGCGCTGCCGTCTCCGTGTTCGATCTGATACCAGTCTCCCTCCTGGCTCAGAATCTCAACCATACTCCCCTTCTTTTTGGATCCGATCTGCTGTCCCTCCAGAGAGGGTGTATTTCTCACCCGGAGAGAACTTGCAGTCACCGTTCCCTGATTACCATACGTTTCCTGATAAATATTTTTTGCTTCATCTGCGAATGCCAGAAGTTCCGTTTTCACATACCCTTCCACATCACCGGAGACTATTCTGGTCCACTCGCCTTCCTTCTCTATCACTTCTGCCGCCGCTCCCTTCGGCATGACCCCGGCTTTCTCCGCGTCTGCAGAAGCTTCTGTTCTAACATTTGCATAGGTATTAACATTTGCTGCCGCCTTAGTCTCCCAGGCATCAGCTTCCAGAACGGAATCAGCAGAATTATCATTCGTAATTTCTGTGGATGTTTCATCTGCCCGTACCAGTGTTCCTGCACCTGCGGATATTGCCAGCACGCCTCCCAGGATCCCCGCTACTTTCCAAGTTCTATTCTTCATGACTACCTCCTAATATTTTCGTTCTAGTTACGATTTGTTACATAATTATTAAATTATGTTACGAACGCATTGTAACAGAATTACTTTTCTCTGTCAACCAATACTTTTCTCCAAAATATCCCATTCTGCGACCTTTAAACATTTATGTAAACCAAAATGCAAACCCTCACACTGTCAATGTTTTCCTTGACAATGCTTTCTTTTTTCTTAAAATTTTTTGATGCCAGGGTCAAAAGGTCATAAAACACGTTGTGCTTGCACATAAGTAGTTTTATGCCTTTATGACCCGCCCCGAAATGAGAATAACAGCGGGGCGTATGCTCCGCGATATTCGAATTTGGGGCAGAATTGTGGAAGTGTGCAGCACGAAACAATTCTTTCTGCATCTTTTTAGTATCATAAAAGCCATCCCATGAATTTTTTCTCCTTTCATGGAATGGCTCTTCTTATTTTTTATTCTTTTTTCTATTTTTACAGTGCCGGAACATCCGTTCTTCTCGGGTCCAGAATCTGGGAGGCATCGAACAGATCGCTGGTTCTGTTTTTCTCTCCGTGTACGTCATTCCAGAGCCGGTATCCATCCAGATTCCGTCTGCCCTGTCTCACATAGTTATCCCGAATTTGCAGGAAGTACTGGGTGGAATCCACATTACAGTAGAAGTTATATCCCTGACTCTTCAGATAATTGAACTTTTCATTCTCTCCGCTGTAATCGTGCCAGTCTGATAAATCCTGCCCGTGAGCAAATATAATCGTATCGGTAGGGCCTACCAGAGGTTCTACATACGTTCTCCATTTTTCTGTATCTGTCTGAATTCGCTCCAAGCTGGCATCTCCAATCCGAATGTGCCCCCAGGTGTGACTGGCAAATTCCCAGCCGTCTGCCTTGATCGCATCTGCTACCTTTTTTGCCTCTGCGCATTCATTATCCCAGTTAAAATCCGGGTGCGCATCCAGCCACGCCTGTTGATCCGAGGTGAGATTTTCTCTCGTTTTGTACGCAATATCTGTGCGATATCCCAAAATACCGTTGTAGCCAGTCAGAGCGATCATACCCTTCGCTCCCTTATAGGATGCGTCCGGATGCTCCGCGATAAACTGATCCAGCAGCGGGATATAGTCATAAGCGCCCGTCACTGTGGTACCGTCCGCCTGCACATATTCACAAGTTGGCTTCCCATTTTCATCCAGAACCAGCTTGGAAGCAATTCCTCTCCCATCATAGCTGTGATAATAGCTCAAATCGTCCATAGACATAACAAACGCTTTCTTTCCCTGAGGCAGTTTCAGTTCTGTATTCGGAACAAAATGTACGTTTCCATTCGCATCTGTCGTCTGAGTTACCAGATCCCGCAGCCGCACCAAAACGTAACCATTGTCATACATTGCCTGTGTGATCTTATTGAACTCGTCCACGGTGGTCATCCATTGCTTAAATCCGGCTGCCAGACTGTCATCTCCCGCAAATCCCCGCTCCGGATCTACCACCAGAGAATGATAAAAGATATGCGTTACTTCGTTCATATTTACCGGAACACAACTGTCTTTTATAGACTGATATTCTGCTATTTTTGCCGCAATCTCCGAATCCTCTGCCGCCCCTTCTACGCTGTTCAGCTTCTCGATCGCGCCATCATAATCATACGTTGCCGCCAGATATGCAGCCTCTTCCATGGCTGCTGTCTTATCATTTGCCTGCGGTTCAGCTGCCGTATCCTCCGTCTCCCCTGGAGTTTCTTCTGGTGCAGCCTCCGGCGTAGTCTCCGGTGTTGCTTCTGCCTGAACGTCTTCTTTTTTATCAGGAGACTGTGTCTTCTGATCCTTCTGCAAAGTTCTGACAAGAAAGAACACGCAGATACCCAGAATCACAAGCAACAGTACCAGCACCACGGTCTTGATCATCAACGCACGTTTTTTCTGTTTCTGTTTCAGTTCTTTTTTACTGAGAGATTCCTTACCCATTATCCATACTCCTTTCCCTATTACAATAAGATTTTGTAACCGTTCAGCCATGCAGTGTACGTGAAGCACAAAACATTCTTGCATGTTTTTGCAAGCGGACATCTGTATGAGCTAAGCGCCTGTCAATGAGTAAAACAGTGGCGTTAGCCACGATAAGCACGCAGTGCGGTTTTACGAATGGCGCAAGCTGAACTGTTACAAGATTTTCGCAGCTTTATAAAAACTGCCTGTTCCCACCGATTGTATCAAATCCTTCGCAGATTGTCGACAGTTTTCCCCACCTTTTTTATACCCTCCGCTGCCGGGACGCTTCATACATGAGAATTGCCGCTGCCACACCGGCATTCAAAGACTCCAACTGCCCCTCCATGGGAATCCGAATCCATTTGGACGCTCTTTTTGACAGCGCTTCAGACAGACCATTTCCCTCGTTTCCTATGAGAAATGCGGTTCTGCCGGTATAATCTTCTCCATCATAAAAGTTTTCTCCCTGAAGATGAGCAGCAAAGGAACGGATTCCCTGTTCTTCAAACCAATCCATCACTTCCCGTCCATCTTCCACACACACAAAGGGCATCCGATAAATCGAACCCATGGTGGAACGAATCGTCTTCGGATGGTAAATATCCACACATTTTTTTGTCATCAGGATACCGGTAACACCAGCTCCTTCCGCAGTACGAAAAATTGTTCCCACATTTCCTGGGTCCTGCAGATCTTCCAGCAAAAGAAATAGCGGATTCTTTCTAAGCGCCGTCATCTTTTCCAACGTATACTCCTGCTGCCGTACAACTGCCAGAATTCCCTGGGGCGTCAGCGTGTCACTCATCTGCTCAAAGACGGAGTCCTTTACCACTTCATAAGATATACCGCTCAGAAGACTTTTATGACCATCCTCCAAAAGAAAACTCTCCGAAACATACGTCTTTACCAGCCGATCTCTGGGAGTTTCGCCAAACATCTTCAGCCCCTCCACCAGAAATACCCCTTCTTTTTTTCGCTCTCTGGATTTTTTATTTAATAATATGATTTTTTTCACTTGTGCATTGGAAGCGCTGGTAATCATAGTATTTCCACCTTTCTTATCCACATTCTTTAAAACCAAAACAGCGGCATACCAATCCGGGCACACCGCTGAACTGTTCAATTTTTGTATAATTATTTCTTATAGTTTGCTGAGAGAGATTTTGCCACTTCATACTGATATTCAGGAATCTCTTTGTGCATAGCCAGAGCTTCATTAATGTCAAAATCTACATACTCGCCGTTTTTGTATCCAACCACACGTTTTGTCTTTCCTGCCAGAAGCAGATCCACTGCGTATGCGCCCATGATAGAAGCGTATACCCGATCCTTACAGGTAGGGCTTCCGCCACGCTGCATATGTCCCAGAATCGTAGCTCTCGTCTCAATACCGGTAGCAGCTTCAATTCTCTTTGCCATGCTGCTGGAATGACCGATACCCTCTGCATTAACAATAATATGATGCTTTTTGCCGCGCTTTCTGTTATCAATGATATTATTGATGATCTTCTGCTCATCATAATCATATTTTTCCGGAAGGAGAATATCTTCCGCACCGTTGGCAATACCGCACCACAGGGCAATATATCCTGCATTTCTTCCCATAACTTCAATAATGCTGCATCGCTCATGGGAGGTGGAGGTGTCGCGAACCTTATCAATGGCTTCCATCGCTGTATTCACTGCGGTATCAAATCCGATGGTATATTCTGTACATGCAATATCCAAATCGATAGTTCCCGGAATACCTACGGTATTGATGCCCAGATTTGCCAGCTTCTGCGCGCCTGCAAAGGAACCGTCGCCGCCAATAACAACCAGACCGTCGATGGCGTGTTTTCTACAGATCTCTGCTGCCTGCTTCTGTCCTTCTTCTGTCCGCATCTCTGCGCAGCGGGCAGTATACAGAATCGTACCTCCGCGGGAGATGGTATCTGATACATCTCTTGCTGTCATATCTATGATTTCTTCATTCAGAAGTCCATCGTATCCCTTCTGGATACCTTTCATCTTTACGCCTTTGATCAAACCTCGACGAACTACGGCACGAATTGCCGCATTCATACCAGGAGCATCTCCTCCGCTTGTCAATACGCCGATGGTCTTGATTTCCTTAGCCATAACCGTTCCCTCCATGTTTTTATCTGAATATCTAATCAATTTTTTCTCACATTGACATACTTATTCTAATGCATCTTGCTCTTTTTTTCAATACTCTTTTCTACAACTTTCACGTTTTCTGCTCCGTACTCTTTCGACAGCAGTTCCACAAGGGCATCATTAATCAGAACACTTCTGGCATTCGGAAGTTTTTTCATCATTCTTTCCTGCCTGAGAAACACTACCACCTGATCATTTCCATCCGACTGGCCGAGAAGTTCATACAGATGATGGACCTGTTTTTCATATGCTTCCTTACTGGGAAACTGAATCCAGATTTCCCTGGGTATCTGGTCAAACGATGTTATTTTTTCACAGATCAGCTTGCTTGGTTTATCATCTTCCGCCGATACCCGCCCCTGGATAAATACCTTCGAATCTACTTCCATCACTGCGGCATTTTTTTCATAATCTCTGGGAAATACTACCACTTCCATCGTTCCCACCAGATCTTCCAACGTAAGGAAAGCCATAATTTTATTATTTCTCGTATATTTGATGGTTTTCTCAGTGATCATCCCACCCACAACCTGTTTGGAGCCATCCAGCACATGAGGCTGTCCCGTCTCTTCATCTGGAAGGAAATCAGAAGTCACTGCGGATATATTCTTTCTCCAGCTCTGTTCATAGTCTTCCAATGGATGACCGCTGATATACACACCCAACACTTCTTTTTCAAAAGCCAGCTTGGTTTCCTGGGTATATTCTCCCACATCCGGCAGTTTAATCTCAAAACTTTTTCGCTCTTCCTCTCCCATAATATCAAACAGACTCATCTGACCGCTCATGGAAGACTTTTTCTCCTGATTCACCGAATCCAGAATCTGAATGTAAATCATCATAAACTGTTTTCTGGTTCCTCCCAGTCCGTCAAAAGCTCCCGCCTTGATAAAATTCTCAATCGTTCGTTTATTGACCTCTTTTCCGGTAAGTCTCTGACAAAAATCCTTCAGAGAAGTAAAATATCCCGCTGTTTCCCTTTCTGCCACAATAGCATCCATCACCGGCTTTCCGATACCTTTCACCGCAGACAGACCGTATCGGATTCCTCCCTCTTCTACAGAAAAATTTCCTTCACTTTTATTGATATCCGGAGGAAGAATCTGAATTCCCATCTGCCTGCAATTCAAAATATACTCCGAAACCTTGGACGGATTTTCTATACAGGATGTCATAAGCGCCGCCATAAATTCCACCGGATAATAATATTTCAGCCAGGCAGTCTGGTAAGAGACCACTGCGTAAGCTGCCGCATGGGATTTATTAAATGCATATTTGGCAAAATCCGTCATATCATCGTAGATTTTATTTGCCACTTTTTCATCGATTCCATTGGCAATACAGCCGGGAACGCCTTCTTCCTCATTACCGTATACAAAATTCTGGCGTTCCTTTGCCATCACCGCCGCTTTCTTCTTGGACATGGCACGGCGCACCAGATCGCTTCTTCCCAGCGTATATCCCGCCAGGTCCCGCACGATCTGCATTACCTGCTCCTGATAAACGATACATCCGTAGGTAGGTTCCAAAATGGCTTCCAACTGCGGACAATCATAGGTAATATCCTCTGGATGGTTCTTGCCCTTGATATACTGGGGTATAAAATCCATAGGACCCGGACGGTACAGAGAAATTCCGGCAATGATATCCTCCAGACTCTGCGGTTTCAGCTCCTTCATGAAGTTTTTCATTCCCGCACTTTCCAACTGAAAGACGCCTTCACACTTTCCGCTTCCAATCATTTTCAGCACTGGCGGATCGTTATAATCAATCGTATCCAAATCAATCTTCTTCCCTGCGCTTTTTTCCGCCAGTTTTACGGCATTCTGGATTACTGTAAGGGTACGAAGCCCCAGAAAATCCATTTTCAAAAGCCCCAGCTCTTCCAGCGTAGTCATGGTAAACTGCGTCGTAATAGAACCGTCGGAAGCTCTAGACAGAGGTACGTACTCGTCCACATTCTTCTGACTGATCACCACGCCCGCCGCATGCATGGACGTGTGCCGGGGAAGTCCCTCCAAACGCCGGGACATATCAATCAGGTATTTAATCTGAGGATCTTCCTCATATTTTTTCTTTAATTCCGGATTCATATCCAACGCTTTATTGATGGTAATATTCAATTCATTGGGAATCATCTTGGCAATGGTATCTACCTGGGCATAAGGGAAATCCAACACCCGCCCCACATCTCGGATCACGCCCCGGGCTGCCATAGTACCAAAGGTAACGATCTGCACCACCCGGTCTTTTCCATATTTTCGCACCACATAATCGATAACCTCCTGCCTCCTCTCGAAACAGAAGTCAATATCAATATCCGGCATGGACACACGTTCCGGGTTCAGGAAACGTTCAAACAGCAGTTGATAACGAATAGGGTCCAGTTTTGTGATTCCCAGCGTATAAGAAACCAAACTTCCCGCCGCCGATCCTCGCCCCGGCCCTACCATGATATCGTGATCCCGGGCATATTTGATAAAATCCCAAACAATTAGGAAATAATCCACATATCCCATGGTCTGAATGGTATCCAACTCATATTTCAACCGTTCCCGCAGTTCCTCCGTTACCGGCTGGTATCGCTCCTCCAGCCCTTCGTAACAAAGTTTATTCAGATATTCCCAGGAAGTATATCCCTCCGGCACATCGTATTTTGGCAATTTGGTAACGCCAAACTCAATCTCCACATGACAGCGATCAGCGATTTTCTGAGTATTTTCCAGCGCTTCCGGCACATAAGGGAAAAGCTGCGCCATCTCTTCTGGGGATTTTACATAATACTGTCCCCCTTCATAGCGCATACGGTCTTCGTCTTCTACCTTTTTCCCTGTCTGAATACACAGAAGAATATCATGAGGCGCCGCATCATCCGCATAAGTATAGTGAACGTCATTGGTACATACCAGATCAATTCCTGTTTCCTGATTCATACGGATCAACTGTTGGTTCACTATCTGCTGCTGCGCAATTCCATGGTCCTGCAATTCCAAAAAGAAATTTCCTTTTCCAAAAATCTGTTCATACCTCAGCGCCGCCTTTTTTCCCTCTTCATACAGCCCCCGGGACAAATAACGTGCCACTTCTCCTGCCAGGCAGGCACTGAGCGCAATAATCCCCTCGTGATACTTTTCCAGAACCTCCATATCCACTCGCGGCTTATAATAATAGCCTTCCACAAATCCTGCGGAAACAATCTTCATCAGATTGCTGTAGCCCTGGTTATTTTCTGCCAGCAGTACCAGATGATAATAACGATTTTCTCCTGTCTGCGTTTCCTTATCAAACCGGGAACCCGGCGCCACATACACCTCACATCCCAGAATTGGATTGATTCCTGCCTCTTTTGCCGCCCGGTAAAAATCAATCACCCCGAACATTACTCCGTGATCGGTGATTGCTGCGCTGTTCATTCCCAATTCCTTCACCCGAGCAACATATTCTTTTATCTTATTCGAACCGTCCAGAAGACTGTACTCTGTATGCACATGTAAATGAGAAAAATTCACGTTTACACCTCTTTCTATTTTATCAAATCCCCTGTAACATTTTATATAAATATTTATGCCATCAAACTCAGTCTGCGCTCACTTTGAGCCTGAAGTCTCAAAGATGTGCTCGACAAATTCGTTTGATTGTGCATAAATATCTATATATTATTCCAGCACATTAGATAAAAAAGAAAAGCTGTCATATAACAGCTCTCCTACCTCTCTATGTCTGATTTTTTAGCCAGTACATTCAGCCACTGTCCGTCTGATTTTCCCGAACGGGCATCCTGTGTTGTCCACATATTGATCAGTTCCAGTTCCGGGAATTCTTCCATCAGGTCGCTCAGCTCTTTTCTCGTATAATCCCGGAAATAACGCCCATTATATATTCCGTCCCGATCTCCCTTATGTACGGAGAAATACAGGATTCCATCTGCCTTCAGCGCCTGGATCAGCTTCTTCATAATTTCGCGCATCTCGTCATCTGTCAGATGAACCAAAGCCGCACATGCCCAGATTCCGTCAAACACGTCGTCAAATTCCATCTCATCATATGTCATCTGAAGCACTTCCTGATCCGTGTTGATCTCTGCCAGCTTACACATCTCCTCGGATCCATCCATCGGCGTTACATAAAAGCCTCTTTCTTCTAATACAATCGTATCTCTTCCTGAACCGCAGCCCAGATCCAATACCTCTGCATTCTCCGGCAAAAGCTCCATAAAGGGCTCTATAACCTCCGTCATATCCACATCCACTGTTTCTTCGTAATAGGGCACCGCATATCGGTTATAATAGTCTATCGAATCCAACGAAAATCCTCCTTTTGTTACTCACGACGATATCAATGTCAGTATAGCAATAATACCAAAAAAAATCAATATTTCTACAGCCTGAAAATCCTTTTATCTTTCATGGCAATCTTTTTTTCTTTCAGAAGATGTCCCACCGCCCGCTTAAATGCTGCTTTGCTGAGACCAAATTCTCTCTTGATCACCTCCGGAGATACCTTGTCATCAAACGGCAGTACCCCGGCAAATTCTTCCAACACTTTCATCACCAGCTGAGCATCCTCATCCATCTGCTCGTACGCTTTTTTTCTCGGGGAAAGGTTTAACTTTCCATCCTCTCTCACGCTGGTCACCCGACATCTGATCACTTCCCCGGGACGATACTCGCCCTGCGCCTCTTTTTTGGGAATCAAACCGGAATACTGATCCGCTACAGCCACAAATACTCCAAAATTATCACTGAGCTCATACACTCTTCCATCCACTTCGTCCCCCAAAACGTACGGAGAATTCTGTTTCAGATAAGGGTATACCTTCATAGTTGCACAGAGACGGGAACTTTTATCAATATAAAGCCCTACCAGCACCTGCTGTCCCTTCTGCACCCGCTTGGTCTGCTCCCGGAACGGAAGCAGCAAATCTTTTTCCAGTCCCCACTCCAGAAAAGCGCCGATTTTTCCCACTTCTGCCACTGTAAGAAGCGCCGTCTGATGCAGCGTAATAAGGGGCATCCGTGTGGTTGCAATCAGTCGGTCAGAAGAATCTTTGTAAATAAATACTTCCAGCTGGTCTCCCATCCGGGTTCCTTCCGGTACCTGTTTTCCCGGAAGTAATACTCTCTCTGTCTCTCCTGATCTGGAATCTTCTCCCAGATACACGCCAAATTCTACCTTTTTCACTACCTGAAGGGTCTGTTTTCTTCCTAATTCTATCATACGCTTCTCCTCTCTACTCCACTTCCACAACAGCATACGGGATCTTGTTCTCATCCCCTAAAACCACAATCCATTTCCCCGTTTCCTGCGATACCCACGGAACAATCGTGTCGCCCAGAACAGCCTGTTTCTTATATTCTACTCTCAACTGATGTACGGTAAACTCCTCTGGAATATACTCCCTTGCCATACTCACATACTGTCCGTTATTTACATGATGATTGGTATCCAGATGATGATGCTTCACAACAAATTCTTCCCGCTCTTCCCCCTGTACCGGAATCGCGATCTTTCGGGGCGCATAGTTCATATCCAACTTCTCTTCCACCGGATAAGCCTCTGTCTCCTCCGCCGGCACACGACAGGGGATTCCCTTCTCCAGATCCAGAAAACTCCATACAGAATTGGCATATGCCAAAACCTCTCCCTGTTCAGTCTTCATTAGAAAATTGCGTCCTCCATAGAATCCTTTAAATTCATAAGGCCAGGTACAAACTGTAATTTTTTCTCCCAGTACGGGATACCGGTCTACGCAGATCTGCCACCCTGCCAATACCCATACTTTCCGCATCTGTTCCAGCGTTTCCATCCCTCTGCCGACAGCTTCTGAATGAAAGGTCGTACAATCCTGAAAATAATTCAAAAGACTGTTCAGCATTAACTTCTTATCTTCACCGATTTCGCTATAGCGCACACGGCTGTCAAATGTATACATTTTTCTTCTCCCTAACCATCTTTCCAGTAACCTCATGATACAGAAAAAGCTCTGGATAAATCTATCCAGAGCTTCAAGCTGGGCTACAAGGATTCGAACCTTGAAATGACGGAGTCAGAGTCCGTTGCCTTACCATTTGGCGATAGCCCATCGTTATCTTGTCGTCTGTACCTCAGCGACAAGATGTATTATATATTACCTTTCCGGAAAATGCAAGTACTTTTTTTAATTTTTTTAAATTTTTTTATTTTCCGTTTTTTTAATTTCCCAGATAACTGGTATCCACGGTTATCACGCACTCATAGCAGGGATTTAACCGCTTCATTTCCATGGCTATGTTCTTCCGAATATACTTCTGCTGTTCCAGATCATAAGAAAACGGAACCAGGATATCAAAGATCAGATTAATCTGCTGTTCTCCATGCACCAGACGAAAATCATGAAAAGTAACCTGAGGATCGATTTCCTTCAGAACTCGCTCCAGAGATTTTCTCACTTCCAGCACTTTTTTATCCCGAATCTCCACCGGATCCATATGAATCACCAGAAATACTCCTGTTTTCTTGCTGACCTCCCGCTCAATACGGTCAATAATTTCGTGAGAAACCTCAATATCCTCATCCCGGGGCACTTCCGCATGGATAGATGCCATACTCCGGTTAGGACCATAATTATGAATAATAAGATCATGGGTTCCGATAATTCCCTGATAACTTTCCACCTGCTCCCGGATCTCTTTTGCCAGTTCTGGATCTGCCGCCTGACCGATCAACGGCTCCAGCGTATCTTTCGCAATACTGATACCAGCCCAGACAACCAGAAGCGATACTAAAAGCCCTGCAATAGCATCAATATTAATTCCGGTAAACCGAAAGATTAATATAGAAAGAATGGTGGCGCTGGTAGTTACCACATCTCCCATAGAATCTGCCGAAACTGCCAGCATCACCTTAGAATCAATTCTTTTTCCCAATTTTCTGTTAAAAAGTCCCATCCACAGCTTTACCCCCACGGAAAGCACTAAGATCAAAAATGGAATCAGACTGAAAACCATTTCCTCTGGATTCCGTAATTTCCCTATGCTGGATTTGAAGAGGGAAAAACCTACCTGAATAATCAAAAACGCCACCACCAGCGCCGATATATATTCGATTCTTCCATGACCGAAGGGATGTTCCTCATCCGCCGGTTTCTCTGCCATCTTCACCCCCACAAAACTTATAATAGAAGAAGCCGCATCCGAAAGATTATTGAAAGCGTCTGCCATAACCGCAATACTGTGCATCAAAATACCGATTGCAAGCTTTCCTCCAAACAAAAGTATATTACAGAAAATCCCTACCTGACTGGATAAAATGCCATAAGCGCTCCGTACCTGCGGGTCCTCTGTCTGCTCCGGATTCTTTACAAATTTCCGCACCAAAAACTCTGTCATCTTTACACTGCCTTTCTTTTCTATACTTCTTTATTATCCTACTCACGGATATCCTTGTTCGTCAAGTATAACATGATGAGTTTACTTTGGTTTTACAAAATGCTATAATGGGGAAAACTTATTTTACTGTCCCAAACGGAGGTATCACATGAGAGCATTAGATTTGACTTTACTTACTGATTTATATGAACTTACCATGATGCAGGGATATTTTAAGAATCCCACCGACCAGATCGTGGTCTTTGACGCATTTTACAGAAAAAATCCCTGTGACGGCGGGTATGCCATTGCTGCCGGTCTGGAACAGGTGATCGAATATATCCGGGATCTGCATTTTTCTCCCGATGATGTGGAATATCTGCGAAGCCTAAATATTTTTGATGAAGAATTTCTGGAATATCTGCGAGGTTTTCATTTTACAGGGGATATCTATGCCATCCCCGAGGGAACTGTAGTTTTCCCGAGAGAACCTCTCTTAAAAGTAATTGCGCCGGTAATGGAAGCGCAGCTTGTAGAAACTGCTATTTTAAATATTATTAACCATCAGAGTCTGATCGCCACCAAAGCTGCCCGAGTCGTTTACGCTGCCAAGGGAGACGGAATCATGGAATTCGGTCTTCGCCGGGCGCAGGGTCCTGACGCCGGTATCTATGGGGCAAGAGCTGCCATGATCGGCGGCTGCATCGGTACTTCCAATGTGCTTACCGGAAAAATGTTTTCCGTTCCTGTGAAAGGAACTCACGCCCACAGTTGGATCATGAGTTTTCCTGATGAGTACACCGCATTTAAAACGTATGCGGACCTCTATCCTACCGCCTGCATTTTGCTGGTAGACACCTACGATGTGCTGGATTCCGGCGTTCCCAATGCGATCCGGGTATTCCGGGAAATGAAGGAAAAATATCCTGACTTTAAGAATTACGGCATCCGTATCGACAGCGGGGACCTGGCTTATCTCTCCAAGGAAGCTTATAAGATGCTGGAGGAAGCCGGATTCGGCGATGCGATCATTTCCGCTTCCAGTGATCTGGATGAATATCTGATCGACAACCTGAAAGCTCAGGGCGCCAAGATTAATTCCTGGGGTGTTGGTACCAACCTGATCACTTCCAAAGACTGCCCCGCTTTCGGCGGCGTCTACAAATTGGCTGCGATCAAGAATACCTCTGATGAGAATTTTGTGCCAAAGATTAAACTTTCTGAAAATACCGAAAAAATCACAAACCCGGGAAATAAGACGATTTACCGAATCTATGACAAAAAAACAGGTAAAATCCGCGCCGATCTCATCTGTCTGGCAGACGAAGTCTTTGATGAGACAAAAGATATGATTATTTTCGATCCTATCGAAACCTGGAAAAAGACAAAGCTCAAAGGCGGATCTTATACTTTGCGGGAACTGCTGGTTCCTGTTTTCCGAAAGGGACTTTGTGTATACAATTCCCCTTCTGTCATGGAAATGCGGGAGATCTGCCAGAACGAGCAGAATACTTTGTGGCCTGAAACACGGCGTCTCGTGAATCCTCAGGAGGTTTATGTAGATTTATCTGACAAGCTTTATAAAATGAAAACAGAGCTGCTGGAAGAAATGAGTATGAAAGCCCTGCAGCTCCAGTAATATTTCCCATCCCTTACGGATGGCTGTGGTATTCCTCCAGCGTCAATCCCGTAAGAGACAGATACAGTGCAAGAGATTTCGTCACATAGCGGATATGCCAGGGTTCCCACGCATATCCGGTGATTTCTTCTTTTCCTCTGGGATAGCGAATAATAAATCCAAACAATGGGGCATTGGCGACCAGCCAGCGCCCTTCTTTTGTGTCTGCAAATTTTTCTGTCAATTCCAAACCTGCCCCGGGGCAGGATACGTCCAACGCCAGTCCCGTCTGATGTTCACTGGCTCCCGGAGGCGCCAGATGACTTTCCACATATTCTCTGGAAGCTTTCTTCAATCTTTCCCGATACAATTTCTCCTGTCTCTCAAAAGACCGATAACCGGAAATACCATAAAGCAGCATCCCCTGTTCCCTTCCGCTGCGAAATAATTTCTCTGCCGCCCGAGCCGCTGAAAATGCCAGCATTCTCCGGCAATCCCCCTCGGGCGCATCAAATAAAATATCTGGTTCCACCAGAAATTCCGGAATATCATCCCGTTTCAAGCGATACTTCCGGTTCACCAAACACGTACAATCCATAAAAAATCCCCTCTTTCCATATTCAGTATCTTACTTTATGAAAAAAGGGGTGTACATATGCTACTGCGTTCTAATCTTCCATCTGGCGTCCCAAAAATCCAGCTGCAATCTGCGCCAGTTTTTTCTCCGTCTCCGTCACCGAAACTCCGCTCTTTCTATTCAGAACCACAACAGCTCCGATCACATCCCCCGCTGCCAGAATAGGATATATGATTCGGAAACCAGTTCTGTCTTTTTCGTCCTCTATAATGGGAATCCACTGTTTTTCCCCCTCACAAGCACAGAGACTCTCCCGGTTTCTGATTACTTCCTCCAGTTCTTTACTGATAGATTTTCCCTGATAATCCTGTTGTCTGGAACCTCCTGCCGCCACAATCTGATCATGATCTGAAATACACACCATACATCCTAAAGTCTGCGCCATCGCCTGCACAAATTCTCTCGCTGTACTTCCCAAATCCTCAATAGGAGAATATTTTTTCAGAATAATCTCTCCTTCCCGTCCGATAAAAATTTCCATGGGCTCACCCTCCCGGATATGAAGGGTTCGACGGATTTCTTTAGGAATAACTACCCGCCCCAGATCATCGATTCGCCTTACAATTCCCGTAGCTTTCATATAAAATTCCTCCATCTACTGTACTTTCCATTTCTGGAAATAGTATCTGTAAATGGAAGAATTTTTATACATCTTTTCCCTCTTGACACTTTTCTCCTCCTGTAGTATGGTATATACACATTCGTTCACGAAAAGGAGGATTTTATTTTCCATGAATATATTCGAATATGATATCATGAACAACCTGTTTCAAAAATCTTATTCCAGCCAACGAGAACTGGCAGAGGATTCCGGTTATTCCCTGGGAAAAGTCAATCAAACGATCTTTCACTTGCAGGAAGAGGGGTATCTGACAGCTCCTTACCAGCTCACTCCCAAGGCTTTTCAGGAGAGAGAAGAGAAAAGTCCCCGCCGGGCGATCATTCTGGCGGCAGGTTTCGGAATGCGCATGATCCCCATCAACCGGGAAATTCCCAAGGGACTTCTGGAGGTACACAAAGAGCCATTGATCGAGCGGCAGATCCGCCAGCTTCATGAAGCAGGCATTCAGGATATCACGATTGTAGTAGGATTTATGAAAGAATCTTACGAATATCTCATCGATTTGTACGGAGTAAAACTTCTCGTCAATCGGGAATATGCCGAAAAAAACAACCTCCATTCTCTGGCGCTTGCCTGTGAATGTCTGGAAAACGCCTACATCATCCCCTGTGATATCTGGTGCGCTTCCAATCCTTTCTCCCGGGAGGAATTTTATTCCTGGTACATGGTCACTGATGCCATGAATGAAGAAAGCGACGTCCGGGTAAACAGAAAACAGGAACTGGTATCTACTGATTCGGAAGAAAATGGAAATACCATGATCGGCATTTCCTACATATTAAAAGAAGACGCTCTCTGGCTCAAGGAACGACTGCTGGAAATGGATCGCAAAAAATCGTATGCCGGTTCTTTCTGGGAAAGCGCTCTGATGAAAAACGGGAAAATGCGCATCTGGGCGAGAGTCCGATCTGCTTCTCAGGTATGTGAGATCAATACTTATGAACAGCTTAGGGAAATGGATCACCACTCTCGCAGTCTGGAATCGGACGTACTGAAACTGATCGCCTCCACCTTAGAATGCTCCGTGGATGATATTACCGATATCCAAACGCTGAAAAAGGGTATGACCAACCGTTCTTTCTTCTTTATGAAGGATGACCGCCGTTACATTATGCGGATTCCCGGAGAAGGTACGGAACAACTCATTAACCGCTCTCAGGAATATCAGGTATATCAGGCGATCAAAGACCTTAAGATCAGCGATACCATCTGTTACATGAATCCTCAAAACGGATATAAACTCACCGAATATATCCCCGATACCCACTGCTGTGATCCTGAAAATCCAGAAGAAGTACGGGAATGTATGGCTGTTCTTCGCAAGTTTCACCACTCCGGTCTGACGGTCGATCATACGTTTGATCTGGCAGAACGGCTGGAATTTTATGAAAGTCTCTGGGAAGGGGAGCCTTCCTGTTACCGGGATTATCCCCAGACAAAGGAAAAATTCTATCGTCTGAAAGATTATGTGGATTCTCAGCCGAAAAATTGGGCGCTCTGTCACATTGACTCCGTACCGGACAATTTCCTGATCCGGGAAACAGATGGAAAAAAATCCATCCGTCTGATCGACTGGGAATATGCAGGAATGCAGGATACAGATGTAGATATCGCCATGTTTGCCGTATATGCCCTCTACGAAAAAGATCAGGTGGACGATCTGATTCACGCTTATTATCCAGAAGGCTGCGAGAAAGCAAAACGAATGAAAATCTATTGCTATGTGGCTATGTGCGGACTTGTATGGAGCAACTGGTGCGAATTTAAGCGCCATCAAGGTGTAGAATTTGGCGAATACTCTCTCCGCCAATATCGCTATGGCAAAGAATACTACCGTTATTTTATGAAAGAAATGGAGGAAGAAAACGTATGATCACCGGACTCGCCGCAGGTATTTTCTGGGCCCTTGACACTGTAATTTTGGGAATTGCTCTGGCTATGACACCCTTTGTTTCTACAGAACAGGCTGTTTTTCTGGCTCCCTTTGTGAGCACCTTTATCCATGATTTCTGTTCCGGGATCTGGATGCTGCTTTACATGGGAATTCGCCGTCAGTATAAAAATGTAATCAAAGCTTTAAAAACACGAAGCGGAAAATTCATCATTCTGGGCGCCTTATTCGGCGGTCCGGTAGGTATGACCGGTTACGTATTTGCCATCAAATATCTGGGACCCACCTACACCGCCATGATTTCCGCCATGTTCCCGGCTCTTGGTTCTTTCCTGTCTCATATTTTCCTGAAGGAAAATATGACAAAAGTACAGATGGCAGGATTCTTTACCAGTATTGCCGCCATGGCGGTCATGGGATATGCCCCTCAGGGCGGTGAGATCACCAATCTGGGATTAGGATTTGCCTGCGCCCTGCTGTGTGTGATCGGCTGGGCTGTAGAAGTAGTCATCTGCGCCTACGGCATGAAGGACCCCGATGTAAATAATGAACACGCCCTGATGATCCGCCAGATCACTTCCGCCCTTTTCTACGGAATCGTAATCCTGAACGTGGTACAGGGATGGAAGTTTACAGCAGATGTGGCTCTGACAAGGGCTTCCGGCATCATTCTGATCTCTGCGCTCTTCGGAACGGTTTCCTACCTTTGCTACTATAAAGCAATCAACGATCTGGGACCTTCTAAGGGAATGGCTCTGAACATTACCTATTCCGCCTGGTCCATCCCCATTGCTTTTCTCATGCTCCATACCGTTCCAGATGTGAAAAGTATTTTGTGCGGTATCGTAATTCTTGGCGGCTCCCTTATAGCTGCTGCCGATCTGAAAGAACTGACCGGAGGACGATTATTTTTTAAAAAAGGAGAGTAATATGATTTACAGAACATTGACCCAAAAGGAGATTTCCCCCTCTCTTTTCGCTCATTTTCAAAGACATCAAACTGTGAACAAATGCTGGAGAAAAGCGGAAGACGGTTCCTGGACAATCAAAGAGGATCCCTTCATCGACGACTGGAGTGAAGAAGATTATCAATTTCTGGTTTCTTGCCTGAAGCACACCATCGCCACTGGCGGTATCGTAATCGGAGCCTTTGAACAGGAACAATTAAAAGGATTCGTCTCAGTGGAAGCAGACCGGATGGGAAGCCAGAAGGAATATCTGGATCTTACCAGCATCCACATTTCTGAAGATATGCGCAGAAAAGGAATCGGACGGGAATTATTTTCCCGAGCTTCCCAGTGGGCAAGGGAACACGGCGGTAAAAAGCTGTATATTTCCGCTCACTCTGCGGTGGAAACGCAGGCTTTTTACCGGGCTCTGGGATGCACAGAGGCTGTGGAATATCAACAGTCTCATGTGGCGCAGGAACCCTATGATGTACAGATGGAGTATGTTTTATGAGAGATAATTACAAAATCCAGACAGAAAATGCAAGAAAAATTTTTCTCCGATATGACCAGCAGAAAATAATTCATACTTTCGAGCTGAAACACGATGAAATTTTTCTGTTTCTCAACTTTCTCCACCGTCCCTACCGCATCTGTCGGAAAACAGGAGCGGTGGAGTATGAAACTCCGCAGAAATTATGGATAACTGCGGGATTTCACGAAGTATTATCGATTTACGATATGCTGTGTAATCCCAATGGAAAACCTGTCCTCTCCGGATCATGGAGCCCTGTGGGAAATCTGGGGCGTATGCACAACGCTTCCGAAGCCGTGGGAGAAAGCAGTCTCAGCACCTACGGAAAGTATTTTACCGGAAAAGGAAAAGAACTGACAGAAATCTGTCAGTCCCTTGGAGGATCCCCCGCGCCTGTGGGAGACGCAGCATTTTATCTTCCCGTTTTTGATTTTTTCCCCGTCTATCTGCGGTTTTATGATGCAGATGAAGAATTTCCTGCCCAGCTTCAGCTGCTCTGGGACAAAAATACCTGTAACTATATCCATTATGAAACTACTTTTTATATTGCAGCGCATCTGTTTCAGACTTTATTAGAAAAGTTGTGATTATTCTTCCAATAAAATATCCAGGGCGCCTACCAGCGTATCTTTTTCCATCAGACCGGGAGCGTATGCCGCTACCCGGCCTTTTTTATCCAGCAAAATCGTAGTCGGCAAAGAATTTACACCGTAAGTATAGACAGCCTCCAGATCCTCATCGTAAAAAGCAGGAACGGTATATCCCTGGTCTTCCAGATAAGCGGCTGCCTTTTCCCTGGTCTCCCTGCTTCCATCCGTGGAATTGATAAAGAGAAATTCCACCTCTTCTCCATACTCCTCATAAGCCTCCTGAAAATCCGGCATTTCCTGCTTACAATAGCCACACCAGGTAGCCCAAAAATTCATCACCACCGGTTTTCCGTAAAAATCAGAAAGCTTCACCGCCTTCCCTTCACTATCATAAAAGGTCACATCGATGGCATCCTGACGACCTGCGCCCGGATCTTCATCCGCATTTTCCTCTGCGGATGTTTCTCCCTCTGACTCTTCTGCCAAATCCTCTTCCCCGGTATCTTCCTGCTCCGGTTCTTTTGTATCTCCTTTTGTGGACTCTTCCAGTTCCTCTGTCAAGGATGGTAATTCTGCTTCTGCTTTTAATTTATTATAAGCTGCTGCCGCCAGCCCGATCACTAGAACCAGCGCCGCCGCCAAAGCCGCCAGTTTTCCATATTTCTTCATTCTTACCTCCTTACGCCAGCATTCCCAACAGTCTGCTCATCAGTCCTGTCATCATAAAGATACCCACGAAAACCAACAACCCTCCGCAGATCCTGTTGATCGTCTGATAATGCATCTTAATAAACTGGAAGGTTCCCTTTAATTTATCGATCAGCAGCGCGCTCACCAGAAACGGAATACCTAATCCCAGAGAATACAGAAGAAGCATAAGAATCCCCTGAAGCACCGATCCCTGCTGAGACGCCATCAGCAGCGCTGAACCGAGAAAAGTTCCCACACAAGGTGTCCAACCAATAGAAAAAATAATGCCGAAAAGCACCGCTGAGAAAAATCCCAGGTCCTTTACCTCTCTCTGAATCTTATGGGTTCCGTTCAGAAAACGGATATTCAAAACTCCCATAAAATTCAAACCGAAAACAACCACAACTGCTCCTGTAATCAGATTTACTACTATATGATATCTCTGTAAAAGGCTTCCCAGCCCTGCCATAAATGCGCCTAAAGATACAAATACCAGGGTAAATCCCAGTACAAACCCCAACGCATTGATTAAAGTTTTTCTGCTTTTTCCTTCCTCTGCGCTTCCTCCGGTAAAATACAGAATATACACAGGGAGCATAGGCAAAAGACAAGGGGAAATAAAGGTGATGATTCCCTCAAGAAATGATAGTATATACGTCATAATTACTCTCCTTGTTGTCAAATATTTGGGTTAGCATACCATTATTTTCATTTTCTTACTGTAACCGAATCACACAATAGAAAATATATCTATATATTGTCAATAATACAAGAACATGATAAGATATTTCTTGAGAACAATCGTGTTACAGGGTGGTTTGACCTTCATTTTATTTTACATAGAATGGGGGGTGGTGCTAATGGACAATAAGAATCCTTTTGATTTCAAAGATTTGCTTGCTTTCGGAATGTTCATTTTAGCATTACTGACATTCGTTTTTACGTTCTGTCGATAATGTCTTAGCGCATAGAAAAACCACCCCGGAAACTTTGGCGAGTGAAGAGGTGGCATTTCTATGTTTATTCTTTATTACTGGTCAACCCACCTTGTGGGCGGTTGTTCTCTTTACATTTACACTATAACATAACTCCTCTAAGTCTTCAACAGAAAATTCTTGCATGAATGCTTTTCTTTCGTTATAATAATTGATATATCAATTATTAGTCTATCAACTATTATTCCCTATAACAGAAAGGAGCCTTTCTTATGCATCTACCTATTCACACGCTTCTGGCGCGAACCGCTCACGTACAGCAAAATTATCTCCGTCCCCATCTGAATAAACTGGGTCTTTCTCCCGGACAGCCAAAAGTTCTTCGTTGTCTGAATGCTTATGGTACCTGCTCGCAGAAAGAACTTGCCGACTGCTGCGAGGTAGATCCTGCCTCCATCTGCCGCATGTTAGACAGTATGGAACGGGACGGCTTCTTAACCCGGCGTCCTTCCGATACCGATCGCCGTACCGGACAGGTTTCCCTCACGGATAAAGGAAAAGAGACCTTCCACATCTGGGAAGATCAGTGTATGACGCTTGAAGAAAAAATGCTCCAGGACTTTTCCCCGGAAGAAACCGCACAATTTGCAGAGTTTCTCTCCCGCGCTTACCGCAATGTGGGCGGGCGCATCATATAGCAGGAGGTGTGCTATGAAAGACTTGAAACATATTTTTTCTTACATGAAACCCTATCGTTGGGATTTTATGATCGCCGTTTTCCTTATTTTTGTGGAAACTGTATTTGAAATGATCATTCCCATTTTGATGACGGATATCATTGATATCGGAATCCCCCAAAGAGACTATCCCCTCTTATACCAGCAGGGAGGGCTGATGATCTTCTGCGCTCTCATTGCACTGATCACCGGTCTCCTTTTCTCCCGTTTTGCTGCCCGGGCAGCCTACGGCTTTGGAGCAAATCTCCGTCTGGCAGAGTATAAAAAGATCCAGAATTACTCCTTTTCCAACCTGGATCACTTTTCTTCCTCTTCTCTGGTGACGAGACTGACCACCGATGTAACCGTTATGCAGACCGCCATAAGCTCCGGTATCCGCCCGCTGGTTCGAAGCCCTATCATGCTGATCATGGGAATCACTCTTTCCTTTATCCTGAACCGGCGGCTTGCTCTTGTATTCGTGATCTGCGCTCCGATTCTCGGTCTGATTCTTGCCCTCATCGTTCACCGGGTCGGTCCTCTGTATAACCGACAACAAAATGCCATCGATCATCTGAACAATCGGATTCAAGAAGGGCTCACAGCTATCCGGGCGATCAAAGCTTTTGTCCGGGAAGATTATGAAACAGAACAATTTGAAAATGTCAATCAGGAACTTATGGATATCAGCTACAATACCAGCCGTCACGCCGTATTCAACCTGCCGGCTTTCCAGATGGTTATGTATACCGTCATCGTCCTGATCATGTGGAACGGCGGTCAGTATATCCTAGCTGGCAATATGAAAGTCGGGGAACTCACAGGATTTCTCAGCTATGTGCTTCAGATCATGAATTCTCTGATGATGATCTCCAATATTTTCCTGATGCTCACCCGCTCCCTTGCCAGCGCCCGGCGAATCCATCAGGTTCTGGAGGAGGAACCTTCTCTGGTTTCTCCCGAAAATCCGCTTTCTGAAGTACCCAGCGGAGAGATCACCTTTGAAAATGTATCTTTTAAATACTATTCTAAAGCTGAAAAAAATACGCTCTCCCATGTAAATCTGCAGATTCGCGCCGGAGAGACGGTAGGGATCATC
>HF995371.1:31304-35053 GCA_000432335.1 Firmicutes bacterium CAG:646
CACCGGTGCTTCCAAAAGTACCCTGGTTCAGTTGATTCCCCGGTTGTATGATGCCACTGAAGGAATTGTCCGGGTGGGCGGTCACCGGGTACAGGACTACGATCTGAAAGCTTTGCGTGATGCCGTAGGCATTGTTCTCCAGAAAAATATCCTCTTTTCAGGAAGTATTCGGGAAAATCTTTTGTGGGGCAATCCACTGGCAGATGATGAAATGCTCTGGGATGCCTGCAAAAAAGCGGCGGCGGATGAATTTTTATCCCATATGCCGCAGGGACTGGACACCGATCTGGGACAGGGCGGCGTCAATGTCTCCGGCGGGCAAAAACAACGGCTCTGCATTGCCAGAACTCTGCTGAAAAACCCAAAAATATTGATTTTTGATGATTGCACCAGCGCTGTAGATACTGCCACGGAAACAAGAATCCGTCAATCCCTTGCTTCTCTGACGCAGGTAACGAAGCTGATCATCGCTCAACGCATCACCTCTGTGATGGATGCTGATAAAATCATCATTCTTGACGACGGACAGATTCACGCTGTGGGAACGCACCAGGATCTTCTGGCATCCGATCCCATTTATCAGGAAATCTACTATTCTCAGATGAAAGGAGGAACTCATCATGGCGAGAACATTTAGCGGAAAACGACCGCAAAATCTGAAACATACCCTCCATACCTTCTTCTCCTATCTGGGGAAGCACAAAATCCTGTTGGTTCTGGTGGGTATCTTTGCCGCCGTAAGCGCCTCTGCCAATCTGCTGGGCTCTTATATGATCCGCCCGGTTGTCAACCAAATTGTCGAAAATCACAGTTTAACAGCTCTCCTTTTTAACGTGATGGTCACAGCCGGCATTTACGCCCTGGGCGCTTTGTCCACGCTGGGCTATACTCAGCTCATGGTGCGCGCCGCTCAGAAGATTCTGTTTGATATCCGTCGAGATCTGTATAACCATTTGCAGAAATTACCGCTGCGCTTTTTCGATTCTCAGAAAAAGGGAGATATTATGAGTCTGTTCACCAATGACGTGGACACCATTTCTGACGCTCTAAACAATAGTTTTGCCATGCTGATCCAAAGTTTCATTCAGTTGGTAGGAACACTGCTCCTTCTGTTCCTTTTAAACTGGCGCTTGTCCTTTCTGGTGGTTCTTGGCTATATTATTATGTTTGCATACATCAAATACAGCGGAACCCGCAGCAAATTTTATTATCGCCGCCAACAGGAACATCTGGGAGAATTGGACGGCTATATTGAAGAAATGGTAGCCGGACAGAAGGTAGTAAAAGTCTTTAATCATGAAGAAGAAAATCTGAAAGAATTTATCCGCAGAAATGAAAACCTCCAAAAAGCCGGAATCAGCGCCCAGACTTTTGCAGGAACCATGATACCGGCCGTGGTAAGTATTTCTTACGTGATCTATGCGATTATTTCCATCCTTGGCGGTCTGATGGTGATCCGTGGACTCTCTGATGTGGGAAGCCTTGCCAGCTACCTTGTTCTCGTGCGTCAGTCTGCCATGCCCATCAACCAGTTTACCCAACAGGGAAACTTCCTTCTGGCCGCCCTGGCAGGAGCGGAACGGATCTTCAGCGCCATGGAAGAACCGGCGGAATCTGATGAAGGAACGGTAGAACTGGTCCGGGTACGCCCAGACGAAAACGGAGCGCTTATCCCCTGCGAGGAAAATACCGGACACTGGGCATGGAAAGACACTTCTGCCCCAAATCTCCCCTTAAAACTTTTGCAGGGAGACGTACGATTTGACCATGCTGCTTTTGGCTATGAACCGGAACGCACCATCCTCCACGATATTTCCCTCTATGCCAAACCCGGGCAGAAAATCGCTTTCGTGGGCTCCACCGGCGCCGGGAAGACCACGATCACTAACCTGATCAATCGATTTTATGATATTAACAGTGGAAAAATCACTTATGACGGAATTGATATCCAAAAGATAAAAAAACAGGATCTGAGAAGAAGTCTTGGTATTGTTTTACAGGATACCCACCTGTTTACAGGCACGATTGCAGACAATATCCGCTTCGGAAAATTAGACACAACCATGGAAGAGATTCAAAAAGCTGCCCGGATTGCCAATGCAGACTCCTTTATCCGTCGTCTGCCGCAGGGATATAACACCATGGTTACCGGAGACGGAGGAAATCTCTCTCAGGGACAGCGGCAGCTTCTTGCCATTGCCCGGACTGCCATTGCCGATCCTCCGGTGCTGATCCTGGATGAAGCTACATCCTCTATTGACACCAGAACAGAATCCTTGATTGAAAAAGGAATGGACCAGTTGATGAAAGGACGAACCGTATTTGTGATCGCCCACCGCCTGTCCACGGTAAGAAATGCCAACGCCATTATGGTACTGGAACATGGAAAAATCATTGAACGGGGAACCCACGAAGAATTGCTGGAAATGAAAGGCGAATACTATCAACTGTACAACGGGATGTTTGAACTGTCGTAATTGCAAATCAACGCCTCACGGAACAGTGGATTGCTGAATCATTATGAACTTTTATGGGAACTTCTGGGCATAAAACGTCCGTTTTCTTTGAAATACCCAAATCCATTGAAAAAACCATTAGAAAAAGCAATATTTTAACCTATTTTGGGTATGGGGAATATAAATATTCCTACATACCCAAAAATCTCCCTATTTTGCAGACTGAGTTTGATAGCACAAATATTCTTTCTGTCAAACTAAGCAGTTTTTTACAGTTCCACTTTAATCGCTCCCTGAGGACGGATATGCATCACATAAGCGGATCCCTCTCCCAGCGCTTTGTCGACATACTGCGTAAATCCTTCCGTATACTCTTTCGGCAGGAATGCAGCGATAACTCCTGCGAAACCGCCGCCATGCACACGGCATACTCCATGACCGATCTTATCCAGATACAGTTTTGTTAGAGCCAGAGCTACGGTAATCGACTGCTCATCCGGCGTCTCATTGCAATAGCAGTTCTGCAGCCATTTCCAGGAAGAATCCCCGGACTCTGTTACTTTTCTCAGGAAAGTATCAAAGTCTTTCGCTTCCAAAGCGTTTACCTCTGCATCCACTCTCTTATTCTCTTCAAAGAAATGGAAGGCGCGGAGTACTGCACGATCACCGGCAAATTCACGGATCGCGCGCACATTCTCGATCACTGCCTCTTCATCCACCTGTTCCAGCACTTCTTTTCCAAAATATTCTGCCACTTTTTTCATTTCATTCGGCACTGCAGAATATTCTGCGCTGAGATCTGCATGACCTTTTCCCGTATTGATGATAACCAGATCATGTCCCATTTCATCAAAATCACACTGAATCTCACGAATCTTCGGATTTTTAATATCTGCAAAATCAATGGTAATCATACCGCCAACGGCGCATGCCAGCTGATCCAGAAGTCCGGAGCCCTTCAGCCAATATTTATTTTCTGCATACTGCCCTGCTTTCGCATAAGCTACAACGCCAATCTTTCTTTCATTAAACAGCGCATCTACAATCACGCAAACCAGCATCTCAAAAGATGCAGAAGAACTTACCCCGGCGCCGCCGATCACGTTAGAAGTTACATAAGCGTCAAAACCGTCCACTTTGAAACCTTTTTCCAAAAGTCCTGCAAAAATACCCTTCAGCAAAGGTTCTGTTCCTGTCGTTTTTTCCGTAGGAGCCAGATCGTCAAGATCGATCACCAGGCGCTGATTATAACTCTCACTGATCAATGTCACTGTATGCGTTCCATTGGCTGCC
>HF995371.1:35062-36717 GCA_000432335.1 Firmicutes bacterium CAG:646
TCCATTGGCTGCCGCCGCTGCCACACAATCAAGATGTACGCTGCCTGCCAGCACTTTTCCATGATTATGATCTGTATGGTTTCCGCCAATCTCCGTTCTTCCGGGAGCGCTGAAAAATTCAAATTCCTTGTCTCCAAATTCATTTACAAAGCCTTCTGCTACCATTTCATAACGCTTTGCATTCTCTTCTACCCGATGCTCTCCATACATCTGTTTCAAAAGACTGACTGCTTTTTCACTTTTTACAATTTCTGCTACATTTGCTGCTTTCATTTTCCCTCTCCTTTTAAGTAAATTTGACCATCCCCCAAAACATCTTCTGAACAGCCATTGATTATTTATAATTATAATGAGATTTCTCTGATAATACAATAACTATATTAGCCTGTTTTATTATTATTTTGAGATATCGTTACATATATGTCTTTTTCCGAAGTTCCTCCCAGAAATTCCTGCCCTGAAAGATCATAAGCCCTGCCAAAATCAGCGCAGATACCGCTCCGCACAAGATCACCAGAACTTTCATTTCCACAAGCCCCACAACCCAAAAGAGCAGCTGAAGAATTCCCGCTGCGCAGGCAAGAATATAGTAAATCATATAATCAGATGCTGGAAGACGCATAATCTTCACCAATGTTGTCAAAACGGGAAATACCAACAGGATTGCTACCGGCACTCCATACTCCAAAGACCAGCCCTTATAACCCGTGAGTACATCCCAAAAAATACAAAAACCAGAGACCAGCGCCATTTCCCAAAGAGCATTTTTCAGAAGATTTTTTCTTTTAAAAATAGCCACCGCCGTCAAAATCCACATGCACAGTACTGCTGCCGCCAAAAATCCTGCCCAGAAAATCCGGGAAGGAATCATCAGATTCACCGCGACGCCAATCACCACCACCGCAACACAAAAGAAATTAAAAATCTTCCAAAACAGCGACATCATCGAACGCCCTCTGGTCATATCGGGAAACATCTGCCCCTCCTTCTCCGGCTCCCCCTCCAAACTTCCCTGACATAAGGGGCAGCGCCGGGACGGTGACAAAACCTGTACTTTACACCACTTACAATACTGCATCCTGACTCCCTCCTTCTTTATCACTCCATGAAATAATCCGAACGTTCGCCCCTCTCTCCGTGAGCATCCGGAAAAAATTCTTCTCAATCACACTCTCCGAAAAACAGGAAGTGAAACTGATCGTCAGATTATCCTCATAAGAACACATACATATCTCCATCTTGGGCGTCGTGGTATAAAAATCAAACCATTCAATAAATTCACTGCATTCCCCGGGCATCTGGATTCGCCCGATATTAGAAAATACTGCCGTTCCACTAGAAGAAGAAAGAGCCGCTCCCGCCTGCATTCCCCATAACTTCAATGGAAGAGGCAAAATCCGCATAAAAGGATTTTTTTCCAGCCGGATCAGCCCATTCATCCGGGCAGCGATTCGCTCCGGCGTCAATTCTTCTTTAAAAAACTGCGCAGTAAATGCAATCACATCCTCCAGTTTTCCACTCTGTTTTGAAAAATCATACCCAATATCGATCCATCCAAAGAAATTTCTCACGGAATCCGAAGGAAAATAATTTCTCAGATTGACCGGAATCATAAGCGCCACCGGCTTCTTCTTCTGCCGCTCGCTCATTTCCTC
>HF995371.1:36821-54892 GCA_000432335.1 Firmicutes bacterium CAG:646
GCTTCACCGACAAAATACCTTCCGTCAGATGTAACTGATGGTATTCCGTTTTGTGGAATTTCATCTGATGCGCCTTATATTTTGGTATTTCTTCCCCCTTCCCCTGATCGGAATAATATTTCTCGAAACTATCTTCCGACATTTCATTTTCCGTGGCATCTATCCGAACCTGATGGGGCGAACCGGTAATCCATTGGGGATACCGTTCTTTCAAATAATAAAATACCAGTGACTTCATAAACTGCATAGCGCCTGTCCCATCAGTGAGGGCATGGTACGTCTCAAAATTAATCCTCTTTTTGTAATACGTCACCTCAAAGAGAAGATTTTTCTGATCCCGCACATAGATCTGACTGCAGGGAGGACGGTATTCTTCCCGTACTGCCGGGCGAAGATGGGTCTCTTCCAGATAATTCCAGAACAAACCGCCTCGAAGCACACACAAAAACATGGGATAATCTTCCATGCAAAGATCCAGCGCTTTCTGAAGCTTTGCCGGGTCTACCTCCTCCTTCAGCTGACAGGAGATTCGGAAAACCCTCTCATCTTTTTTTCCGCTGGTTGCCGGAAATATTTTCGCCGTATTTTCCAGCATCCGCCATTTCTTTCTTCTGGCACTCAAACTTTCCTCATCTCCCTTTCCGTATGTTCTAAAAATTCATTTACATATTCATAGGTTTGCCGTACTGCCGGATAAAAAGGCTCCAACAGGAAAAATCCATGAATCCCTTCCGGTATGCGATGATGCTTTACCCGGTTTCCCGCTTTTTTAAGCTTTTGGGCGAAAAATTCTCCTTCATCTCTCAAAGGATCCAATTCCCCCGTGATCACCAGCGTATCCGGCAGATGTTCCAGATTCTCTTCCACTAAAGGAGCAAAATACGGATTCTCCCTGTCCTTCGGCGAACTCTGATAGTATTCCAGATAATCTGCCATATTCTGCCTTGTGAGAAGATAATCCTGACCATTTTCCATGACAGACGGAAAGCCATTATGTTCTTCATAATTATTATTCAGACAGGGATAAATCAAAATCTGCCGGGCAATCCGAAATTCTCCCCGGTCTCTCGCCATCAAAGATAACGCCGCTGTGATATTTCCCCCTGCGCTGTCGCCCATCAGCGTGATATCCTCCGGTTCCACATTCAAAATACTCCTGTCTGTAAAGACTGCCCGGGCTGCTGCATAACAATCCTCCACCTGCCTGGGAAAGCGATGTTCCGGCGCAAGCGGATAATCCACTGCCACCACCACATGCTGCGTATGCTTTGCCAGATTCCAACAGACCCGATTATAGGATTCCACACTCTCCGTCACAAAGCCGCCTCCATGGATATACAAAATCACCGGATACGTATTATCCCCCATCGCTCCACTGCTATTTTCATTTTTTTGCAGCTCCTCTATATCCACCGTATCATAAGACTCCTCATTTGGAAAATAAATCCGCATGGGAACCTCATGATCCTCGTGGTAAATTCTGGTGTCTAGCGTCCTGTAAAAACCTTTGAAAGGATCTATCATTTTCAGATTCATCAGACGCCGGGACTTCTGCACATCCAGTTTCGTCTCCGGGTCTGAGAATGCTTTTAAAAAAATCTGCATCGCTTTATTCATATGGAAAACTCCCTCGTATCATCTATTTTTTCATTATACTACTTGTTGTCCCTTACGAACAGTGATATTCTGAAAACATCGTTACGGTTTACTGCAACAATGCTAGTTTATACCGGCACATGAGAAAAACCGCCGGAATTTCCCGGAAATAGGGTGACACTTTTTTTAATACGGAAAGGAATATACAGTATGCAATTACTTCTGGATACAGATAAAAAAGAATTGAAATCTCATGGAACTTACGGATTTCCCGTAAGTATCAGCTATGAACAGTTATCCCGCTACGAAAGGAAATCTTTTTCCTGGCACTGGCATAAAGAAATTGAACTCACCCTGATCCTGCAGGGCGAAATGAATTATCAGATTAACGATTCTGTCTATCATTTAAAAGCTGGAGAAGGGCTTTTTTGTAATTCCAATGCCCTCCATACCGGATTTTCCTACCATGACTCCGACTGTATCTATCTTTCCACGACCTTCCACCCCCGTTTTCTTTTTGGTTACGAGGGCAGTATTCTCCATTCCAAATATGTAAAACCACTGTTGGATTCCTCTCTGGACAGTCTCGTTTTTTCACCTCAGTTGCCCTGGCAGGAAGAGATTCTAGGGGAATTAGAACATATCAGGAGACTCTCTCTGGCTCCATCCCTTTCCTTTGAATGGGAGATTCAGCAAAGCCTTTCCCTCATCTGGGGCAAACTCTGGGAAAATACCGCCTGCGATCAGGAGACACAGGATCTTTCTGCTCTGAAACATATGGAACGACTGAAAAAAATATTATCCTATCTCCAGGAACACTATATGGAAAAACTTACGCTGGCAGATATTTCCGCCCAAGTAAATATCTGCCCCAGCGAATGCTGCCGATTTTTCAAAAAATATATGAAGGAATCCCTGTTTGCGTATCTTCTCGCCTTCCGCATTGAGAAGAGTCTGCCCCTCTTGAGCGATCCGCACCTGTCAATCACAGAAATATCCAATCAGGTAGGATTTGCCAGCTCTTCCTATTATACAAAGATTTTTCGGGAACGGATGGGGTGCTCTCCATCACAATATCGGCTGAAAACCTGCAAATAACTCACGGGATATTCTATATTTTTATATATCTCTGATTCCTGCTGTTGGGCTTATCTGGAATTGTCCTCCTAAGTGGTTGAGCATCCCTTGATCGTTCCACCTGATATAATTATTTATTCTGAAATAGTATAGTGTGTATTTCGTGCTTTTCCATTCTGTTTTAATAAATTAGCCTTTACCATTTTTCGGATAACTCTGGTCGCAGTAGAAGCACTTACTTCAAGTAACTCTACCACATTATTTTTGGTGATAACACCATGTATCCTGACATATTCCAATATTTTATCTTCTTCGTCTCTTAACTGTTTTTCTACCTTGACAGTAATCTGCGTATCGCATTCCATTTTTACAGCTGCTTTTTTTATTTCAACTTTATAAATCTATCCCATCAAATCGAGTCAATCATGTCAATTCCATTGACCCGATTGACTCGATTATGACACGATTCTTCATAAGTTGTGCGTTTATCCGCACCTCCATTGATCTTGCGCATTATCTTGCGTACTTTCTTCCGTACTTTATCACTTCGAGATCAATTCCAATATTTCTTCCCTTGTAAAGCTTCCGCTTCCCATATCTTCTCCCGACAGGATCTGATCGGCAAGGGCATGTTTTTTCTCCTGAAGTTTTACAATATTTTCTTCTATGGTATCCTTCGCAATCAGCTTATATACATTGACTGTATTTTTCTGGCCGATTCGATGCGCGCGGTCGGTAGCCTGATTTTCTTCTGCTGAAAAGGGTACTACTTTTCCTTCGTTGTATACCTCTATACCTTTATTATAAGTTCTGCTGCCGGACAGCCTTCTAATATATTCTTTTGTCAGCACTTACTTCTCCCCTTCGCTTCTTTTATCATGAGTAAAATAATCGTAACTATTCACTATCTTTATAATTACAAAAACTCTTTGGTATTCTCATAAAGTCCCTGAAATTTTACATATTGTTCCCTGTAAAGAGACTGATTTTCCTGATTCGGCAGATAAATTTTCTCCTCATACGATACCAGATTTTCACAAGCCTGACCAATATCCCCGTAGACTCCGCAGCCCACCCCGGCTAACATGCATGCGCCCAGACATGCCTGTTCTTTTACGTTACAGACCTGCACTTCTTTTCCCAGAATATCTGCCTGAATCTGCAGCCACACCGGACTTTGGGCGGCGCCGCCGGAAGCCAGAATCCGTTTTGCATCTATTCCCATACTCTGTAAAATATCTAATGAACTTTTCAACGCATAGGTAACGCCTTCCATCACTGCTCTTGCCACATGACGGCGATCCTGTTCAATGGAAAGTCCAAAAAACATTCCTTTTGCTCCCGGATTCATCAGCGGCGTGCGCTCTCCACTGAGATAGGGAAGAAAAATAACGCCGTCACTTCCCGGCGCTGTCTCACCAGCCATAGCGCTCAGCTCGTCAAAACTTCCGACATCTAAAATATTATTTTTCAGCCATTTCAGAGACATTCCGCCGGAAAGCATAGCTCCGTAAATCGTATATCCATCTGGAATTCCATGACAGAATGTGTGCGTCCGAAGTTTCGTATCATACCAATCCTTTTTACTGTAACAAGACACCTGCGCGCCAGTGCCAATATTAGAAATCAAAAGTCCTTCTCTTACAGCGCCATTTCCGATACTCTGTGCCTGCTGATCCCCGGCTCCATAAACCACCGGAATCCCTGCTCGGATTCCCAATTCCTTTGCGGCTTTCTCCGTTACTCTCCCTGCAACCTCCCAGGAATGACCCAGAGGAGGTAAAATCTCTCGTCGAATCTCAAGAATTTCCAGCACATCCCGCGCCCATTCTCTCTTCCCCACATCCATCAGCAAAGCGGCAGAAGCATCCGATTCTTCCGTTCCCACTTCTCCCGTCATACAATACCGGATATAATCTTTCGGCTGAAAAATCTTATCAATTCTTTCGTATAAATCCGGCTCTTCCCGCTTCATCCACAAAAGAGAAGGCAGGGCAAATCCATTAAATACCTGATTATGAAAGATTTCCCCCTGCCTTGAGAATGGGATTTTCTCTTTTATCTCTTCCAGCTCTTTCGTTGCCCGCTGATCCATCCAGATAATCGCCGGGCGCACGGGAATCCCTTCTTTATCAATGGCAACCAGACCATGCATCTGACCGGAAAGACCAATTCCCTGCAAATCTTCTTTCATCCTGGGACATTTTCTCTGCAGTTCCCCCATCACCTGGCATAATCTTACCCACCACATCCGGGGATCCTGCTCTGCATAATTCGGCTTTGGAAAACTCACATCATAATTTCTGGCACTGATTGCCAATATCCTGCCGTTCTCCTCCATTAACATTCCTTTGATACTGGATGTTCCCACATCAATGCCTAAGAGCATAGATTTTCCTCCTGTCAAAAAAATAAAAATATTATGGAAATAATATAGATATATCCCAAAATATATAGTGTATTGATAACAGTATAAAGGTAGTATTTAAAACTTATTTTGCTTTCTCATTGTAGCATATTTCACAACTATTTTCTTTGCAACATAGTAACCGTTTCAGCTTTTGGATGAACTGTTACGTGTTGCTGGAGTATCATTTGATACTATTTTCTTGTTTTTGAAAAAGTATCACTATTTTTTAATCCCAAAAGTGGTGACATCTTTTGCAAAAGTGTTGTTTAGTATCAATTTTCAACAAAATTTCTCTATTTTTTAATAAGTTTGTTGCAAAAGCAACATGCAAAGTAGTGATATTTTTTCGAAAAAGCTATTTTAGTATCATTTCATACAACAAGTCTCTATCCTATAAAAAAATGCCACCGGAACAACCTCCTTTGTTCCGATGACATTTTTTCTTTTATGCCTGATTTGCTTCTCTTTCTTTATCCAGTTTCACATTTCTGAAGTACAGAGCCATATCAATGGTGATTTCTATAATGTTCAGGAAATAGAAACACCCTCCCAGATAAAACAGCCAGCTTGTCTCCACGCCCATGCTTACCTGCATAAATTTACGGACAATACCGAATACGTAGCCAATCCAAAGGAAGCATTCGAAAAACAGACTTTTTCCTTTTGCTGTTCTGGATACCCAGGATTTCCGAATGGAAATTGGCCAGGAAAGACCAAAACAAAGAATCATCAACGCCTCCAGCAGATCTGTAATTAATTTCATATCCATTGTATTTTTTCTCCAATCCTTATCTAACCTGTTTTTTATTTATTTTTCAGGTATTCTGCTCTTCCCTCTTCGTAAAGGTTATTGCCTTCGCTGTCAATAATGACAACGAGAGGCATATCTTCCACATACAGTTTTCTCAGCGCTTCCGCACCCAGATCTTCATATGCGATCAATTCTGCCTTTTTGATGCATTTTGCCAGAAGAGCTCCTGCTCCGCCGATTGCTCCAAAGTATACGCCGCTGTATTTTTTCATAGCGTCCACTACTTCTGGAAGACGGGCTCCCTTACCGATCATTCCTCTTGCGCCCACGGACATCATCGTAGGTGCGTAAGCATCCATACGTCCGCTGGTTGTCGGGCCTGCGGAACCGATTACCTGACCTGGTTTTGCAGGGGTCGGTCCTACGTAGTAGATTGTTGCATCGGTAGGATCAAAAGGAATTTCTTCTCCTTTTGCCAGAGCTTCACACATTCTCTTATGTCCTGCATCACGGGAGGTATAAATAGTACCGGTAAGCAATACCTGATCTCCTGCATGAAGTGTTTTTGCCAATTCCTCTGTAAGAGGCAGTGTTATCTTCTTAGCCATATTAGATCACCTCCGATTTGTGACGGGTTACATGACAGTTGATGTTGATCGCGCAGGGCATTCCCGCAATATGAGTCGGCAGTGTCTCGATATTCAAACCGATCGCTGTCGTTTTTCCACCAAATCCCTGAGGTCCGATTCCCAGCTCGTTGATCTTTTCCAGCATTTCCACTTCCAAATCTGCATAGAATGGATCTTCATTGGAAGAATCCAGCGGTCTCATAAGGGCCTTCTTTGCCAGAAGGGCAGCCTTATCGAAGGTTCCGCCGATACCAACGCCAACCACCATCGGAGGACACGGGTTCGGTCCTGCTGTCTCCACGGTCTCAATGATAAAATCTTTGATTCCCTGAAGTCCTGCGGAAGGTTTGAACATACGGATTGCACTCATATTTTCACTTCCAAATCCCTTCGGACCTACCGTAATCTTGATATTTTCTCCCGGAACGATCTCTGTATAGATCATAGCCGGTGTATTATCTCCCGTATTTCCCCGGCGAACCGGATCTTTTACTACAGATTTTCTCAGGTATCCCTTATCGTATCCACGGCGTACGCCTTCATTAACAGCATCTTCCAAATTGCCGCCTACCATGTGTACGTCCTGTCCGATTTCCAGAAATACACATGCCATTCCAGTATCCTGACAGATCGGTACGCACTCGTTATCTGCAATTTCAAAGTTCTCGATAATGTTATCCAGAACGCCGCAAGCGATCTCTCCGTCCTCACAGGCACGGCATTTTCTGATCGCTCCCTTTACATCCTCCGGCAAATGATTATTTGCCTCGATGCAAAGCTTTTCTACCACATCGGTAATCTGCTGAACATTAATTTCACGCATCAGATTTCACACTCCTATCTCTCGTGTCTTGCATACTTCGGCAGAAGCAGCGGAGATACGTCTCCTGTTGTTACTCCAGCTTCATCCAGTTCTTTTGCATAGTTTTCCACGTGATCCAGGTTCATTGTACCCAGTTCCACATCTTTTGCTTTTGCTGCTGCAGCCTTGCCTGCATTTCTTCCGAATACAATGATATCCAGAAGAGAATTACCCATCAGACGGTTTCTTCCGTGGATTCCTCCTACAGCTTCCCCTGCTACCAGCAGATTGTCGATAGATTTTGTAAATCCATCTCCTTCGATTTCCAGACCACCGTTCTGATAATGCAGAGTAGGATAGATCAGAATCGGAACTTTTCTCATATCAATGCCATAGTTCATGTACATACGGAACATTGCCGGAATTCTCTTTTCGATCGTTCCTTCGCCGCCCAGCATCTCGATCATCGGAGTATCCAGCCATACGCCCTGCTGTCCGCCCGGTACTTCTACGCCGCGGCCTTCTTTACATTCACGGATAACACCGGATGCATTGACATCACGAGTCTCCAGCGGATGAATATAAGCTTCACCTTCTGCATTTACCAGCTGCGCTCCTACAGAACGAACTTTCTCTGTTACCAGAGCGCCCAGGATCTGTGCCGGATAAACAGCTCCGGTAGGATGGTACTGAATAGAATCCTGATACAGTAAAGATGCACCTGCACGATATCCCAGAATCAAACCATCAGCAGTTGCGCCGTAATGGTTGGAAGTCGGGAATCCCTGATAATGCATACGACCTGCGCCGCCAGTAGCGATAACTACTGTTTTTGCTCTTGCTACCAGATAATCATCGGTTTCCATATTTTTCAGAACAGCGCCGGCAACCTGACCTTTTTCATCTTTGATCAGCTCTAGTGCTGCTGTAAATTCCACAACTGGAATCTGACGGTTCAGCACTTCATCACGAAGAGTACGCATGATCTCAGAACCGGAATAGTCTTTTGCCGCATGCATTCTCTTTCTGGAAGTTCCGCCACCGTGAGTGGTGATCATTCTTCCGTCTTCTTCTTTATCAAATTCCACACCCAGCTCGTTCAGCCATTTGATGGCGTCCGGAGCTTCCATTACCAGACGTTTTACCAGCTCCGGCTTTGCAGCAAAATGTCCGCCGCCGAAAGCATCCAGATAATGCTGTACCGGAGAATCATTTTCCTTATCTGCTGCCTGAATACCGCCTTCTGCCATCATGGTGTTAGCGTCTCCGATACGGAGTTTTGTCACCATCATAACATTAGCGCCTGCTTTGTGAGCTTCGATCGCGCAGGAAGCGCCTGCTCCGCCGCCGCCGATTACCAGCACGTCCACATCATAATCCACTTTGTTAAGATCTACTTTATCCTTCAACAGACGACTGTTGGAGTGAAGCAGATGTACCAGCTCTTTATTTGCTTTCTGACCTTTATTCGGTCCCACCTTGATCTCTTCAAATGCTTCTTCTTTGTAATCCGGATGAAATTCTTTCAGAAGCGCATCTTTTTCGTCCGCTGTCAGACGTCTTGGTTCCGTAGACATACGTTCTTTTCTTGTAGCCTCTACCTTTTTGATAGATTCCATCATATGTTCTGGATATGGTGTATACATGTTCTGCCCTCCTTATTTCTCAATCTCTCTGTTATTGTAAAGTTCTTTCATCTCTGTGATAGGCTTCTGCATAATCTGCTCGATCAACTCATCGTATGCACCGCTGTTGATTTCTTCCACACGATTTTCCAGATGCTCTGCTTTCGGTGCGATATATTTTCCAGTGAGACGTCTTGCCAGCTGACCAACCTGAGGATGGGAAATACCTGCCGGACATCTTACAGAACAGCATCCGCAGCTTACACAGTCGAAGGACTCCTCTGCACATTTCTCAAACTCGCCTCTCTGCGCATATGCGATATACTGCATAACGTTCAGATCCTGCGTACAGGCTTTTGTACAGGCATTACATCCGATACAGCTGTAAATTTCCGGATACAGCTCCATCATAATCTGCTGATTTGGACGGATCTCTTCAATATCATACGTTCTCTTATCGGTAGGGAAAAACGGAATACTTGCCACATACATACCTTCCTGTACCTGTGTCTGACAGGCAAGACAAGTTTTCAGTTCATTGTCACCTTTGATTCTGTAAATTGTTGCGCAGGCTCCACAAAAACCATGACGGCAGCCGCAGCCTCTTTTCAGAGTATAACCTGCATACTCCATGGCTGTCATGATTGTCAGTTCTGCAGGCACACTGTATCTTTTACCAAAGAAAAACACATTTACCATTTTTTCCATGTATTTATACCAATTCCTTTCATACATAATACAACTCCCTATAGACACCTCGATTCCGCTCCATCTCGGTTGAGTTTCACATGTCTATAAAGACTTTTTTGTAATTTCCGCAGTGCAGCACTTGAGGGCTACTCCCTCTCCACACCCTGCCGAGCAAACCTCCCACATTGAACAGTTGTCTAGCGATTGATACGATCACAAACGAATTTGTCGAGCACATCTTTGAGACTTCAGGCTCAAAGTGAGCGCAGACTGAGTTTGCGATGTATCGATCGCTGCCTCTGCTGCTCAGTTTCTAATATTCGTTGGGCAGTTCGTCAATTTCATCAAAACGGAATACCGGACCGTCTTTGCACACATATTTTGATCCAATGTTGCAGCGTCCGCATTTTCCTACGCCGCATTTCATACGCAGCTCCAGTGTGGTATACACCTGTTCTTTGGTGAATCCCATTTCCTGAAGTCCAGCCAGTACGAATTTGATCATGATCGGCGGTCCGCAGACCAGAGCTACTTTATCCGTAGTAAATCCGATTTCTTTCAGGTACGTAGGTACGAATCCCACATGACCGTCCCAGCCTTCCTGTTCCCGGTCGATGGTCAGGTATACGTTCACACCCTCTGTTTTCATCCATACTTCCTGGATTTCTTTCAGCTGTACCAGATCGTCTGCGGAACGGGAACCGTAAAGGATATCCACGGTTCCGTAGTTTTCCCGGTTGTCCAGAACGTAGTTAATCACGGAACGCAGCGGAGCAAGTCCGATACCTCCGGCGATAAACAGCAGGTTCTTTCCTTTTAATTCTGTTTCCACTGGAAAATGATTTCCGTATGGTCCGCGGACTGTGATTTCATCTCCCACCTGAAGGCTGTGGAGATAATCTGTCAGCATTCCGCATTTTTTGATACTAAATTCCTGATATTCTTTATTGGTAGGTGAAGACGTAATGGAAAACATACCTTCACTGACACCCGGTGCGCAGACCATCGCGCACTGTCCGGGCATATGTTCAAAAAGCTTCCCGCCCTCCGGTGCATTTACCCGGAATGTCTTAACATCCGGAGTTTCCTGACGGATGTCTGTGATAATTCCCACCTGGGGAACCAGTGTATCAAGTGTATAATTTTTGTGACAGGTACATTCGCTCATTATTTGTCACCTCCCTGTTTCTGAAAGGATTTGATTACTTTTACAATATTTAAGGATGCAGGACATTTTTCTACACAGCGTCCGCAGCCTACGCAGGAATACATCCCGTCGTTATTTGCCGGGAAATATACCAGTTTGTGCATAAATCTCTGACGGAATCTCTGCATCTGACTGGTACGGTTATTGCCGTGAGCCATCATCGTAAAGTCAGAGTACATGCAGGAATCCCAGCAGCGATACCGCTGTACGCCATGTCCTGTATCGTAATCTTTGATATCGTAGCACTGACAGGTAGGACATACAAAAGTACACGTTCCACAAGCCAGACACGGTTTATATAATTCTTCCCAAAGCTCGGAATTGAACTTTTCATTCAGAGCCTCTCCATTCCATCCTTCCAAAGACAGATGAGAGTAAGGAAGCTTTTCTACAATATTGCGGATCGCTGTTTTTTCAGCTTCCACTTTTTCTTCTTCGGAAGCATCTGCATTCTCCAGAAGACTTTCTACCTCTTTGGTGAGATTTTCACCTTTTTCGGTGAGCGCTTTCCAGTACAGTGTTCCCTCTACCATCCATGCAGCCACATCAGCTGCCGGTTCTGCACAGTCTACGCCGAACACCTTACAAAAGCAGGTTTCCTCCGGCTCATGACATGCCATAGCCACGATAATTCCATGTTCTCTCCGGGCAGCGTAGAAACTGTCTACCGGATCTGCCAGAAATACTTTGTCCAGTACTTCCACACCTTTGATATCGCAGGCTTTCATTCCAAATACTACAAAATTCTGCTCTTTTAAGGCTTCCGGTTCCACGGAGAGTTTCTTGCCCTCTCTCTTTACCGTGTACAGGTTCTCACTCTGCGGAAAAAATGCATCTTTCGGAGATTTTACCGTTTTCAGTGTGTCCAGATCAACCTGCGCATCTTCTGTCCATGCGGCAAAATTTGTCTGACCGCTCACCTGTACCGGAAGGTATAATTCCTGTCCTGCGGCAATTTTCTGGAATAATGCCGGCAGATTTTCTTTCGCTATCTTATACATACATTATCCCCTTTCTCCTGTGTGACCAGGCTCTACATCACCAAATGTAAAATCTGTCAGCGGACCTTTGGTCTCCGCATCTGCTCCCGCCTGATATTCTCCATAAAATTCATCGATATCTTTGATGAATTTACGGTTAAACAGGTGAAGAGGAATCCCCTGCGGACAGACTCTGCTGCACTCGCCGCAGTCTGTACATCTTCCTGCCACATGGAAAGCCCGGATAATGTGGAACATTTTCTCTTCAAAGGAATCCACATTTGCTTTCTGAGAGCTGTCAAATTTATTGCTGTCAAAGACACATTTACGGCAGCTGCATGCCGGACAGACATTTCTGCAGGCATTACAGCGGATACATTTGCTCAATTCATTCTGGAAGAAAGCAAACTTTTCTTCCGGACTCATAGCTTCGATCCGTTTTACTTCATCAAAACGATCTGCATCTTTCGTATCTTTGGATTCTCCAATGATCTCATCGTAGATCATATGCTCTTTGCCCTTGCATACGTGGCATCTCTCCAGCATAGCGTCTGCATAAGAACATGTTTTTTCTCCGTAAATAGTCTGGATTGTTAAAGTATCTGCTTCATCGGTGATCTCGGCGCCCTGAATGCTTTCAATACCTTTGATACCCATTTTTCTGATCTTTTCGATATCCAGTTTTCCTTTACATCCCACGCCTACAATGTAAGCTTTTTCTCTGTCCACTCTGTGCTCTTTGATCAGCTGGTTAAAGCTGTAAGTATCGCAGGGTTTCAGACAGACCATGGTTTTTCCTTCCTTTTTGGAAGCTTCGATCATATATTTACTTAAATTAGCCCCGCAGAATCCGTTGTACACGAAATCTTTCAGGTCTTCTTCTGTCTCAAAATATGCCGGTTCCGGATTATAAGGCAGGTCTCCCGCTTTCCATCCCAGAACACGGGCTACTGTTCCATCAGCCAGCAGTTCTTTCGCACGTTTGATTATTTCCTGCATCTTAAATCCTCCAATCTCACATTCTTGCCCAGAGAATGAATCTTCTCCACAAATTCATTCATGGTTGTAGAGAATTTTACGCCTTCTGCAGCAGATACCCATTCTACACGGGTACGGCCATGTTCCACACCAATATAATCCAGCATGGAGAACAGAAGGGCCATACGTCTTCTGGCATAATAGTTACCGGTACTGTAATGGCAGTCTCCCGGGTGGCATCCACACATGATCACTCCGTCTGCGCCTTTCTCAAAAGCCCGGAGAATAAACATGGGATTCACACGGCAGGAACAGGGAACACGAATGATCTTTACGTCTGCAGGATAAGTCAGACGGCTGCTTCCTGCCAGATCCGCTCCTGCATAACTGCACCAGTTACAGCAGAATGCCACGATTTTCGGTCTGAATTCTTCTTTTGCTTCTATCGACATATTGCATCTACCTCCGCTAGAATCTGTCTGTTAGAGAATCCCTGCAAGTCCATAGCTCCGGACGGACAGGTTACGGTACAAGCGCCACAGCCCTGACACAGCGCGCTGTTTACTACCGCGATACGGCGTGTCTCACGGATACCGTGATCGTTGATCTCTTTCTCTTCATAAGTGATTGCCCCGTAAGGACAAACATTTGCACAGGTGGAACATCCGTTACACAGAAGTTCATCTGATTTTGCTGTACACGGATTGGTAAGCAGTTTATCTTTTGCCAGAAGTCCGATGGCTTTTACAGCCGCCGCTCCTGCCTGCGCTACCGTTTCCGGAATATCCTTCGGTCCCTGGCATACACCGGACAGGAAAATACCTGCTGTAGGAGATTCTACAGGACGAAGTTTTGCATGGGCTTCAGTAAGGAAGTTGTTGGTATCAATACTGGCTGTCAGCATAGTTGCAATCTTACGCACATCTGGATTTGGCTCGATAGCTGTTGCCAGAACAACCATATCCGCCTCTTTCAGAATCTGGCGGTTATCCAGAAGATCCACACCCTGAACCAGAAGTTTTCCATCCGGCTGAGGTATAACCTTTCCTACCTGACCTTTGATATAATTTACGCCATACTGTTCTACCGCTCTTCTGTAGAACTCGTCAAAGTTCTTACCAGGTGTACGTACATCAATATAGAATACAGTTACGTTCACATCCGGATATTTGTCGCGGATCAGCATCGCATGTTTTGCTGTGTACATACAACAGATCTTGGAGCAGTAGCTCTTTCCTCTGTCATCAGAACAACGGCTGCCCACACACTGGATAAATACCATTTCCTTCGGCGCTTTTCCATCAGAAAGGCGTTCCAGATGACCCTTGGTAGGACCTGCCGCATTCATGATACGCTCCAGCTCAAGAGAAGTGATAACATCTTTGCTCTGGCTGTACGCATACTCGTCATAGTTGTCTAATTTGATGGTGTCAAAACCGGTAGCAACTACAATAGCGCCATATTTTTCAGTGATGATCTCATCTTTCTGTTCGTAGTCGATTGCTCCAGCCTGACATACTTTGGCACAGACACCACATTTTCCCGTCTTAAATTTGATACAGTGTTCTCTGTCAATCACCGGCACATTCGGGATTGCCTGTGCAAATGGTGTGTAGATCGCACTTCTTGTATTCAGTCCTCTGTTAAACTCGCTGGGGGCTTTCTTAGACGGACATTTTTCCTGACAGACACCGCAGCCTGTACATTTGTCCATATCTACGCTTCTGGCTTTTTTGCGGATATCTACTGTAAAATCACCCACAAAGCCGGAAACCTTATCCACTTCACTATATGTATAAATATTGATCTTCTCGTGAGAAGCCGCCTCCACCATCTTCGGTGTAAGGATACATGCGGAACAGTCTAGAGTCGGGAAAGTCTTGTCAAGCTGGGACATTCTTCCGCCGATACTCGGTGTTTTCTCCACGATATCTACTTCATAGCCTGCGTCTGCAATATCAAGAGCAGTCTGGATACCGGCGATACCGCCTCCGATCACCAGCGCGCGTTTTGTAACACGGCTCTCGCCTGGTTTCAGCGGGGTATTCAGGTTTACTTTGGCAATAGCAGCCCGCATCAGGATCACTGCCTTTTTCGTTGCCTCTTCGATATCCTTATGAATCCAGGAACAATGCTCGCGGATATTTGCGATCTCCACCATATAAGGATTCAGTCCGGCTCTCTCCGCTGCCTTTCTGAAGGTGGTCTCATGCATACGCGGGGAACAGGAACAGACTACCATTCCTGTCAGATTCTTTTCTTTGATGGCTTTTGCGATCAGCGCCTGTCCTGCTTCAGAACACATATACTGATAATCTTCTGCATGGACAACACCCGGCTCCATCATAGCCATCTCTGCTACTTTTTTAACGTCTACTGTTGCTGCGATATTGCTTCCGCAGTGACAGACAAATACTCCTATTCTCTGCACGCGAATTACCTCCTATATCTTCTGAATGCGCTGACCAAAAGCTGCTGTGGAAGATCCGGATCCAGAAGTTCCGGAATCTCATCCGGTGAAAGATACGTCTGACCTTTCTCTCTCACTACCAGCTGTCTTGCCGCATCAATAAGTTTACCCGGTTTTACATCTCTCGGACAACGCTCCACACAGGCAAAGCAGGAGAGACATTTCCACAGAGATTTTGACTGCACCAGAGATTCGATATCTTCATTTACCACATAGGAAACGAACTGATGTGGTTTAATATCCATCTCATTAAAAGAGGGGCAGGAAGCAGAACATTTTCCGCATTTCATACATTTTAATGGATTTACACCGCTGATCTCTTTGATCAGTTCTACCTGTTTCTTTGCGGTATTCACTATTTTGCCACCTCCTCTTTCGCTTCATCCTTCACACCAAGGGCTTCTGCCAGAAGTTCGGTAAAGTAATATACCGGAAGTTCTCCCGCAGCGCTCTTGTTCAGATTGTACATGCACAGAGGACAGGCGGTGATCAGCATATCAGCCCCAAATCCTTCTGCACTGTCCACGATCTTGTCACACATATTTTTCGCCATATCTTTTTCTTTCAAAGAAATGTAACCGCCGCAGCACTCATTTCTATACGGATAGATCACTGGCTCAGCGCCGATGGCACGAATAAAATCTTCAATAATAGACGGATTTTCCGGATTGTCAAACTCCATAAGTTTTCCCGGACGAAGGAGCAGACATCCGTAATATGCGCCGATCTTTTTGCCTTTTAACGGATTTACCACTTTCTCCTTCAGAGTGTCAAAACCAATACGGTCACGGAGCACTTCTAAAAAGTGGAGTACTGTAGTCTCTCCAGTATAAGGCTCTTCCAGCTGCATATAATTATTTGCTCTGGTGCGGATATCTTCCACGTTCTTCATATCATCATTGACTCTTTTGATCACATGATGGCAGGCAGAACAGAGTGTTACCAGATCCTGACCTTTTTCTTTCGCCTCATTGAGCGCACGAACGGAAGAAAGTTTTGTAGCGATCTCGTCAGTACCCAGAGGATAAACACCGCCGCAGCACTGCCAGTTCTCTATTTCTTCCAGTTCAAATCCCAGTGCCCTTGCAGAAGCTCTGGCATAGGCATCCAGGTCTTTTGCTTTTGTTCTCAGGGTACACCCCGGATAATAACTGTACTTCATAGTTTCCGTATCCTTTCTATTTTTATAATTCGATCTGAGCGATAACTTCTTTCAGCGCTTTTGCACTTGCCTGAAGCTTTTCAATCTCACTCTTGCTAAGACGCATCGGCACTTTACCCTGAATACCGTTTGGTCCCAGAAGAGTCAGTGTGCTGAGACAGACATCTTCGATACCATATTCTCCATGCAGCATGGAAGAAACTGTGGTAATAGAATCAGAAGCAGACAGCAAAATGCTGCACAGCTTGCAGACAGAAACTGAAACTGCATAGAAAGTTGCTCCCTTATTGGCAATGATCTTTCCGCCGGATTTCTGCACATATGTCAGCATAGCGTCTTTATCCAGTTCTTCAATGTCTTTGCCCAGATTTTTCATAGTTTCTGTATATTCATCAATACTTACGCCGGATATGTAAGCGCCTGTCCACGGAATAAAGGAAGTATCTCCATGCTCTCCAAATACGTATGCGTGAATATTTTTCTGAGCCACTTTGAAATGCTCGGACAAACCAAAACGAAGCCGCGCAGAATCCAGAAGGGTACCGGAACCTACGATCTGTCTCTCTGGAAGCCCGGAAATCTTGGTAAATACATACGTCATGATATCTACCGGATTACTTACAATGATATAAAGCGCATTCGGAGCCGCTTTCACGATCTCAGGAGTAATACTCTTCAGAATATTTACATTTGTCTGGGTCAGCTCGATACGAGTCTGTCCCGGTTTACGGGCAATACCGGAAGTGATAATAACGATATCGGAATCCTTTGCATCCTCATACTCACCGGATTTGATAGATACAGGATCACGGAAACAGGTACCCTGAGCGATATCCATCACTTCTCCCTCTACCTTTTCCTTATTAATATCGATCAGCACGATCTCTGATGCAATATCATCATTTGCCAGTGTGTATGCAATCGTAGAACCAACACTTCCTGCTCCAATAATAGTAATTTTACTGCTCATAAGCTCCATTCTCCTTTTTATTGTCTTTTTTTTAACAATTAGGGCAAAAAAATATGAAACCTTACTAATACACTTTTTCACTGTTTGGTTTTCAACAAGAACAGAGGCTCTCCCCTTTCCAAGATGATTCCTAGTAACAGTTCAGCCATACAGATGTCCGCTTGTCAATGAGTAAAACAGTGGCGTTAGCCACGATAAGCACGCAGTGCGGTTTTACGAATGGCGCAGGCTGAACTGTTACGATTCCTATTAGTCAGATTTCAGATATTTCTATCTTATCACATTGACAACTATTTAACAAGTCGTTTTTTATTATTTTTTGACGACAGTTCAGCCATACAGATGTCCGCCTGTTTGTGAGTAAAACAGTGGCGTCAGCCACGATAAGCACGCAGTGCGGTTTTACGAATGGCGCGGGCTGAACTGTTGCATTTTTTTGCGGTTGGGCTAATAATCCGTTACTGCTCACAGCAACAAGGGCGATTTGTGCTGATAGAGACGAGAAAATATACTTTTGGGGAAATCTTGAAAAACGTCACCATTTTTTTGCGAAAAAAGTGGTGACATTTTTTGAAATCAGGCAAAAAGTATTTTTTTAACGGTAAAATAGAGAATTTTCGGAGAGAAACCACTTGAATTTCACTGAAAAGTGGTGACACTTTGATATAAATAGTGAAAAAATATATTCGGAAGCTATCGCATGAAGCAATTTCATGTGACAGCT
>HF995371.1:54902-73495 GCA_000432335.1 Firmicutes bacterium CAG:646
TTTGGACGAAAGGATACCTGTCTTTCATTGATTTCCTTAATGATCTCCGGCTCTACTTTGAAATTTCTCTCCATATCCATCAGACCATTGATTTCCTGCTGTACATCAGAAACCTGTGTATAGCAGAATCCGCATACATAAGGAATTTCTTTTACCGCAGTGGTAATCTCGTCAAAACGGCGGATAAACTCCTCTTTCGTGTTCACTTTATTTCCATATCCCCATCCGGAATCATCATTATTAAATGCGATTCCACCATATTCGCTTATAATCACCGGCTGTCCTTTATGCTGATAGCCATTGGCAAAAGCTGATTTGCTGGTGCTGTGATAAACCTCCGTAGACATAATGTCATCTTTGCACTCCACATATCTGTCTTTAAGGATTCTTCCCAGTTCTTCATAATCATGCAGGGTAATGATATCGGAAACGGTATGCTCCCAACCGTCGTTTACAATTACCGGACGATGTTTGTCCAAGCTCTTTGTCAGATAGTAAACCGCCTCTGTGAAGTTTTGCTCCACCTTTCTGGTCTCGATCTGGCTTACGCCCCAGGATTCATTAAATGGAGTCCAGGTAATAATACAGGGATGATTGTAATTCTGTTTTACAATTTCCATCCACTCTCTGACAAATTCACTCACTGCATAATCCGTATACTGGTAAGCGGCAGCCATCTCGCTCCACACCAACATCCCTTTTACATCACACCAATACAGGAATCTTTCATCTTCAATCTTCTGATGTTTTCTCAGTCCATTGTAACCCAAAGCCTGAATCTTCTCAATATCTTCGATCAGCGCCTCCTCACTGGGCGGTGTCAAATGAGAATCTTTCCAATATCCCTGATCCAGAATCAACCTCTGATAAATCGGACGACCGTTCAGCAACACATTAGAACCCTCAATGCGAATATCTCTCATGGCAAAATAAGAACCTACCGTGTCCGTCACTTCTCCCTGGAACATCACTTCAAACTTAATATCATACAATTCCGGTTCTTCCGGAGACCACGCCCGTACGCCCCATTCCAGCCCGAAATCATTATTCCGCAGGAATACATCGGCTCTCGCCTCCACATGCTCCGCCGTAACAGCCGTGAGCACTTTCGTCACCGGTACCCCTTTGAAAGAAACAGATGCTGCCACCAGAAGATTTTCTCCCATGATACTTTCCGGCGCCTCCACCTCATATTCCAGATCCAGAGCATGACCTTCCATATCAGGCGTCATTTTCACACTTTTCAGATGAATCTTGGGAACGTACTCACTCCACACCGTTTTCCAGATACCGGTTGTCTGCACATACCAGCATCCAAAATTCTTATCGATCCAGCGCTGCTTTCCTCTCGGCTGCTGCATATCAAAAGAATCTTCCACCTTCACCACCAGTTCATTTTCTCCGTCCCGAACTACCGAAGTAAGATCAAAAGAAAATCTTGCGTAACCACCCCGGTGACTGCCTACATACTGACCATTTACCCAAACCTTTGTGATAAAATCACTGCCTTCAAAATGAAGCACATAATTTTCCTTTTCCAGTCTGCTTCCATCCACCTGAAAACTTCTTCTGTACCAGATGTGATCATGGCGGGCTTCATCCTGAATCCCACTCATTTTTGTTTCATAAGTAAATGGCACCTGAATGGTCATCGTGCCCTTAAAATCTCTGTACCATCCCTCCTGCTCTCCACTGCGGGCATCATCAAAGGCAAAATCCCACGCTCCATTCAAATTCTCCCAGTTATCCCGCACAAACTGCGGTCTTGGATAATCCTTTCTGTAACACTCCATGCAAAAACCCTCCGCTTTCCAATACATTTAAACAGTATTTTTGTTTATTTAATTGGATTATACCTCATATATTGGGTTTGTCAACTTAATTTTGTGAATCACAAAATGTTTTCCATTATTTATACAGTAATATTGTCCATTTGCAGGTGTAAACAACATGAATACTGTTACTTTCCCAGGAAATATGGTTTTATGGTTTTTCCCCATCCATCACCAACCAAAATCAGAATCGATACCGGTTCACACTCGGATCTTTTCAAAAAATAACGGATCTGTCGCTTTAAGTATAACTCAGAAATATTTATATATTTTTAGCGAATTTGCCGAGCACATCTTTGAGATTTTAGACTCAAAATGAGCGCAGACCGAACATAAAATATATAAATATTCTGAATATGCAATCACTGCAACAGCTCCGTTATTTTTCGATAATATTTAAAATATTTTTGGGCATATACTATGTGCATCCTGCGAAAACACCCAAATCTATTGGAAAAACTCAGGAAAAATCATAATTTTTCAGCAATTTTGGGTATTCATATATCGTATAACCGTATTCATCCAAAATTTCAGAAGATTTTTGGGTTATTTTCAAATTAATCTCTCCATATACCCAGCGTCTAAAATAAAATGTACCAAAAAAGAAACTCCCCTCCTGCACCACACAATTTTTTCTAAAACACATGAAAAGGTTTCTTCCCTAACACCCTCAATATTCCACCGTCAAAATAATATCCTGATCGTAATCCCCAAAATGTTTCCCAAACAAATTAAACCCGCCCACATAATGAGCATCCGGCTTATTTCCAATTCTCACCGCCACATAAGACCGCTCCATCAATTCCAGATCAGCCACAGTAATATCTGACAATTTCTGCCCATTCAGAAAGGTTCCATTTTCACACACTTCCCAAACTACCTGAATCCCATACTGGGTGAAGCCATTGGGCCAATCTGGGGGATTCAGCCGCCCTCTTCTGGCTCCAAAATCTCCCGGGCAGGTCCATGTACCGCATTCCTTCCCATTGATCCACACGGTAATATCCGATTTCCAGTTTTCCCGATAGCCGGGAGCCTCTGAACAGATTTCCATAGACACCGAAACTCTTTTCGCTTTTCGATTTCTTGGCACTCCGTTGGCAAACTTGTATTCCACATAGCCAGAAGAAGTCCACAACATTCCCGCCTGCATCCTCTCAGGATAAAAGAAACAGTACTCAATATCTTCATTCCCAATACAGCCATTCGGTCCGTACATCCCACAAGTAGGCGTAATCTGACAGCTGGTAAATGCTCCTACCGGCATTTCCTCACTGAATACTTCTGTGACATTCGTATTTTTCTTCACCAGATTAATCGTCACATGATCCACTTTCCGGGTGCAAAGCCGCGTATTTCCCCGGGTTCCCGGCTGCTCTTCTATTCGGATCAGCCCCGCCTCCTCCAGAATCTTCAGATGAAATGCCGTACTGGATGCAGGAAGCTCCAGCTTTCTTGCAATCTCTCCAATAATCAGACTCTCCTCATAAAGAAGCTGCAGAATCTTTAAGCGGATGGGAGAAGACAACGCCTTTCCCAAATCGCAAAGTTCATCCATCGCTTCCATATCATAATCTTTTACCTTTGCCATCGTGACCCTCCCACATTTTTAATCTGACACGCTTTCCTTTCATTTTATACGAAAAGCGAGCTTTTCTCAATAGCTAACATCAAACTGTCCAAGATACAAAAACCCCGCCTGATGTATCACCCATACGCCAGGCGGGATTTTTGCATCTTTTCCTACATAAAAGATCTCCAATATCCTATTTTTCTTTCATTAATCTCTCTGATAACTTCTGGATCTACTTTGAAATTTCTTTCCATGTCCATCAGACCATTAATTTCCTGCTGTACATCAGATACCTGCGTATAGCAAAAACCACATACATAAGGAATCTCTTTCACTCCCGTTGTAATTTCATCAAAACGTTTCACAAACTCCTCTTTCGTATTTACCTTATTTCCATAACCCCATCCGGAATCATCATTATTAAAAGCAATGCCGCCATATTCGCTGATAATAATCGGCTGACCTTTATACTGATAACCATTTGCCATGGCTGATTTGTGGTTGCTATGATATACTTCTGTTGTCAAAATCTGATCTTTACAGTCGATATATCTGTTTTTCAGGATTTCTCCCACTTCTTCATAGTCATGAAGGGTGATAATATCAGAAACCGTATGTTCCCATCCGTCATTTACAATCACCGGACGATACTTATCTATACTTTTCGTCAGATAATAAATAGCCTCCGTAAAGTGCTGTTCCTGCTTCCTCGTCTCTATATGGCTCACTCCCCAGGATTCATTAAACGGAGTCCAGGTAATGATGCACGGATGGTTATAATTCTGTTTGACAATCTCCATCCATTCTCTGGTAAATTCTTGTACTGCATAATCCGTATATTGATATGCCGCCGCAACTTCACTCCACACCAGCATACCCTTCACATCACACCAATACAAAAATCTCTCATCTTCTGTTTTCTGATGTTTCCGCAATCCATTATATCCCAACGCATGAATCTTATCGATATCCTCAATCAGCGCTTCTTCACTGGGCGGCGTCAGATGGGAATCCTTCCAATATCCCTGATCCAAAATCAACCTCTGATACAGCGGACGTCCATTTAACAAAATATTCGGTCCATCAATACGGATTTCCCTCATGGCAAAATAGGAACCCACTTCATCCACCACTTCTCCACGGCAAATCACCTGAAATTCAACATCATACAGATCTGGCTCTTCCGGAGACCAGCTTCTCACACCCCATTCCAGACCATGATCGTTATGTCTCAAAAATATATCTGCACGCGCCTCCACGTGACCGGAAGTCACTGCCGTAATCACTTTGCTCACCGGAACACCTTTAAAGGAAACCGCTGCAGATACCAAAAGCTCTTCTCCCATCAAATTCTCCGGAGCGTCCACCTCATATTCCAGTTCCAAAGCATGTTCCTCCATATTCGGAGTCATTTTTACCGCTTTCAGATTCACCTTCGGTACATATTCACTCCATACCGTTTTCCAGATACCTGTTGTCTGCACATACCAACAGCCAAAATTTTTGTCAATCCAGCGTTGCTTTCCTCTTGGCTGCTGCATATCAAAGGAATCCTCCACTTTCACAACAAGCTCATTTTCCCCGTCTTTCAGCAGCGCACTGATATCAAAATCAAATCGGGCATATCCCCCTCTGTGGCTTCCTGCATATTGACCATTGACCCATACTTTTGTGACAAAATCGCTTCCCTCAAAGTGAATCACATAATTATTCTTCTCCAATTTCCCTGCATCTACCTGAATCTGCCGTCTGTACCAGATATTATCATGGCGTCCCTCATCCCGAATCCCACTCATTTTCGTCTCATAAGTAAACGGAACCTGAATCGTCAGATTTCCTTTGAACCCTTCATACCATCTTTCTTTTTCGCCACAGTTTTTGTCGTCAAATGCAAAATCCCAGGTTCCATTAAGATTTTCCCAGTTTTTTCTCACAAACTGCGTTCTCGGATAATCCTTTACATAACACTTAACCATACTTATTTTCCTCCACTATTTCACAATACTTTTTGTTTTTCCCTCTCTTAACCATTCCAGATAAGAAATCACCAAAATCACCACTACAAAAAATCCATACGCATATCCTTCGGAACGGAAACTAAAATGTGAACCATCCAGCGCAAAAATCAAAAGATTGCTCAGCAAAAGATAATACAAGGAAGACTTCCCTACCTTCTCCAGCCATGCGGCTATCCAACTGATCATTTTGCATTTTTCATGATTCTTCTCCAGTCCCACTGAAATCAGGTAATACGCGTATACCAGCACGCTTCCTCCGCCAAGAAACATCCATGACAGCGGAAAACGCTCCGGCAAATATCCATGCCTCACCCAAAACACAACACACGGAGAACTTATCCCTATCGTCCCCAGCATGATCCACTTGCTCCACACCTTATCTTTCCTGCACATCCATATTCCCCAGACAAAGTATACGAAATATTGCAGAACAGGGAATGTGGTAAAATCCCCAGACCCAACCAAAAGCGCCAGCCAGGAATTATGTACATTTTCATACGGTATCCAACACAAAACCCCGCTTAATAAAATTCCGCCCAAAAGAATCCAAACATTTATCCGCTTCAACACCGGATATGCGAGAATCCCCACAAGCATCAAAACCGCAAAAGACGCAAGAAATTCAGACCATCCAGGGAATTTCTCCAAAAATAAAACTTCTGTAATAAAATCCCAGCGAAATATCTTCTGTTCCACAAACGCCACATAGGCGATACCCGAAATATAAAACGCCGCCAAAAGACGCACAGCATTTTTCAGCATTTTCCCGGCGCTCTCTTTCCACTCTTTTCTGTAATAGGCTATATCGCTCACATATCCGAAGCAAAACAAAAAACCGGAAAACGTCGCCAAATTAATCACATCTGCCAGAATCTTCTGCACACCTTCTGTTTCATTTCCAAAAAACTGAATGCAATGACACAAAATCATTGTCACCGTAAGAATCCCCTTGCAGATATCTATTTCTCTTCTTCGTCCTGTCCCCATAAAATCAGCCTTTTACTGCTCCAGATGTAATACCCGCAACAATCTGTTTTTCAAAAATAATATAAATAATAATCATCGGCAGAGACGCTACCATACTTGCAGTCATCGGTCTTACATAATCCACCGTATAAGTACCGGCAAAGGTCGGAATACCAACCGGAAGCGTAAACAAATCATTGCTCATAGCACAAAGCAGCGGCCAAAGATAATTATTCCAGCTTCCCACGAAAGAGAAGATACAAACCGTTGCAATAATCGTTTTAGAAAGAGGAAGTACAATTTTGAAAAATGTAGTAATTTCTCCTCCTCCATCAATTTTCACCGCTTCCAGCAGCTCATTCGGCAATCCTCTGAAGAAGGTAACCATAATAATCAAGTTCATAGAACCTGCAATCGCCGGAAGAATCATGCCCGCATAAGTATCGATCAGATTCATTCCATTCACCGTTATAAACAGAGGAACGATCGTTGCCTCACCCGGAACCATCAGCCCCAATAGAAAATACATAAAAAAACCTTTGCTTCCTTTAAATGGAAGCTTCGCAATCGCATAAGCAGCCATAGCCGAAAAAATTACCGTCAAAAGAGTAACAACAACTGCGATCACCAAACTGTTTATCAGCCATGTAGGAACTTCTGAGTTCAAAATAATCGCGGGATAATTTTCCAGCGTATACGGCGGCGTAAACCAGTCGACCACTGATTTGATCTGCTTGCCTTCTTTCTGGAAAGATACTGCCAATGCCCATAAAATAGGTCCGATAAAAATAACTGCCAGCAAAATCGATACCACGTTAAGCGCCCAATACCCCGCAGTCTTTTTTCTCATTGCCATTTTAATCTTCCCCCTTTCTTTGCAGAATCTGCTGTCCTAAAGATAAAACTAACAAAATTCCAAAAAGTACATAGGACATCGCCGCAGCGTAACCCATATTATTTTTCTCAAAGGCATTTTCATAGATATACTGTATCAACGGTCTCGTACTTGACGCAGGACCGCCGCCTGTAATCATATAAATCTGACCAAACACCTTAAAGCAGCCAATCATTTGTAAAAGAAGCACAAGCCAGGTAGTTGGTTTCAACAACGGAAGCACAATATGAAATAATTGCTGCGTCTTTGTTGCTCCGTCAATAGCAGACGCCTCATAAATATCATTTGAAATATCCTGCAAAGCCGAAAGATATAACAACATACTAAAACCGATCGTCCACCAGACAGTCATCAGGGAAATAGTGATCCATACCAGATTCGGGTTCTGCAGCCACTGTAATTCTTTATCCTTTGGCAATGCGCCAATAGAATGCAGCGTCCCATTCACCAGTCCTGTATAAGGCGTAAACGTGTATTTTGCTATAAAAGACGCAACAGACACTGACAAAACACTGGGCAGGTAATAGATAATTCTCAATCCCTTTTTCATCCTTGTCGCTCTATTCGCCAACATAGCCAGCACCATAGCTGTAATTACCAGCATCGGTGTTGTAATCAAAGTAAAAAATGCTGTATTTTTTAATGCGCCCCAAAAATTTTTATCTCCAAGAAATTTCGTATAATTATCAAATCCAATAAATTTTAATTTTCCCATCAACCCCCATTTATGGAGACTCACATAAAACCCCTGTATCACCGGCCATATCGTAAATACCGTATATAAAATGAAAAACGGAAGAATAAAGGCCATAGCAACCAGAAATGTTTTCCTTTTTTTCGCTTTACTCATCTTTCCCTCCTGCTAAAACTTCCAGAATTTCTTTGTTTCGGAGACAAAACAGGAGAGCCATCGGCTCTCCCGTTCTCAGACAACCGGCACTATTCCAGATTGGACTCCAGTTCGCTATACAAAGAATCAATCGCAGTTGCTGCATCTGCCGTATTAGACCATAAGGTATTTAAGCTCTCAATCATTCCTGCCTTCATAGCGTAGAAATGAGGATTCTTGGATGGCAGTACCGCCGTATCCAAAGCGGATTTGTAGCTGCTTCTATATGGCATATCTTTGTATTCCTGACTTTCGAGAACTTCTTTATTGGAAGGAATCTGACCAGAACCTGCCCATGTAACACCTCCATCTCTCGAAGCACTTACCATAAATTCAACTGCAGCCTTTGTTTCCTCTTCTGTTCTGTCAGGATTTACCGGCAAAATAATCGTATGAGAATCTGCCCAGCAAGAATCATTATCAAACAATTTGGGCCATGGCTGTGCGGCGAAATTCAAATTTTCCGTTTTCTCAAGAGCGCCCGTTCCCCAAGTTCCTCCCATATAGAAAGCTGCTTTTCCACTCTGGAAGAATTTTTGATGATCGTCGATACCTTCCGCAACATATCCGTTATCATACAAAGACTTTACAAACTCTGCTGCTTTCACTGCGATATCTTTATCCATTGTAACCTCTGTACCTTCATCATTTACAAGAGGTGTTCCTCCCATCTGGAAATACGTCGCCCACCATACACGATATGGGTCATCACCATTATTGGTAAGAGAAATCACAGACTCTCCGTCTCCCATAACCGCTTTACATTTGTCAAGGATAGCAAAAAAATCATCTTTGCTGTTAATATCCAGTTTTCCCTCTTCATTCAGCGTTACGCCTGCTTTTTCCAGAATATCTTTATTATAGTAAAGAATTTCTGCATGGGTATCCAGCGGGATCGCGTATACTTCTCCATCAAAGGTTACCGATTCCAGAGAATTTTCCCCATACATCGTTGTCAGATCAATATCTAATTCTTCCAAATAGGAATCAATCGGTTCAACAACTCCCTGCTCTACCAGTTCAGGTAATTTCGAAGCATGGGAAATACCAATATCCGGTCCTTTTCCAGCAGCAACCGCTGTCTGAAGTTTGGTATAATAGTCATCCCACACCAGCATAATTGACTGCACCTGCTTTGTAGGATCACTGGCATTATAATCACTGATAATCTGATCCATAAACTCACCATCACCGCCGCTGAACAGAGACCAGAAAACCAGTTTATCCTCATCCACTTCAACTGCTTCCGGGTTATTAACGGTTCCATCCTCATTCACATCCGCAGCTTCTCCGCCTTCTTCTGAACCAGCCTCATTCGCTGCACTTTCGCCGCCAGAAGCAGTTTCGCCTCCCTTATCAGAACCGCCGCAGCCAGCCAACACACCAGCCGCCATTGTTGCTGTCAAAAACATTGCTAACACTTTTCGCTTCATAATGAACCTCCTTTTCATGTGCTTGTTTCAAACTATCTGGCCAGAATAGTTTAAACAAATTTACTGTTTACTCTTGTTCAGCAAATTTGTTTTTTGTTGACTATATAACAGTTTTTCTGTTTCTTTTTATATAATCATATCACACATTTACCATTTGTCAACATTATTTTCTCGTTTTTATTTACGTTTTTACTATATTTTATTCTCATATCACCATTTTATTGTTTATTTAGACAGTTTTCTTGTTTATTTTTAATCACCTCATTATAATTCTACATAATTTTTGTTTATTTAATTTCATTTTTCCCAATCAAAAAAGTTTCACTACTCTTCACCCGAAAAATAGCGAAACTTTCTTCCTTAAGCTCCTTTTTTCCTTTATTCTTGTATTCTCGCCTTTCCTAACAACCCCTGCTCATACAGCACATATTCCTCGCTCCAATATTCTCCTTCCGTCAGGAAATTATACGGCCCGTAAGATTCCGCTTTCTTCGGAAGTTCATGAAGAGGTCCAAAAGTATTTCTCCTTGTCAAGATCACTTCAATCCCTCTCAAGTCCTCCACAACTGCCTGATACGGAGGAAATGCAATAATTTCATCTTGCCTGCCCAGCAATTTCACCAACGCACCGCCAAATTCTTTCACTGTCACCTGCGCTTTCCCTTTTCTTACCGTTTCCAGAAGATACGTTACGCTGCCTGAATAGAAAGGCAATCCCTGAGAAGTAATGTCGCCAATTTGCAGTTTTTCAGGAAGTTTTTCCAGAACAGGATGCCCCTCTTTCAATGCCACCCCAAAATTTCCCAGAAGATAAATCGTCTCAATACCGCTGGTTTTATAATAATCCATGTCTATGCAGATCTTATTTTTACCAATCTTGAGCAGTCCATCCGGTATTTTAACCCGGTCAAAACAGATGTCTATCCATTTTCCCACCGACGCCACCAGAACTTCCCTTCCATTCACCTGCAATCTCCGTATATGTTCCAGTTCTTCTACCACCAGCTCTGCATCGACAGGAATATCTGCTGCCTCTACCGTATATTCCAGCGCAGGTGTTCCCAAAATTTCTGTATTTCCTCCCTTATATTTCACCTGATACCAGGGCTGCAGCATTTCCCCTCCCCGATAGGGCATCTGGTACTGATCCCGCAGAACTCTGTCTGCTTTCAGTACCTCTCTCTCAGAAATCTCTTTCCGCCCTTCCTGTTTCACTGTCACCATATCCAACACACAGATGTTTTTTTCTGACAAGGTATAGGAAAAAGAATCTTCTAATTCCACATTTTGGTTTCCCAGCCATGTTTCTTCTTCATCCGTTTCTCCATCCACTTCACGAATCAGATAGATGCGCTCTCCCCCCGCTTCCAGATCTGTAGTCACAAAAATGTTCCCGTCATTTTTTTCAAATTCCGGTGTAAATATTTTCCCCGACCGAGCATCCCACCGCTCCACACAGACGCCTTTTCCAAGACCGATTTTTGTGTTGGGATATGCCTGTTTTCTGTCCGTATTTAAGAGCATCACCATTCTTCCCTCTTCCACCGTAAGAGACTGGGCAAAAATCCTGGAACTGCCTGAAGATTCCACCTGAATTTCCCGTCCATTTTGGCAGGCGCAAACAACTGCATCTTCCTCCCACGGAACACAAACGCAAGATTCCGCCAATACTTTTACCGCTTCCGCTCTTTCTACATCTACATATTCTGGAATCTTTCCCGCAAATACAATTTCACCGCCCTGATTGGCAAATTCCTGCAAAAGTTTCACCGTAGAACTTCTCAGAGTATCCACACCGGCGACCAGAATTTTCCGATACGCAGCCTGTCCCACATAGAAGATACCATTTTCCACCTTTCCATGACGTCCCAGAATGTCTTCTTCTCCATAATCAAAGTCAATCCTGTGATTCGTGAGCCCATAGAAAACCTGTACATATTGCTCTTCCAGCCGTTGAATTTCTTTATCTTTCGCCCACAGTATCCGAAAAGCTCCACTGTAGGCCCTTGCCCATACACTTTCTATAGGATTGATCACCAACAGGCTGCCCTCTGTCTTCCCTTCCTGCAAAGCCACATGAATCCTGGAAAAATAATCTTCCAGATAATGATACTCTTTATACCAGGAGGATTGGTGCAAAATACTTGCTGGATAATCTCTCTTCGCCTCTCCCTTCATAGTGTACCACGACAAATGAGGACATCTTAAATTCACCCCAAAAAGCGCCTGCCAGTCTCCAATATTTTTATAAGATTCAAAATTCATCTGCCAGCCGGTACAACCGTAAAGTTCTGACAGCACCCATTTCTTACCTAACTGCCGCGCCACGGACTGGATCTGTTTCGCCACCCAATAACATGTATTATCCTCCCCCAGAAGATCAATTCCGGGATATTCCATATATTCATAAAAACGCATCAGAGACCCCTGCATCACCGCCTGACAGCACAGAGCATCCTCATGCAGCGCATGTCCAGTAAAAATCAGACGATTTTCCTGACACCACCGATAAATAGGAAGCGCAAACCGTTCCAGAAACAACTCTTGACACAGTTCAAAATAATCTCTGGTCACCTTAGAAAGCTCTCCCTCTTCTTTTCTCAAAAACACCTCAGGAAGATTCTCTTTCAAACTGTAACCAAATCTTTTTTCAAATTCTTCAAACATGTCCGGCGTATAGGGCACTGCATTTTCTGCTCCATCAGAAAAGGTACTGAATACAGGACCACGGTGGGGTTCATCGGTGAAAATCCCCTGGATTGTCGTTCCCAGACGTTCCCCGCAATGTTCCTTATATTTTTCATGGGTAGATTCCAGATACTTTTCCACCGCCTCCTGATTCATCGTGTCCAGATAGGTATAGCCGTTATAATTATCGCTGCATTTTGCATACCGAACCCGAAACTCTAACACCGTCTCCCCTTCCAGCAACTCTTCTCCCGTATGTAAGACTCTTTTCGCCGAAAAAATTCCATCTTTTAAAATACAGGCAAAAATCGCCGCTGTACCGGAATCCTCCTGGTAATTTCCCCATTGTTTTTCATCCAGAAGATTCATTTCCAAAAACATCGCCCGATATTTTTCCTCTTTTGTCACAATACCGCCAGCGCTGCCGGAAGGCCACCGATCTTCATCATACAGCCAGGATTCCATCCCTTCCTTCTGTCCATAATCAGCACAGGTATTAATCAGGCGAAACCATTCTTCCCCCAGATACTCCGTTTCCAGACCTGTACGGGAATGCATAAAATATCCCCCAAAGCCCATTTCTTTCATCACATCAATCTGTCGTTTTAATTCCTCTTCTTCCAGCTTTCCATTCCAGGACCAAAACGGCTTTCCCCTGTATTCTCCCGTAGGATTCGCAAATAATTTCTTCCGTTCTTCCAGTTTCAATTACATTCCCTCCTTTATTTCACCACTTCTATCTCTTCCGGCGCCTGAATCTGCGTATCAATACTGCCATCTTCCCGCTTCCGATGGGATACCCGAATCAGACCGTACGGCGTAGGATATGCGCCTTTCGCCCATTCCAGATCTCCCAGATGGGGGTCCACCTTTACTTTCCTGCAGCCCGCCTCCAAAACCTGAATGCCGAGAACATTTTCCGATAGCCACGGTGTCACCCCGGAAGCCCAGCCATGACAAAGACTATGCCGATAGCCACTGTAACAGTAAGCGCCATACGTTCCATGTACATCAATTTTTCCCTCTGCGGGAAGTTCATCGATCCGAGCTGCATTTTCCAGCCATCGCACATCAAAATCTTCCCAGAAAGTAGTAGCACCCAGCGAAAGCATTCCGCCCCAATAATCTCGAATACAATCCAGACAGCCCTGATAATCTCCCGCCATGGCTCTTGCCGTCAGAATATAGTATCCCATAAAAGCGGACATTCCCTGGGCTCCCCCCTTCTTCAAAAGCCTTTCATTGACCTCTCCCGGATCTTCCATTCCATTGATAACCAAAAGAGCGGCAGCCTGTTTAGAATCCTGATAATCCATCTTGCAAGCTCGCAGTCTCTTAAGATCTGCCCGACATCTTTCCGCTCTGTTCTCATCTCCCAGAACCTGGAAAATTTTCTGAAGGCTCGCTGCCGCCCATGCATGGATCGCCTGCACTCCTGCATCCACCACCGCACCCTTTCCTTCCGACGGCCAGTCCAAAAAGCGCCCTTCCTTCACAGTATCCTTTCCTTCTTCATCGATATATTCCGACAACTGGTCTGCTGCTCCTTCCAGATATTCTCGCTGCTTTTCCAAAAAAGCTTTCTTCCCTGTATGAAAATACCAGTCATAAACAATAATCACATACCACATGGTATAACTTGCCATGCCATTCATCCACCCCGGAAGCGGCGTCTCCTCCCTGATAAAATCCAGACTCCGCTCCACAGCATCATCCTCCCCAAAAACTGCCTGAATCGTGGTAGTTTCAGGATGCATATCCCCTACCCACACCAGCCGGTCACGCTTAATTCCATCCCAGATATACTCCTGCATATTCAGATGTACGGTATATGCTCCCACATCCCAGATCCGATTTAACAGAGGATCGCTGCTCAAAAAACTCCCTTTATATTCTACATCCTTATAAACAAAAACTGCGGGCACAGATTTCAGCCATATTTCCCCTTGGGTTTCTTCCAGATCAATACGCACAAACCGAAATCCTGTCTCTCCCACCGGATTCATACTCATCATTCCCACTTCCATACGCAGATCCCGCCGGGCATGATCATTGGTGGCATTTTTCTCTCCTCCGAGCTCCGCCATGGCTTCCGCCGCCGACTCTCCAAAACGTATCCGCACCTTTGCCCCCTGGAGAACATTGGAATTCCACACCAGAAGTTTGATTCCTCCATGAATCTCCTGTCCGTAATCCAGCAAAATCGATGCCATTTTCCCTTTCCTGCTTTTCATAACACACGGTTCATGAGCCCCCAGAGAAATCTGAAGTTCTCTCTGCTCCAGCAAAACCTCACTGTTTATCACCTCTCCAGCCGTCCACAAAACCTTTTTCGGCGTAAAAAGCGCTCTGCGGCAAGGATCTTCATGGACTCCCTGCAACGCCTTTGTATCCCATACCCGGAAAATATCATCCCTGTTTTTTTCTTTCTCCCACATACTGTATTCCTCCCAATACCTGTTGTATTTTCATCATAAAGAAACCATTATTATTTTTCAACATACATTATTTTTATTTCATTTTTGAACTACTGTGCCTTAAAAAACGGAGGCACAACTTCCGTCATGTCTCCGTTTTCCATTCCGTCCCACTTAAATTCCATCAGGAACCGGCACTCCCAGCTGTTCTGCTGCACTTTCTACTGTTTCCTTTCCTCCCTGCTGCAGCCATTCCTGAACGTAATCATCCCACTCGTCCATCTTGCGCTCTCCCGTCACAAATTTAAACAACTGCGCCTGTGCAAATTCGTTCAACGTAGACGTTACCTCTGCCGGTTTTGTATAAAGCAACGCGCTGTTCGGCCAACGATCCATTTTTGCAAGCTCTTCATTATTATCATTAATGGCGCTTACGTAATCCTGTTTTTCTTCATCGGTGCTGTATTCTTTCTGCCACTTCAAAGAATATCCAAAATTCTGCCACGGAGCTAACGCCAGATTGTCAGAACCATACTCCGTAAAGCCCGGATGGCTGGGATCTACATAACAGATGGAAAGACCATCCTCTGTATATTCTCTTACGTCTGCTGTATATCCTTTGTCAGCATATACTTCCAAACCGCCGCCCTGTACCGTTTCAAAGTAAGCCTCTCCTCCATAACACATTGCATCCAGAATATGGCAGATTCGTTTCAATTTTCCTGCATCATCTTCCACATTTGCTTTGGGGATTGCCAGTAACGTTCCCTGATTTCCACCTGCAGCTCCTTTTCCATTCTCGATCGGCACCTGTGGCAAATACGTCCAGTTTTTCACTTTCGAATAATCATTGCCCTGGAATGCGCAGTACTCTTCATATAAATTCTTCGCCGGATATCTTACCATTCCCACTTTATCATTCAAAGAATAAGATTTGGAAGCTTCCCATTCAATTGAATACCAATCCGCAGGAAATACTTTTGCCTCATACAATTCATTCAGAAATTCCACCCATGCCTTGGTTATCCCATTCAACATAGGAACTTCCAGCTTTCCATCTACTGCCGCAGTTTCAGGATTCCCAAATCCTGGAAGAAATCCTTCCAGCATTCCCATACTCAATCCATTTCCCGCTGCCACCATAAAATAGGTGTCATCCTTTCCATTTCCATCAGGATCATTAAACGTACATGCTTTTGCAAATTCCAACACTTCTTCCTTTGTCTTCGGAACATCCATTCCAAATTTATCCAGCCAATCCTGACGGATCGCAAGATTCCAGATATCGCCATCCTGAACCGCATATTTTGTAGTAAACGGCATAGTTCCATCTTCCATGGTACTGTATTTCACAAGATCCTTCGTTACAAACTTACACGTCTGAGGCATATACGGATACAGTTCTTTTGCATCTACCAGAATGCCCTGTTCCCCCAAAGTAAAACCATATTCCTTACTGGGCAAAGTCACTACATCCGGCACTTCCCCACTGGCAAACTCTGTAGACAAAACAGTTTCCTGATCTGCCTGCGCCACCACTTCCAGATTCAGCGTCACATTGTACTTTTCCTCCAGCCATGCCTTGATAGGATCGTCCTCCGGCAGCGGATATCCATAATTATACGTTTCCATGGTGATATCATAGTGAACGCTCATATCATCGTAGTCATAATAATCTTCCTCTGCCAGAGTAGGATTTGCGGGCATGGTATCTGGAAATTCAATCTCTTCAAAAGCCGGCACCTGATCATCAACCGCTTCTGATGATGTATTTTCTCCTTTTCCACTTTCTGTTTCTGTCTCCGGCTTCGTCTCGGCGCCGCCGCACCCCATGATCGTCCCTGCCGCTGTGACAGACGCCAACACCAATGCCAACATTCTGTTTCCCTTTTTACTCATCATGCTCTTCTCTCCTTTTCTTTAAAATTATGTTGACCTTATCCCTTTACGGAACCCGTGAACATACCATGTACAAAATACTTCTGCAAAAACGGATATACACATAAAATCGGAAGTACTGCCACAATCACACTTGCCATCTTCATAGACTCCGAAGTCATCTTTGCATAAGTACTGATATTACTCATCAAATCTGCATTATTTCCCTGCGTCAGCAAATTACGGATAACGTACTGCATCGGCCACAAATTCGCATCCTTTACATAAATCATGGCATCCATCCAGGAATTCCAATGCGTTACCGCTGCAAATAAACCCAAAGCACATATGGTCGGTTTCAAAAGCGGCATACCGATATACCACAATTTTTGTAATTCTGAAGCCCCGTCCAGATCTGCCGATTCCATCACATCCGTGGGAATCCCTTCCACAAAAAGCTTTACCACCAAAATTCCAAACGTATTTGCCAACGAAGGAACAATGTATACCCAAAAACTATTCAACAAGTGCAAATCCCGATAAAGAAGGTAGGTAGGTATTAAACCACCGTTTAAAATCATTGTAATAATGAAAAATATCATAATTCCATTTTTCCCCGGTAGTTTTCGAATCGCCAGAATATAGCCCACCGGAAGAGTCAGGATCAAGGCCGTCCCTACGCCCAGCAGCGTGCGCAAAATAGTAATCTTCATCCCCGAAAAGAAATTTGCATTTTCAAAAATATACTTATACGCCGATAAAATTGGTTTCTCCGGGAAAATCACAAAGTAATTTTTTGCAATCATCTCCCCTTCCGAGGTAAAAGACATTCCCACCACATACAGAAAAGGAATCAGACAAAGCAAAACGGCAAGACCTACAAAAGCTGCAATCACTCCCTGATATATCTTTTCCTCCGCAGACATCTTGATCTTTGTTGATTTTACTTTCACATTTTTCATCTTCACTCCCCCTTAGAACATTCCTCTTCCCGTTGTTCTCTTGGAAAATGTATTCGCTGATACGATCAGCACCAGACTGACAACCGCTTTCATCATAGAAACCGCTGAACCGATTCCATACTGCATCTTTCCAAGCCCCACTCGGTATACCCAGGTATCAATCGTATCGGCAACATCATAAACCGCAGAGTTATAAAACAGAAGAATCTGCTCAAAATCATTATTCAGGATATTACCCAACGCCATAATCAGGGAAAATGTAATCACCGGCATCATAGCCGGAAGCGTCACCGCCTTAATTCTTTGTATGGGACCTGCACCATCAATCTTAGCCGCCTCATACAATTCCGTATTCACACTGGTCAGCGCCGCAAAATAAAGAATCGTACTCCACCCGGCTTCCTTCCATATCTGCGAACCGATCAGCAAAGGAAGAAACGCTTTACTGGAAGTCAGAAAATCCGTTTTTTCTCCCCCGAAAAAGTCAATCGCTCCATTTACCAGACCATTTCCTGAGAAAAACGCAAAAACAATTCCGTAAATAATAACCCAGGAAAAGAAATGAGGAATATACACCATGGTCTGACTGAACTTTTGAAACTTTTTCCATCGAAGATCAAAAATTGCAATCGTCAGGATAATGGGTGGAAAAAAGGTAAAAATCAGTCGGGAAAAACTGATCACCAGCGTATTCTTTATAAGCTTCAGAATTTCAGGATTTGAAAAAATATACCTGTAATTTTCCAGCCCTACCCATTCCGCATTTGCAATCGTACTTCCCACTTTCATATCCTTAAAAGAAATAATAAATCCCCAAAAAATTGGAATATACAGGAAAACGAAATAATAGAGGATCGCAGCCCCCAAAATCACGTATAAAATCCTATATCTCCTGATTTGTTTCCATGTACCTCCTCTTACTGTTTTTCTTACACTTTTTTCCATCATCCTTCCCCCTTTATGTGTATTTGCACTATTTTTCTCATTTTCCCCGCTTCTTTATATATAGTTTAATTAATTAACCTATTGTGCTACTTCAAAT
>HF995372.1:0-5285 GCA_000432335.1 Firmicutes bacterium CAG:646
CAGTTCAGCTCGCGCCATTCGTAAAAGCGCACTACGTGCTTACCGTGGCTGATGCCACTGTTTTACTCATAAACAGGCGCTCAGCTCATACAGATGTACGCTTGCAAAAACATGCAAGCATATTTTTGGCTTCGCGTACACTGTATGGCTGAACTGTTAGAAAAATTGCCAAGATATGACATTCACAAATGAGAAAAAGGGGGTTATTATAGACAATAGCAGTAAAAAAATATAAAAATTGGAGGAGTTTTTAACAATGAGAAGGTATGAAGATTTAACAAGGATTCATGAGAATACGCTCCCGCCAAGAGCTCATTATATTCCGTATGATACGTTGGAAAAAGCCCTGAAAGGGGATAAGGCGGCTTCTGCATATTATAAGCTGCTGAATGGCGAGTGGGATTTCCGGTATTTTGCAAGAGATATTGACTGTCCGGAAGAGATTACAGAGTGGGACAAGGTTCCGGTGCCTTCCTGCTGGCAGATGACTGGTTATGAAAAACCGTATTATACGAATGTAAATTATCCTTATCCGGTAGATCCGCCGTATGTGCCGGATGATAACCCGCTGGGTGTATACAGAAGATTTCTTACCGTGACGGCAGAGGAAGCTGCAAGAGAAAATACGTTGGTATTTGAAGGGGTAGCACCTTGCATGGAATTGTTTGTAAATGGCAGTTATGTGGGATATTCTACTGTTTCCCATTCTACCTCTGAATTTTCGGTTACATTGAAAGAAGGGGAGAATGAGATTCTGGTCAAGGTGTATAAGTGGTGTGTTTCCAGTTATCTGGAAGATCAGGATTTCATGAGAAATAACGGTATTTTCCGTGATGTGTATCTGTTGAGCAGACCGCAGGGGCATCTGTTTGATATCAATGTGGGCTTTGATGCGACAGGAATTTATTATGATGGAGCTTATCGGGTATTTGATGCAGATGGAAAAGAGACCGATCTGGCAGAGCCTGTTTTGTGGAATGCAGAGCAGCCATATCTGTATACGGTGGTGATCGAGGAAGCGGGAGAGTATATTCCGGTGAAAGTGGGTCTCAGAGATCAGAAAATCAGTGAAAAAGGTGAGCTTCTGATTAATGGTGTCAGTGTGAAGTTAAAGGGTGTGAACCATCATGATACCCATGCAGATCATGGGTACGTTCTCAGCTATGAGGATATGCGAAGTGAGCTTTTGAAGATGAAAGAGCTGAATATCAATGCTATCCGTACTTCTCATTATCCTCCACAGGCTGCATTTATTGAGCTTTGTGATGAACTGGGATTTTATGTGGTGGATGAAGCGGATATTGAGACTCATGGATTTGGAGAAAGAAAACCGGGATGCGGTTATGATCCGGATTCTGCCTGGCCATGTCGCAATGAGATGTGGAGAGACGCTTTTATAGACCGGGCGGCTCGTTTATATGAAAGAGATAAAAATCATACCTGTGTGGTGATGTTCAGCCATGGAAATGAAAGTAACTACGGAGAAAATTTTGTTGCCATGAGCGAGTTTGTCCGGGAAAGAGAAGGGCAGCGTCCGGGAATCAACCGACTGGTGCATTATGAAAATGCGTACTGTAACAAACCGGGCAGTAAAGATCCGGATTCTGTAGATGTGGTGAGTCGTATGTACTGGACTGTGGATCAGATGCGGGAATACCATGAACATACAGGCGATAACAGACCGATTTTTCAGTGTGAATACAGTCACGCGATGGGTAACGGACCTGGGGATGTGGTCGATTACTGGAAAGTATTTGAGCAGCATCCTTATATGATCGGCGGATGTATCTGGGAGTGGGCAGATCATGTGGCAAAGAATGAAGAAGGTCATTACTGCTATGGCGGTGACTTTGGAGAGGAGACTCATGACGGAAACTTCTGCTGTGACGGTCTGGTATTCCATGACAGGAGTTTTAAAGCCGGTTCTCTGGAAGCAAAATATGCATATCAGCCTATGGCTGCATGCTGGGATAACGGTGTTCTTTATGTGAAAAATAAATATGATTTCAGAAATCTGTCAGAATTTGCTTTTGACTGGGAAATGACAGTGGATGGTGAAGTAACTGCCCATGGTGAGTTTAAAGTAGAAGCAAAAGGTCATGAAATGGTAACGCTTCCTTTGGAACTGACAGTTCCTGAAAGCCGGTATGGCGCATATCTCCGCATTTCCATGAAAGCGCAGGATGGCAGAGAGGTGGCATTTGAACAGATCAAACTATCCCAGACGGTAAAAGCGCTTCCGGAAGGTCAGGGGGAGGCCAAAATCCGTCAGGAAGGACAGAAGGCAGTGATCTCAGGAGAAGGATTCTCTTATAAATTTGACCTTCATTATGGATGTCTGGAAGATCTGAACGGCTATCTGAAGAGCCCTATGGAACTGACGATCTGGAAAGCTCCTACGGATAACGAACGTCGTGTGAAACGTCAGTGGTATGAAGAGCGATATGACAAAGTACATAATAAGGTGTATGACTGTCAGATCGAAGGAAATCGGATTCGTGTGAAAGCCTCTTTGGCGCCAGTATCGAGAGGTCCGATTTTCCGCTATGAAACGGTGTATACGTTCTTTGCAGACGGACGGATTGATGTGAAATTGGAAGGGGATTTCAGTCAGGACAGAACCTTCCTCCCAAGACTGGGATTTGAATTTAAGACGGAAGAAAAGGATTTTATTTACTTCGGTTATGGTCCTTATGAATCTTATATTGATATGCATCACGGTTCCTGGATGGGAATGTTTGAGAGCAGCGCCCCAAAAGAGTACATTCCGTATATCAGACCGCAGGAGCATGGAAGCCATTACAATACGAAATACATGAAACTGGGACAGTATACGTTTGTATCCGAACAGGGATTTTCAGCTAACGTATCGGAATATACATCCAGAGAACTGACAGAGAAAGCCCATGATTTTGAATTGGTAAAAGATGCGTACACCAATGTACGAATCGATTACAAGGTGAGTGGTATCGGTTCAGGAAGCTGTGGTCCGCAGATCATGGATAAATACAAAATGAACGATGGAAAGGTAGAGTTTGCGTTCTCTATTCTGCCGTAAAAAAATCGTATATTAGAGGCATAACAGGAGAATCTCTCGCGGGGGATTCTCCTGTTATGATTTCGTCAATCTTATACCTCAATGAAAGAATAAATAGCGGGTGAAAAGAAAAGAATTACCACATCTGGCATTTTGAGTAAACGCATCACTAAATCTTGTATTTTATTAAAAACATAGGGTAATAATATTGACTGAAATTTAACAATCCACTATGATAGGGGCATAGCAAATAATAAAGCACAAGAACAAGAAGGAGGACGCGAAATGCGAAAAGAGTGGGAAGGATTCAGTGGCGGAATCTGGGAAAAAGAAATTAACGTAAGAGAGTTTATTCAGAAGAATTATACTCCTTATGACGGAGATGACACATTCCTGGCAGACGCTACCGAACGAACCAAAGAACTTTGGGATCAGGTTATGGAACTGACGAAGGAAGAGAGAGAAAAAGGCGGCGTTCTGGATATGGACATCAAGATCATTTCTTCCATTACTTCACATGGTCCTGGATATCTGAATAAAGACAAAGAAACGATTGTCGGATTTCAGACAGATAAGCCTTTCAAACGTTCCCTGCAGCCTTACGGCGGTATCCGTATGGCAGTGAAAGCCTGCGAAGATAACGGATATCATGTAGATCCTGAGGTTGTGGAATTCTTTACAAAACATAGAAAGACTCACAATGAAGGTGTGTTTGACGCATATACACCGGAGATGAGAGCCTGCCGTTCCAGTCATATCATCACTGGTCTGCCGGATGCTTATGGTCGCGGACGTATCATCGGCGATTACAGAAGAGTAGCGCTGTACGGAGTGGATCGTCTGATCGAGGACAAGCAGGAGCAGAAAGACAGCACAAGAATTATTATGTATTCTGATGTAACCCGTCAGAGAGAAGAGCTGTCTGAGCAGATCAAGGCTTTGAAAGAACTGAAAGAGCTGGGACAGATTTACGGATTTGATATTTCCAAACCGGCAACGAACGTACAGGAAGCGATTCAGTGGCTGTATTTTGGATATCTGGCAGCAATCAAGGAGCAGAACGGAGCAGCGATGTCTCTGGGACGTACTTCTACTTTCCTGGATATTTATGCAGAGCGTGACCTGAAGAACGGAACCTTTACAGAGGAACAGATTCAGGAGTTTATCGATCACTTCATTATGAAGCTGCGTCTGGTAAAATTTGCAAGAACACCGGAATACAATGCGCTGTTCTCCGGAGATCCTACCTGGGTAACGGAGTCTATCGGAGGTATGGGTATCGACGGACGTTCTATGGTAACAAAGATGTCTTTCCGTTATCTGCATACCCTGAGTAACCTGGGAACTGCTCCGGAACCAAACCTGACGGTACTGTGGTCTACAAGACTGCCGGAAAACTTCAAACGCTTCTGTGCAAAGACTTCTATCGAGTCTTCTTCTGTACAGTATGAAAATGATGATCTGATGCGTGTGACTCACGGGGATGATTATGCGATCGCCTGCTGCGTATCTTCCATGAGAGTTGGTAAAGAGATGCAGTTCTTTGGAGCACGTGCAAATCTGGCAAAATGTCTGTTGTATGCGATCAACGGCGGTGTGGATGAAGTGAGCAAGAAACAGGTAGGACCGAAATATCGTCCGATCACTTCTGAATACCTGGATTACGATGAAGTAATGGAAAGATTTAACGAGATGATGAAATGGCTGGCTCAGGTATATGTAAACACTTTGAACATCATTCATTATATGCATGACAAATACTGCTATGAGAGAATTCAGATGGCTCTTCATGATAAAGATGTGACCCGTTGGTTTGCAACTGGTATCGCAGGTCTGTCTGTAGTAGCCGATTCTCTGTCTGCGATCAAATACGCAAAAGTGAAGACGGTAAGAGATGAAAATGGTATCGTTGTAGATTACGAAGTAGAGGGCGATTTCCCGAAATACGGAAATGACGATGACAGAGTAGACGATATCGCTTATGACATTGTACATGACTTTATGTCTTACATCAAAGGAAACCATACTTACAGAGGCGGAATCCCGACAACTTCTATCCTGACAATCACTTCCAACGTAGTTTATGGTAAAGCTACCGGATCTACACCGGACGGAAGAAAAGCAGGAGAGCCGTTTGCCCCGGGAGCAAACCCCATGCACAGAAGAGACAGCAAGGGCGCTGTAGCAAGTCTGAGTTCTGTTTCCAAACTGCCGTTTAAAGATGCACAGGATGGTATTTCCAATACCT
>HF995372.1:5330-26422 GCA_000432335.1 Firmicutes bacterium CAG:646
CGCTGGGAAAAGATGACGCGATCGTATTTGACGATATCACTTTTGAACTGGAACCGGACTGCGCGTGCTGCGAGCCAAACGCAAATCTTGGTGATGAATAAAAAATAAGAAAAACTAGGAGGATTTTATATATGAATATCAGTGAAGCACAGATCGACAACCTTGTAAACTTACTGGATGGATATGCAGAAAAAGGTGGACATCACCTGAATGTAAACGTATTCACAAAAGAAACTCTTCTGGATGCCCAGGCTCATCCGGAAAAATATCCTCAGCTTACCGTTCGTGTGTCAGGTTATGCTGTAAACTTCAACAAACTGACAAAAGAGCAGCAGGATGAGGTTATTTCCAGAACCTTCCATGATGCAATGTAAGAAAGAAAAAATAACAGGAAGAATTCATTCTTTAGAAAGTTTCGGGACCGTTGACGGTCCCGGAATTCGTTTTCTGGTATTTTTTCAGGGGTGTCCTTTGAGATGCCAGTATTGCCATAATCCGGACACCTGGGCGCCGGGAGAAGGCACAGAGATGACAGTGGATGAAATTCTTGCAGGTTATGAGAAAAATAAGAATTTTTATCGGAAGGGCGGTATCACGGCTACTGGAGGCGAACCGCTGCTGCAGCTTCCTTTTTTGACAGAACTGTTCCGGGAGGCAAAAAAGCGGGGCATTCATACCTGTCTGGATACTTCCGGGATTACGTACCGGGAAGAGTTGGGAGAACGCTTTCAGGAATTATTTGAAAATCTGGATCTGGTACTTTTGGATATGAAACACAGTACGCCTCAGGGACATCTGGAGCTTACCGGTCAGAAACAGGAGCCGGTGCTGGCTTTCGCCCATGCTCTGGAGCAGGCGAAGATTCCCATGATCGTGCGCCATGTGGCAGTGCCGGGAGTTACCGATGGAAAAGAACATCTGGAACGGCTGGGAGAGCTTTTGGCTCCTTTTCGGAATCTGAAAGGACTGGAAGTCCTTCCCTACCATACTATGGGGCTGAAAAAATACGAGGCGCTGGGCATCCCATACCCCTTGAAAGGAGTAGAACCTATGGAAAAACCACAGGCTTTGGCATGTCGGAACACTATCGTTAAGAAAATTCAGGAAATCAGAGCCAAATAGCTCCCCCCTATTGTCAAAAAAGGGAAAAGAGAACAAATGGAAGACCATTGTAAGGAAAATGCGAGAAGGAATATGGATGGTGTAAAACGAATGTGTCGAGCACATCTTTGAGACTTCAGGCTCAAAGTGAGCGCAGACTGAGTTTGAACCATACATATTCTAATTAACTTTCCTTCCGATGGTCTTTTTGCTCTGTGAACTTTTGAATCCACTCTTCAATTTTATTCCCGGATGTGCTATTATAAATAGTATCTATGGGCAGACTTCTGAATATGCCCGGAAGAATGGAGGACATTCGATGAAATTAGTGCAATTACTGGAACGTTTAGAATATACCTGTCTGCAGGGAACGACAGAGCAGGAAATTACAAAAGTGGAAGCAGATTCCCGGAAAGCAGGAGAAGGAAGTCTGTTTATCTGTATCCGGGGAGCAGTGGCGGACGGTCATACGTTTGTTCCGGCAGTGGTAGCGCAGGGAACGAAAGCCATCGTTTCGGAAGAACCGCTTAAGGTGCCGGAGGATGTGACGGTGATTCTGGTGAAGGATACCCGCTATGCCATGGCAGTGATCGCAGCAGCTTATTACGGTTATCCGGGAGATGAGCTGAAAGTGATCGGAATTACCGGAACCAAGGGAAAGACCACGACGACGTATATGGTAAAGTCAATTTTGGAAAATGCCGGCTATAAGGTGGGGCTGATCGGAACGATTGAGACGATCATCGGAGATACGGTGATCCCCTCGGCAAATACCACCCCGGAATCTTTGTTGGTACAGAAGTATTTCCGACAGATGCTGGATGCAGGCTGTGACTGCGCGGTGATGGAAGTATCTTCTCAGGGGCTGATGCTGCACAGAACGGCGGGATTTACCTTTGAGATCGGTATTTTTACCAATATCGAGCCGGATCATATCGGTCCCAATGAACATACCAGTTTTGAACATTATCTGGAATGTAAGAAAATGCTGCTGCGTCAGTGCAAGATAGGAATTGTAAATCGGGACGACGAACATTTTGAGCAGATGGTGGAAGGGCATACCTGTAAACTGGAAACGTATGGATTTTCTCAGGAGGCGGATCTTCGGGCGGTGGATGCCCGGCTGGTGACAGGAAAAGGTACGCTGGGTATTGCTTATCAATTAGAAGGACTTCTGCATTTTCCGGTAGAGATTGATCTTCCTGGAAAGTTCAGCATCTACAATTCTCTGACAGCGATCGCTATCTGCCGCCATTTTCAGGTTTCTGAGGAAAATATCTGTAAGGCTCTGAAGGTGGCAAAAGTCAAGGGGCGGATTGAGATGGTGAAGGTATCGGATGAATTTACCTTGATGATTGATTATGCGCACAATGCCATGAGCCTGGAAAGTCTTCTTACAACGCTCAAGGAGTATCGTCCCCATCGTCTGGTTTGTTTGTTTGGCTGTGGAGGAAACCGTTCCCGGGACAGACGATTTGAGATGGGAGAAGTTTCTGGAAGGCTGGCAGATCTTACCATCATCACTTCAGATAACCCCAGAAATGAGGAACCTCAGGAGATTATCGATGATATTAAGGTGGGAATCAGTAAAACAAAAGGAAATTATGTAGAGATTATTGACCGGAAGGAAGCTATCGCCTATGCGATCCATCATGGAGAGCCGGGGGATATTGTGGTTCTGGCAGGAAAAGGTCATGAAGATTATCAGGAGATCAAAGGGAAAAAATATCCTATGGATGAGCGGATATTGATCCAGGAGATTCTGGAAGAAGATAAGAAGAATGGATAGACTGTTTGCAGATATTATCGTGGATATTACCAGTGATAAATTAGATCGAACATTTCAGTATCGGATACCGGAGCATTTGCGGGAAGAGCTGGAGCCGGGTATGCAGGTGAACGTGCCTTTCGGCAATGGAAGCCGCACGATTCGTGGGTATGTGCTGCAGATTACAGATCAGGCATCGTTTGAAGTAGGGAGAATGAAGGAAATTCTTTCTGTTGCAGACGGGGGAAACAGCATCGAATCCCGCTTGATTTCGTTGGCGTCCTGGATGCGCCGGCAATATGGAGCTACGATGATCCAGGCGCTAAAGACAGTGCTTCCGGTGAAGCAGAAGATGAAGCAGAAGGAAGAGCGGTGGATCACTCTGAGGATTTCAGAGGAGGAAGCCCGCCAAAAGCTGGAAGAGTATGAAAGGAAGCATTATGTGGCAAAAAAGAGGGTTCTGGAAGCGGTTATGCAGGAGAAAGAATTGTCCACCAGCCTTGCGGCGAACAAGCTTCATGTAACTTCCAGTGTATGGAAAGCCATGGAGGAACAGGGAATTTTCTCGATGCAATCCCGGAAGATCTATAGAAATCCGATTTCTCAGGAAAGAAGAGAAGATACTTCGGTGGTTCTTACCGGAGATCAGCAAAGAATCTCAGAAGCCATTGCGGCAGGATGGAGGGATGGAGATTTTCGTCCCTGTCTGATCCGGGGCGTTACCGGCAGCGGAAAAACGCAGGTGTATATGGAATTGATGGAGCAGGTGATCCGTGAGGGAAAACAGGTGATTTTGCTGATCCCGGAGATTGCCCTGACGTATCAGACCGTGCTGCGGTTTTATCATCGTTTTGGAGATGGGGTATCGGTGCTTCATTCCCGCCTTTCCATGGGAGAACGTTCGGATCAGTTTGAGCGGGCGAAAAAAGGAGAAATACAGGTGATGATCGGTCCCCGTTCAGCCTTATTTACCCCTTTTCCTAATCTAGGACTGATTGTTATGGATGAGGAACACGAGACGTCTTATCAGAGCGAGACAGCGCCCTGTTATCATGCGAGGGAGACGGCGATCGCCAGGGGAAAACTGGAACACTGTCCGGTGCTTTTAGGCAGCGCAACTCCTTCGGTGGATGCTTATTATCGGGCAAAGCAGGGGATTTACCGGTTGTTCGAGATGGAAAAGAGATATGAAAACCGGCAGATGGCAGCGGTTACAACGGTGGATCTCAGGGAAGAATTAAGAGAGGGAAACCGTTCCATCTTAAGCAGAGTTCTTCAGGAAAAGATGGCGGACCGGCTGAAAAAAAAGGAGCAGATCATGCTCTTTCTGAATAGAAGAGGTTATGCGGGATTTTTGTCCTGCCGCTCCTGCGGAACGGTGATCAAATGTCCCCACTGTGATGTGTCTTTATCTGTACATCGACATGGAAGAATGGTGTGCCATTACTGTGGATATGAGACCCGACAGCCCCAGGAATGTCCTCATTGCGGATCGCCCTATATCGGAGGGTTTCGGGCGGGGACGCAGCAGATCGAGGATCTGGTGAAGAAGTCTTTTCCCGAAGCGCGGGTGCTGCGTATGGATCTGGATACTACGAGAAAAAAGGAAAGTCACAGCGAGCTTCTTTCGGCATTTGCTAATCAGGAGGCGGACATTCTCATAGGAACCCAGATGATCGTGAAAGGACATGATTTTCCCCAGGTTACGCTGGTGGGGATTTTGGCGGCGGATCTTTCTTTGAATGTAAGCGATTATCGGGCAGGGGAGAGGACTTTTCAACTTCTTACTCAGGCGATCGGAAGGGCAGGAAGGGGAGAAAAGCCGGGAGAAGCGGTGGTGCAGACGTATCAGCCGGAGCATTACAGCATTCAGGCGGCCATCCGTCAGGATTATCCGGGATTTTATGAGGAGGAGGCGGAATATCGTCAGCTTCTGTCTTATCCCCCTATGTCGAATTTATTTGCCATTCGGGGCGTCAGTATGGACGAAAATCTTCTGGGAACAGGAATGGAATATATAAAAAGATTTTTGAAAAAAGTGGATGGAGCCCAGCGGCTCCAGATCATAGGACCGGCGGATGAGCCGGTGGCAAAGGTGGCGGATATGTACCGCAAAGTCCTGTATGTGAAGCAGGAGGATCTGGAATATTTACTGAAGATCAAAGAGCGGCTGGAACGTTATATAGAGATCAACAGCGGCTTTAAAAATATACGGATACAGTTTGATTTTAATCATTAGGAGGAATAGATTATGGCAATACGGAAAATCAGAACAATGGGTGACAGAATTTTAACTAAAAAATGTCGTCCGGTGGAGGAGATGACTCCCAAGATCAAAACATTGATCAACGATATGCTGGATACGATGTATGACGCATATGGGGTGGGACTTGCCGCTCCGCAGGTTGGAATTTTGAAAAGAATTGTAGTGATCGATGTGGGGGACAGACCGTGGGTGCTGATTAATCCGGAGATCACGGAGACTTCCGGAGAGCAGACCGGAGACGAGGGATGCTTGAGTCTTCCGGGAAAATCAGGAACCGTCACAAGACCGAACGTGGTAACGGTGAAGGCTTATGATGAAAATATGGAACCGTTTACCCTCACCGGAGAGGGACTTTTGGCAAGAGCAATCTGTCATGAGTGTGACCATCTGGACGGTATTATGTACGTGGAACATGTGGAAGGTGAACTGCGGGACACTGTGTATGATGATGAAGAAGAGGATGAGGAATAGATGAGAGTTGTATTTATGGGAACCCCGGATTTTTCCGTGGGAACATTGGAGGCGCTTTATGAGGCAGGACACGAGATCGTGGGTGTGGTAAGCCAGCCGGACAAGCCGAAAGGACGGGGAAAGAATCTCCAGCCCACGCCGGTAAAAGAAGCGGCGCTTAAGTTGGGACTTCCTGTCTATCAGCCGAAGAGAGTACGGGAGCCGGAATTTGTTCAGGTGTTAAAAGACTTGAATCCGGAGGTGATCGTAGTGGTGGCCTTCGGACAGTTGATACCAAAAGAAATTCTGGAGCTGACCCCTTATGGATGTATCAATGTGCATGCTTCTTTGCTGCCGAAATATCGTGGCGCTGCTCCTATCCAGTGGGCGGTGATCGACGGAGAGGAAGAGTCCGGCGTGACGATCATGCGTATGGATGAGGGCTTAGATACGGGAGATATGATTTCCAAAGCCGTAGTTCCTCTGGATGCAGAGGAAACAGGGGGAAGTCTCTTTGATAAGCTCAGCCAGACCGGGGCGAAACTTTTAGTGGAAACGCTGCCATCTTTGGAGGATGGAACGGCAGTATTTGAAAAACAGCCGGAGGAAAGTCCTACCGCTTATGCGGGGATGATTAAAAAAAGCATGGGAAATCTGGACTTTGGCCGTCCGGCAGCGGAGCTGGAGAGGCTGATCCGGGGCTTGAATCCCTGGCCCAGCGCGTATACCCGGTTAGATGGAAAAACGCTGAAAATCTGGAAAGCTCAGGTAAGGGAAGAGGAACAAGGACAGGAAACGTTGGAACCGGGAACGGTCTGGATCACAGAACAGCAGGAATTGTTGGTGAAGACCGGAAAAGGTATGTTGAAAATAACAGAGCTTCAGTTAGAAGGAAAGAAACGGATGGAAACAGAAGCATTCCTGAGAGGATACAAGGTTGAGAGGGGAAAAAGATTACCGTTTTGATCAGAAGGAGTGAAAAAATATGTATTATGGTTATGGGTTTGGAAGGTTTTTGGACCCCACATATATTCTGGTGATTCTGGCAGGGGTGATCGCTTTGGCTGCATCTGCTTATTGTAATTCTACCATGAGCCGTTACAGCAGGAATCGGATTTCTACCGGCGTTACCGGGCAGGAGGCGGCAGAGCGGGTACTTCACGCAGCAGGGATTTTTGATGTGGGCGTTCGTCAGATGGGAGGAAGAGGAATTTCTTTTTACCGTTATGATAAAACCGTTAATCTGTCGGCAGAGCTGTTTCACCAGTCCAGTATCACGGCGGTGGCTACGGCAGCTCATGAGTGCGGCCATGCTATGCAGCATGCCAGCGGTTATGGGGTGAATCGGCTCATCAATCTGTTAAATCCGGTGATGCAGATCAGTTCTAATGCAGCGATTCCCGTTTTTATTCTGGGATTGATTTTTTCACTGGAAATATTACAGACGGTTGGAATTGTTCTGTTTAGCGTGGTTGTGGTATTTCAGCTTGTTACTTTGCCTTCGGAATTTAATGCTTCCCGGAGGGCGATGGTGATGCTTCAAAATACCGGGATTCTTCGTACTGAAGAGGAAGTGCGAGGGGCAAGAAAAGTGCTGATCGCAGCAGGACTTACTTATGTGGCCGCTTTGGCGGGAGCACTTTTGCAGCTGATGCGTCTGGTTATACTGGCAGGAGGAAGAGACCGTGACTAATGGAAATGATGTGAGAGGAATTGCGCTGGAGATTTTGATGGAGATTATCCAGCAGAAGGAGTACAGCCATATTGTCATCCGAAATGCGCTGGATAAGGTACAGTATCTTCCCAAGCAGGAGAGAGCGTTTATCAATCGTCTGGTGGAGGGAACTGTAGAATATCAGCTTCGGATCGACTATATTCTGGACCAGTATTCCAGTGTGAAAGTACAGAAAATGAAACCGGTGATCCGCAATATTTTAAGAAGCGGCGTATATCAGCTTTTGTTTATGGATGGAGTGCCGGATTCTGCAGCCTGCAATGAGGCGGTAAAATTAGCTCAGAAAAAAGGATTTTACAATCTGAAAGGATTTGTGAATGGTGTTCTTCGGACGATTTCCAGAGAAAAGGATGCTGTCGTGTATCCCGATCGAAATACCGATCTTTCCCGCTATTTTTCCGTATTTTACTCCATGCCTCAATGGTTGGTGGAGCGGTGGCTGGGAGAATACGGTCCCGAGATCACCGAAGGCATGTTACAGGATTTCCTTAAAGACAGACCCACCACGATCCGCTGTCAGCAGCATCGGATGAACCCGGAAATGGCGATCCGCAGCATGGAAGAGCAGGGAGCGCATCTGGAAAAAGCGCCGTATCTTCCCTATGCATGGTATCTGTCAGAATACAGTCATCTGGCGGGGCTTAAATCCTTCGTGATGGGAAGAATCGTGGTTCAGGATCTCAGTTCTATGCTGGTGGGAGAAGTGTCCGGTGCAAAAAAAGGCGATTATGTCATCGATCTTTGTGCTGCTCCGGGAGGCAAGAGCCTTCATGTGGCAGATAAGATGGAAGGTTACGGTCATGTGGACGCCAGAGATCTTACAGATTATAAAGTGGAACTGATTCGGGAAAATATCCGCAGAACGGATGTGATCAATGTGGAAGCGTCCCGAAAAGATGCTACGATCCTGGATAAGGATTCCATAGAGAAAGCCGATGTGGTACTGGCAGATGTGCCCTGTTCCGGTCTGGGCGTGATCGGTAAGAAAACAGATATCAAGTATCGTATCGACCAGGACAAGATTCGGGAGTTGGTGGTTCTGCAAAGGCAGATTCTTCACAATGCCGCCGCTTACGTGAAACCGGGAGGAACGCTGATCTACAGCACCTGTACGATCACCCGGGAGGAGAATCAGGAAAATGTACAGTGGTTTGTGGAAAATTATCCCTATGAACTGGAAAGTCTGGATCCATGGATCTGTGAGGAACTTCAAAATGAAGATACGAAGAAAGGATATTTGCAGCTTCTTCCGGGCGTTCACAAAACAGATGGATTTTTTATTGCCAGACTGAAAAAAAGAAGCAGTGAGGAACAATAGATGGAGCAGTTGGATGTAAAATCCTTGTATGAAGAAGAATTAAAAGAAAAACTGGTTTCCATGGGAGAAAAAGCTTTTAAGGGAAAGCAGTTATACGAATGGTTTCATAAAAAAACAGCAGAAACGTATGGGGAGATGACGAATCTCTCGGCGGCTCTGAGAGAAAAGCTGGAAAAAGAAGAACCGCTGACCAGTCTGGAAGTGGTGCAGGTACAGACATCCAAAATCGACGGAACGCAGAAATATCTGTTCCGTCTCTCAGACGGTCATGTGATCGAGAGTGTGTGGATGAAATATAAACATGGAAATTCTGTCTGTATTTCTTCTCAGGTGGGATGCCGAATGGGGTGCCGTTTCTGCGCTTCCACCATCGGCGGGCTGACCAGAAACTTAAAACCTTCTGAAATGTTGGATCAGATTTATAAGATCCAGCATCTGACAGGGCAGCGGGTGTCTAACGTGGTGGTGATGGGAACGGGAGAACCGTTGGATAATTATGACAATCTGATCCGATTTATCCGAATTCTCAGTGACGAAAAAGGACAAAACTTAAGTCAGAGAAATATTACGGTATCCACCTGCGGGATCGTTCCCCGCATTTGTCAGCTGGCAGAGGAAGGACTGACGATTACATTGGCGCTTTCTCTTCACGCTCCCAATGATGAAAAACGGCGGGAACTGATGCCTATTGCCTACAAGTATTCTCTGGAAGAGGTACTTCCCGCCTGCGCCTATTATTTTGAAAAAACGGGGCGGAGACTTACTTTTGAGTACAGCCTGGTAGGAGGAAAGAATGACAGGGAACAGGATGCAAGGCAGTTGGCGCAGCTGATTGGAAGGCTAAATTGTCATGTGAACCTGATTCCGGTGAACCCCATTAAGGAGCGGGATTTTGTACAATCGGAGAAAAAAGTCATAGAGAATTTCAAAAATAAACTTGAAAAATACAAAATTAATGTTACTATTAGAAGAGAAATGGGCAGGGATATTGATGGTGCCTGTGGTCAGCTAAGAAAAAGTTACTTGGATGAGAGGGAGAATTTGTCATGAAATCGTATTCGGTGACAGATGTGGGACGGTGCAGACGGGAAAATCAGGACTATGTATTTTCGTCTCAGCAGCCGATAGGAAATCTTCCTAATCTGTTTGTGGTCGCCGATGGTATGGGCGGTCACAATGCGGGAGATTACGCTTCTCGCTGTGCGGTAACCGTGTTGACAGAATCTGTGAAGAAAGATATGAGCTTTAATCCCATTAAGATCATTCGCCATGCCATAGAGACAGCAAATGAGCAGGTGTATGAACAGGCAAGTCAGGATCCGTCCCGGGCAGGGATGGGAACCACGCTGGTGGTGGTTACGATCGTTGGCCATTATGCTTATGTGGCGAATGTGGGGGACAGCAGAATGTATCTGGCAGATGACCGCGATATGGTTCAGATCACCAGAGATCACTCCTGGATCGCTGAGATGGTGCGAAGAGGAGAGTTGAGCAGAGAAGATGCGAAAAACCATCCGGATAAAAATATAATAACCCGGGCCGTGGGGGCAGGAAAGAAAATCGACATTGATTTTTTTGACGTGCAGCTGGAGGAAAATTCCAGAATCCTCATGTGTACGGACGGACTCAGTAATATGGTGGAGGATGAAATCATTGAAAGAATCATTTCATCCCCCCTTGACATAGAGCAGGCAGCCAGACATCTGGTGGAGCTTGCCAATGAAAATGGAGGCAGAGATAATATTTCCGTTATAGGAATTGAACCATTTACAAACGAGGTGAAAGAATGTTAAAAGAGGGCATGATTGTAGGAGAAAGATACGAGATTATCAGCAGGATAGGCAGCGGCGGTATGGCTGATGTCTATAAGGCAAGAGATCACAAATTGGATCGTCTCGTAGCAGTGAAGGTAATGAAAGCGGAATTCAGCGAGGATAAAGGATTTATCGCAAAATTCCGAAAGGAGGCGCAGGCAGCGGCAGGTCTGGCTCATCCAAATGTGGTAAATGTCTATGATGTTGGGGAGGATAATGGCATTTATTACATTGTTATGGAGCTGGTACAGGGAATTACGCTGAAAGACTATATTACCAGAAAGGGTAAGTTGACTGTGCGGGAAGCTACCAGTATTGCGATTCAGGTTTCTCTGGGGCTGGAAGCGGCGCACAAGAGTAATATCGTACATCGGGATGTAAAACCGCAGAATATCATTATTTCCACCGATGGAAAAGTGAAACTTTCTGATTTTGGTATTGCGAGGGCTGCTTCTTCCAATACGATCAGCTCAAATGTGATGGGATCTGTGCATTACAGCTCTCCCGAGCAGGTACGGGGAGGTTACAGTGACGCAAAGAGCGACATTTACTCTCTGGGTATCACGATTTATGAGATGGTAACGGGACACGTGCCCTTTGATGGAGATACGACAGTCGCTATTGCCATCAAACATCTGCAGGAAGAGATGGAATCTCCAAGAAAGTATGTGCCGGATCTTCCGTATAGTCTGGAACAGATTATTTTTAAATGTACACAGAAAAGTGTGGACAGACGATATGCAAGCATGTCAGAATTGATCGAGGATCTGAAGCACTCCCTTCTGGATCCCAATGGAAATTTTGTTTCTCTGACTCCTCTTGCCAGTCATGCGCAGACGGTAATGCTTTCTCAGGATGAACTGGATGCGATTCGGGAGGGACGTTCCGGTTATGCGGTTCCTCAGAGAAATGCAGCCTATGAAGAGGACGAGGAAGAGTACGAAGAAGACGATGACGAAGAATATGAGGATGATGAGGACGATGACGAAGGCGAGATCAGTTCCAAACTGGAAAAAGCTATGACCATCGGAGGCTTTATTATCGGAGCTATCATTATCTGTATCCTGATCTTTTTTATCGCAAAAGCAGCAGGATTTGTGAATTTTGGAGACAGTAAAAAAGACGATCAGAAGATAGAAGAGCAGCAGGAAGACGATCAGAGTGCAAAAGTGGATGAGAATGGGCAGGTAGCGGTACCGAATCTGCTTTCTCAGACAGAAGAAAATGCAGTGGAACTTCTGGAACAGCTGGGTTTAAAGGGAAATAAAACGGGAGAAAGTTCTTCTTCTGAGTATGGAGCAGGCGTTGTTATGTCCCAGGAAATCGCAGAAGGAACGAAGGTAGACCAGGGAACGGTTATTAATTATACGGTAAGCACTGGTTCCGACGCTCCGGTGGTACCGGAAGTGAACGGTATGACCCAGTCTCAGGCGGAGGCTGCCATCAAAGCTCTGGGTCTGGAGACTTCCATCCAGCAGCAGTACAGCGATACCGTAGGGATTGGAAAAGTGATCAGTGCAGATCCGGGTGCAGGAACTACTCTGGCAGCAGGACAGACGGTTACTCTGGTAGTGAGTCTGGGAGAAGAAAACAAACAGGTAGCAGTGCCAAACGTCTTTAATATGGATGAAAATACTGCAAAACAGACACTGCAGGACAACAGTTTTAAGGTAAATGTAGAGACTACAGAGGAATCCTCAGGAGCCAATGAGGGCTGTGTAGCCAGCCAGAGCGTAGCGGCTGGAACAGAGGTGGATCCGGGAACAAATATCACCATTTATATTTATCATGCGCCGGCAGCCACACCTACGCCGGAAACGACGACTCCGGAGCCAACGGCGCCGACAGCCACACCGGAAGCTGGAAGCTGGAAGTGTAATGTAAAGCTTACCCGGCCGGCAAACTTTACAGATGGTCCTGTTCGTCTGCGTCTGGTACAGAATGTAAATGGACAGAACGTGGAGACCGTGCTCATGGATGGAGAGACGATCACCTTCCCGGAAGACGGTTATCCTCTCAGTGTAGAAGGAGCGGCAAATGTAGAGTCGGGAACCATTTATCTGGAAGAGCTGGTGGATGGAACGTATGTAGAGCGGGGACATTATTCCAATGTGCCGTTCAAACAGTCATAAGAGGGTTCTTATGCAGGGAAAGATTATAAAAGGAATTGCCGGATTCTATTACGTAGATGTAGTAGAATCCGGGATTTATGAATGTAAAGCAAAAGGAATTTTTCGGAAAGAGAAAAGAAAGCCCCTGGTGGGAGATAATGTGGAGATAGAGATTCTGAATGAAGAAGAGAAAACAGGAAATCTTGTTCAGATCTATGAAAGAAAGAATGAACTGATCCGTCCGGCAGCGGCCAATGTGGATCAGGCGTTGGTAATATTTGCAGTCCGTCAGCCGGATCCTAATTACGTGCTGCTGGACCGCTTTTTGATTGCAATGGAACAGCAGGAGATTCCGGTGATCATTTGTTTTAACAAGAGCGATCTTGCAAAAGAGCAGGAATTGGAAGCGATGTGCCGGATCTATGAAGGATGCGGATATCACATTCTGACTACCAGCGCATCCTGCGAAGAAGGGATTGAAACGGTCCGGGAACTGCTGGAGGGAAAGACTACGGTGGTGGCAGGACCTTCCGGCGTGGGAAAATCTTCTCTGACTAATCTTTTGCAGGAGGAGATCAGCATGGAAACCGGTGAGATCAGTAAGAAATTGAAACGGGGGAAACATACTACGCGCCATTCTCAGCTTCTTACTGTGGGAGAACATACGTATCTGATGGATACGCCGGGATTCAGCTCCATGTTTGTGGAAGGAATGGAGAAAGAAGAGCTTCGCCAGTTTTTTCCAGAATTTCGGGAATATGAGGGGACATGCCGTTTTCAGGGATGCGTTCATGTCCATGAACCGGGGTGTCTGGTAAAAGAGGCGGTAGAAGAGGGAAAACTATCTTCACAGCGGTATGAAAATTATGTGAGCTTTTATGAAGAACTGAAAGAAAAGGAAAAAAGGAGATATTGAGATGAATATTTTAGCGCCATCGATTTTGTCGGCTGATTTTAATTGTCTGGGAGAAGAGATTCGGAAGGTAGAGGAAGCGGGAGTTCAGTGGCTTCATATTGATGTAATGGACGGTTCTTTTGTTCCCAGTATTTCCTATGGGATGCCGGTGATCGCATCCATAAGAAAGCATACAAAACTGTTTTTTGACGTACATCTGATGGTGGAAGAGCCGGGCAGATATATTCAGGAGTTTCAATCATGCGGCGCCGATCAGCTGACGGTTCATGCAGAGGCATGTAAACATCTGGACAGCACCCTGCGGCTGATAAAAAAGGCAGGCATGCGGGCAGGCGTGGCGCTGAATCCGGCGACCCCTCTGTCTGTTCTGGAATACGTTCTGCCTCTGGTGGATATGGTACTGATCATGACGGTAAATCCGGGCTTCGGTGGACAGACTTATATTGAAACCTGTACGGAGAAGGTAAGAAAATTGAAGAAAATGGTTCTGGATGCTGGTCTGCATGTGGATATTCAGGTGGATGGAGGAATCAATCGGCAGACATTGCCCGCAGTATTGGAGGCAGGCGCCAATGTGATCGTGGCAGGTTCTTCTGTATTTGGCGGCAATATTCAGGAAAATGTACAGGAATTGATGGAAGTCATGGGAGAATGTGAAGCAGAATGAAGACGTTGATCGTAACCGGGGGCAATATCGAGGAAGATTTTGCCCTTTCTTTGATGAAAAAAATAAGTCCGGATTATCTGATAGGGGTAGACAGGGGCATGGAATTTTGTTATAAATATGGAATCTGCCCGGATTATATTGTGGGAGATTTTGACAGTCTTACGGAAAATATCCTAAACTGGTACCGGGAAAACAGTCAGGTTCCTATTCGGGAGTATAATCCGGTAAAAGATGCCACAGATACCTGTATTGCGCTGGAGAAAGCGTTGGAGATAAAGAGCAGTGAAATCTGGATTCTGGGAGCCACTGGCAGCAGGATCGACCATGTGCTGTGCAATATCCATATCTTGAAAAGGAGCTGGCTGGCGGGAGTTCCTGCCTATCTGGCGGACAGTCATAATCAGATCAGCCTTCCGGTGGATAATCCGTTTACCATAAAAAGAGAAGAGCAATTTGGAACCTATGTGTCCTTTTTCCCTCTGGGAGAAGAGGTGGAAGGGCTGACACTTACAGGTTTTAAATATCCTCTGGACCGCTATCATCTGCGGAATCTGGAGGGGCTGGGCGTCAGCAATGAGATTGCCGACGAAACAGCAGAAGTATCCTGGGAACAGGGGATTTTAGTTATGATCCAGAGCCGGGATTAAAACGGCAAGAAGTGGAAAGAGAGGTAAAAAGAATGAATGTACAGGAGAAACAGCAGGCTTTGATCGAAGCTGTAGAAGAAATCGCAAAAAAGGAAGGCGCTTACTGGGAAGACGAGCATATCCGCCGCACTTTTGAAAATTGTTATGTAAGTACAGCAAAGACAACGACAAAATTTCTGGAAAATGGGGAAGCCTATGTATTTACCGGAGATATTGCAGCGATGTGGCTGAGAGATTCCTCTGCACAGGTGGTACATTACCTTCCGTTTTTAAAAGAATATCCGATTCTGAAGGATATGGTAAAAGGTCTGATTGCAAGACAGGCAAAATATATTCATATCGATCCTTATGCGAATGCATTTAATGAAGAAGCCAACGGAAATTGCTGGGAAAAAGATATTACAGAATACAATCCCTGGAACTGGGAAAGAAAATATGAAATCGATTCTCTGTGCTATCCCGTATGGCTGATGGAGCAGTATGTGAAAAATACAGGAGATCATGACATCTTTACACCGGAAGTGAAAACAGCATTCCGGGATATCCTGGATCTGTGGAAGAGAGAACAGCATCATGAGACATCTGCATATTCCTTTATCCGTGTAAACTGCCCTCCTTCTGATACCTTAAGCTGCGAAGGAAAAGGAGAACCGGTAGGATATACAGGCATGACCTGGTCAGGTTTCCGCCCCAGTGACGATGCATGCCGTTACGGGTATCTGATTCCGTCCAATATGTTTGCAGCGGTAGTGCTGGGCTATATGGAAAAATTCTTAAAAGAGCAGTATCAGGATGAAGCTATGGCAAAAGAAGCGGCAGATCTGAAAGCTCAAATCGAAGAAGGGATTCAGAAATACGGTATCGTAGAGAATGAAACGTTCGGAAAAATGTACGCTTATGAGACCGACGGTCTTGGAAATTATAATCTGATGGATGATGCGAATGTGCCGAGCCTTCTTTCTCTTCCATGGCTGGCTTACTGTTCCAAAGATGATCCGATCTACAAAAACACAAGAGCTTTCGTACTCAGCAAGAAAAATCCTTATTACTATGAAGGAAACTGTGCAAAAGGTATCGGAAGCCCACATACACCGGATCAGTATATCTGGCATATCGCCCTGACTATGCAGGGACTGACTTCAGACAGTCAGGAAGAAAGAGAAAATCTCTGGAACACATTGCTGAGCACTGATGCGGGATGCGAAGTGATGCACGAGGGCTTCCACTGCGAGAAACCGGAAGCATTTACAAGAGAATGGTTTGCCTGGGCGAATTCTCTGTTTGCACTGTTTGCACTGAGCATGAAAGAGGGAAAATAAACGATGAAGAGAGAAGATATCTACCGCCATGTGGGCAGTATTCAGCAGGTAGCGAAAGTCCGTCCCCTCACTTATACGGAGGGACGGGCAGAAAATATGAAAGCCTATGAGGTAAAAAATGGATCTCTGCAGTTTACCGTGATGGGCGATAAATGTCTGGATATCACAGATGTGTCCTATAAGGGAATCAATATCAGTTTCCTTTCAAAACCGGGACTTACCGGAAGAAACCATTATGATACCCATGGAGACGAGGCGCTTAGAAGCATCATGGGAGGTCTGATGTTCACGGCGGGACTGGAAAATATCTGTCCGCCCTGTACCAGCGAGGGAAAAGATTATCCCATGCATGGACGGATTCGTACCACACCGGCAGAGCACCTGAGCGCGGACGCCGTGTGGACAGAGGAAGGATATACGATGACTGTGTCCGGGGAAATGCGGGAGGCAGAGCTTTTTGGGGAAAATATGGTACTCAGAAGGAAAATCACCACCACGTATCCGGGAAACAGCATTACCGTAGAAGATGAAATTGAGAACCAGTCATTCCGGGAAGAGCCTATGATGATCCTCTATCATTGTAATATGGGCTGGCCTTTGTTGTCGGAAGACTGTGAAATCGTTCTTCCCACTTTGGAAGTGATTCCCCGGGATGAAGATGCGAAAAAATACGTAGATACTTACAATCGTATGGAGGCTCCGGTGGACAATGAGCCGGAATGCGTGTACCTGCACCGTCTGGCGGCAGATGAAGAGGGAAATACCTTTGCCGCTATCATAAATGAAAAGCTGGGAATCGGTATTAAGCTTTCCTTTAACCAGAAAGAACTTCCATACTTTATGGAATGGAAATCCTTAGCGTCCGGAGATTATGTGGTGGGACTGGAACCTGCCAATTCCAGCGTCTACGGAAGACTGTATCATGAGGAAAGAGGAGATCTTCATAAGATGGAACCCTTTGCAAAAGAACATAAAAAACTGACTTTTACCTTTTTGGAAGGAAAAGAAGAGCTGGATGCTGTAAAGGCAGAAGCGGAAAAACTGAAAAAAAAATAAAAATAGAAAAAGCTGTTGTATAAAAAGAAGACTGTGGCAATAAGGATTTTTTATATTTATGCCACAGTCTTTTTTTGTGGTGGAAGAGAAAAAATTTGTTTATAGATTATTTTAGAGAAGTGTGATAAACTGAGACGTATCATGCGATGGAACCAGGAAGAAATTAGAGGTTGGAGGCAACAGATGAAGAAAATTCAGAGTTGGATGGAAGAGAAAAAAAGAAAATTTATGGATCTGGCCATAGCCAGAAAAATAAGAATTTTACTTTTTGTGGTATCGCTGCTGCCTTTGATCTGCACTCTTTTTATATCCAATCAACTGAGCGCTTCAATTATGCGGAATCAGACCACAGAGCTGATACAGGCGAATCTGGAGCAGTCTGCCAGCAATGTGGAGAATTTTTGGCAGATGTATGAGGGGCTGATCCAAAATATGTATGTGGATGATTTTTATATAGAGAATCTGGAACCGATCAATCAGTGGGACAGCAGTCAGTACTATTATGCAAAAAGAAAAATTTCAGACAGACTTCAGAATATTGTGCAAACCAATGAAGAAGTTTTAGGAATTCTGGTGTCCAGCGAAAAATACGATACTTGTTTTTACGACAGTATCACAGAATCAAGCCAGAGAAGCGTTTGCTTTGAGGTAGAGCGGAATGGAGAAAATGAATATATCAATCAGGCAATGCAGGAGAAGCGCATGGTATATTCGAAACTTCATCGCATCAGCAGTGAAGAGGATGGGGAGAAAGACGTACTTTATATTGCCTGTCAGTTGAATGATTTTGAGAGTTTCAATACACAGCCCATGGGATGCGTGATGTTTTGCATTGATGAACAGGCATTACAGGATATTTACGGAAAAAGTAATACGGAGTCCAATATCACCTTATTGGTAAATGAATATGGAGATATCGTATCTTTTCCTCTGGATTCTCTTGCTGGTGTTAATATTTTAGATAATAAAGACCGAGAGAAAAAAGTAACACAAGAAGAATTGGAGAAGGCGGCAGTAGCCTTTCTCAGCAAAAATCAATATTTGAAGAGTGATCGTCTGGAATCTGTAAGCGAGAGTATTGAAGAAGGAAATCTTTATGTGATCAATGTTCAGAATTACAATTACGCAATGCAGGATTTGCGTTATGTGTTTATTATTTTGCTGCTTTTTGGTATACTGGCAGGAATCTTGTGTATGTTGATTGCGATTCGATTTTCTGAGCAGATTGATGGGGAGGTTCAGCCGATTTTATATGCTATGAAGAAAGCAGATAAGGGAGATTTGAAGGTACAGATAACCGTACGGGGAAATGATGAGTTTGCATGGATATCCAAGCGTTTTAATGAAATGATTGATCAGATTCGAATTTCCAATGAGCAGGAAAAAGACGCATTGGTGCGAAAAAAGAATGCGGAAATAAAATCTCTGGAGGCTCAGATCAATCCTCATTTTCTTTATAATACATTGGATGCTATCAACTGGGTAGCTTTAGAACGGAAGGAATATACAGTCAGCAGAATGCTGACCAGTCTGGCGACGATTTTGCGTTACAGTATACATAAAAGTAACGAAATTGTCACGGTAAGAAGTGAATTAGAATATTTGAGAAAATACGTATATCTGCAGCAGCAAAGATTTGACTATTCGTTTTTGTGTACGATAGATGCAGAAGAGGAAATTTTGGAATATAAGATTCACAAATTATTGATACAGCCGTTGCTGGAAAATACGCTGGTTCATGGATTTCCGGGAAGTACAGGGATGGACGAAATAGCGATCCATATTCATGAGATGGAAGATGGAAGAATGCTCCAGATTGTTGTGGAAGATAATGGAGTGGGAATGACGCAGGAAATGGTGGAAGTATTTAATCATTTTGATTATCAGAAAGAGCGAATAGAATCCAGCATAGGCGTGCGAAATGTAATCACCCGATTGAAATTATATTATGGAGAAGAAGGAAGCTTTTTCGTAGAATCAGGGAAGAACGGAACAAAAATTACGATATGCATTCCAAAGGGAAAGTAGAGGAAAGGAGATCAAATGCGGATTGTTATTGTAGAGGATGAGCCGAAATCAAGAGAAGGTCTGGTGAATGTCATCCAGAGATTTACGAAATATGAAATTGCAGGAATTGGAGAAAATGGCGAAGAAGGGTTTGAACTTGTAAAAAAGAATCATCCGGATCTGGTGATATCGGATATTAAAATGCCTGTTTTGGATGGGTTGGGAATGCTCCAGAAGATTAAAGACGAACAGATTGAGATTCAGGCAATTTTACTTACAGGATATTCAGAATTTGAATATGCAAGACGGGCATTGCAGCTACAGGTGGTAGAGTACGCGCTAAAACCGTTGGACATTGATCAGTTTTTGACAGTGCTGAAAAAAGCGGATGGGAAAATTCAAAAGAAAAAATCAGAAATGCTGTCACCGGATCAGCTTTTATTCAGTTATATCAATAGCAAAAAAGAAGAAAAAGAACGACTCCGCAGTACCATAGAAGAAAAACTGGGAATTAATGAGAATGTTCTTACAACCATTTTTCTGATTCATCCGGAAAATGCGGTGACAGAAATTTATGATGAAATACAAAAACGAATCCATCACATTTTAGATGCGTTATGTATGGAGAATTACTATCTGTTGACGCGTCGAGGAGAAAGCGGCGGAATTTATATATTTTTGGTGGACACAGAAAGAAATAGAAATTTAAAGATTATTTTTGCATCCCGGGTGCTGGCAAAGATTCAGGAGATTTCATTTAGTGTCTGTACTATGGTGAAAATGTATGGACTGGATCAGATTGATCAGGCGATAGAGCAGTTGAGCAAATTGCTTCCTTATACTTTTTCAGAAGCGGAAGGGGCGATTGTAGACTGGGAAAGTTCGCAGATGATACAGTATGAAGTTTTAGAGTATCCGTCTGCGCTGGAAAATGAGTTGATTCAACAGATACGAAATGGGAAAAGAGAGAAAATCATAGAAAAGGCAGAACTGTTTTGCACGCAGGTGATAGAAAGTAACGCTTCTCCGGAATGCATCAAAGATTATACGGTACGACTGGTAGCGGGAATCCTACGAGTAGTCAGTGAAAGGAAGATTGGATTAAATCGTGAAAAAGAAATGCAATATATTCTGGGAAACATAGGAAAAAGTATCTCAAGAAAAGAGGTTCGAAAGCAATTTGAAATGATCGTGAAAAACGTAGCGGTAGTAGAAGGAGATATGGCGAATGATCTTACAGATAATGGAATTGTCCTTAATGCGATTTCCTATATTCGGGAAAATTACGGAGAACAGATAGGGCTCGGAGATGTGGCGTATTTTTGCAATGTGCGATCTGAATATCTTTCCAGAAGATTTAAAGAAGAAACGGGAATTAAATTTGTAGATTTTTTGACCAATTTTCGCATCAGTATGGCAAAGAGATTTTTGCTTTCTGGAAAATATAAAGTTTCTGAGGTTTCTGAAAAAGTGGGATTTTCTGATCAGAAGTATTTTCAGAAAGTATTTAAGAAAATTTGCGGTGTGACCCCTTCAGAATATAAGAAGGAGAATTGTCGATGAAAATAAAGAAAATGCTGATCGTTCTGGCTGGAATCGTTTTGATCGCCTTTTTATGGATCTATCTACGGTTTCTGGGAAGTCATAAAATCGAAAAAGAAAAAGAAATGGAAGCTGAAGCGATATCGGTCATGGCGCCGTATGAAGTAAAGCAATATCAGACGGTTCTAAAAGAAATAGGAGAGGCATACAGCCAAAAAAGTGGAAATAAAAAAATAGAATTTGAATTTATTCCAGAAGAGAATATAAAAAAGGAACTTTTACTCAGAAATTTAAATAAGAAAAATGAGGTCGATATGGTGATTTGCGCCAACACTTTAATGCCGGAGTTGATACGAATGGGATTTTTTCAGGAAT
>HF995372.1:26488-32242 GCA_000432335.1 Firmicutes bacterium CAG:646
AGCAAACGTTGTGGAATAGTGTGAAAGAAAATGGAAAAATTTACGGGATTCCATTTACCTGCGACCCATATGTTCTATTTTATTGGAAAGATCGGATGGAAGAAAAGAATCTTAAATGCCCTGAAACATGGGATGAGTTTGAAAAATGTGGGAAATCTATGCAGAAATTGGGAATCAAAAGTATAGGAATTCCAGGGAGAAGGGAAGATGATTTTTCCTGTATTTTCAGGATCATGCTATACAGTTCCGGAGGGAATTTTTTGAGCATGGATCAGGAAGCAGGAATTCAGACTTTCGAGAGAATCCAGCGAATGGTACGGCAGAATCTGATTGATCGGGAAATGATCAATTATACGCCGAAAGATCTTGCTGTTGAATTTGCGGAAGGGAAAATCAATATGATGATCAATCAGATGAGTATGTCGGCTCTTTTGAGAGAAAGTGATGCAGCATCTGAGATTGGTGTTTCGAGACTTCCTGATGATGTAGCGGGCAGCATTTTTTTGTATGGAGAGAATGTGGGAATTATGCAGGATGCAGATTCGCAGACAAAGGAATTCCTTGAATTTCTGATTCGAAAGGAAAACGCTGAAAAGATAGTCAATGAGATGGGAATATTATCTCCATTTATCAATGTTGCTTATGCGAAAACTGGGGAAGTTTATCTGGAGGACGGGGAAGAACTCTTTAAAGATGCAAAAACGATGGAAACGTATGCCACATGGACAAGAATGAGTGAGGATATTGCTCAGGGAATGTATGAAATCATTGAAGAATATCGAGCAGATCCGAAAGAGACAGCCAGAGGGGTACATGATAAAGTGAGGATTTCTATAATGGAGGGGTAAAATTTTGGCGAATGTCAAGATTTTACCCCTTTTTCAAAAAAGTAAAATATACAACCTGCTGAAACGCTGATAAGATAGGGACAAATGAAAGAACAAACCGAACAAAGAAAGGGAGAGAGTTAAGATGAAAAAGAAACAGGTAATCAGTTTGGTACTGGCATCTATGATGGTATTGAGTATGACAGCATGTGGCGGTTCATCAGAGGATAAAAAAGATGAGACTGCAAAAACGGAAGATTCCGCGGATAAAGGTGGAGATTCGGGAAAGAAACAGAAAATTACGTGGACATTCCGTCATGATGGAACAGATCTGGAGAAGAATGGACTTTATAACTGGGTTGTAAATACTTATGAAAATTGGGATAAAAAGGATGAGGTAGAGCTGGATATTGCGCCAATTACTGCTTCCGAGGGAGATTATTTTACGAAAGTAGCGCTTCAGCTGGCAGATCCAGGAACCTGTCCGGACCTGGTAAGCGAAGATACTTTCCAGTTGCCAAATGATGTGGCAGCAGAATATCTGACGAATTTAGATGATTATGTGAAAGATTATGAAGATTGGAATAACGGAAGTTATTTTGAATCTATGAAAAAGGGTGTTACAGCTAACGGTTCTGTATATGGTATTCCGTATTCTACAGACACCCGTGGCCTCTGGTACAACAAAGGGATTCTTGCAAAAGCAGGCGTGATTGCAGAAGGAGAAGAGTGGCAGCCAAAGAGTTGGCAGGATATTTTAGATGCATGTGTGAAGATTAAAGAGAACTGCCCCGATGTTGTTCCATTCTGGTGCAATTCCAGTGTGGCAGGCGGTGAAGGAACTTCCATGCAGACCTATGAGATGTTGTTGTACGGAACAGGAGAAAGATTGATCAATGATGAAGGAAAATGGATTGTAGAGAGCGAAGGTATTCTTGATTCTTTGCAGTTCTTATCGGATATCTACAGCAACGGTTATGGTCCGTCCCTTTCTCTGGTTCTGAATGGACAGGCTGGGGCAACAGCAGCTCAGGAATATATGCCAAATGATAAACTGGGTATCTGGCTGGATGGTAACTGGGCAAGCTCTAACTGGAAAGAAGGAGGAGCGGCGCCTGTAGAAAATTATGAAGAAAAATTTGGTTTTGCAGCTATGCCAACAAGCGAAGGACAGGAACCGGGAACGGTTACACTGGCAGGAGGCTGGGCGTTCTCTATTCCGCAGAATGCAGATACCAAAGATATTACTTTTGAGTTTATCAAAGAGCTGATGAAACCGGAAAATTATCTGCCAGGTATCTTGGCGCAGGGCAATCTTTGTACGAGAACGGACGTAGCGGAAATGGAAGAATATGCGGCAGAGCCGTTCCTGAAAACAGCTACGGATTTCCTGAACACAGCAGATTTCAGACCGCAGAATGATCAGTATTCTACCGTATCTACCTCTATTCCGCAGATGGTGGAAGCAGTCGTATCCGGCACAAGTCCAGAGGATGCAATGAAACAGTACGGTGTGGAAGTAGCGCGTAATGTGGGCGAAGAAAATGTTGCAAAATAAGTAGTACGAACAGGAGAATGGGCGGAAGGCATACAAACGCTGTTCCGCCCGTTTTTTTCGATAAAGGAGGGAATCTGACATGGCAAAACCGAATCGTATGGCGATGTTTAAGGATGAAGCAAAAAAATCCCTGTTATTGCTTCCGGCGGTAATTCTTCTGGTTGCATTTTTTCTTGTTCCGGTCATCCTGACAATCGTATTTTCATTTACTAATATGGCGCTGACAGGAGCTGGAGCCAAGGATGTTCAGTTTGTTGGATTTGATAATTATGTGAAAATGTTTACTGACCCGAATACCTGGATCGCGATTAAAAATACGCTGATCTTTTTGGTGGGAAGTTTGTTGGGACAGAGTGTTTTGGGATTTCTAATTGCATATTTAATGAAAAACAAGGCAAAAGCTTTCCGAAGCGTGGTAGGACCGTGTATTCTGGTAGGCTGGGTAATGCCGGAAATTGTGGTTTCTCTGTGCTGTCTGGCATTTTTTGATATGTCCGGTACGATGAATACCATCTTAGGGGTAGCGCATATCAAACCCATCGAATGGATTTATTCTCATCCCATGCTGACGATCACCATTGCAAATATCTGGCATGGTACGGCATTTTCAATGATGAACTTCCAGTCGGCGCTGGATAACGTATCTGGTGATATTGAAGAAGCGGCTCGTGTGGATGGAGCGACAAGGATACAGACGCTGGTTCGTATCATTGTTCCGTGTATCAAAGATACGATTGCAACAAATACCATGTTGAATACCTTATCTACGTTAGGCGTATTTGGTCTGATCTGGGCGCTGACCGGAGGCGGACCGGGAACTTCAACGACTACACTGCCAATCTATATGTACAACATGGGAATGAAAAACTTCCAGTTGGGACAGGGAACGGCGATTGGTATGCTGCTGCTGTTCCTCGGAGGTATCTGTAGTATTATTTACACGAAAGTAGTGAAATCAGAAGAAAACTAGGGAGGAGAAAAAGTATGAGTGAGAAAGTGGTAAAAGGAATTCATTATGCGATTCTGACGATTATAGCCATTGCCTTTGTTCTGCCGCTTGTATGGTTAATTTTAGCTTCCCTGGATACAGGGGCAAACGCTACATTGAAATTGCCAGATAGTTGGACCTTGGATAATTTTGTTGGTGTTTTAACAGATAAGGCAAACTTGAGAGCGTTTGGCATCGGCTTGGCAATCGCAGCAATTCAGTCATTGATGGTAGTGTTAGTCTCGGGTCTGGCAGCTTATCCATTATCCAGATATAACCTCAGATATAAAAGTGGATTTTTATATGGAATCCTTTTTATGACGGCTCTGCCAATGATTGCGGTTGTAGTTCCTGTTTATAAAATGTTTTCCAGTATGGGAATTCTTGACAGTATTCCCGGTGTGATTTTATATCTGACAGCATCCTCTTTACCATATGGAATCTGGTTGATGAAAAACTTTATGGATGGCGTTCCGAAAGAATTGGAAGAGGCGGCCTGGGTGGATGGAGCGACAACGATGCAGTCTATCCGGAAAATTGTGGCTCCGTTGATGTTTCCGGGAATTTGTGTAGTATTTATCTATACTTTTTCGGGAAGTTGGGGTAACTTCTTTATTCCGTACATTTTGTTGAGTTCACCAGATAAGATGCCGGCAGCTGTTCAGTTGTATCAGTTCTTTGGACAGCATGGAATGATCTCTTATGGTCCGCTGGCGGCATATTCTATTATTTATGCTTTGCCATCAGTACTTTTGTATATATTGTCTCAGAATTATATGTCCAAAGGATTTACCATGGCAGGAGCAGCAAAAGGCTGATAAAATACCGTAAGCTGTTGCATACTATACTGTTTCTGAAAAACAATTTTGAAAAGTATAAAATGCAGCAGCTTATTTTTTGAAAAAATGTTTACGAACATTGCGATATAAGATAAAATAGAATAAAACGGATAGCGTTTAAAAATGAAAAAAGGAGGTTGCTATGGTTTTACTTAAAGAAAGAATCGGGAAAATGCTGGAATATCTGAAAGACCAGATCTATCCTGAGAAGATGGAGATCAAAAATTATAAAATGATCCGCACGGACGAAAGATTTCAGGATGTGGCGCATCTGGATACCTCTTCCTGGGAGGATTTTTCTCATGAGCAGATCTGGGGCGGTCATCGGGAGTATTACTGGTTTGAGACTTTCGTGACGATTCCAGAGAAGTTTGACGGAAAGTGTGTAGTGTATGAATTGTTTACCGGAAAAGAATGGGATTGGGATGCGACAAATCCTCAGTTTTCTATTTTTGTGGACGGTGTGCTCCGTCAGGGACTGGATGTCAATCACAGAGAAGTGATTCTGGCTGAAAAAGCGCAGGCAGGTCAGACGTATCGTATCGTGTTGTCCGCATTTACAGGCGATCAGAACTTTAGTTTGAAGCTGGATTCCATGCTGAAAGTACTGGATCGGAAAACCGAGAAGTATTATTACGATCTGGAAGTGCCGTATCAGACTGCTCGTCTTCTTCCTGAGGATGATCAGGCATATATCACCATTATTCAGGCGGTCAACGAATCTTTGAATCTTCTGGATATGAGAAAAGAGGGATCTCCAGAATACTATGCCAGTATGGAGAAAGCGCAGGAATATATTACAAAAGAATTTTACGAAAAGCATTGCGATGGAGAGAAGAGTCCGATCGTGTATTGTGTAGGACATACGCATATCGACTGTGCATGGCTTTGGACACTGCGGGTAACGGAAGATAAAGCAGTGCGCAGCTTTTCTACCGTGCTGGAGTTGATGAGACAGTATCCAGAATATGTATTTATGTCCAGTCAGCCGCAGCTTTACAAATACGTGAAGAAAAATGCTCCGGAGATTTATGAACAGATCAAAGAGCGGGTAAAAGAGGGCAGATGGGAGCCGGAAGGCGGAATGTTCGTGGAAGCCGACTGTAATATTGCTTCCGGTGAAGCGCTGGTGCGTCAGTTTGTCCATGGACAGAGATTTTTCAAGGAAGAGTTCGGCGTGGACAACTCTATTCTTTGGCTGCCGGATGTATTTGGTTATTCTGCAGCGCTGCCGCAGATCATGCAGAAGTGCGGACTTCCGTATTTTATGACTACGAAGATCAGCTGGAATGAATTTAATAAACTGCCTTGTGATACTTTTGAATGGGAAGGTATTGACGGCAGCCGTGTGCTGACCCATTTTGTTCCTACAAGGGATTACAACAAGGGAGCCGTGGAAGGTGGATTTGAGACAGAGCATTTTACAACGTATAATGGATATATCAATCCCTGCCAGATGAAGGGAGCATGGAAACGTTACAGTCAGAAATATCTCAATGAAGAAGTGCTCTGCAGCTTTGGATTTGGAGACGGAGGCGGCGG
>HF995372.1:32273-52993 GCA_000432335.1 Firmicutes bacterium CAG:646
CTGGAAAATCAGCGCCGTCTGGAGAAAGGAATTCCAGGAGCTCCAAGAACGAAAATGGCAACTTCCAGAGAATTTTTCGAGACTTTGGATAAAAATGTTACAGGAAAGAAATATCTTCCTACATGGGTAGGGGAGCTGTATCTGGAATATCACAGAGGAACCTACACCTCTATGGCAAGAAATAAAAAATATAACAGACGTTCTGAATTTGCTTATCAGAATGAAGAGATGTATGCAATTTTGGATCAGCAGCTTTGCGGCGGTTCCTATCCAGAAAAAGAGTTAAAGGAAGGCTGGGAAGTGATTTTGAGAAATCAGTTCCACGATATTCTTCCGGGATCTTCCATCAAAGAAGTATACGATGATTCCAAAGAAGAATACGAAGAAATTTTGGCAGCTAGCAAAGATATGACGGCGAAAACGCTGGCGCATATTGCAGAACATGTGGATGCGCCGAAGCATTCCCTGGTGGTGTATAATCCCAACAGTGCGCCTGCATCGGAGTTGGTAGTGTTTGCATTGCCGGAAGGTGTTACAGTTCCTTCTGTTTATGACGGAGAGGAAAAACTGGCAGTACAGAAAACCATGGATGGTTCCTGGGTTTTCTTTGCAAAGAATGTTCCGGGAAAAGGTTATAAGACCTTTATGGTAAAAGAAGAAGCGGCAGATCAGACGCCGTCCATGGAAGTTTCCACCGAAGTAATGGAAAATGATTTCTTCCGTGTGGAATATAATGAAAAAGGTCAGTTTGCAAGAATTTTTGATAAGAGAGCAAATCGTGAGATTCTGAAGCCGGGACAGGCGGGAAATGTGATCGTAAGTTATGAAGATCGTCCTCACAACTATGATGCCTGGGATGTGAATAATTATTATACGGAAAAATCCTGGGATATCGATCAGGTAGAATCCATGGAAGTGGTGGAAAATGGACCGGTGAGAGCCTGTGTAAAGGTAGAACGGAAATATCTCGATTCCGTGATTACCCAGTATATTTATCTGTATAAAGAACTGGCAAGAATCGATATTCGAAATGTGATCGATTGGAAAGAGCATCAGATTTTCGTGAAGGATTATTTCCCAGTGGACGTACATACCAACGAAGCGACTTTTGATATTCAGTATGGTAACGTAAAACGGGATACCCATGATAATACTTCTTGGGATTTTGCAAAATTTGAAGTATGCCATCACAAATGGCTGGATGTGTCCGAGGATGGTTACGGCGTAAGTATGATCAATGACTGTAAGTATGGCGTCAGTGTTCGTGGAGGTCTGATCGGAATGTCCATGTTGAAATCGGCAATCCATCCAAACCCGGATGCAGACAAAGAGATGCATGAATTTACATACTCCATTTATCCGCATCAGGGAGACTGGAGAGTAGCCGGAACAGTGACACAGGCATATCAGGTGAATAATCCGCTGACTGCTGTATGGAAAGAAAATGAAACGGGAAGTGAAAGCCCGGTATATTCTTTCGTATCTTCCGATCAGGAAAATGCAGTGGTAGAAGTGGTGAAGAAAGCAGAGGATTCCGATGATGTGATCGTCAGATTGTATGAGTGCTATAATAGAAGAACTCCGGTAACTCTTACCTTTGGTAAGAAGCTGGATAAGGTGTACGAGTGCAACATGATGGAAGAGGGAGAAATTCCGGTGGAATTTTCAGAGAATCAGGCAGTGTTTGAGATGAAGCCGTATGAAATCAAGACACTGAAAGTAAAAATGAAATAAAAATAAGTGGAATCGACCGCAGCTATCGAAAATAATAATTCGCATATATATGCGTCTGATTTTCAGTATGGTGGCTGTGGTCGATTTTTGATGTAAAGCAGAAGGGGGTTGATTAATATGAAATTATCGTCTGTTCATCATATTGTAATTATTGTATCTGACTATGAAAAAGCAAAGGAGCTTCTTGGTACTTTTGGTTTTAATTGACTTTGTTCGCAGCTTGGCTTACAATATAAAGCAAAGTTACATAAGAGAAAACCAAAATTTTATGGTAAGGAAAAGAAATAATCGAGGTTGGAGGATTTGCGTTGTATACGATGTATCAGGATGAACTTCTGACAGGCTCCTATGATTATCCAGAGGAGGCGTGAGATTATGAGTAAAGAGACTAATTTTTTGATTTACTGCGTGGAGCGTTACCGACATTTTAAAGGTCTGAGCGGAGAAGAAGTTGCAAAGCTCTTTGATTTGTATAATATCTATGGATACATTATCAGGTATTTCGAAGCATTGCATACAATGGGGGATCATTGTATTGTACAGGACATTGACGAATATATTGGAAGCATGACAAAAGCTGTCAGATGCCAGCAAATCCTTTAGGACGGAGATAAAGAAAAATAGAGGAAGAAATTATATGGCAGAATTGAGTCTGAAATAAATAATAGACCGCCTGAATGCGGAAGTTATGCGACCATGACAATTTAACAGACACCGTCTGTTGAATTTGAGAGCATTGGTAAAAACGACGTATAAATTGAAAGTTGGAAACCGATTGGCGAGCTTTGCAAAACTTCTCTAATTTCATTCAGCTTAGAATTCGTGTATGTTAAATCGTTCAAGATTATCGTCCCTTTCCAAATGTATTAAAGCAAGTATCGTATAAAAGGGATCGCATTTCTATAAGGTATGTTCCCCCATATTTCCTATTATGTATTTTGTCTGATAAGATTGAAAAACCAAAAACCTTATGCTATACTTTATACTTGCATTAGGCTTTGAATTAGTTACGCCGCCATAAAACAAAATGGTGTAAAAAGGGTGTAATAAAAATATAGAGAAAGGTGAGAACCCGCATAAATCAAGGGTTTCTGAGTAGGTAAATAGTAAAATGAAATTAGGTATCGTAGGTTTGCCAAATGTAGGCAAGAGTACATTGTTCAATTCTCTCACCAAGGCAGGAGCAGAATCCGCCAATTATCCCTTCTGTACCATCGATCCCAATGTGGGGATTGTTCCGGTTCCGGATGAACGACTGAAACTTCTGGGAGATTTTTATCAGTCCAAGAAAGTGACTCCGGCAGTAATCGAATTTGTGGATATCGCAGGTCTGGTGAAGGGCGCTTCCAAGGGTGAAGGTCTGGGAAATCAGTTTTTGGCAAATATCCGTGAGGTGGATGCGATTGTTCATGTGGTTCGGTGTTTTGAAGATACCAATGTGATTCATGTAGATGGAAGTATCGATCCGGTGAGAGATATCGAGACGATCAATCTGGAATTGATTTTCTCTGATCTGGAGATTCTGGAGAGAAGAATTGCTAAAACTACTAAAACAGCCCGTATGGACAAAACAGCGGCAAAAGAACTGGAACTGCAGAAACGGATCAAGGATCATCTGGAAGCTGGGAAACCGGCAATTACGCTGGAAGTGGAAGATGAAGATGAGAAGATATGGATGTCCGAATATAATCTTCTCACTGCAAAACCGGTGATTTTTGCGGCAAATGTGGCAGAAGATGAGCTGGCGGATGATGCGGCTTCCAATCCTCATGTACAGGCCGTGCGAGAATTGGCAAAAGAACAGAACAGCGGAGTTTTTGTAATTTGCGCGCAGATCGAGCAGGAAATTGCGGAACTGGACGAGGATGAGAAGAAAATGTTTCTGGAAGATCTGGGGATTCAGGAATCTGGTCTTGAGAAGCTGATCAAGGCAAGTTATGAGCTGTTGGGACTGATGAGTTTCCTGACTGCCGGAGAGGATGAGACAAGAGCATGGACGATCAAGATTGGAACGAAAGCGCCTCAGGCTGCCGGAAAAATTCATACAGATTTTGAGAGAGGATTTATCAAGGCAGAGGTGGTAAACTACAAAGATCTTCTGGATTGTGGTTCTTATGCGGGAGCCAGAGAAAAAGGGCTGGTAAGAATGGAAGGAAAAGAATATATTGTAAAAGATGGAGATGTGATTCTTTTCCGGTTTAATGTGTAAAGAATATGTTTTGAGCGTAACAACAGAAAATCAGGTTGTTGCGCTCAAATTTTTTGTGGGATTTTCCTCCACCGAAACGGTGGGAGAAGAGAAAGGAATCGTAACAAAGATTTAAGAAATAGGGTTGACACAAGATATTGTAGGAAATGGAAAAAGTTCACAAAAGATCTTGTGGTTTTTTGTGAAAAACTCGAAAAAAGGCGCATTTTTTCCAAAATTTACCCTTGCATTATCCGTCTATTTGGCTTAGAATAAAAAGCATAAGTGGTAGAAAGTGGAGGAAAGTGGCGCAAAAGGGAGGAAGTGTGGCAGCATAGTCCCTAAAAGCGTCCAAGGAGCAAACAAGCAGTCAGACTGATTTTGCAGGTGAAGGGTTAAGCCGCGAAAGATATCTGGCGGTGATTCGGTTGGGGAGAGACCGATGCTTCAGTCGGGAAAAGTCCCGGATATTCCAAAGAGGGTAAATTCTATGTTCATGGGAGAGTATAGTCATACGATTGACACAAAGGGAAGATTGATCATACCGTCCAAGTTTCGCGAAGACCTGGGAGAGGAATTCGTTGTAACGAAAGGTTTGGATGGCTGCCTTTCCATTTATCCTATGGAAGAATGGAAAATCTTTGAAAAAAAACTGGAAGCTTTACCACTTACCAACAAGAATGCCAGAAAGTTTTCACGATTTTTCGTGGCAGGAGCATCCATCTGTGAGCTGGATCGGCAGGGGAGGATTCTCGTTCCGGCGACGTTGCGGGAATTTGCAGGTCTGGAAAAGGATGTGGTACTTACTGGTAATCTGAACCGTATCGAGGTTTGGAGTAAAGCGAAGTGGAGTGAGAATAACGATTACGATGATATGGATGCCATTGCCGAGGATATGCAGGAGATGGGCATAGTCATCTGATGAAGAGGAGAAGACTATGGAATTTAAACATAAATCCGTATTACTGAAAGAAACCATTGACAATCTGAATGTAAAATCGGATGGTATCTATGTGGACGGAACTTTAGGTGGAGCAGGGCATGCTCTGGAAGTGTGTAAATTATTATCTGCCACGGGGAGATTCATAGGAATAGACCAGGACGATGCGGCAATAAAGGCAGCGACGGAGCGTCTGCGGGAGTATAAGGATCAGACGACCATTATCCGCAGCAATTATTGCAGCATGGTCCCGGAGTTAAAAAAAAGGGGAATCAGCTCTGTAGATGGAATTGTGCTGGATTTGGGAGTATCCTCATATCAATTAGATAATGCAGAGCGTGGATTTACGTATCGGGAGAATGTGCCTCTTGATATGCGTATGGATCAGAGACAGGATCTTACAGCAGAAGATATCGTGAATACTTATAGCGAGAGTGATCTGTACAGAATCATCCGGGATTATGGAGAGGACAAGTTTGCCAAGAACATTGCCAAGCATATCTGTCTGGCAAGGGCCAAGAAGCCGATTCATACGACAGGAGAACTGACAGAGATTATTAAACGGGCGATCCCCATGAAGATCAGAGCAACGGGAGGACATCCTGCGAAAAGAACGTTTCAGGCGCTTCGGATCGAATTGAATCATGAATTGGATGTGCTTCGCGACTCGCTGGACGGGATGATTGAGTTTTTGAATGATGGAGGAAGAATCTGTGTGATTACTTTCCATTCTCTGGAGGACCGGATCGTGAAAACGATTTTCCGAAGAAATGAAAACCCTTGTACATGCCCTAAGAATTTTCCGGTATGCGTATGTGGAAATGAATCCAGAGGAAAAGTGATAACAAGAAAACCAATCCTTCCATCTGAGGAGGAGCTGGAAGAAAACAGTCGTTCCCAAAGCGCGAAACTTCGTGTTTTTGAACGGCGTGTTTCTCGTGTTTAAAGGAGATAAGTATCAATGGCCAACAGTAACAGAAGGGTAAGTTCAGGATCGGATCAGTATGAACGGTATCTCTATGAAGGAAATGCCGTCAGAAAAATTCAGGCCATACCACAGGACAAGCCGGTGAGGAAGCCTGTGAGCCGTACTGCATCCAGAAATCGTGCGAAGGCCAGGAGAATGAGCAGGGGCTATGTGTTGTTTCTTGCAGCCATCTCTACGGCGGCGCTGTTTATGTGTGTGCGGTACCTGCAGTTGAAATCGCAAATTACAACCCAGACGAAACAGATCGCTGTGATCGAGTCGAATATCAGCCAGTTGCGGGCAGATAATGATGCGCTTTATAACAGTGTTCTGGCATCGGTGGATTTAGAATACATTAAGAATATTGCAATGAACCGTCTGGATATGGATTATCCAAAGCAGGATCAGATTTATCAGTTTGATACAGCAGAAAACAGTTATGTGCGTCAATATCGGGATGTACCCAATGCAGAATAGGTGAGAAAGTGCAAAAAAGAAAGAATCCGTTTTCAACAAGAAAAATAAATGGAAGAATGCGAAAGAAGCTGGTATGGCTGTTTGGTGCAGTTGTACTGGCTTTAGTAGGTTTGAGCGTTCGGATTACGTATATTAATGCCAGTGAGGGAAATCAGTACAAAAAACAGGTGTTGAGCCAGTCCCAGCAAAAGTATGACAGCAGAGTGATTCCCTTTAAGCGAGGGGATATCAAAGACAGAAACGGGGCAGTGCTTGCTACCAGCGAAAAGGTATACAAGGTCATCTTAGACTGTAAAGTGGTCAATTATGATGAGAAGTATGTGGAGCCTACCATAAATGCCATGGTAGAATTACTGGGGCTGGAAGAAGAGCTGGTGAGGGATAAACTGGAGAATGAAGAGACAAGAGACAGTCAGTATCAGATTATGAAGGTAAACGTCCCCATCACAGAAAAGAAAAAGTTTGAAGATTATCTGGAAATTACTGAGGAAGAAGAGAAAACGCTTACGAAAGAAGAAAAGGCGGAAATACAAAATGTAAAAGGCGTCTGGTTTGAAGAAAATTATCTGAGAACGTATCCTATGGGAGCCACCGCCAGTCATTTGGTAGGTTTTACTTATACCGGAGATACAGCGGACTGGGGAATTGAAGGGTATTATTCCAGCACCCTGAATGGGGTAAATGGAAGGCAGTATGGATATTTTAATGAAGATGCCGATGTGGAACAAACGATTATTGAACCAGTGGACGGCAACAGTATTATTTCTACGATTGATGTGACCATTCAGCAGATTGTGGAAAAATATATCAAGGAACTCACCGATGGCTTGGCAAATGGTCCCAATGGGGAAGCGGGAGCCAAAAATGTAGGCGTAGTGGTGGCAGATCCCAATACGGGACAGATTCTTGCCATGGCGACGGATCAGCCATTTGATCTGAATGATCCTCGAAATCTGGAGCCTTTTTATTCCGAAGAGGAGATTCAGGGAATGGATGAAGCGGCAATGCTGGAAGCTCTGAATGGAATCTGGAAAAACTTTTGTATCAGCGATGCTTTTGAGCCGGGCTCTACAGTAAAGCCTATGACAGTGGCGGCGGCGCTTCAGGATCACTCCATTCTCCCCAGTGCGACCTTTGTGTGTGACGGGTATCAGATGTTTGGAGATACCAGAATCCGTTGTTCCATTTTTCCAGGCGCCCATGGAGAGCAGACTTTGGCGCAGGCTATGGCAAATTCCTGCAATGACGCCATGATGCAGATTGCAGATCAGATGGGGGCGGAGGAATTTCTCAAATATCAGAAGATCTTTAATTTTGGCAGTGCCACAGGGATCGATCTTCCCGGGGAGGCTTCCGGTATCATTCATACGGCGGATCGTCTGGGAACAAAGAGTACAGAACTTGCCAGCGCTTCTTTTGGTCAGGGGTATACCTGCACCATGATTCAGGAGGTAGCGGCTCTTTGTTCGGTGATTAATGGAGGAAATTATTATCGCCCGTATGTGGTAAGCAAGATCTTGGATGAAAATGGAAATATAAAAGAAAATGTGGAACCGATGTTGATGAAACAGACGGTATCCTCCGAGGTATCCTCCCGGATACGGGAATATATGGCTGCCGTTATGGAAGAGGGAGCAACGGGAAATGCTGCCAAAGTCAGCGGTTACAGCATGGGGGGAAAGACGGGAACGGCGCAGAAACTTTCTGAGGCAGATAAGACAAAGAAGTATCTGGTGTCTTTTGCTGGCTTTGCTCCGCTGGATAATCCGCAGGTGGTCGTCTATGTGGTAGTAGATGAGCCGAATGTTGATTATCAGGCGGACAGTAAATATGCTCAGTATATTTATAAAGGCGTTATGACAGAGATTCTTCCCTATCTGAACATTTTCCCGGATGAGGCGATAGAAGAAAAAGAAAATGCAGGAATGGCATATCTGGAAAATTATATCGCTGAAAAAGCGGAGGAAAACCGTAAGCTGGCGGCAGAGAAAGAGAACCCGTCTTCGGAAGGGGAAGATGCCAAAGAGGAAGATGGAGATGTGACAGAGGCAGAGGGAGATCAGGGAGAAAATTCTCCTGAGGAAGACCGTCTGCAGGGAGAAGAGACAATCAAGGAGGGAGCGGATGACCCCAATCTTCCGGCACCCCCGGAGGATACCACTGAGACGGATCTTCACAACAAAATAGAAGATAACGGAATTACGAATCAGGAGGCCGGTTTTGAGGACGGCAACTGACAGGCATAACCTCACAGAAGAATCCATAAACTTTAGGGAAAGCTTCTGTGAGGTTTTTTATGGAAAAGAACAGAACCTTCCATAAGAAAAAAACGGTCTTTGTATTTGCCTGCTGTGTCTTGATTCTGATCGGACTGGTGGGAAGACTGGTGTATCTTATGGTATTCCGATCAGATTATTATGCAGAGAAGGCGGATGATCTTCATGAAAGGGAGCGGGGGATCAAGGCCGCGAGAGGGCGGATTCTGGACGCCAATGGTACGGTACTGGCAGCAAATAAGACGGTGTGTACGATTTCGGTGATTCACAGCCAGATTCGGGAACCGGAGAAGGTGATACAGATGCTGGTGAAAGAATTGGGGATCAGTGAGGAGGAAGCCAGAAAGCGAGTGGAGAAGGTATCGTCCATAGAAAGGGTAAAAACGAATGTGGAAAAAGAAGTGGGGGACAAGATTCGTTCTTATGGGTTGGACGGGGTAAAAGTAGATGAGGATTTTAAGAGGTACTATCCCTGCGGCGATCTGGCATCCCGGGTTCTGGGATTTACCGGAGGAGATAATCAGGGAATTATTGGTCTGGAGGTAAAGTATGAAGAGGTCTTGAAAGGGATAAATGGAAAGATTCTCACCACAACGGATGCCCGTGGTGTGGAACTGAACGGGATCGGGGAGAGCCGGGTGGAACCGGTGCCGGGCTACGATCTGTATGTGAGTCTGGATCGCAATATTCAGCAGTATGCTCAGCAGGAGGCGGAGCGGGTGATGGAGCAGAAGGAAGCGGACGCAGTGTCTATTTTACTGTTGAATCCGAAAAATGGGGAAATTTACGCTTGTGTCAATGTGCCGGAATTTGATCTGAATCATCCGTTTGTATTAAATGACGGGACAGATCCGGACACTTTGAGCGAAGAGGAATATCAGAACCGACTGAATCGTATGTGGAGAAATACCTGCATCAACGACACCTACGAACCGGGGTCTACTTTTAAGATCGTTACGGCGTCGGCAGGGTTGGAGTCGGGAGCGGTAACGCTGGAAGATACATTTAGCTGTCCCGGTTTTCGAGTGGTGGAGGATCGCAGAATCCGATGCGCCAAAAGAACAGGTCATGGATCGGAAACATTTGTTCAGGGAATTGAAAATTCCTGTAATCCAGTGTTCATCGATGTAGCAATGCGGATGGGTGTGGATGCGTATTGTGATTATTTCAAAAAATTCGGACTGATGGAAAAGACGGGGATTGATCTGCCGGGAGAGGCGGGGGCGATCATGCACAAAAAAGAAAATATCGGAGCGGTGGAGCTTGCTACGATGGCTTTTGGACAGTCTTTTCAGATTACCCCGGTACAGCTGGCAACTACGGCGGCATCTCTGATCAACGGAGGGGAAAGGATTGTTCCCCATTTTGGTGTGGAGGTGAGAGACAGGGACGGAGTTTTGATCCAGACTTGTGATTATGGAAAAAGAAAGAGAATTTTATCCGAAGAGACCTCGGAGAAAATGCGTTATGCGTTGGAAATGGTAGTAAAGGAAGGGGGAGGAAAAAGAGGGCAGGTGGAAGGGTACCGGGTGGGAGGAAAAACCGCCACATCGCAGACACTTCCCAGAAGTGCTAACAAATATATTTCTTCTTTTTTGGGGTTTGCCCCGGCAGATGATCCGGTTGTACTGGGAATCTGCATTATCTATAACCCGCAGGGAGTTTATTATGGGGGAACGATCGCCGCTCCGGTGATACAGAATATTTTTTCTAATATCCTGCCCTATCTGGGACTGGAAAAAACGGAGGTGACCGGGGAGGCTAAAACAGTTGATGAATGACAGAAAAAGTATTATACTTATAACAAAAAAATAAAACAATGAACAGAAGAGAAATTATTTTCATCCCTGTTCTGAAGTACGAGGTGAACTATGGATTTTAAAATTGTGATTCCTGTAATTATTTCTTTTGTGATCAGTGTGATTCTTGCGCCTGTGATCATCCCATTTTTGCGAAAGCTGAAAGCTTCTCAGACGGAGCGAACGGACGGGGTGCAGTCGCATTTGTCTAAGGCGGGAACGCCTACCATGGGCGGTCTGATTTTTTTGATCGCCACGACGATCACATCCCTGTTTTATGTGGGAAGGTATCCCAAGATCATTCCGGTATTGTTTTTGACATTGGGCTTTGGTCTGATCGGTTTTCTGGATGATTATCTGAAAGTTGTGCTGAAACGTTCTGACGGTCTGATGCCTATGCAGAAGATGGCGGGACAGTTGATTGTTACTGGGATTTTTGCTTTTTATCTGATCAAATTTACAGATGTGGATCTGAGTCTTTTGGTTCCATTTTCCGGCGGTTATCACTGGGATATCGGCTGGGTGGCGGTACCGTTACTGTTTGTAGCGGTAATCGGTACTGTAAATGGAGTGAATTTTACGGATGGTCTGGACGGTCTTGCTTCCAGTGTGACGATTATGGTTGCTACATTCTTTACGGTAGTGGCAGTGGGAACCAAGAGCGGGATTGAGCCAATCACCTGCGCGGTAGTGGGCGCCCTGATGGGATTTTTGCTGTTTAATGTATTTCCGGCGCGGGTGTTTATGGGAGATACCGGGTCCCTGGCTTTGGGAGGATTTGTGGCAGGAACAGCGTATATGCTTCAGATGCCGCTGTTTATTATCATTGTGGGACTGGTATATCTGGTGGAAGTAGCGTCTGTTATCATTCAGGTTACATATTTTAAGAAGACAGGCGGTAAGAGAATATTTAAGATGGCTCCTATCCATCATCATTTTGAATTGTGTGGATGGTCTGAGACGCGGATCGTAGCCGTATTTTCTATTATCACGGCGATCCTGTGTATGATCGCACTTTTGGGGCTGTAAAGAAAGGTTGGTAGACTGCTTATGAAATTAGAGGGAAAAAATGTACTGGTATTTGGCTCCGGTATCAGCGGTATCGGCGCAGCAGATCTTTTGAAACAGGTAGGGGCAAATCCGATCATCTATGATGGAAATGAGGAACTGGATCGGGAGGAGATCCGAAGCCGAATGAAGGACGGTGCAGGGACGAAGGTGATTCTTGGAGAACTGTCTGAAGAAGAGATGGATAGGCTGGATCTTGTGGTGTTAAGTCCTGGAGTTCCGACAGATCTTCCCGTAGTAAAGAGCTTAAAAGCCCGTAATCTGACAATCTGGGGTGAGGTAGAACTGGCTTATCAGATGGGAAAAGGTCGGGTTCTGGCAATTACGGGGACGAATGGAAAGACAACGACTACAGCCATGTTGGGAAAAATCATGGAGGATTATCTGGACAGTGTTTATGTGGTGGGAAATATCGGTACGCCGTACACCTCGGTAGCGCTGGATATGAAAGAAGATACTGTGACAGTGGCAGAAATCAGCAGTTTTCAGTTGGAAACAATCCAGGATTTTTGTCCTCAGGTAAGCGCTATTTTAAATATCACAGAGGATCATCTGAACCGCCATCATACGATGGAAGAGTATATTCGAGTGAAAGAGCAGATTACCAGCAATCAGACCTCTGATCAGGTATGTGTATTGAATTATGAAGATATGACGCTGCGGGAATTTGGAAAACAGATTCCTGCCAGGGTGGTATATTTTTCCAGTCTCCAGCCGTTGGAGCGGGGAATTTATCTGGATGGTGAGGATATCGTGCTGGCAACAGAACAGGAAAAGATTGTGATCACTTCCACAGACCGTTTGAAGATTCTGGGCATCCATAATTATGAAAATACGATGGCGGCAGCAGCGATGGCGTATTATGCAGGAGTGCCTGTAGAAAATATCAGACGCAGCATAGAAAGTTTTACTGCGGTGGAACACCGGATCGAATACGTAACAGAAAAAAATGGTGTGGTATATTATAACGATTCCAAAGGAACGAATCCAGATGCGGCGATCAAAGGGATTCAGGCGATGAACCGTCCTACCCTGCTGATCGGCGGAGGCTACGATAAGGATTCCACTTATGAAGAGTGGATAGAGTCTTTTGATGGGAAAGTACGGTATCTGGTGCTGATCGGGCAGACCCGTGAAAAGATTCAGGAAGCTGCTCATAACTGCGGATTTAAGAATACGATTCTTGCGGAAGATCTGGAAGAAGCAGTGAGAATCTGCGCAGGGATGGCGAGAAAAGGCGATGCGGTATTATTATCGCCGGCTTGCGCCAGCTGGGGGCAGTTTGAAAATTATGAACAGCGGGGAAGAATGTTCAAAGAGTACGTATATGCTCTGCCGGAAGAGACAGAGGATGACGATGAAGATTAAATGGGGAGCGGTATGAGCCATTTTTTTGAGGTGACGGTACAAGAGCGGCAAACGGTGGAGACGGTGCTGCGTGTGCAGGGCGGCTTTACGAGAAAGCAGATCAGCCGGGCAAAGTTTTTGGAGAATGGCATCTTGAAAAATGGAGTGCGCTGTCGAGTGAGTACATGGGCAGATCCGGGCGATCGAGTGGGAATCTGTCTGGAAGAGGAAAGGAGTTCCACTCATCTGAAGGGAAATCGTCTCCGGTTGGATATTTTGTATGAAGATACGGATCTTCTGGTGGTGAATAAACCGGCGGGTGTGGTGACCCATCCCCGCGGTGGTCACTATGACGATACACTGGCGAATGGTGTGGCAGAATATTTTCGGAAGAAGGGAGAAAATCATCAGGTGCGGCCGGTGGGACGGCTGGATCGGGAGACTTCCGGTGCGGTGGTATTTGCCAAGAATCAGGTGGCAGCGGCAAGATTTCAGAAACAGAGGGAGACGGGAGCGTTTAGGAAAGTCTATCTTGCAGTGGCAGAGGGAGCAATGCAAAAAGATGGCATGTGGCACAGGATAGAATTTCCTATAGGGACAGATCCTAAAAATCGTCTGAAGATGCGGGCAGATTTCGGGGGAAAAGAGGCTTATACAGAGTATCAGGTTCTATGCGGCGGCGAGGAGTATTCGCTGGTACGGCTTACTCTGAAAACGGGGCGTACCCATCAGATCCGGGTACATATGAAGACGCTTGGGTATCCTCTGGCGGGAGACAGCCTGTATGGAGGAAATACAGAAAAAATTTCTCGGACTGCTCTTCATGCCTGGCAGGTGTCCATGATCCAGCCGTTTACCGGGAAGGTTTTACGGATTCAGGCGCCGATCCCGAAAGATTTTTTTGACGTTTTTCCAGAAATAAAAAAGATGCATGAAGCGGAGGAGTCCATCATAAGCTGAAAAAAAGGGATGGGGGAGTCCGATGTGAAAAGAAAAGAGCAGACTTCGGGCAAAGAATCGTCTCGCTATACCATAGATATGACCCTTTTGGCGCTGGTTCTCATTCTTCTGATTGTGGGACTGGCGCTTTTATACAGTACCAGCGCTTATAATGGCAGAGTAAAGTTCCATGATCCGGCGTACTATTTTAAGAAACAGCTGTTTGCCACTGCACTGGGACTTCTGGCGCTTTATCTGGTGTCCCAGATAGATTATCATGTGATCGTAAAACTGGCATATCCTGTTTATTTCACTTCTCTTTTATTATCCACAGCAGTACTTTTTTTCGGGCAGGAATATAACGGCTCCAAGCGATGGCTGGCGCTGGGACCTTTGTCCTTTCAGCCGGCGGAATTTGCCAAGGTTGCCGTGGTGGTCTTTCTTGCCCGGATCATCAGTGAAAGGAAAAAAGGAAGAGACAGCATCTGGTGGATGCTGAAGACAATGGCGGCGCTTCTGCCTATTGTAGCGCTGGTGGGAACGAACAACTTGAGTACCGCGATTATTATTCTGGGAATTGGTGTGATCTTGATTTTTGTGTCCAGCTCCCGCTATCTGCCCTTTGTTTGGGTGGGAGCTGGGGGGATGGGTTTCGTTGCCATTTTTCTGGGAATGGAAAGCTATCGTCTGGAACGGCTGGCAATCTGGAGGAATCCGGAAAAATATGAGAAAGGATTCCAGACCATACAGGGGTTATACGCCATAGGGAGCGGAGGAATTTTTGGAAAAGGTCTGGGAAGCAGTCTGCAAAAATTGGGATTTGTTCCTGAGGCGCAGAACGATATGATTTTTTCTATCATCTGTGAGGAGACAGGACTTTTGGGAGCTTCTCTGGTGATTTTGATTTTTGGACTTTTGATCTGGAGGCTGATGGTAAATGCCACACATGCGCCGGATCTTTCCGGGGCGCTTATCTGTGCCGGAATTATGGGACATATGGCGTTACAGGTTATTTTGAACATTGCCGTGGTGACAAATACTATTCCAAATACGGGAATCACGCTGCCGTTTATCAGTTATGGAGGCACTTCCGTTTTATTTCTCATGGGAGAAATGGGGCTGGCTTTGTCGGTGAGCAGATTTTGCAGGAGGCAGTAAATGATTGGAAAGTGCACGGTGTGAGGAACCAAAAGAAAATTTCTGCATAAAATAAAGTAACAGAGTACGCAGGAGTGGAAAAGATTGGGTGAAATATGGATTGACGGAAATGTTCCTCTGGCGGGGGAGACACAGGTGCAGGGCTCCAAAAATGCGGCGCTTCCCATGATAGCAGCAGCGCTTTTGCATGAAGGGGTGACGGTGCTTCACGGCTGTCCCCGGATTCTGGATGTGCTGCGGATGGAAAAAATAGTAAGTTCGCTGGGGGTAAAGACCTGCTGGGAGGGAAACTCCCTTATTTTAGACTGCAGGAAGATCACCGGATGGGAAATTTTGGACCCCTGTGCAGGAAGTATGCGTTCCTCAGTGATTTTGCTGGGCAGTATGTTGGCACGCAAGAGAAAACTCCATATCACCTGTCCGGGAGGATGCGCCATCGGAAAAAGACCGGTGGATCTCCATCTGATGGCTATGAAAGCCATGGGAGCGACCATTGAGGAAAAGGAGGGGATCTTGCTGGCAGCGAGTCCCGCAAGAATGCAGGCAGCCAGAATAGAATTTCCTTTTTCCAGTGTAGGAGCTACGGAAAATGCTCTGCTGGCGGCAGTTCTCGCAAAAGGAACCACCTATCTGATCAATTGTGCAGTGGAACCGGAAATCACGCATTTATGCTATTTTCTGCAGGCAATGGGAGCGGAGATCGGAGGAATCGGAACGCGGGAAATCTGGATTCGGGGCGTTCAGGCACTGCGGGATGTGGAATATCAGATTCCGGCGGACAGGATCGTGGCGGGAACTTATCTGTATGCTGCGGCGGCAACGAGAGGGCAGGTGACGCTGAAAAATGCTCCGGTGCAGGAAATGCAGGAAGTTCTGGAAGTATATGAGAAAATGGGTGGACAATGGGAGCAGAAGGATGGTAAACTATTGGCGGATGCCCGTGAAATAGCGTGTCCTGTTTCTTATGTGGAAACAGCCTGTTATCCCGGTTTCCCCACGGATATGCAGTCGGTGCTGATGGCAGTGCTTTTGACGATTCCGGGAGAGAGCCATCTAAGAGAGAAAATCTTTGAAGATCGGTTTAAAGTAGTGGCGCAGTTTGGCGCTATGGGAGGAAAGGTCACAGTGGAGGGGCAGGACGCTTGGATAAAGGGAGGAAATCCGCTACGGGGAGCCGTAGTAAAAGCGCAGGAGCTGCGGGGAGGAGCGGCGCTGGTGGCAGCGGGGCTGGCAGCTACAGGAAGCACAGTTGTGAAAAATTCTCATTTTATTGAGAGGGGATATGAAAATCTGGAGCAGGTCATCACTGAACTGGGGGGAAGAATTTCCCTGAAAGAAGAGGGTTAGTCGGCTGGCGAAAGGTTAGAAAGGACAGAAATCAGAAGATAAGGGACAGGTGAGTGCATGAAAAAAATTCGCAAAATAAAACTTACAAAAGAGGGGAAAAAGGCAGCAGCCGGAATCGGCGCAGCAGTGGTGGTGCTGGCTCTGCTCATTTTTTTCCTGCTTTTTAAGGTGGATCAGGTAGAAATCGTGGGAAGTACCAAATATACGGATAAAGAAGTAAAGGAGTATGCGCTGAGCAGTCCGCTCACATCGAACACGCTGCTGGCTGTTTTATTTAAGGGTCACACAGAGGCAGAGAATATTCCTTTTGTGGAATCCTTTGATCTGGAACGGCTGGACAGGCATACTTTGAGGGTGCATGTGAATGAAAAAAAGATTGTCGGGTATGTGATTCAGGGGACGAACAAGCTGTATTTTGATAAGGATGGAAGAGTGGTGGAACAGGAAGCCATGGAGGAAGAGGAAGTCACCAAAATGGAGTCTGCAGGTACGGAACTGGAAAGCTTAAAGCAACAGGCAGAGCAGGAGGCGGCTTTGAAAGCAGCCGAGGAGGCTGAGAAAGAGCTTACCGGAGAAGCTGAGGAGGAAGAAGAGCAGGAAGATGCCGCCCAGCCGGAAGAAATTCAGACAATCCAGCCGGAAGAGGTGGATGCTGGAAATGAGAGCGCTACAGAATTTCGCGCGGCGGTTACGGATGTTCCGCGGGTGGTGGGACTGGATATGAAAAATGTAAAGCTGGGGAAAAAGATCTCAGTAAAAGATAAGAGCGTATTTAATACCATTCTGGGGATTACCCGTATGGTGGAAAAATATCAGATCCTTCCGGAAATTGTGGCGTTTGACGAAGAACTGAATATTACGCTGGTGTATTTTGACGGAGCCGTACATTGCCAGTTGGGACAGGACAGCCTTCTGGAAGAAAAGATTACCCGGGTGGCGGCGATACTTCCCAAATTAAAAGCGGAAACGGGAATTTTGCATCTGGAGAGCTATACAACAGAGACGATGAATATTATTTTTTCCAAGGAGTCTTTGTATGATCTGAAAAAGAAAATTGCCCAGGCGGAAGGAGTTCTGCCAACAGAGGAAACGGCCGAAGAAAATATTGGCGGTAATACAGAGCAGAATACAGAAGAAAATACTGGCAGTAATACAGAGGAAAATGCAGATGTCAATTCAGTTGGTGAGCAGCAAAAGAGCGAGGATCAGGAAGGAAATGTTGCAGAACCACAGAAAGACGGTGGGGAAGGCGAAACGGAGAAGATCACAGACGGACAGACAACAGAAGGTGTTTCCTCCGGGCAGTCGGGGCTTACAGATAATCTGCTGGATAGAAGAAAGGGGGATTCCGGTGAAAATAACCCGTGAATCTTATAAAAAATGTATGAATTTCAAAAAAAATAGTTGATAAATTGGAACAGAAACTATATTATATAACTATATGTAACTATTTAGGATAAGGCAAAAGTACCCTGAGGGGAATAATAGATGCGAAAAGCCGAGAAGGAGGAAGTACTTTGTTAGAGATTATGACAAATGAAGCGGAGTCATCTGCAAAGATTATAGTAATTGGAGTAGGTGGAGCTGGCAATAATGCAGTAAACCGCATGGTAGAAGAGACGATTGGCGGTGTGGAGTTTGTAGGAGTGAATACCGATAAGCAGGCGTTGACTCTTTGTAAAGCGCCTACCGTATTACAGATAGGAGAAAAACTGACAAAAGGACTGGGAGCTGGAGCAAAACCTGAGATCGGCGAAAAAGCCGCAGAGGAGAGTGTAGAAGAGATCCGTCAGTTGGTAGAAGGCGCAGATATGGTATTTGTTACCTGCGGTATGGGAGGCGGAACCGGTACAGGCGCCGCTCCTGTTGTGGCAGGGATTGCAAAAGAAATGGGTATCCTGACTGTTGGAGTTGTTACCAAGCCTTTCCGTTTTGAAGCAAAGACCCGTATGAGCAATGCGCTTATGGGAATTGATAAGCTGAAAGATAATGTAGATACGCTGATCGTAATTCCTAACGATAAGTTATTGGAGATTGTTGATCGCCGTACTACGATGCCAGAAGCGCTGAAGAAAGCAGATGAAGTTTTGCAGCAGGCGGTTCAGGGTATCACCGACCTGATCAATATGCCGGCTCTGATCAATCTGGACTTTGCAGACGTTCAGACAGTTATGAAAGATAAAGGAATCGCTCATATCGGTATCGGTGAGGCGAAAGGTGACGATAAAGCGCTGGAGGCAGTACAGCAGGCAGTATCCAGTCCGCTTCTGGAGACTACTATTCAGGGAGCAAGCCACGTTATCATCAATATTTCCGGAGATATTTCTCTTATGGATGCCAACGATGCGGCAAGCTATGTGCAGAGTCTGGCAGGAGAGGATGCAAATATCATCTTTGGTGCAATGTATGACGATACAGCAGTGGATTCTGCAAAGATTACAGTTATCGCTACCGGTTTGAATGACGCTACGGCAAAACAGCCCAGCGTAAGTAAAGCTACGGGCATTAAGACAAGCCCGGCTGCTGCACCGGCAGCAAAAACAGAACCGGCAGCACCGGTTTCTTCCCAGGAAAAACCTGCATTTTCTCAGGGACTGACGATGCCGAGCTTCCAGATGCCGAAGGCGTCTACAGGAGCGCCGACGACAAGTACAGTTCCGAAGAAAGACATTCAGATTCCGGATTTTTTAAAGAGAAGATAGAATAAAAAGAGTTCCCCTGTAAGACAGAGATGTTTTGCAGGGGATTTTTTTGCCATAAAATCCATTTTTTTCTTGCATAATTCCCAGTAAAATGGTATGATATAAAAAGTTAGATGAGGCTAACTTTTAAAATGAAAAAACAAGAATTTCAATAGGAGGGTATCTATGAGCGTAGTGATTATAGGAGGCCATGATCGTATGGTACATCAATATAAAAAAGTCTGTAAAAATTATAACTGTAAAGCAAAGGTGTTTACCCAAATGGCTGCAAATCTCAGCAAACAGATCGGGAATCCAGACGTGATTGTACTGTTTACCAATACAGTTTCTCACAAAATGGTACGGTGTGCAGTGGAAGAGGCGGGAACTGATACCCAGGTGGTGAGATCACATACCAGCAGCCAGAAGGCACTGGAAAAGATTCTGGACGAAGTGTGCTGTGCAGCGTCTTAAAAGGAAGAAAAAGCTTGCTTCCATCGGGATTCTTATGTTATCTTTGAGGTAAATAAGGCGTGAAAGATTTTGCTGCGCTGATACAGAGGAGGAATCGGAGATGGAAGAAGCAAGGAAATTTCGTGGGATTTACATTTTGCCAGCGCTGTATGTGATCGTGGCATATGGATTTGGTTTGCTGGCATATCGTCTGCCGGGTATGGAGCTGGAGAAGTATATGGGGGAGCAGCTGGCGACAGCAGTTTGGATTTTGCCTCTTACAATGGGCGTGATCAACTTGATCGTAGTTTTGGGATTTGGAAAACGGATCAGCAGAGAACAGCTTTTACACTGTACGTTGCTGATCAAATATGCGCTGATTCCCCTGTATCTTGTGGGAGGGCTTGGCGTGGTACTTTTCTTTGCGCTTGCTTTTGTTCCACTTCCCTTTATGATCATGATAGGACCAGTTCTGGCGATAGGATTGTGTGTTTTGGGGTGGATGATCCTGGTGGGCGCAGCGCCTTTTTCCATTGCCTATCTGGTAAGAGCCAGACAGGAAGGGGTGCATGGAACATTTTCTGTCATCCTGGCAGGGATTTTTCAATTCTTTTTTGCGTTGGATGTGATCTCGATGATGGTATTGGCGGTGAAAGAAAAGAAATGGGTTAAGGTAACAATGGTGGTGATTCTGCTGATGATTCTTCTGGCGCTTCTGGGAATCGTGGGAGGAATCATACTCTGGTGGACCTATATCAGATAAAAAGAAAAGCTGTCCCTTTCAACATGAGTGAGAAGAGTTATATATTATAGCAAATTTGTCGAGCGCATCTTTGAGGCTTTGGGCTCAAAGTGAGCGCAGACGGAATATAAAATGTATAACTCTTTGCGATATGTATGGAAAGGGACAGCTTTTTATTGTTCTTGGCAGAGGTTTTCTATTTCTTCGTGAACCTTGGGAAATACGTGTTCTTCTGACAGGATCACAATCGTGTCGCTGGCGCGCAGAAGGGTATCTCCCCGGGGAATCACTTCCTGCCCCTGATTTTGTACAGCTACGATCAGGCAGTGTTCCGGCCAGGGGATATCTGCGATTTTTTTATTTGCCAGTGGAGAACCATGCATGATCACATATTCACTCAAGATTTTTTCGCCGGTAGCTTCCGGCTGCTGAATGCCCTGACGGCGGAGAATGCGTTCCAGCAGACTTTCGTAAATGGGTTCTGATTTTAAGAGTGTGGCAGTTACATAGGCAACGATGGAAATCGTAGTAAGAGACAAAAGTTGACTCAGAGAACCTGTCATTTCAAAAATCAGAATGATTCCAGTCAAAGGAGCGCGGACAA
>HF995372.1:53100-58875 GCA_000432335.1 Firmicutes bacterium CAG:646
TCATTCCAAAGATTCCGCCTAGCAGAGAACCCAATACCAGCAGTGGGAAGAAAATGCCTCCCGGAGCGCCAGAGCCAAAACTGATGGCAGAATAGAGAAATTTGAGAAGAAAAAATAGAACGGCAGCTTTCAGGAGCATTCCGTCCCCAGTGAGCATTTCCACCAGATTTCCGCCGCTCCCCAAAAGTTCTGGCATGGTAAAACCTAGAATTCCAGCAAGAAGGAAGGGAATCAAAAGGCGGGTAAAAGTATTCAGCCGGGAAGCGTTCTGGTAGAGTGTCTGAATTTTCAGGGTAAACCAGTTGTAAAAAGCGCCCATAATGCCCAGAAGAATACCAAGGATCAGAAGCATCCAGTAGTATTGCTGGGGCAGACTTCCGTGTACGGCAAATGAAAAGACCGGTTCCCTGCCCAGAATAGAGGAAGTAAGAAAATCTGCGGTGATGGAGGCTGTCATGACAGAGACTAATACGGAGACGGAAAAATTTTTATGAATTTCTTCTAACGAAAATAAAACTCCCGCCAGAGGCGCACCGAAAGCAGCAGCCAGCCCGGCGCTGGCTCCGCAGGTCAGCAGATATTTTTCTTCCGTCTTTCCTCGTTTTAATGTGCGGGAAAGCCCTTTTCCTGTCATGGCGCCCAACTGAATGGACGGACCTTCCCGTCCCAGAGAGAGACCGCCCAGAAGACAGAGAAAACCTCCGATAAATTTTGCGGGCAGAACCTTCCACCATACCGGATCCAGTTTTCCGGCCATTTCCCCTTCTAATTGGGGAATACCGCTGCCGGAGATCATGGGTTCCCATTTTACCAGACGGCTCACCACAAAGGCGAGGAAAACCAGAAAGAGAAACCATCCCGCAATGGCAAGGGGAGAACGTCTGGCATAGTCCAAAAGGGCATTCAGCCAGGTTCCCGCATAAGTCAGTAGTATTCTGTAAAGCATTACGATGAGACCTGCGGCCGCCCCCACGGCCAGACCTTCCCAAATGAGCGTTACAGAAAGATTTTTTGTTCGATTCAGTGTCTTTTTTGTTTTCGTACTCACTGCTATTTCCAGAGAATATCCGCTTTTTTTCTGGGGGCTGTTCTTTTATAAGTGACATTGGGATAACCCAACAGCATACAGCAGGCAATTTGCTTCTCCTCTATTCCTAACCATTTTTGGAGAACAGGGCTTTGGATGATGAGATTTTGCAGATAGCCGCTATAGAGAACGCCGGCGCCTTCTGCCACTGCCATATTTTCTATGTTCGCCGCAGCTAGCCCGCCGTCCAGCGGATGGGAGGAAGCAATCACTAAAAAGGCAGTGCAGTTAAAGAAAAACTGGTTCACAGAAGAATCTCGCTGGTACAACTTGTAAAAATAACGGAAAGGTCGGAAATAGGGAGAATTTTCAGCTTCCTGCTTTTCCAGAATGGAAGGAAGCTCCTGCCAGACCAGCGCTTTCAGTTCCTCCAACTGTTCCTGAACGACGATAAACCGACAGTCCTGCATATTTTTTGCAGTGGCAGTATAACGTCCGGCATTCAGGATATGGGTAAGCGTCTCCCGGCTGAGAGGTTCCTGAGTGAAATTGCGGATGCTTCTGCGAAATTTAATGGCATGGAGCAGATGGGTGGGAGAGACGGAAAAAGTTTCTTTCTCATATTCCTCCACATCCTCCATATCGTATTCGGGAATCGATACGGCTTTTACAGGGCAGATGGCGACGCAGTGTCCGCAGTGGATGCAGTCCCGGAGGGAAGATGCCTTTCCTTCTGTTAGCGCAAGGGCGTTTCCCGGACAGTCTTTGATACAGGCGCCCCAGCCGATACATTGTTCTTGGTTAATGGTAATCATGAAAAACCTCCTTTGTGTGATAGGAACTGTAGCTACGAACATGCTTTAGAAATATTGATACATTTTTCGCGAATTTGTCGAGCACATCTTTGAGACTTCAGGCTCAAAGTGAGCGCAGACTGAGCGTAAAATGTATCAATATTTTCAATTATGTAGTTTGTGCTACAGTTCCGTTTCTTTTTATTATACTCCGTGAAAGGGCAGGCAACAAATGTTTTTTTGCAACTATTCATTTTTTTGAAATAGACAGAATGGAACTGTCTGCATGGCTTGCTAAGCGGCGGGAGATTCGATATAATGATGACAGTTTTAAGAAAGAAAAAACAGGTGGATATATGGAAAAAAATGAAATACTGATGATTTATGGGAAAGATTTCAAGGGGATCACTCGCAAAGTGCTGGAGGAAGCGGATCTAAAGAGCAGAATTCCTTCCCGAAAGAGCAGGATCGGTATAAAACCCAATCTGGTATCGCCGTCAGAGGCTTCCTGGGGCGCAACGACGCATCCGGAGGTAGTGGCAGGGATTATCGAATACCTGCAAGAGAGTGGCTTTGAAAATCTGGTGATGCTGGAAGGTTCCTGGGTGGGGGATCGGACGGGAGAGGCAGTGGAGGTTTGTGGTTATGACAGGCTTTCTAAGACATATGGAGTTCCTTTTCTAGATATGCAGAAAGATACGTCCTCGCTGAAAATGTGTGGAGGGATGGAGTTAAAAATCTGTGATCAGGTGGAAGCGTTAGATTTTCTGATTAATGTTCCGGTGATGAAAGGACACTGTCAGACGAAGATCACCTGTGCGTTGAAAAATATGAAAGGGTTGATTCCCAACTCTGAAAAACGTCATTTTCATGCTATGGGGCTGCATGCGCCGATTGCTCATCTGGCATTGGGAATCCATCAGGATTTTGTGGTGGTGGATAATATCTGCGGAGACTGGGATTTTGAAGATGGTGGGAATCCGGTGGTGATGAATCGAGTGATGGCTGCTGTCGATCCCGTTCTCACGGATGCCTGGGTGTGCCATCTGATGGGATATGCGGTAGAAGAGGTTCCTTATATTACCATGGCGCAGGAACTTGGCGCAGGATGTGCCGACTGGAAGAAGGCAAAGGTACGGGAGCTGAACCGACCAGAAGAAGAGGCGGTTGTTCCGAAAAACAGAAAAATTGTGGAACTTCAGGATGCAGTGGAAGAAGTGGAGTCCTGCAGCGCCTGTTATGGATACTTGATCCCGGCGCTGGATCGTCTGAAAGAGGAAGGGTTATTTTCTAAATTGCAGGAAAAAATCTGCATCGGTCAGGGCTATCGGGGAAAAGAGGGACACTTGGGTGTGGGAAGCTGTACCCGGAGATTTTGCCATAGCCTGGAGGGGTGTCCTCCTACAGAAGAGCAGATTTATGAATTTTTAAAAAAATATTTGGAGGAAAAAGATGCGTTACGAGAAATTGAGTGAAAAGATTCAGGAAATGGAAGCGGAGATTTTGGAAGCCGTACAGGAGAGTGTGGCGATCAACAGTGTGAAAGGGGAAGCGAAGGAAGATGCGCCTTACGGAGAAGGACCGAAGGCGGCGCTGGAACATGCGCTGGCGCTGGGAGAAAAGCTGGGATTTCGCACGAAGAATGTGGGAAACCGGGTGGGATGGATTGAGTACGGCGAGGGAGAGGAGATGGTTGCTGTTTTGGGGCATCTGGATGTGGTGCCTCTGGGACAGGGCTGGATCTATCCACCTCTGGGAGGAGAGATTCATGACGGCGTACTGTACGGCAGAGGGGTAGCAGATGATAAAGGCCCTACGATTGGCGCATTTTACGCTCTGAAAGCTATTCGGGAACTGGGATTGCCGCTGGAACGAAGAATCCGGGTGATTTTTGGAACGGATGAGGAAAATGGTTCTTCCTGCGTGAAATATTACAAAGAACAGGGAGAGGAAATTCCAGCGTCAGGATTTACACCGGATGCAGAGTATCCCTGCATTTTCTGTGAAAAAGGAATGAGCCGATTTCGTCTGGGGAAAAAAATGGTAAATGGAGGAAACAGTAAGGTTCTTTTCTTCCAGGGAGGTACCGCGGCGAATGTGGTGACGCCAAAGTGTACTTTGCTGGTGGAGGGAACGTTAGAGGTGTCAGAGACACCGGGCATTACGGTTACCGAAGAAGCGGGCAGAACAAAAATTTTGGCAGAGGGACGTTCCGCACATGGAAGTACGCCGCAGCTGGGAGAAAATGCGGCAGTTAAACTTTTAGAGGCAGTGTCGGATATGAACTTTGGAGGAGATTTTCAGCAGATGGAAGACTTTATTCTGGAGATGCTGGGAAGAGAAACAAATGGAAAAACTCTGGGAATTTATTACAAGGACGATCAGACGGGGGAGACTACGGTAAATCTGGGCGTTGTACAGTACAGCCCGGAGGGAATGGAACTGTCTTTAGATATCCGTTATCCGAAAAATGGATCAGCAAAAGAGGTGGAAGAGCAGGTAAGAAAAGCAGCGCAGAAATATCAACTGGAAGTTTTGGAGTGTGAGACAACGCCTATGCTGTACATGCCGATAGAATCCGAGTTGATTCAGAAGCTGATGCACGTATATCATGAGATTACGGGAAGAGAAGAGCAGCCTCTGGCGATTGGAGGAGGTACGTATGCCAAAGCATTTCCGAACATGGTGGCATTTGGACCGGCGTTTCCAGGAGATCCGGAGACGGTTCACCAGCCGAATGAATGCATCTCGGTGAAAACACTGATGGAATCTTTGAAATTAACGGGAGCAGCGATGTGGGAATTGGCAGGAAGTGATCACTAATAAAAAATGCATATTCAGAATATTGATACACTTTTGCGCTCAGTCTGCGCTCACTTTGAGCCTGAAATCTCAAAGATGTGCTCGACGAATTCGCTGAAAGTGTATCAATATTCTGTGACATGTCGAAAGCGACAGCTCCGGTGTAAATAAGGTTTAGTTCATTTCTTCGTACATGGCTTTCAGCATCCGCACGATCTGGGGCGGTGTGAAACGGCTGCTGTCAATACACAGATCATACTGACTCATATCCAGCCACCGCTCATCTGTAAAATATTCATAGTAGCTGCGGCGTTCTTTGTCAATCTTTCGGATCATGGCGCGAGCGCTTTTTTCCGTACGGTCCAGTCGGTTCATTACAGTTTTGACCCGGTATTCAAAAGGAGCGTGAATAAAAACGCTGCTGCACTTATCCTTCAGAATATGGTTTGCGCAGCGCCCGATGATTACGCAATCCTCTTTTTCTGCCAGAGATTCGATAATCTCGCTTTCCGTCTGAAACAGCACATCATTCATAGGGAAAAAGCGATATTGAGGCTGCATCTGCATGGGATCTTCTACCGGGTAACGCCACTGGCTTGCCCGTTTTTCATCCACTTTTAATAATTCGTCATAGGGAATCCCCTTTTTTTCGCTGGCAATCCGAATCAGTTCTTTATCATAATAATGAATGCCCAGTTCCTGCGCCAGAATTTGTCCCAGCTGTCTTCCGTTACTTCCGTATAAACGATTGATGGTAATGATACGTTTGCTCATAAAGATACCTCCTTCCGAGAACTGTTTTTTGTATTTAACAGTATTATAACAAAATTTTCAGAAAAATAAAAGATTTTTAGGATCTATTTTTCGATATAATCTATAACATTACAGCATAATTGCTGTCGAAGATGAAGTGATTGTAGGCTTTGGGGATATAGATAAAACGGGTTACCTTGTAATGAGCGAAAATTATATTAAAAATCATTTCGACAATATCAAGAAATATGCAAGTGAGGTAGACAGTCGCCCGAAAACAAAAAAGAAGCTATACGGGAATCTCCCGTTAGCTTCTTTTTTGTTTTCATATAATGCCGATGGCCGGACTCGAACCGGCACGGCTGTTAACCGCTTGATTTTGAGTCAAGTGCGTCTGCC